>NZ_JANLCM010000001.1:1200103-1800155 GCF_024979235.1 Herbiconiux aconitum
CGCGCAGCACAACGTGCTCACGCTCGCTGAGCGAAGGGATGGGTTGCTGGTCGGGTATGACGGAGTGCAGGCCCGCACGCGTGACGATGGGAATGAACTCGTCGCGGCCGAGTCGCTCGGCGAACTCCTGGACGGCGCGCAGGTCGGTTGGCGGAATCAGCGCCAGAGGAAAAGCGAGGGCATGGTCGGTGAGGAAGCCGAGCGTCGCCGCCCCGACCTCCTGGGCCTCGAGGTGCCGCCCCGCCCTCAGCAGGGCGGCGAGTCGGATGACGTCGGCCTCGGCCCTCTGACGGATCGACAGCGTCTCGCGGCGCGCCAGGAGGGTCAGCCGGAGCGCACCCGAGTGGTCGCCTCGGCCGAGCGCGACGCGTGCCTGGCCGACGATCCAACCGCCCGGCTGCTTTCCCGGTGCGGCCAAGGTGCGGGTCGCGGCGTCGGAGTCTCCGCCGGCCAGCTGTAGCAGGGAGCGCGTCGCGGCCAGTCGTTGCAGGGTCTGCGGGCTGGTCGCCGACCGCTTGCGGTGAGCGCGGATGCTCTGGTCGATCTGGTCGAGCGCCTCCCCCGGCCGGCCGCGCAACAGGGAGATCATGGCTTCGACGTGATCGATCAGAGGCCAGTGCTCGATGGTCTCTCGATGCGGGTCGAGGCCCCGGATGCGCAGTTCCGCGGTGTCGGGATCACCGTTCTCGAGCGCGATCAATGCTTCGGCCAGTCGGTAGAGGCTGCCCGCGTAGCCGTCTTTCCAGCGTGGAGGCCAGACACGTGAGTCGGCCTCGCGACACACCTCCTGCGCGGCCCGGATGTCGCCGTTCAGGGCGAGCGTGCCGGCCAGTAGCGCGAGGGAGGTGAGCGCCGAGGGGCGTTGCAGCGCGTCACCGATGGCGATGCCTGCGCGGAAGCAGGTGATCGCCTCGTCGATGCGCCCGGTGTACAAGAAGGTGGTGCCGACGTGCGCCCATAGTGCTGGTTCAAGGCGATCGAGGTCGTCGTGGTCGGCGGGGGAGAGGTGCTGGAGGATGTCGAAGGCGTCGAGCGCCGCTTCATCGGCGCCGTTGAAGCGCCCGATGACCCGCAACGACGCGCTCTCCATGGTGCGCAGGAGCGCCCTGTCGGGTGGGCTCGCTCCGGCCCGCTGCGCCCGGGCGGAGAGGATCGCCACGCCGAAGAGTTGAACGGCTCGGGCACGGTGCAGGCCCGACGCGTTGAAGATCAGCGCCAGCATCATCGTGATCAAGGGGTATTTGCGCAGCGTCAGCAACGACGTGCCCGCGAACAACTCGCGCGCCTGTGCGGCGTGGCTGGCGAGCAGCTGCAGCCAGGCATGACGCACGATGTCGCTCGCGAGGCTCAGATCGTTGACCCCGACGGCGATCGACAGTGCCGAGAACGGCCGGTCGTGGTCGAGCGACCAGCGGGCGACGCGCCGCTGCAGACCATCGACCTCGCCAGGGAGCGAACGACGGAGATCGCGCTGCAGGAGGTCGCGAACGAGGGTCGTGTAGGCGAAGACGCGTGACGAGTCGTAACCCGTCCACATGCCGAAGCCATCGGCTTCGACCAGATCGAGGAGTTCACTGCCTCGCGGGTCGCCGGAGAGTTCCGAGGCGAGTTCGGGGGTGAGCACCTCGGCCACGGAGGTGGTGAGCAGAAAGCGGCGCAGGTGCGAGCTGTGCTCGTCGAGCGAGCGGCCGCGCAGCGAGTAGTACGACTCGATCGCCGCAAGTGCAGGTTCCACGTTCGCGCTTTCGGCCGTGACCGGTTCGCCGCTCACCACCATCGCCCGCACCGCGATGGCGAGCCCGCCGGTGAGCTCGGCCAGCACAGCCGGGTCGTGCGCCGAACCGCTCCTGGCCACCAGCGAAGCGGTCTCGTCGGCCGTGAATGCGAGCGCGCCGGGCGGCACCGTGGTCGTGTCGACGGCCAGTGCGGCACCCGGCTCCGTGAGCGGGCACGACCGCCTGACCGCTGCCACGATCCGCACGGTCGGGGTGCGTCTGACGAAATCCAGCAATTCGGTCAGAGTCTCGTCGTCGAGCAGGTCGGCGTCATCGATCACGATCCGCATCTCGCCCACCTGGTTCACGAGGTCGGTGAGCAGCTCCCAGGGCGCCCCGCTCCCGTCGAGCGCCGCCTCCACCGAGGACGCCACCGCGGCGGAGGACAGTCCCGCCGAAGACGATGCCCGCACGATCGCCCGCACGAGGGCCGAAGCGGCGGTTCGTGGCCGGTCGATCGTGACCCAGACCCCCTGTGCGATGGTGCTCTGCGCCCACTGCGCGAGCAGCACGGTCTTGCCGGAACCCGCAGGCCCACGCACGACGTGCAGCGCGGCTTCCGTGCCCAGCAGCTCGATCAGGCGAGGTCGCACCACAGCAGCGGCGGGGATGCGCGGCGCTCCTGCGATGCCGATCGTGCGGCTCATCCCGCTCCGTCTGTCTCGCCGCGCCTGCCCGGTCGCAGGCGGGGAACGCCCGCCCGCGCCAGAGCGCGCTCCGCGAGGATGGCCACGGCCCCGAGCGCGAGGTAGGCCAGCACGCGCCCGGCGAGGGTGAGCCCGATGACCGCGGCGCTCAGAACTCGCGGATCGATCACCACCAGCGAGATCGCGAAGATGGCGGCACCGCCTGCCGCCGCCGCACCGAACCAGGCAAGCCGGTCACCGGTTCGCCAGAACCTGCTGAGGCCCAGCACCATCTCAATCGTCGCGGCCGGGATGCACAGGGCCGGTATGGCCAGAAGACCGAGCGCGGTGAACGGCACGGCGAGCAGCGACGCGACGAATGCCGTCACCAGGACGACTCCGGGCCGGCGCAGCCAGCGCCCAGCGATCATCGGGCCCAGGACCGAAAACGACCCGAGGAGCGAGTAGAGCACGGGTGACGCGAGCGCGGTGGCGAGCAGCACCGGTCCCAGCCCCACGATCAGGATCGCCGACCCGGCTCCGATCGCCGCGCACTGCAGCAACGCGGCGGTCGACAGACGCGCCGCGCGCTGTCGCCCTCGCCCCGCCCGCATGGTGTGACGTTATCAAATCCTCCGGCCGCGCGACCGGTCGACGGCGCGGACTCAGGCCCCGAGGGCCGCGTCGACGATCGACTTCGCCTCGGCCTGCACGCGGCGCAGGTGCTCTTCGTCGACGAAGCTCTCGGCGTAGATCTTGTAGACGTCCTCGGTGCCGGACGGCCGGGCCGCGAACCAGGCGCGATCGGTCACGACCTTCACGCCGCCCACCGCAGCACCGTTGCCGGGTGCGTGCGACAGCTTCGCGATGATCGGATCGCCCGCCAGCTCGGTGGCCGTGATCGCGTCGCCGTCGAGCTTCGCGAGCTCGGCCTTCTGCGCCTTCGAGGCCGGAGCGTCGACACGCTGGTAAACCGGATCGCCGTACTCCTCGGTGAGCTCCGCGTAGTGCTGCGACGGCGTCTTGCCCGTCACCGCGAGGATCTCGGCCGCCAACAGGGCCAGCAGGATGCCGTCTTTGTCGGTGGTCCAGACCGTGCCGTCGAAGCGGAGGAAAGATGCCCCGGCCGACTCCTCGCCGCCGAACGCGACCGACCCGTCGATGAGGCCCGGCACGAACCACTTGAAGCCCACCGGAACCTCCCAGAGGGTGCGGCCGAGCGACGAGGCGACGCGATCGATCATCGAGCTCGACACCAGGGTCTTACCGATCGCGGCATCCGGAGACCAGCCCTCGCGGCGCGAGTACAGGTACTGGATGGCCACGGCGAGGTAATGGTTCGGGTTCATGATGCCGGCGTCGGGGGTGACCACCCCGTGTCGGTCGGCATCCGCGTCATTGCCCGTCGAAATGTCGAAGTCGTGGCGGCGGGCGACCAATGAGGCCATGGCGTAGGGGCTGGAGCAGTCCATGCGGATCTTGCCGTCCCAGTCCAGCGTCATGAACGCCCACTGGGGGTCGACGGTCTCGTTCACCACGTCGAGGTTGAGGCCGTAGCGGTCGCGGATGAGGTCCCAGTACTCCACCGAGGCCCCGCCCAGCGGGTCGGCGCCGATGTGGATCTTCGACTTGGCGATGGCGTCGAGATCGATCACGGTCTCGAGGTCGGCCACGTAGTGCTCGCGGAAATCGTAGGTTCCGGATGCCGCGCCGGCGCCCCGGGCCACGCGCTTCACCTCGGCGAGCCCGCCGGCGATCAGCTCGTTGGCGCGGTTCGCGATCCAGCCCGTCGCATCCGAGTCGGCCGGGCCACCGTGCGGCGGGTTGTACTTGAAGCCGCCGTCGGCCGGCGGGTTGTGGCTCGGCGTCACGACGATGCCGTCGGCCTGGTCGTCGTGACCTTCACGGTTGTAGCGCAGGATGGCGTGCGAGACGGCGGGCGTCGGCGTCCAGCTGTCGCGGGAGTCGGTCCAGACCGTCACGCCGTTGGCGTTCAGCACTTCGAGAGCGGTGTCTTCGGCCGGCTTCGACAGGCCGTGCGTGTCGCGGCCGATGAACAGCGGCCCGGTGATGCCCTGCCCGGCGCGGTATTCGACGATCGCCTGCGTGATGGCGGCGATGTGATCCTCGTTGAACGCGGTGTTGAACGACGAGCCGCGGTGGCCCGACGTGCCGAAGATCACCTTCTGTTCGGGGTCGGTCACATCCGGGTGCAGGTCGTAATAGGCCCGCACCAGGGCATCGACGTCGATCAGGTCTTCAGGGAGGGCAACTGTGCCCGCACGCTCATGCATGCCCCAAGTCTGGCACCGCGGGGCCGCGTGCGGGTGAACGGGATCGGGCGCGCGCATGCCATTCGCTCGGACTTCTCCAAACGAGTGCGCGACCGCGGGCCCATGCGCGCGCGGTTTGCCTCTCGCTTGGAGAAGTCCGGGCTCATCGGCCTCGGTAGGCTCGGAGCATGTCGGAGACCTACAGCTACCTCGGCCCATCGGGAACGTTCACCGAGGCGGCGCTCGCCCAGGTGCCCGAGGCCCAGGGCAAGGAGTGGCACTCCGTCAACAACGTGGGCGAGGCGCTCGACGACGTCGTGTCGGGGCGCAGTGTGGCGGCGATGATCGCCATCGAGAACTCGATCGAGGGTGGCGTATCAGCGACCCAGGATGCGCTCGCGAACATCCCGGGGCTCCGGATCGTCGGCGAATACCTGGTGAGAGTGCAGTTCGTGCTGGTGGCCCGGCCGGGCACGACGCTCGACGAGGTTCGGGTCGTGAACGCGCATCCGGTGGCCTACGCGCAGACCCGCAAGTGGCTCGACTCGCATGTGCCGGCGCACGGGCACATCCCGTCGACCTCGAACGTGGCCGCCGCGCTGTCGTTGTTCGAGAACGACCTGGCGGATGCCGCGGTGGCGCCCCCGCAGATCGTGCAGCACCACGCACTCGAGGTGCTGGCCGAGAACATCTCCGACAACGCGAACGCGGTCACGCGCTTCGTTCTGGTGTCGCGGGGTGCAGCGGTGCCGCCCGCGACCGGGGCCGACAAGACGAGCATCATCGCCGAGCTGCCCGACGACCGTTCGGGTGCACTGCTGGAGCTGCTCGAGCAGTTCTCGACCCGCGGCGTGAACCTCTCGCTGCTGCAGTCACGGCCCATCGGCGACGCCCTCGGCCGCTACCGCTTCGTCATCGACGCCGACGGGCACATCACCGACGAGCGGGTGGCGGATGCGCTGCTCGGCGTGCGCCGGTTCAGCCCGAAGATCATCTTCCTCGGCTCGTATCCGCGGGCCGACCGCTCCCCCGTGGAATACGTGCCGCGCTACGACAACGACGTCTTCATCGAGGCGCGCGACTGGCTCCGAGCCCTCGTCTCGGGCGAGCCCGAGGCCTGAGACCCGCCGTCGGAGGCCCCTGCGCCCCACACCCGAGGCCTGGTCAGGCGTCGATGCGGGAGCGGTCGCGGTTCGCCAGGTAACGGATCGCGTTCGCCGGGATGGACACCCAGTCGGGGCGGTTGCGCGCCTCGTAACTGACCTCGTAGAGCGCCTTGTCGAGCTCGAAGGCGTCGAGCAGAGCGCGCTGCCCGCGCAAGTCGTTGCCCGAGCGAGCGATGTAGCCGTCGAGGAAGGCATCGCGGGAGACGTGCGCCCACTCGCTCACCGCCGCCGCGTGCGGCGACTGCGCGTAGGTGCCCGCCACGTAGTCGAAAGAGCGCAGCATGCCGGCCACGTCGCGGAGCGTCACATCCGGTTCGCTCCGTTCGAGCAGTGGCCGCATCGGTTCGCCCTCGAAGTCGAGCAGCAACCAGCCGCGCCCCGGAACCGCGAGCACCTGACCGAGATGGTAATCGCCGTGGATGCGCTGGCAGTCGGGCCATTGCGCCTCTTCGGCGAGCCGGAACACCTGCTCCACGGCGCCGCTCTCCGCGGCGAGCGCCGGCACCTCGGCCACGGCCTGGGCAGCACGCTCGCGCATGCTCGCCATGATGGTGGCCTTCTCGCCGTCGGTCGTCGACCGCACCGGAAACAGTCGAGCCAGTTCGGAGTGCACCTGCGCGGTCGCCTCGCCGAGCGCTCGCGCGGGCGCCACGAATGTCTCGCCGGCATCGGCGGATCGGAGCGCCACCCGCCAGGCGTCCTCGACCTCGGGGATGAACTCCTGGGCGAAGGCCAGGTGCCCGCTCGCCCGGCCGCTCGGCTCGCGAGGGTCGCGCCAGGTTCCGGTGACGTTGCCGACGGCGCGCGGGATGAGCCGCGATCCGGCGTCGGAGAGCGCCGACTGCACCACCACATCCGGGTTGGCTCCGTTGCTGAGCGCCCGGAACACCTTGCAGATCACCGGCTGTGCCGGCTTGCCGTTCGGATGCACCAGGTCGTAGATGATCGAGGTGTTCGACTGCTCGCCGCGCAGCACGTGCGAGTCGGTGACGCGGATGTCGGAACTCGTCAGCGCGTGATGGCCTTCGGCCGAGGCATCCTGGTAGGCATCGCTGCGTTCGGCCTCGTCGTCGAGCATGAGCCCGAGGAGGGCCCGCGTGTAGGCGGGATCGTGCGGACCGTCGTAGACGAACACCGGCTTGCCGTCGATGCTCGCCCGTTCGATCAAGGCCCGGTCGCCGCCGAGCAGAGTGGAGGAGCGGAAGGAGAGAGGCACCTGGTAGAGCACCGGCGTGGCCGCCGATTCATCGAGGATCAGGTGCGTTTCGAGGCCGACCTGGTGACGGTGGTCGACCAGCGACCACATGCCGACGCGAGACAGAACGGGGTGCTTCGACGAGGATGCGAACCAGCGTTGCCGCTTGATCCAGTCCGCAAGCGCCGGTCGCACTTCCCGGGAAGGGGGAATTCTCACCGCAGAGACGCTCATGTTCGGACACTACGCCGCGCCGGGAGGACTCGCCAGAGCGATCAGGCTGGGCATCGGCTCCGAGTCGCCGGAATGGGCGCCCGGATCGCTGCTATTCCGCGTGCGGTTCGGCGGCAGCAGCCGCTTTTCCGAGCTTGACGTCTTTCACGCGACGATTCTCCGCACGCACATCGGCCTGGATGCGCCGCTCGGTCACCAGCCACTCCGGCGGGCTCTGCAGCAGGGCGGTGATCTCGGCTGTGGTGAGCGCATCCGTCACCTCGGCCCGGGCGAGTCCTGAGATCGACACGCCCAGCTTGCGGGCCATCACCTCGCGCGGATGCGGACCGTTCAGTCGCAGCTGCACCAGCCACTCCGGCGGCGACTCGAGAAGTTCGTTGAGCTCGGCTCGCGTGACCGACCCTTCCTGGAAGTCGGCGGGCGCGGCGGTCAGCAGAATTCCGAGCTTCTTCGCGGCCGTCGCCGGCTTCATGGTCTGCGGTGTCTTCTCGGGGCTCATCAGCACAGCGTATCCTGGGCGGGATGGAGCAGTCTCCCGCTGCGGCGAGGGCATCGGCGAAGCAGAAGGGGATCGGATGACTTTCCGCGTCGCCTTCGTGCCCGGCGTCACGCCCACGAAATGGTTCCGGGTCTGGCAGGAACGGCAGGAAACCCTGCGCCCGGGCGACCGTGTGCCGATCGAGGCCGTGCCGATCGAGTCACTGGTGACCGGAACAGATCCGCTCGCCGTATTGCGAGACGACGAAGCGGATGTCGCGTTGCTGCGTCTGCCCGTCGACCGCGACGGCATCGGCGCCATCACCCTCTACTCCGAGGTTCCGGTGGTCGTGGTGCCCAAAGACCATGTGGTGACGGCGGTTGACGAGATCGACGTCGCCGAACTGGCCGAAGAACGGATGCTCGAGGTCGCCATCGGCCCCACGGGAGGCCCCGACGCGGTCGAGCTGGTCGCGGCGGGCGTGGGCGTTCTCGTGTTGCCGAAGTCGGTGGCGCGTCTCTACGGCCGTAAAGACGTCGAGGCCAGGCCGGTGACCGGGCTGCCCGAGACCGAGATCGCGCTGGTCTGGATCGAGGAGCGGCGCTCGCCGCAGGTGGACGAGTTCATCGGCGTGGTGCGCGGCCGCACGGCCAACAGCTCGCGCGCGGCCGACGACGCGGAGCGTGCTGCCATCGCGGCGTCGGGTCGTAAGCCGAAGGCCACCGACAAGGCGAAGGCCCGCGCCGCGGAAGCGCGTGCCGCGGCGGCGAAGGCGCAGCCCAAGTCGAAGGCCAAACCGGCGCGCAAGCCGATCCGTCCGCGCCGCCCGCGCTGAGCATCCGTCGAGGCTCTGCTGTCGACGAAGGAGGCGGCCGGCGCCGAACGAGTCGGCGCCGGCCGGATGGTCAGACGCGTCGGTTGCCGGTGACTGCCCGCACGATGAACACGATGATCGCGAGCACGAGGAGGATCAACCCCACCCAGAGCAAGAAGTTCAGCGACGACACGAATCCGCCGGTGAACAGCAGGATGACCGCGATGACGGCGATGACGATGAGCAGGATGTTCACGTTGTTCTCCTTTGTGAGGGGTACCGGCCTGATGGCCGCTTTCGCCGCCCCCTGGGGGGCGGACGCTATTTGTTCTTCTCGTTCCCGATCCCTTTGTCTTTGTCTTCGTCCTTGTCCTTGCCCGGAGGGGTTTCTTTCTTCTCCTTCTCGGGTTCGGGCTCGGTGGGTTCGGGTTCGGGTTCCGTCGTCGCAGGGTCCTGCGTGACGGGCGTCGCGGGGTACTCGACGGGCGCAGCGGGTTGCAGGTCGGCGCGCACGAGGTCGATCGAGGCTTGCACCGTGGCGGCCCGCTCAGCCGAGATGTCGCCCGAGTCGGTGGCCTGCTGCAATTGGGTCTGGAGGGTGTCCAGCGTCGTCAGCGCTCCTGCCGTGTCGCCGGCCGCCGCCTGGTCGGCAGCGGTGACCACCGTCGACTGCAACTGCTTGCCGACCTCCGCGGTGAGCCCGTTCGTGGCGCCGGAGCATCCGGTCAGCACCAGCACAGCGGCGAGCAGAGCCGGGGCGAGCAGGCGTCGAAGAGGCCGCCTCATGGTGTCACCGACTCGAGGAGCTGTCGCATGTGGGAATCCAGCGGGGAGTCCAGGGGCGGGAGAGCCGGCGCCGCCCCCGCGCCGGATTGGCCGAGGGCCCAGATCAGCACACCCACGATCACAGCGACCACGATCACGGCGATGACCGCGACGATGATCGGCCACCGGCGTCGGCGGGATGGGCGGGCGACCGGCGCGGCCGGGCTCTCCGACTCGGGCGCACCTGCTGCATCGGTCGGGTGGGGCATCACCTTCGTCGGGCCGGTGTCGGCTGGGGAGCCCAGGCCGGCGTCGGCCGCCGTGATCGCCTCGGTCTCGGCGGTGGTGTCGACAGAGGTATCGGCAGTGGCCTCGGTGTCGGCAGTCTCGGCAGAGGTATCGGCAGTGGTCTCGGTGTCGGCTGCAGTGATGACCGCGGTGTCGGGGAGCCGACCCGTCGCATCCGGGATCGCCTCGACCCGGTCGAGTCCGGGAGCCGCGAGCACGACGTCGAGAGCGGTGGGACGCTGGTCGGGGTCGCGGCTGGTCATCGCCGTCAGCAGCGAGCGCCACGGGTAGCCGATGGTGCCGGGGATGACCGGATCGCGGGTCAGGCGAGCGAGCGCCGCTTCGTGGGTGCCGGTCTGCGGAAAGGCGCGCTCGCCCGTGAGGGCCTCGATCAGCACGAGACCGAACGCGTAGATGTCGGATGCCGGCGCAGGTTCGGCGCCCCGCACCTGCTCCGGGCTGAGGTAGGCGGCGGTGCCGATGAGGGTTCCGGGGGTCGTGAGCCGGGTCGAGTCGACCAGATAGGCGATGCCGAAGTCGGCCAGCTTCGCGCGGAACTCCCGGCCCGGCACGCCGGGCACGTCGGACGGGCGCAAGAGCACGTTCGAGGGCTTGATGTCGCGGTGCACGATGCCGGCCTGGTGCACGACGTGCAGGGCTTCGGCGAGGTCGTGGGTCATCGCTGCGACGTCGCGTGGCGCGATCGGCCCTTCGGCGATCCGTTCCCGCAGAGTGGGGCCGTCGACGTACTCCATCACCAGGTACGTCGCGTCATCCGAGTCGACTCGGGCGTCGAACAAGGTCACCAGCGAATGGTGGTTCAGTGCGGCCAGCAACGTCGTCTCCGACGTCTTGCGCCCCGCATCGGCCGGGTCTGCGGCGGAGTCCCGGAACAGCTTGACCGCGACCGTGCGCCCGAGGATCTCGTCTCGCGCACGGTAGACGACCGCCATCCCCCCGGCGCCGATGCGGGCGTCGAGGAGGTATCGGCCGTCCAAGAGCTCTCCCGTGCGGGGAGAACTGTCCGATCGCAGTTCCGGCATCACTGGCTCGCTCAGACGAGCGGGTCGTTGCTGTCGCGGGTGCGGCGGGTGACCTGCTCTCCGCTCACCGGATCGACCGCGGCTCGAGTCGTCGACACCGACTGGCGGCGACGCAGCAGGAAGATCAGGCTGATGAGGAACACCACGAATCCCGCGCCCATGAGGATGTAGCCGATCATGCTGAGGTTGACGACGCCGCCGAGGTCGACGTTCACCGCGAACGCCAAGATGGCGCCGATGACGAACAAGGCGATTCCGGTTCCGATACCCATGAGCATCCTTCCTGATAGCCGGGCGAGAGATTCACCCCGGCGCAGTCCTGCCTACCATGATTGAGTCAATAGTCATTGACCTAACGAGTCGGGATGAAGATGGCCGATCTGAAACGCCGTGCCTCGATCTTCGCCGCGCTGTCCGACCCGACCCGACTCGGCATCGTCGATCTGCTCACCCTCGGAGATCTCTCGTCCACCGACATCCAGCTCACCCTCGGGGTGAAATCCAACCTCGTCGCCCACCACATCCGGGTTCTTGAAAAGGCCGGCGTGCTGAGTCGTTCCCGGTCGGAGTTCGACCGTCGCCGCAGCTACGTGCGACTGCAACCCGAAGCGTTCGACGCCCTCACGCCCCGCGCCCTCGCCGTGCCCGATCGCGTGGTGTTCGTGTGCACGGCGAACTCGGCGCGGTCGCAACTGGCCGAGGCCATGTGGCGGGCCGAGAGCGAGATCCCGGTCGCATCGGCCGGGATGCAGCCGGCGGCGGCGATCAACGCCGGCGCGGTGGACGTGGCCGAACGGCACGGCATCGCGATCGACCCCGCGAAGTCCCCTCGCCTGCTCTCCGACGTGCTGGCGGAGACCGACCTCGTCATCACCGTCTGTGACAATGCCCACGAACGGATGGGCGGCCGCGACGACCTGCACTGGTCGATCCCCGACCCCGCACCGCTCGGTACTCCCGAGGCGTTCGAACGCGCGTTCGGCCTCATCGCCCAACGGATCAAGGCCCTCTCCAGCCGCCTCGTCGCTCCCGCGTGACCCTCCCATGCGGCTCACCCGTGCGCGGCGTGAGTCAGGCGGTGGTGACGGCCTTCGTGTCGGCGGGCACCCGCACGAGCAGCGCGCCCGCGTCGACCCAGGTGTGCACCGCCCGCGCCACGCCCCACTCGTCGCCGTCGAGCTGGATCTCCTCCACCCCGTCGAGAGTCAACTCGAAGTCGCGGCCGGTGGAGTAGGAGACCGAACGCACGTCGTTGTTCAGATCGATGATCTTCCGCCCCGCCGCCGACTTGCGCAGCACGCCGTTCTCGAAAGCGATCTTGTTCCACACCCGCAGCCAGCCCAAGGGGCCCTCCGGACGCAGGGCGACGATGTCGAGCACGCCGTCGTCGGGTTTGGCATCGGGAATGAGCAGGAGCCCGCCCGGCAGCATGCCGCAATTGCCCACGATCACCGTGTGAACACTCGTGGAGCGCCACGACGAGCCGTCGAGACGGAAACGCAGCTTCACCGGCTTCAACTCCGGGATGGCGCGGCCGATGCCGTCGACGTACGCCAGCCATCCGACAGCCTTCTTCAGCTTCTTGTTGGTCTTGGCGATCATCTTCGCGTCGATGCCGAGGCCGGCCATCACCAAGAAGACCTTCTCCTCCACCGAATCGTCTTCGCGGGTGACACTGATCACGCCGAGGTCGATGCGCCGGTCCTGTCCGGTGAAGACGGCCGTCACGGCCTGCTCCACATTCGTGAGATTGAGGTCGAGGTTGCGGGCGAGCAGGTTGCCGGTGCCCACCGGCAGCAGTCCGAGCGAGACATCGGTGTCGCGCAGGGCCTCGGCCACCGAACGTACGGTTCCGTCGCCACCAGCCGCCATGACCACGGATGCGCCCGCCGCCACGGCCGCCCGCGTCACGACGTCGCCCGGGTCGTCTTTCGTGGTCTCGAACCAGAGGGTCTCGGCCCAGCCGGCCGCCTTCTCCGCTGCGGCCACGACGGGGCGGAGGCGGGAGGCGTCTACCTTGATGGGGTTGACCACTACGGCGGCTGTTCTGGCTGCCTCGGGGGCCGTGCTTCGCGCGGCCTCCTCGGGCGTCGCCGGTCCCTGCCCGGCGCCGCGCGACATGTTCCGGTGAGGTCGCTTCGCGGCCTCGCCGTCACCCTGGGTCGTCGATAGAGGCCTGTTGCGTTCGGACTCGCTTCGCTTCGCGGCCTCGCCGTCACCATGGGTCGGCGGGGGAGGCCCGTTGCGTTCGGCTTCGCCTTCACGTGCTGCCACGTGCTCACCGTACCGGTTTCGAGGCGCAAAACCGGGCCGCGGGCCGGGGCGGGAGCGCAAAGTAGGATGAGAATCGTGATCGATCCAGTGCTCTTGCGTGAAATGCCCGATGCCGTCAGGAAATCGCAGCGAGCGCGAGGCTCCTCGGTGCTGCTCGTCGACGAGGCCATTGCGGCCGACACCGAGCGTCGAGCCGCCATCCTCGAGTTCGAGAACCTGCGCGCCGAGCAGAACGCCTTCGGCAAGAAGGTCGCAGTGGCTCCGAAAGAGGAGAAGAAGGCGCTCGTCGAGCAGGCGCAGTCCCTCGCCGCATCGGTGAAGCTCGCCAACCAGCGGGCGACGGATGCCGAGAACGCGTTCGTCGAGACGGCCCGGCAGATTCAGAACATCGTCATCGACGGCGTGCCCGAAGGCGGCGAAGAGAACTTCGTGACGCTGCGCGAAGTGGGCACCAAACCAGTCTTCGACTTCCCGCCGCGCGACCACGTCGAACTCGGTGAAACCCTCGGGGTCTTCGACCTCGCCCGCGGGGCGAAGGTCTCGGGCGCTCGCTTCTACTTCCTCACCGGCATCGGCGCCCGCCTCGAGCTCGCACTGATGAACCTCGCGCTCGACCGCTCGCTCGCCGCCGGGTTCACCCCCCTCATCACGCCCACCCTGGTGCGGCCCGAGACGATGGACGGCACGGGCTTCCTCGGCGAGCACGCCGACGAGGTCTACTACCTGCCGGCCGACGAACTGTTCCTCACCGGAACCAGCGAGGTGGCGCTCGCCGGATTCCACATGGGTGAGATCCTCGAGTTCCCGGCCGACGGCGCGGGCCTCCGCTACGCGGGCTGGTCGACCTGCTACCGACGCGAAGCCGGCTCGCACGGAAAAGACACCCGCGGCATCCTGCGCGTGCACCAGTTCAACAAGCTCGAGATGTTCAGCTACGTGCTGCCCGAGAACGCCGAGGCCGAGCACGAGGCACTGCTGGGCTACCAGGAGGGGATGCTCACCGACCTCGGTCTCGCCTACCGCGTCATCGACGTGGCCGCCGGCGACCTCGGCTCGAGCGCCGCCCGCAAGTTCGACACCGAGGCCTGGGTGCCGTCGCAGGAGACCTACCGCGAACTCACCTCGACGTCGAACTGCACCACCTACCAGGCGCGCCGACTCGACACGCGCTACCGCACCGAGTCGGGCAAGACCGCCCCGGTCGCGACCCTCAACGGCACCCTCGCCACCACCCGCTGGATCGTGGCGCTGCTCGAGACGCACCAGCAGGCCGACGGATCGGTCGTGGTGCCGGAGGTGCTGCGGCCCTACCTCGGCGGACTCGAGCTGATCGAGGCCAAGTGAGCGAGGCACGCGGCGCATCCCCGATGCGGCCGGTCGGCGCGGATGCTGCGGCCGACGGGTCGGCTGCCCTGCCGGGTGCAGCGGATGTCGCGGCCGACACATCCGCTGACCGCTGGCTCGTGGCGCTCGACATCGACGGCACCGTGCTGCACGAAGACGGCACCCTGAGCGACATCGTGGGCGCGGAGGTGCGGCGCGTGGTCGCCGAAGGCAACGAGGTGATGCTCGCCACAGGCCGCTCGGTCGCCACGACGCTGCCGGTGCTGCAGCTTCTCGGCATCGCTCCCGAGTTCGTGGTGTGCGCGAACGGCGCCATCACCCTCGAGCGTGACGCTTCGGCGCCGCTCGGCTATCGGCGCGAGCACGTGGAGATCTTCGATCCGGGGCCGGTGCTCACGAAGATCCGTTCGCATCTCAGCGAGGCGGTGTTCGCGGTGGAAGACGAGGACGGCTTCTTCCGCTACACGGAGGCGTTCCCCGAGACCGTTCTCGGTGCGGGCAGCGAGCAGGTGAGCTTCGAGGAGTTGATCTCCACCGAGGCGACCCGTGTGGTGGTGATCTCGCCCGATCACGACATGGAGGACTTCCTCGCCGTGGTGGAGCGGATGGGCCTGCACCGGGTGAGCTACTCGATCGGCTGGACGGCATGGCTCGACATCGCGCCCGACGGCGTGAACAAGGCGACCGGCCTCGAGCGGGTTCGTGAGCGGCTCGGCATCCCGCGCGACCGCGTGATGGCTATCGGCGATGGGCGCAACGACATCGACATGTTCCGCTGGGCCGGCGAATCGGGCCGGGCCGTGGCGATGGGCCAGGCCCCGCGCGACGTGATCGACGTGGCGACGGAGGTCACGGCATCCGTCTACGACGACGGGGTGGCCGGGGTGCTCGCCACGCTCTGACCGCGCGCACGTGCCGACGGAGTTCGGCGCCCGATGCGGATTGTGCCTCCGTCGTTTCCGCTATTCGCCCCGAAACTCCGTCGTTTCGGCGGCAGTGGTTCGGCGGCGGTGGCGCGTCGGGCGGTATGCTCGTGGCTGGTTGCGCAGGCTGTGCCGGCGCTTCCGGGAGGGCTGTCCGAGCGGCCGATGGAGCCAGTCTTGAAAACTGGTGAGGTGTTAAAGCCTTCTAGGGTTCGAATCCCTAGCCCTCCGCCCGATCGCTTGCTTCACGAACACCCCGCCCGTACAATTTCACGTACAGGAGGTGTGACGTGAAAATCATGTCGTATTCGGAGTCCCGAGCGCACTACGCCGAGACGTTGTCGTCGGTCGTCGACGACAGCGAAGAGGTCGTCATCACGCGCGCCGGCCACGAACCCGTCGTGATGGTGTCGCTCGCCGAGTACGAGTCGCTGAAGGAGACGGCATACCTGTTGCGGAGTCCCGAAAACGCCCGGCGGTTGCTCGGCGCGATCGGCCGTCTGGAATCCGGGCACGGTCGCGAGCGCGATCTGGACGAATGAAGTTCGTCTGGGACGAAGAGGCCTGGGCAGACTACGAGTGGTGGCAGGCTCAGGATCGCCGCATCGTGAAGCGCATCAACACACTTCTTCGCGACATCGCCCGCAATGGCAATGAGGGAATCGGCAAACCCGAGGCACTGAAGCACGGCTTCCACGGTTTCTGGTCGCGACGCATCTCGGATGAACATCGGCTGGTCTACCGAGTCGAGAGCGATCAGGTGCTCGTCGCCGGCTGCCGCTACCACTACGGCAGCTGACCCGAGGAGCTTCCCGCCGGCGCGGGCGCCCGGGTGAATCAGCCGAACCAGCGGCGCCCCTCGGTGGGGGTCGCGGCCGACGCACGCACGTTCTCGACCAGCGCACGGATCTGCGGCCGACGCTCGGCCCCGCGCCGCACGGCGAGCGACAGAACCCAAGGGGCCATCGGCTCCGACAGGGGCACTCGCACGCATCCGGTCGTGTCGATCATGTCGGGCACCACTGCCACCCCGAAACCGGCGGCGACGCAGGGCGCCACGTTCGGCAGATCGGCCAGCTCGGCGGCGATGTGCCGCACGATGCCTCGCTCGGCGAGTGCCTGGTCGAGCTGCACCCGGTTACCGAAGCCCGGCAGCACGTCGACCCATTCGTCGGCGGCCAGCTCGGCCAGCGACACCGACGGGTTGCCCGCGAGCCGGTGCCCCTCGGGCAGCAGGGCCACGAACTCCACGCTCACGAGCGGCCACGAGTCGAGGTCGGGCGGTGTGGGCACAGCGGTGAAGGCCAGGTCGAGGCGCCCGTGCGCGAGGTCGTCGAGCAGCCCCGTCGACCCGGTCGGCGATGCCACCAGCTGGATGTCGACGAGCGGATGCTCCCGCCGGAACCCCGCGAGGATCACCGGCAGATCGAGCACCTGCAGCGCTGCGAAGGTGCCGATACGCACCCGGCCGCGAAGCCCTGATGCCGTCTCGGTCGCGACCTGACGCAATCCCTCGAGGTCGTCGAGCAGCGCCCGCGCGAGCGGCAGCAGCGCCTCCCCGGGCGGCAGCAGCTGCACCGTCTTGGTGGTGCGCTCGAACAGCCGCACGCCCAGCTCGCGCTCCAGACTGCGCAACCCCGCCGACACCGTCGACTGAGCCACGAACAGGCGTTCGGATGCCCGGGTCACGCTCTGTTCGTCGGCGACGGTCACGAAGTAGTCGAGCAGGCGGGTCTCCATGCCATCGATCATAGAACAAAACGATTATTGTCATCAAAACTATTCGTTTGACTCGATGTATGCGTCGGCGCATCATCGAAGCATGACTTCCACCGCCGCCGTTCCACTGACGACTCCCGTGCTCCGCAGCCTCCGCCTTCCGCACAGTGCGGGGTTCTGGGTGACAGCGGTCGCCTTCTTCGTGATGATGGCGTTCAACACCGTTCCCACCCCGCTGTATTCGCTCTACCAGCAGCGCGACGGTTTCCCGACCGTGGTCGTGACCGTCATCTTCGCCGCCTACTCGATCGGTGTGATGCTGGCGCTGTATCTCGCCGGACACCTGAGCGATCGAGTGGGTCGCCGTCGCGTCTTCCTCGCCGCCGTCGTCATCGAGGTGCTGGCGGCCGTGATGTTCCTCGTGTGGTCGGCTCCGGTCGGGCTGGTGGTCGCGCGCTTCGTCGCCGGACTCGGCATCGGGATGCTCACCGCGACCGCCACCGCACACCTGGCCGACCTGCGCCGCCTCGCCCGCCCCGATGCGGGTATCGGCTTCGCCGCCACTATCGCGGGTGTGGCGAACATGGGCGGCCTCGCCCTCGGCCCGCTGATCGGCGGTGTCTTCGCCGAATGGGT
Source organism: Herbiconiux aconitum (assembly GCF_024979235.1). NCBI lineage: Bacteria > Bacillati > Actinomycetota > Actinomycetes > Micrococcales > Microbacteriaceae > Herbiconiux > Herbiconiux aconitum. Next base: position 1,217,657 of record NZ_JANLCM010000001.1, read on the forward strand.
TCCGATGCCCCTGGTAGCTCCCTACCTGGCGTTCCTGGCCGCACTCGTGGCGATCGGCTTCGCCTACGCCTTCGTGCCGGAGACGGTCGACACCGCTCGCGAGCACGCGCCCTACCGCCCGCAGCGGGTGCGCGTGCCGCGGGAGAGCCGCGGCGCCTACTGGGCGGCGGGCATCGGCGGTTTCGTCGCCTTCGCCATCACGGGGCTGTTCGGCTCGGTCGCCCCGACCTTCCTCGTGCAGATCCTTCATCAGAGCGACCGCTTCGTCGCCGGGCTCGTGGCGTTCTCGGTGTTCGGTGCCGCGGCGCTGTCACAGGTGGTGTTCTCGACGATGACGACCCGTTCGCAGCTCGTGTTGGGTGTGACGTCGATCATCGTGGGACTTCTCGCCCTCGGGGTGGCCGATCTGGCGGGCTCGGTCGTGCTTTTCGTGGGCGGCGGAATCGTGGCCGGAGCGGGCGTGGGCCTGGTCTTCCGGGGCGCGCTCGCCACTGCTGGCGCACTGGCCGGCGAAGGCAATCGCAGTGAGATCACCGCCGGCATCTTCCTGCTCTCGTTCGCGGGCATGACTGCGGTGCCTCTGCTCATCGGAGTCGCGCTGCTCATCCTCCCGCTCGTGCCGGTGCTGCTCGGCGCGGTGGTGGCCATGCTCGCTCTGATCGTGTGGGCCGGGCCGTTGATGGTGCGGGCGACGTCGACACGTGCAGAATCGTGATGCAGACAATCGCCCCACGTGCTCGTTTCCTGTGGTTTCCCGCATTTGGAGATCGAGGCCTCGACGGCGGTTAACCCCCCGTTGTAGGGTCGGCGAGTCGGCGTGCATCGTCGGCACGGGGCGAGCAATTGGACACGGGCGCGAGGGCGCCGACACAACTCCGCCCTGCCTTCTCGCGTGCATCCGTCAGCATCTGCCCGCCTTGTCATTCCCGATCGACCCGGTGACAAGGAGCCGAATCAATGAAGAAACGGACCATTCTGGGCGCTGCGTGCGCCGCTACCATCGCAGCTGTCGCAGTTGCCGCCCCCGCCTATGCCGGCGGGCACCATGGCGGCGGCTGGCACCATGACGTGCCTGAGGCGCCGACTCTGAGCCTCGATCCCGTCGCGACGCTCGCGGAGGGGTTGGTCTCGCCCTTGAGTCTTGACGTCGACAGGCGCGGCGACGCCTACCTCTCGCAGAACTTCATCGGGGAGCTGACCGGGGTGAGCGAAGACGGCGTCGTTTCGTCGCTCGCCACCGCATCCGTTCCTGGGCAGGAGATCGGCGCGGTGTCGTCGCGGCACGGCACCGTCTACTTCAGCCAGAACGACCAGCCCACCGGCGTGGCCAACCTGATGTCGCTCGAAGAGGGCGGAACCCCCGAACTCCTCGCCGACCTCGGCGCCTACGAGGCCGAGTTCAACCCCGACCAGGTGAACACGTACGGCTTCACCGACCTCGATCCGGCCTGCGCGGCCCTGATCGATCCGACCGGCCCCGCCGGCCCGCCCACGTATACGGGAATCGTCGACGCGCATCCGTACGCCTCGCTCGCCCTGCGTAACGCGATCTACGTCGCGGATGCCGGCGGCAACGACATCCTGCGCGTCGACTACGACGGGGAGATCTCGACCGCCGCCGTGCTGCCTCCGGGTGAGCCCGTCGCGGTGACTCCCGAGCTCGCCGCCCAGTTCGCGTTCCCGGACTGCGTCGTGGGCCACGGCTACTCCTTCGAGCCGGTGCCGACGGATGTCGAGCGCGGCAATGACGGCTGGCTCTACGTCTCGACCTTGCCGGGCGGACCGGAAGACCCGAGCCTCGGCCTCCGCGGCAGCGTCTACAAGGTGAACCCGCACGACGGTGAGGTGGAACTCGTCGCCACCGGCTTCGGCGGCGCCACCGGCATCGCGGTCGACAAGGATTCCGGCGTGGTGCTGGTGGCCGAGCTGTTCGGCGGACCGGAGGGCACCGGCCAGATCTCGGCCCTGTCGTCGCGTTCCGACGAGGTGTTCGCCACCTTCCCGGTGTCGTCGCCGGCGGCGATCGAGTTGCGTGACGGAATGGTCTACGCGACGACGGATGCCTTCGTGCCCGACGAATCCGGAAACCCCCAGCCGATCGGCAAGCTGAGCCTGTACCAGCTGACCGACGCCGATCACGGCGGCTGCTGGGGCGACGACGGGGAGCACGAAGAGGAGAACTAACCTCCGCCTCCCCGAATGAAGCGCGGCGCCCTCCGACCTCCCCCGGTCGTGGGGCGCCGCCACTGTCTGTCGACTCCGTTCAGATCACGGGCGGCCGGGCGATCGCCCGCAGTCGCACGGCGTCGCGCGCGGGCGGTTCACCGAAGGCGCGGCGGTATTCGCGGCTGAACTGGGAAGGGCTGTCGTAGCCGACCCGGAAGCCGACCCCCGCGATGTCGTCGCCGTCGGTGAGCAGCAGGGTGCGCGCCTCCTGCAGGCGGATCTGCTTCTGGAATTGGATCGGGGTCATGGATGTCGCCGACCGGAAGTGCCGGTGGAAGGCTGACGTGCTCATCCGCGCGATCCCCGCCAGCTTCTCGACCCGGAGGGGTTCGGCGTAGTGCTCGCGTATCCACCCCACCGACCGTGACACCCGGGCGAGACTGCCGTCGGCCACGCCGATCTGGCGCACCAGGCCACCCTGGTCGCTCGTGAGCAGTCGCCAGAGGATCTCGCGGCGGTAGGCCTCCGCGAGCACTGGGATGTCGGCCGGCCGGTCGAGCAGGCCGAGCATCCGCACCACCGCGTCGATCAGCGCGGGCTCGGCATCACTCACTGCCATGGCTGTGACGATCGGAGCGGCCGGAGCGGGGGTCTCGAGCAACAGTGCTGCGAGGAGGGCCGGCTCGAGGGCGATCGTGACCACTGCGAAGGGCTGCTCCGCACTCGCTTCGAGCACGCGACCGGTGACCGGCAGATCGAGTGAAGCCACCAGGAACTGGCCGGCGCGGTAGTCGTAGGCCGTGCCGTTCAGCACGGTGCGCTTCGCGCCCTGGGCGATGAGTGACATCGAGGCGTACGACATCACCGACGCCGGCTCGGTGGGAACGGTGGAGACGCCGATGCTCACGCCGGGCAGCACGTCGTGCCGCACCCCGCCGTGCGAGTGCCGCAGGATCTGTTCGCGCAGTTCAGCTGTTCCGGCCATGGTCACAGTCAAGCACGTGGATGGCGGTGTATCACACGATCCGGTTGCTTACGGCAGGATCGTGCAAGAGGTCGACAGGATCGGTCTACGCTCTACGGGGTGCTCGGTGTTTTCCTGGATGAGCGGTGCAGACGCGCCGGGTAAAGGAATGACAGACATGCAACACAGAATCCTCGGCGACACCGGCTTCCCGGTCAGCGAGTTCGCTTTGGGCACCATGATGTTCGGGAAAATGGGCAATCCCGACCACGACGACTCGATCCGCATCATCCACCGCGCCCTGGATGCGGGCATCGACTTCATCGACACAGCCGACGTCTACTCGCTGGGCGAGTCGGAGGAGATCGTGGGCAAGGCCCTCCGCGGTCGGCGCGACGACGTGGTGCTCGCCACCAAGTTCGGGCTGCCCATCGATGCCGTGCCCGGACACGGCGGGGCGTCGCGTCGGTGGATCGTGCAATCGGTCGAGAACAGCCTGCGCCGCCTCGGCACCGACTACATCGACCTCTACCAGCTACACCGGCCCGACTACGACACGGCGCTCGAGGAGACCCTCTCGGCGCTCTCCGATCTGGTGACCGCGGGAAAGATCCGCGCCTTCGGCTCGTCGACCTTCCCGGCCGACCGGATCGTCGAGGCCCAGTGGGCGGCCGCACGCCGCGGCACGCACCGCTTCTTGAGCGAGCAGCCGATGTACTCCATCTTCACCCGCTCTCTCGAGGCGGCCGTGTTGCCTGCGGCCCAGCGTCACGACATGGGCGTGCTCACCTACAGCCCTCTGAACGGCGGCTGGCTCTCCGGCCACGCGGATGTCGCGTCGCGGCACCGCGCCGGCAGCCGCCCCGCGATGTACGACCCGACCACCCCGGGGGGAGCCGCGAAGACGGCGGCGCTCGCCGAGCTGCGTTCGGTCGCCGCCGACGCGGGGCTCACAATGCCGCAGTTGGCGCTCGGATTCGTGCTCGCGCATCCGGCGATCACCTCGGTGATCATCGGACCGCGCACCCAGGAGCAGCTCGACGGCTTGCTCACGGGCGTGGGGGTGCGATTGGACGCCGCGACGCTCGACCGCATCGACGCGATCGTGCCGCCCGGCACCGACGTCAGCCCCGACGACAACTACAACGCTGCGCCGCCGGCCCTCATCGACGCGAGCCTGCGGCGTCGCTGACATGTTTTCGGGAGGAGCAGCGGCACACGAAGCTCGCATACGGGCTCCGATGCACGCAGCTCCTCCCGAAATCGCGCCGGGCGGCTCAGGCGAGCAGCGCGTCGAGGCGCTCGTAGCCCTCCACCACACCGGTCTCCATGCCGTTCTCGACCATGCCGTCGCGGGCCTCGACACTCGGAAAGACGCTCCAGCCGGTGACGCGGCTGCGCCCGTCGCCGAGGTCTTCGAAGCGGGCGGTCTCGAGCGAGACGAAGTCGGGCATCCCTTCCCACTCGAAGGTCTGGATGATCAGTTCGTCGGTGCGCGCCTTGTGGAACACCCCGTTGAAGGCGTACTCGTTGCCTTGCGGGTCGACGTGCACGTAGCGGTAGCGGCCGCCGTCGCGCAGCTCGTACTCCTCGAGCTGCATGTCGTAGCCGTTCGGCCCGAGCCACTGCTTCACCAGAGCCGGATCGGCATAGGCGTTGTAGACGGCGGCGACCGGCGCATCGAACTCGCGAACGATCTCGATGAACGGAACGCCCTCGGGGGCGGTGATGGTGACGGGGTTCGTCATGATTTCTTCTCCTTCTCTTTCTCTGTCTGCAGCACGGCGTCGAGACTGCGGAACCGGTGTTCGTGGGCGAGTCGGTAGCCGTCGATCCAGCTGGTCAGCTGTTCGAGGGCGGCGGGTGCGAGGTGCACCGGTCGGCGTTGGGCGTCGCGGCTCCGCGTCACGAGTCCGGCGGCTTCGAGCACCTGGATGTGCTTCGACACCGCCTGCACCGTGATGGCGAAGGGCTCGGCGAGTTCGTTGACCGTGGCCGGCCCGCGGCTCAGGCGGGCGATCATCCGTCGCCGCACCGGGTCGGCCAGGGCCATGAACGCACGATCGAGCTCGTCGTCGGCGCCGTCCTGTTCTATCATTATCAACCTACTCGTTTATCAACAATCTAGTTGAATAGTAGATCGCCTTTCCGACGGCGTCAACACCTGTGCCGATGAGACTCTCAGTTTCATGCGGGAACATGAAAGGTCCGCCAGTCCGCTTACCCCGACAGCCTCATCACCATGAAGCATCCGCACGCGCGCCATCCGATCGCCCGGCACGGACGTTTGAAGACCCCGCATCCCGTCGCACTGGTCGCGCAATATCTCGCCGTGGCGCTCGCCGTCGTGCTCGTGAGCGGCGGAGTGTTCGCCGGTTACGCCACCTGGAGCGTCTCGAGCGAGGTGCAGACCGTGGCGCTCGCCGGTGACACCGCCGGGCCGCCGCCGCAGATCTCGGCCATCGACGGAGGGGTCAACCTCTTGCTCGTCGGAAGCGACAGCCGCGAAGGCCAAGGCGACGCCTACGGGGAGACCGAGGGCAACCTCAACGACGTGACGATGCTCATGCACATCGCCCAAGACCATTCGAGCGCCACCGTCGTGAGCTTTCCCCGCGACATGGTGGTTCCGGTGCCCTCGTGCCCAGACCCCGCGGGGGGCAGCTTCGATGCGATGAGCGCGCAGCCCATCAACGTCACCCTCTCTTACGGCGGCCTGCCCTGCACGGTGCTGACGGTCGAGGCCTTGACCGGGCTGAGCATCCCGTTCGCCGCGGAGATCCAGTTCAACGGCGTGATCGAGATGTCGAATGCGGTGGGCGGCGTGCCCGTGTGCGTGGTCGACCCCATCGACGACGAATACACCGGCGTGGTGCTCGACTCCGGAACCCACATGCTGCAGGGAGCGGATGCGCTCGGCTTCCTGCGCACCCGGCACGGCGTCGGCGACGGCAGCGACCTCGGCCGCATCTCGTCGCAGCAGGTGTTCCTCTCCTCTCTCGTGCGCACGATGAAGTCGAGCGAGACGCTCGGCGACTTCAGCAAGCTCTATGGCATCGCCCGCGCAGCCTCCAGCAACATGGTGCTCTCGCAGAGCCTGGCCTCGCCCGACACGCTGGTCTCGATCGCGTTGGCGCTGAAAGACATCGATCTCAGCCGGGTGACCTTCGTGGCGTATCCCGGAAGCACCGGCGGCGATGGTGTCTATGCCGGCAAGGTGGAGCCTCTCTACGATGACGCGGCAGTGCTGTTCTCGGCGATCGCGGCGGATCAGCCGGTCACCACCGCCGATCCGGCGAACACCGGGGTGGGCGCGGTCGTCGACCCGAATGCGCCCACGACGGCTCTGCCCTCCAGCGCCCCCACGACAGCACCGGATGACGGCGCGGCCGCCGACGGCACGGCGACACCGGCGCCGGATGTCGCGAAGACCCCCACCGCCCTGCCACAATCGATCACAGGGCAAACTGCAGCGGAATACACCTGCTCGAAGGGGAACGACTATTAGCCGAAAGACGCGTGCCACGACGCCGGTCGCTCGACACGGCCGGCAGAAGTCGTCGCATCCGTTGTGGGCGGTCGGCACGTTCCTGGTGGCGTCGGTCGCCGTTCTCGGCGTCAGCGGTGTCTCGCTCGCGGCGTACGCCGCCTGGGATGTGACCAGTTCGATCACGACCGTGTCGCTCGTCTCCGATGACACCGCGAGCACCCCCGGAGCTGCGCCCCCGCCCGAGATCTCGGCGATCGACGGCGGAGTGAACCTGCTGCTGGTCGGCAGCGACAGCCGCACCGGACAGGGCGACGCCTACGGCGAAGACGAGGGCGGCGAGCTCAACGACGTCACGATGCTGCTGCACATCTCGCAGGATCACACGAACGCGACCGTGGTGAGCTTTCCGCGTGACCTCGTGGTCGACATCCCCGATTGTCCCGAGGGTGGCGGCTACACCGCGCCGATCAACGAGTCGCTCTCGCAGGGCGGCCTCGCGTGCACGGTGCTGACGGTCGAGAGTCTGTCGGGGCTGAGCATCCCGTTCGCGGCGGAGATCCAGTTCAACGGCGTGATCGAGATGTCGAACGCGGTGGGCGGTGTTCCGGTGTGTGTCTCGGAGCTGATCGACGACCCCTTCACCGGCGTCTACCTCGAGCCGGGCACGTCGAACCTGAGCGGAGCGGATGCGCTCGGCTTCCTGCGCACCCGGCACGGCGTCGGCGACGGCAGCGACCTCGGCCGCATCTCGTCGCAGCAGGTGTTCTTGTCGTCGCTCGTGCGCACCATCAAGTCCGATTCGACCCTCAACGACTTCGGCAAGCTCTACGGCCTCGCGAAGGCGGCGGCGAGCAACATGACGCTGTCGGATCGGCTGGCCTCGCCCGACACCATGGTGTCGATCGCGCTTTCGCTGAAGGACATGGATCTCTCGAAGGTCACCTTCGTCGCCTACCCGAGCTTCTCGGCCGACTGGGTGCCCGTGGGCAAGGTGGCGCCCGACACCGATTCGGCAGCGGTTCTCTTCGCCGCCATCCAGGCCGATCAGCCGGTGGCCGTGGAGGCGCCGGGCGGCATCGCGTCGGTGCTCGACCCGAACGCGCCGGTGCAGCCGGGTGCCACCACGGCGCCGGTCGATCCCGCGGTTCCGGTGGACCCGTCCGTTCCGGTGGACCCGGATGCGCCGGTAGACCCGGATGCTCCGGTCGAGCCGACCACGCCCGAGCCCGGTTCGGTGAACGCCGACGGATCGACGGTGCTCCCGTCGAACGTGAAGGGTCAGACCGCGGCCGACTACACCTGCTCCGTCGGAAACGACTGAGGTCGCCCGCCCGCCCTCCCCTTCCCTGAACCCGGGTGGGCCGTTGTGGTCGAGGCCGGTGGGTTGGGTACCGTGGAGGGGTGAGCACCGAACTGCTGTGGACCGGTCCCGAAGGCGGCCCGGTGCTCGTGCTCGCGCCCGGGGCGGGCGCGGCGATGGACTCGGCGTGGATGAACCGCTTCTGCGAGCTACTGGCTGAACGCGGCATCCGCACCGCCCGATTCGAGTTCGCGTATATGGCTGCGCGGCGAACCGGAACGCGCAAGCCGGCGCCGCGGGCCGACCTCGTGCTCGATGAGTACCGTTCGGCGGTCGAGGCGGTGGTGTCGCTCGCCGGGGCGCCCGTGGCCATCGGCGGCAAGTCGTTCGGTGGACGCGTGGCGAGCATGGTGGCCGACGAGCTGCATGCGGCGGGGTCGGTGTCGGCGCTGGTGTGCCTCGGTTACCCGTTCCATCCGCCGGGCCGCCCCGAGCGACTGCGCACCGAGCACCTCTCCGCGCTGCGCGTGCCGACCCTGATCTGCCAGGGAACACGCGATCCGTTCGGCACGCGCGCGGAGGTCTCGTCGTATGCGCTGTCGCCCGCCATCCGCATCCACTGGCTCGAAGACGGCGAACACGAATTCAAGCCCCGCGTGAAGATCTCGGGTCACACGCACGAGCAGCACCTGGCGACGGCGGTGGATGCGGTGGCCGCGTTCGTCGTCAGCTATGATGGCGGAGGCGAAAGCCAAGGAGACGTCGCATAGTTCGGCCTAGTGCACCACCCTGCTAAGGTGGAGAACCCTTTATTGGGTTCCGTGGGTTCAAATCCCACCGTCTCCGCACAGCGAGGCCCTCGAAGATCTCTGAATTCCAAGGATCGACGGGGGTCTTTTTCGTTCCCGGACATACTCAGACCACATTCGTTCCTGACTGGACGTGATCAAGGCGGATCGCCACTTCATCGAGGTCGTCGTCGAAGGGGTCGGAAGACACGTCGCGCAGACTTCGATCGTCCCGCATTCTCGAGTCAACCTTCCGGAGGTCCGCCGTTGTCCCATTCTGCGCAGGTGAAGGGGCCCGGGCCGCACAATGGCGTGCGGCGTTCAGGCCCATTTCCTTCGCGGCTCGAATGCGGTCAGTCTTGCAAACTATTTGCCTATACGCGTCGATAACCGAGCCCTGCATGTTATTCTTTTGCAGCGGCGAACGACCGCGCCGAAGGAGTCGCAGCGATGCAGGAGCAGACCATCCGATCAGATGTCACGGTGATCGGGGGAGGTCTGGCGGGCGTCGCCGCGGCGGTCAGAGCTGCTCGAACGGGCGCATCGGTCGCGCTCGTCAACAACCGGCCGGTGCTCGGCGGCAACTCCAGCAGCGAGGTGCGGGTGTGGGTGTGCGGGGCGACCGCGCACGGCGCTCAGAAGTACGCCCGCGAAACAGGGGTGATGGGTGAACTCTTCGTCGAGAACCAGTTTCGTAACCCCGAAGGCAACCCGTTCTACTGGGACCAAGTGGTGCTCGATGCGGTTCGGGCCGAGAGCAACGTGTCACTGTTCCTGAACACCGACATCACGGAGGTCGACGCGAACGGACCCGATGAGGCCCGGATGATCGAGTCGGTCGCCGGTTGGCAACAGGGATCAGAGCGCCGACTCACCTTCGTCAGCCCGGTGTTCATCGATGCCAGCGGCGACGGCTTGGTCGGTGAGCTCGCCGGCGCCTGGTACGCGTCCGGGCGCGAAGCAGCATCGGTGCACGGCGAGGAGTGGGCACCTGAGGTGCCCGACGGCAACATGCTCGGCAGCACGATCCTCTTCTACACGAAGGACACCGGCGAGCCCGTGCCTTTCATCGCCCCCTCGATGACCAAAGACGTCTCCGCAACATCCATCACCGCGCACCGGCGCATCGACACTGCCGCGAACGGCTGTGACTACTGGTGGATCGAGTGGGGCGGAGAACTGGATGCGGTCGCTGACAACGAAGCGATCCGCGACGAGCTGTGGTCGGTCGTGTACGGCATCTGGGACCACATCAAGAACTCCGGCGAATTCGACGCCGACACCCTCACTCTTGAGTGGGTCGGGTCGATCCCGGGAAAGCGCGAGTACCGCCGCTTCGTCGGGGACTACGTGCTCACCCAGAACGACATCATGCAGCAGACCCGTTTCGCCGACTCGATCGGCTTCGGCGGTTGGTCGATCGACCTGCACCCGCCCGGGGGCATGTACTCCTCCGACGACGGATCGAAACATCTCTTCACCGCCGGGGTCTACCACATCCCGTTCCGGTCGCTCTATTCGAAGAACGTGACCAACATGTTGATGGCCGGGCGCGACATCTCCGCGAGTCATGTCGCGTTCGGAACCACGCGAGTGATGGCGACCTGCGCCGTCACCGGCGAAGCCGCCGGAGCGGGCGCCGCTCTGGCCGCCCGCCACGGCATCACTCCGCGCGCGGTCGGCGAGAGCCGCATCGACGAGCTGCAGCAGACCCTGCTCCGGGGTGATGCGAGTCTTCTCGGCGTGCCCTGGACCTCCGCCGACGACTTAGCCCTCCGAGCCGAGGTCTCCGCCTCGGGCACCCTCGACCGGATCGCCGTCGCGGCGTCCGATCGCGCGTTCGCGTATCCGCTCTCCGGTCACGACCTGGGCATTCAGCTGCCGGTCGACCCGGAGCTCGGCCGGGTGCGCGTGCTGGTCGAAGCCGATCAGCCCGTGGTGGCGACGATGGAGCTGTGGCGCACCGGCGGTGGGGAGAACCACATCCCGGTCGAGCTCGTCGAGCGCGTGGAGCGAACGGTGCCGGCCGGGCGGTCGTGGATCGAGGCCGAATTCGGGTACCGCCCCGCCATGCCCGAGGATGCCGTCGTTCTCGTGCGCCGAGCCGAGGGGCTGGCTGTCGTCATCGAGCCTCGGCCCGGCCCCTACGGCGTGCTGGCTTTGCTCAGCCGCACACCGGCGCAAGACCTGCACCGTCCGCAGTCGAACGCCTGGTCGGCTGCCGAACTGCGACGCCACACCCCCGTGATCGAGGTGGAGGGAACGACGGGCGCTTACTCCGCCGCCAACGTTCGCGGGGGTCTGGCTCGCCCGTACGGCGGCCCCCAGCTCTGGTCGTCCCGCGCAATGGTCGCCGGCGCGTCGGAGCACGTCGAGCTCGACTGGTCCGCCCGCGTCGGGATCGGCCGGGTCGAGCTGGTGTTCAACGACGACGTCGACGAAGACCTGATCAACCTGCACCACCACCGCACGCCGTTCGCCGTGATCCCCGAGCTGGTGCGTGACTACCGGATCGAGGTGTGCGCCGATGGGCGCTGGGAACCAGTGGTTCAGGAGTCGGGCAACCGCCGTCGCCTGCGCGTGCACCACCTGGGCCGGACGGTCGAGACGGATGCGCTCCGGGTGGTCGTCGAGGCGACCAACGGTTCCGACTACGCCACGATCGTCGCCGTCCGCGTCTTCGAGTGACTCCGGCCCTCCGGACGAATCAGATGGGCATCTCGAAGGATGCGTTCAGTCGCTGAGCGACCAGCATCCAGAGCACGCCCGCGAGGAAGTCGTCGCTGGCGCGACCGGCGAAGTACTCCGTCCAGGTGCGCCCGCCACCGGTGCCGGTGAACAGCACGATGTCCGCCACCGCGGAGAGCGGGCCGTTGGGCACGCCCGTGATGATGACGGTGGTCGCGTGGTGAGCTGCAGCCTCCGTGAGGAAGGCCGCCGCGACCTCGCTCTCCCCGGAGCGCACCACAGCGAGCGCGACATCTCCTTTGTGGAGCAGGGAGGCCGCGAGCCGGGTGCTGTAGGAGCCCTCCCGGCTCCAGACCGGCACGCCGATGCGCAGGAGGCGCATCGCCAGCTCTTCGGCCGGCGGCCGGTCACCCCACTCGCCGAAGATCTCGACGCGTTTCGCGGTCGCGATGGTGTCGGCGGCCTTGGCGAGCAGGCTCAGGTCGACGTTGGCCATCGCGTTCCGGAGGGCGCGGAATTCGTGACCGGCGAGCACGTTCATCACCTGTTCCGGTGAGTCGTGGGGGGTGAGGTCGGGGCCGATGTCACTTTCCCAGCCGGCCTGCGATTCGCGGCCGCTCTCGTTGGCGACGGCGGCGCGGAGTGCCGGGAAGCCGCTGTAGCCGAGCGCCGTCGAGAGGCGCGTGACCGTCGCGGCCTGGGTGCCGGACTGCTCGGCGAGCCAGGTGATGGAGTTGCGGCCCGCTTCGAGTGGATCGGCGAGGATCAGTTCGGCGACCCGACGCCGCCCGCCCGTCAGGTTGGGCAGTGCGTCGCGCACCAGCTGGAGGGGGCTGGGGTCTGCTGCTGTGTTCATGAGGTGGGCCCTTCGTCCGCGAACTCCCGCATCTTCGACCTTAACGGGAAGGGTGGCCGACGCCCGCTCACGCGACCGCCGACCACACCTTCCCGTCGGATTACTTGACCGTGAACCCCTGCTGGTTCCCGAAGGTGACGAGCTGGTCTCCCCAGGCCGTCAGACCGTCGGCGAGTGTGGTCTTGCCGATGTACGCCTGCCCGGCGGTGTCGCCGAACACCGAGTTGGCGTAGGACTGGTAGGGCAGGTACTGCCAGCCGGGAACCACATCCGCCGCCGATTGGGCGAAGACCTTGTTGATCTCCTGGCCACCGAAGTAGTCGTTGGTCTTGTTCAGGAAGGCGTCGGACTGGAGGTCGGCGGTCGTGGCCGGGAACTGGCCGGCATCGATCGAGAGCTGCACGCCCGGGCCGGCTTCCATGTACTTCAGGAAGGCAGCCGAGACGAGCTGGTTCTGCTCGGAGCCCTGGTTGAGCATGGCGTAGCCGCCACCGCCGTTCATGGCGCTCGCCGTGTCGCCCTTCTCGTACACAGGGAGCGGGGCGACCCGCCACTGGCCGGCGCCCGTGGGCACGCCGGACTTGAGGCTGCCGGCCATCCAGGCGCCCGTGGCGAGGGTGGCGATCTTGCCGTTGGCGAGTCCCTGGTACCACTCGTTGCTGAAGCCCGCGAGCGGTGCGAGTAGGCCGTCCTCGATGAGGGGGCTGTAGAAGTCGGTGAACTTCTGGGCGCCCTCGTCGGACATGTCGATGGTCACGTCTTCGGTGCCGGTGGTCTGGAAGGGCTTGGAGCCCGCCGCCCAGAGCATGCTGGTGGTGAATCCGGCGTCGCCGTTGTCGGCCGCGAGGTAGACCGTCGGGTCGGCGGCATGGATCTTCTTCGCCGCGTCGGCGTACTCCGCCCACGTGGTGGGCACGTCGATACCGAACTGGTCGAAGACGGTCTTGTTGTAGAACAAGGCCATCGGGCCGGCGTTGTGCGGCAGCTCGTAGAGCCCGCCGTTGACGTTGGTCGAATTCCAGACCGACGGGGTGAACTCGTCTTCGAGATCCCCGTAGCCGAATGTGTTCAGGTCGACGAGATCGCCGCCGAGAGCGAACTGCGGGAGCACGCTGTACTCGACGGTCGCGAGATCAGGAGCACCCGATCCAGCCTTCAGGGCGTTCTCGAGCTTCGTGTAGTGCGCGGCGCCGGTGCCGACGTTCACGACGTTCACCGTGATCTTCGGATGCTCCTTCTCGAACGCCTCGACGATGCCGGTGAGCGTCGTCGCCCAGGTCCAGATCGTGATCGTCGTTTCCTGGTCGAGCGCCTTGTCGATATCGGACTGGCTGAATGCCGGAGCTGAGGTCGGCGAGGCCGGCGACGAGGTGGCGCATCCGGCAAGGAGGGCGCTGACGGCGAGGCCCGTCACGGCGGTGACGGCCACTCTCTTCGCGCCGAGCCGCCAGCGGCTGTGTTTCTTCATTCGGGTGGTCCCTTTCTGGTGGTGGAGGAGGGATTACTGCTTGACGCTTCCGGCGGCCAGGCCCGATTGCCAGAACCGCTGGAGGAAGAGGAACGCGACGATGATCGGCACGATGGTGATGAGCGAGCCGGTGATGACGAGGTTGAACACGGCTTCGCCACCGGCGGTGTTGGCCTGCTCGCTCCACTGGTTCAGACCGACCGTCAGCGGATACCACTGCGGGTCGCTCAGCATGATCAGGGGCAGGAAGTAGTTGTTCCAGGTGCCCACGATCTCGAGCAGCAGCACCGAGACGATGCCCGGGGCGAGCAGGCGCAAGGAGATCGTGAAGAAGGTGCGGAATTCTCCCGCGCCGTCCATGCGGGCTGCCTCGACGAGTTCATCGGGGATCGACTCCCGCGCGTAACTCCACATGAGGAACAGTCCGAACGGTGTCACGAGGGAGGGGATCATGACCGACCAGGGTGTGTTGGTCAGTCCCAGCTGGCTGAACAGCAGGAAGGTGGGAACGGCCAGCGCCGAGCCGGGCACAGCGATTGCCGCGATGACGACGGCGAACGCGCCTTTCTTGCCGGGGAAGTCGAATTTCGCGAGGCCGTAGCCGGCGAGGGTCGCGAGGAACGTCGCGCCGCCCGCTCCCACGACGACGTAGAGGAAGGTGTTGGCGAGCCAGCGGGCGAAGACACCGTCGCCGTAGGTGAACACTTGCTGGATGTTGTCGAAGAGCGCGAACGGTCCGGAGAACCACAGCCCGAAGCTCGAGAACAAGGCGCCCTGGGTCTTGGTGGAGTTGACCACGAGCCAGAACAGGGGAAGCACGCTGTAGAGCAGCAGCAGCACCATCCCTGCTGTGAGCAGTCGCGACGGCCGCCGCTCCATGGGGTTGCGTCGCCGTGAACTCTTCGGCAACGGAGCGCTCGCGGCGTCCTGCTTCTTCATGGCGACCGCTCGGGCGCTGGTGGTCTTCTCTGTCGTGGCGGTGGCCATGGTCATGCCTTCCTGCTGGCGACGCGCTGGATCACGTAGGCGACCACCATCGTGATGACCCCCATTGCGATGGCGACCGCTGCCGACGCGTTGTACTGCTGGCCCGCGAACGACAGGTTGTACGCATACATGTTCGGAGTGAAGTGGCTCGTGATCACGTTCGGTGCGAGCGTGCGGAGGATGTTGGGCTCGTTGAAGAGCTGGAAGGCGCCGATGACCGAGAACACGAGGGTCACGGCGAGGGCCGGGCGGATTGCGGGCAGCTTGATCGCGCGGATGACGCGGAAGGCCCCGGCGCCGTCGAGCTCGGCGGCCTCGTAGAGCTCGGCCGGCACCACGCGCAGCGCGGAGTAGAAGACGAGCATGGTGTAGCCCATGGTGAGCCACACCATGATGTTGCCGATCGACAGCAGCACGAGGTTGCTGGAGAGCGGGTCGGGCAGTGTCACGCCCAGCAGGTCGCCGATGTTGCCGACGAGGCCGAACTGGGTGCCGTACATGTAGCCCCAGAGAAGGGCTGCCACGACGCCGGGAACGGCGTACGGGAGGAAGATCGCCAACCGGAACAGCCGCGGGAAGTGGAGTCGGGCGCTGTCGATCGCCAGGGCCGCGGCGAGAGACAGGAGGAGCATGACCGGAACGAAGATGACGAGGTAGATGCTCACGCGACCGAGCGCATCCCAGAAGACGGGGTTGGTGAGCTGCTCGATGTAGTTGCCGAGGCCCACGAACGCGGTGCCGCCCAGCATCCGCTCCTGGAACAGGCTCAGGTAGAGCGTGTAGGCCAGCGGTGCGACCGTCACGAATACGAACGCGAGCAGGAACGGGGCGAAGAAGGCCCACCCGATCCACCTCCGTCGCGGGCGTCGCACACGGAGAGTCCGTGTGCGGATTGCTGTGCTCGACATCGTCGTCATCCGTTTCCTCGTCGAATCCTCGGGTCTGCAGCTCGGCTGCTGAGAAGACAATTCCATGCATGGCTGAATGTGTCAAGTTATTTGCAGGTGCGTGGCGAAACTGTGACTTAACTTGATAATCTTTTTACAGTCAGCTTTTACGAACGAAGGAGTTCAGTAATGCATTCACGTGCCATTCGACGAGGGGTCGCGGTGCTGGCGTCGGTCGTCGTCGCTCTGGGCCTCGCTGTGACGGCAGCACCCGCGCTCGCCGCAGCGCCCTCCGACCACATCGCCAACGACACCGTGTGGAAGGACGCGGCCGGAAACGAGATCAAGGCGCAGGGCGGCAACGTCTTCACGGAGAACGGCGTCTGGTACTGGGTCGGCACCTCGATGGACCCCAAGGTGGGCACGGTTCCCACACCCAAGTCGATCAACCTCTACAGCTCGCCCGATCTGGAGAACTGGTCGTTCGTCAAAGCGCTCGTCACGCAGTCCGATGACCCGACGAGCATTCCCCACGTCACGGGGGCGGACATGACGGATCTCGCCGTGACCGGCTCGAAATGGCTCGGTCGGCCGCAGCTCATCCACAAGCCCGGTGGCGAGTACGTCATCTGGGTCGAGGTCGGTGGTGGCAAGACGTACAGGAAGCCGGATGGGACGGTCGTGAGCCTCGGCAACGGCCAAGGCGTCTTCACGAGCGACACGATCGACGGCAGCTACACCTACCAGGGCAAGCAGTTCGTCAGTCACCGGAACGCCGACGGGACGACCACCGCCAACACCTACACCAGCGGAGACAGGTCGGTGTTCGTCGATGGCGGCAACGCCTACCTCGTCTACGTCGGAGACAGCCTCACCACGAGGAACGTCGACATCAATGTCGCGCCCCTCGATGCGACCTGGCAGAACGTCGGCAAGCCGATCGTCACGCGGACCATCGGCGGACACGAAGCGCCGGGCATGGTGAAGGTCGGCTCCACCTATTACCTCTTCGCCTCGGGTCAGCACTGGTGGGCGGGCACCCCGACCAGCTACCTCAGCGGAACCAGCATCGCCACCCTCGGCACGTCGTGGAGCTCTGTGAACAAGGAGCCGTACTATCCCGTGCCCGCCAATCCGAGCGCGCCCACGGATTCCTTTGGCACGCAGTTCGAGCAGATCATCCCAGTGACCGACGCGCAGGGTGTCGTGAGGTCGTATCTCTACAACGGCGACCGCTATTCGCAGTGGTACACCGGAACCGATGAGGCGCCGAGCGGGACCGGGCGCAACGCCTGGTATCCCGTGACGTTCGACTCGGCGGGCGTGCCCACGTTGCATGGCGCGACGGATGTCGACGTCGACGCGGCATCCGGAATCCTCGCCTGGAACTACATCGCCAACGGCCGCTTCGACCAGCGTCGCTACGATGACGCGTCGGGCGCGAACCCGTATTGGACGCTGTCGGGCACCGCCGGCGTTCAGGCCACCTCGAACCCGATCACCAGGCAGCAACTCGTGCTCGGCGGCACGAACACGAGCGGGTCGGCCACGCAGGCGGTGTCGCTTCCTGCAGGCAGCTACACCCTCGGGTTCGACTACAAGACCCAGGGCGCCGCGAACCACGCCTCGGTTACGGTGACCGGTGCGGGCGCCACGGCGGCTCCGATCGACCTCACGGCGCCGCAGCCGACGTTCGCCCAGAGGACGCTGACGTTCACGGTCAGCGGAGGGACTGTGACCCTCAGCGCGGCCGTCGACAGCGTCACCTGGTCGCAGCTGCAGCTCGACAACGTCACGCTCTGGCGCAACTGAGCGTCGCGGTGCCCGGCGTCCGCATTCGGCGTCGGGCGCCATCCCTCAGCGTTCGAGCACCAGCACCCCGAAAGGCACCAAGACCGGCGTTCGCACGGTGACACCCGAGAGCACGTCGAAGCCGGCGACGGGCACGGTCACGGGCTCGCGTCGGTGGCTGACCACGATCGTCCAGCGGCCCCGGCGAACTGCTTCGATGTCGGCCGGCAGGCCCGCCACCTCAGGGGTGATGCCCGTCTCGCCCAGCACTCTCCGAAGGAGCGCTCGGGTACCGTCGGGCGTGAGGTCGGCAGCCAGATACCACGCGATGCCGGCGCGAGCGTTGCGGCGGGTGAGGGCCGCACCGCCGTCAGCGAGACCGCCGGCGAACCGCGAGACGACGAGGGCGTCGTGGGCGTGCACCACCTCCGCCCACTGCACCGTCTCCGCTTCGATCTCGCCCACCAGGCGCACGGCCTCCTCGGAGGGATGCGGCGCGAACTCCTCGATCCGAACTCCGAGAGTGGCGGCGAGGGTGCCCAGATACCCACCAGGAGTGAGGGCGGCATCCTCATCGGTCGTGCCGGTGAGAGCGGTGACGAGCAGCGTTCCGCCGGCCTCCGCATACGCCGTCAGTGCTTCCTCCATCGCACCGCCCGTGACGAAGAGGGCGGGCACGACGACGAGGCCGTATTCGGACAGGTCGCTGTGTCGCCCCGCGAAATCGACGGTGATCCCGAGGTCGAGGAGCGCACTGTGCCAGCTCGAGACAACAGCCTTGTAATCGATCCGCGCCGGTGTCGCATCCTGTTCGATCGACCACCACGAGTCCCAGTCGACCATGATCGCGACGCCGGCGGGAGCAGTGTGCGTGCCCGCCAAGTCGCGCAGCCGATGGAGCTCTCGGCCCAGCTGCACGACGTCGCGCCAGATGCGGGAGTCTGTGCCTCCGTGCGGAACCATTCCGGAGTGGAACTTCTCTCCGCCGCGGCGGGCCTGACGCCACTGGAAATACAGGATCCCGTCGGCTCCGCGCGCGACCGCCTGGTAGCTCAGCGCGCGCATCTGCCCGGGGAGCTTAGGAGCGTTGAGGGCACGCCAGTTGACGGCGCTGGTGGCCTGCTCCATCAGCATCCACGGTTTTCCTCCACCGAGGGACCGCATGAGGTCGCGTTGGAGCGCGGCATCCTTCCACGAGTCCATCACCGCAGGGTCGGGGTAGGCGTCGTCGCTGACGAAGTCGACCTCCTTCGCCCAGGCCCAGTAGTCGGCGGGCTTGAACAGGCCCATGAAATTCGTCGTGACCGGGAGATGGGGGGAGGCCGCGCGAACGATCGCTGCTTCGGCCCGGTAGCAGTCCAGGAGGGTGTCGGAACTGAAGCGGTCGAAGTCCAGCGACTGAGAGGGGTTGCGGAAGGTCGGGGCTGCCCGCGGCGGCAGGATCTCGTCGAAGCCCGTGTAGTTCTGCGACCAGAACGCCGTTCCCCAGCGCTTATTTACCGCATCGATCGACCCGTATTTGCGGGCGAGCCAGTCACGGAACGCAGCTGCGGTCTCGTCGGAGTAGTCGCGTGGGTTGTCGTTGCCGTATTCGTTACCGACGTGCCAGGCCACGAGGGCCGGATGCGATCCGTACCTCTCGGCGAGCTTCGCCACGAGTCGACAAGCGTACCGACGATACGTCGCCGACGACGGGTTGTAGTGCTGCCGGCTGCCGGGGGAGAGGGTGTGTCCCCATTCATCCACCAGCAGGACTTCCGGATGCTCGGTGGTTAGCCATTGTGGCGGGCTCGCCGTGCTCGTCGCCAGGTCGACGCCGATACCGCCGTCATGGAGAAGATCCAGAATGCGGTCGAGCCACGTGAAGTCGAAACTGCCGTTCGATCTCTCCAGCAGGCCCCATGAGAAGACCCCCACCGTCATCACTGTGACTCCGGCCTCGCGCATGAGTCGGATGTCGTCTGCCCAGACCTCCTCCGGCCATTGCTCCGGGTTGTAGTCGGCTCCGAACCAAAACGTCACGTGATCTCGTCCTTCGCCATTTGTAAATGATTTGCTGTTCAAACAAGTGCGGACTGTCGAACGGAAATGAATTTGCAGAAGTAGCGTATTACGATGCGACGATGATGGCGAAACTCCTGCGTGTCGCGGCCCAGGCATGAGCCGCACGGACCGCACATGGGTGCTGATTCACGGTGTCCCGCTGACCGATGCCGTGTGGGAGCCCATCGTGCCCGCGCTCGGGCCTCAACCGGCGATTGCGCCGGACTGCACGGCGATTCCTGTCGGTGCCGATCCTCAGGCGCAACTCGCGGAAGCGATCGCTCAGCGGGTAGGGGGCAACATTGATGTCGTCGGGCACTCCTTCGGCGGCCAAATCGCGGTGGAGCTCGCCCTCCTCGCATCCGAACGAGTTCGTTCTCTTACCATCGTCTGCAGCCGGGACACACCGTTTCCAGCCTTCAAGGCAGTCGCCGAGGCCATCCGGGTAGGTCAACCCCCGAGCGCACAGGCCACGGTCGATCGGTGGTTCACTCGCAGCGACCGCGAAAGAGGGGAAGCGTTGATCGGCCTCGTGCTGGAGGAAGTGAGCGCTGCGTCCTACCCGGACTGGTCGCGCGCACTCGATGCGATTGCCGTGTACGACGCAGCATCGCGCGTCTCGTCGCTCCACATGCCGGTGACGCTGATCGGAGGCGGCCTCGACGGGGTGGCGACACCAGGATCGATGAGGGCGTTTCGCGATCGCTTGATCGACGGCGTCAGCATAACTCGAGACGACTGGTCGCACATGTCGCCCTTCGCCCACCCCGGACTTCTGGCACGGATGCTCGTAGCCGCCCGCGATCGCGGCACGATGACGGATTCCTCCTAGACCGACCGAATTTCGGTCTTTCCGTGCGGGACCTCGTGCTCCGGAGTCCGGCCGCCCTCAGCGCGAGACCGGGTCGACCTGGTCCAGGAGGTCCAGCTCGCCGGCCCGCACGAAGCTCTCCCAGTCGCCAAACCCCAAGCATGCGAACGCGCCTGCGCGGGTGGCGGTTCCGAGGCGGGCCAGTAGGTCGCCCCCGAGAAGTAGCTCGGCCAGATAGCCGGCGACGAACGCATCGCCCGCCCCGACGGTGTCGACAGGGTCGATCCGTGTGGCGGGAAACGCCACGCGCTGCCCCTCCGAGAGCGTGACGCTTCCGGCAGCGCCGAGCTTTATCACCGCGGTCGAGGGTCCGAGTTCGCAGATCCGTTCGGCGAGAGCGTCAGGGCTGCCGGGGCCGACCAGGAGTTCGGCTTCGCTCTCGCCAGCGAAGACGATCTGGGATCGCTCAGCTAATCGCCGGTAGACGATCCTCGGGTCCCGCCCCCGCCACAGCGCACTGCGGTGGTTGACATCGAACGACACCGGGACGCCCGCATCGGCAGCTAGACCGATCGCGTGGAACACCGCTCTCTCTGCCGAGTCGGACAACGCGGGAGTGATGCCGGTGACGTGCAGCACACCTGCGCCGGAAAGCAGGCTCGCGTCGATGTCGTCGGCATCGAGGCGGCTCCCCGCACTGCCTGCTCGCGCATACGTCACCGCACTGTGCCCAGGAATGCGTGCCTCTTTGACCATCAGGCCGGTGTGGGCAAGCGGATCGACGATCCCGTGGGTATGCACACCTTCGGCGCGCAACTCCCTCAGGATCTTGCGGCCGGCTGCGTCGTCGCCGACGCGTCCGATCCAGGCTGCCCCGACGCCGAGCCGCGCGACGCCGATCGCGACGTTGCTCTCTGCGCCGCCCATCGCGAAGTGGTACTGGTCGACGAGTTCGCCGAGGCCGCTGTGCGAGGCGCGGAACAGTCCCATGGTCTCGCCGAGGGTCACCAGCGTCGGCGTCGCGCCCGAATCCGCCATCACAGGACCGCCTGCTGGTCGAGACCGGGGCCCATGGCGGCCGCCGCCAACTCCGTCGCTTCGCGCGCCCTTTGCGCGATCAGATCGAATCGCCCGGCGCGAATCAGGTCGCCGGGTACCATCCAGCTCCCGCACACCGCGGGAACGCGAGGATGGCGAAGATACTCCGCGAGATTCTGGGGGGACACACCGCCGCTCGGAATGAAGTGCATGCCCGGGAACGGTGCCGCCAGCGCGCGGATCGTCTCGATACCGCCCAACCGGTCGGCCGGAAAGAACTTGACGGTGTCGATCCCCGCCCGCACGGCGCGCTGCACCTCGGTCGCGGTAGCGGTGCCGGGCAGTGGCTCCAGCCCGCTGCTGAGCATCAGCTCGACGAGCTCGTCGTCGAAGCCGGGACTGACCGCGAAGCGCGCCCCCGCCGCGGCGACTTCGTTCACCTGGCCCGGGTGCACGACGGTGCCGGCACCGACCGTGAACACGTCGCCCAGCGTGGAGGCGATCGCGGCGATGGAGGCCACGCCGGCGGGAGTGCGCAGGGTGATCTCCGCGCAGAGGATTCCTCCGCTCATGAGCGCGTGCGCGAGCTCGACTGCCGCCGTCGCGTCTTCGATCACGACGACGGGAATCACCGGATGCCGCGCGAATCCGACGCTCATCTGCCGAGCCACCCTCCGTCGACCGGGAGCACGATGCCCGAGACGTAGTCCGATGCGCGGGATGCCAGGAACACCGTCGCTCCGGCAAGATCCCCTGGTTCGCCCCAGCGACCTGCGGGAATTCGCTCCAGGATGCTCCGCGAGCGGTCCGGGTCGGAGCGCAAGGCCGCGGTGTTGTCGGTCGCGATGTAGCCGGGCGCGATCGCGTTGACGTTCACGCCGCCGGACGCCCACTCGTTCGCGAGCGCCTTGGTCAGACCCGCGATGCCCGACTTCGCCGCCGTGTAGCCGGGCACGTTGATGCCCCCCTGGAAGCTCAGCAGCGAAGCGGTGAAGATGATCTTGCCGCGCCCGCGTTCGAGCATTCCTCGGCCGACCTGCTGGGTGAGCAGGAACTGGCTCGTGAGGTTCACCTGCAGCACGCGGTCCCAGGACGCGATCGGGTGGTCCGCAGCGGGCGCGCGCTCGATGGTTCCCGCGTTGTTGACGAGGATGTCCACGCGCCGGGGGGAGAGGTCGTCCGCGAGCGAGCGAACGGCATCCGGGTCAGCGAAGTCGCACGAGACCGACTCGAACGAGCCGCCCGCCGCGGTGATCGCGCGTTCGACCTCACTGCCCGGGGCAAGGGTAGCGCTCACCCCGACGATATGCGCGCCCGCTGACGCGAGCGCCTCCGCCATCGCGCGCCCGATGCCCCGGCTGGCGCCGGTGACGACGGCGGTCGTTCCCGTCAGGTCGAACAGCGCCGTCATCGGACGGCACCCGTGCCGGCGACATCCACCAGCACCTTCATCGCTTTCCCCGACTCGAGCGCAGCGAAGGCTTCGTCGGTCTGTGCCAGGTCGACGATGCGGCTGATCAGCGCGCTGGTGGGAATGACTCCGTCGGCGACCAATTCGACTGCCCTCTCGAAGTCGGCGCGCGTGTAGACGCGCGCCCCCAGGATGCGCAGTTCCCGCCAGAACACCCGCTGTAGGTCGACGGCGCGCGGCTGCGGGTGGATGGCGACGACTACCAGCGTGCCGCGCACCTTCGGCAGCGACGTGGCGCTGGCCACCGCGGCGGCGGCGCCGGAGACCTCGAACACCACATCGGCGCCGGCATCTGCGGTCCACTCGTTCACCGCCTGAGTGAGGTCCTGCGCTGCGGGATCGAGCGTGCGAAAGCCGAGGTCGGCGATCTGCGCGCGGCGGCGCTCGTCGAGTTCGACGACGACGACCTCGGCACCCTCGTGGCGGGCCACCGTGGCGATGAGCACGCCGATCGGCCCGCCGCCGAGCACCACCACCCGGTCGCCCGGGGCGAGCTCAGACCGCCGGACGTCGTGCACGGCGACGGCCACCGGTTCGACGAGCGCTGCCTCATCGAGGGCGAGCGAGGCCGGCAGGCGCACCAGAGTCTCCTGAGGAACATTCCAGCGTTCCTGGAGCGCTCCCGGGGAGTCGATCCCGATGAAGTCGAGGTTCTGGCAGATGTGCTCGTTGCCCGCGAGACAGGCCGGGCACGTGCCGTCCCAGGAGAGCGGCATGACCGTGACACGGTCTCCCTCGATCCAGTTCTCGACGCCCTCGCCCACGGCAGTGATCACGCCGCTCATCTCGTGGCCGAAAGTCAGAGGGGTCGCCACTCGCGCATCCATGTGGCCGTGATAGATGTGCAGATCAGTGCCGCACAGACCGGCGAAGGCCACTGAGATCTGTACTTCGCCCGAGCCGGGCGGACGTTCGGGTACGTCCGCGACAGCGAGCTGCTGTGCGGAGAGGTACTGCAGAGCACGCATAAATCCTCCGTTGGTATGACGTCGTATGGTGTTAGCGCCGCTCTTTCCGACGGCCTACAACAGAGGTCATTGTACATAGGTCACATGTATGATCTAATAACGCAGGGGCCGCGCACCGCGGCTCGTCGTCAACGTCGTCGACCAGACAAGGACTCGAAATGGCTACACAGCAACGCCGCTTCACCCGATTCGCCCGAACCATCGCCGTTGCGGTGTCAGCCGCTGCGCTCATCGCTCTTTCCGCGTGCAGCGGCGGCGGCAGCGGAGGAGGAGATGACTCCGAACTCGGATTCACCCCCGCCGAGCAGGTCAAGGACAGCCCCATAACCGTGTGGGTGGATGCATCCCGCGAACCGGCGATTCAGGCCTTCCAGGCGAAGTATCCGGACATCGACGTCAATGTCGAGACGTACGACGGGAACGCCAGCGGCTCGGGGAGCTTCCAGACCAAGATCTCGCTCTTCGATCAGGCAGGTGAGGGTTGGCCCGATGTGGTCTTCTCCACCCAGAACAACGACGCGTCGTGGGCTTCCAAGGAGACCAACGGCCAGCAGGCCTTCGCGGCCCCCGTCAACAAGGGGTGGTTCGATCAAGACTTCCTCGACGGCTTCACGCCCGGATCGCTCGACCCGCTCACCGTCGACGGAACCGTGTACGGTCTGCGCAACGACCTGGCCCAGTCAGTGTTCTGGTATGACCAGTCGCTGTTCGACCAGTTCGGCTACCAGGTCCCGACGACCTGGGAAGAATATGAGCAGCTGAGCGACAAGCTCGCTGCCGAGCACCCGGGCTACATCCTCGGCTCGGTGGGCGATTCCTTCCTCGGCATGCTCGTCAACTACTGGGGGGCACAGGCTCCCGTCTTCCAACTCGACGGCAACACGTTCAGCAGCGACGTCACGGCTCCGAACTCGCAGAAGATGACTGAACTGCTCGACCACATGGTTGCGAACGGCACACTGACCAAGGACAGCGTGTTCAGCTCCGACTTCGTGCAGAAGTACCAGGGCAAGGCGCTGGGCATGCCGGGACCGGTGTGGTTCATCGGCGCCCTCTTCCAGAACCCCGACAGCCTCAACGTTCCCGCAGGCCAGATCGGCGCCAGCACGCCTCTGCACTGGGACGGTGAGGACATCGGAACCGGAAACGTGGGTGGCGGCACCTGGTTCGCATCGAGCCACACGAAGAACCTCGACGCGGTCAAGACCCTGATGGAGTTCGTCACGAGTGCGGACGAATACCAGGTGGATCTGGCAGGCGGCTACCCCGCCTACGCCTCTGCCGCTGAGAAGTGGACCGCGAAACAGGCCACTGGCGGATACTTCGTCGGAGACTTCGAGAAGACGATCGTGGATGCCGCGAGCCAGGTGTGGAGCGGCTGGGGCTACCCGGACTTCAGCGCCGAGACCGCGTATTCGAAGATCGTGCTGCCCGCGCTCGCTTCCGGTAAAACGATCGAGTCGGTCGCGCCCGAGTGGCAGCAGGAGATGGAGAACGAGGCGCAGGTCCAGGGCTACACCATCGCCAAGTAACGATCGTTCATCACTGAAAGAAGAAGCTCATCGCACTCTCTACCGTGGAGGCTCCCGCCGTCGGCCAGCTGAATGGCCGGCGGCAGGAGCCGCGCACCAGACGCAAGAACCCGAACCGCGCCCAGGCGCGAATGGGTTATACCTTCAGCGCCGGATACGGCATCCTGCTGATCCTGTTCGGTCTGCTCCCCACCCTGTACGCCATCTTCCTGGCGTTCACCCACGAAGGAGCCTTCGCGGGCCTCGACAACTTCGTGAGGGTGTTCAACGACTACCGGTTCTGGCCCGCCGTGCAGCACGTCGCGGTGTACCTGGTCATCTGGTTGACGTTCCAGACGATCTTCGTCGTGCTGCTCGCCCTGATCGTTCACGCGTTCGGCGCTCGGTGGCTGTCGGTTTCGACGCGGTTCGTGTACTACATCCCGGGCGCACTGGCCGGCGCGTCGAGCGTGATGCTCTGGCTGTTCATCCTCGACCCATCCGTCAGCCCGGTCTCCGGGATCCTGCGCGCGCTCGGCCTGGACAGCTTCGTCGAGACCGTGTCGATCGAGAACCTCCCGGTCATCTTCACGATCATCGCCTTCTGGACAGGCGCCGGTGGGTGGATCGTCATCATGTACGGAGCGCTCAACAACATCAGTCAGGAAGTCATGGAGGCGGCGCGCGTCGATGGCGCCGGAACGGTCAAGACGGCCTGGCACATCCAACTGCCACTGATGCGCAAATGGATCTCGTACATGGGAATCATGACGCTTGCGGCGGGAACCCAGCTCTTCGTCGAGCCGCGCATCCTCTCTCAAGCCAGCAAGGGCGTCGTGCCCGGCGACTATTCCCTGAACCAACTCGCCTACCTGTACGCGTTCAAACAGAACGACTTCAACGGCTCCGCGGCGATCTCACTCATCCTTCTTGTGGTCGCTCTCGGACTGGCCGCATTCTTCGTCTTCCGTGGAGGCCTCTTTGAGCGCGAATAACGCAGTACTGACCCGCGATCGCCGAACGGCGAGATCGCCGCGCGGCTGGCTCGGCCGCGCGCTCGCGATCGTCGTCGCGCTGGCCTTCGTGGTGTTCTTCGTGCTGCCACTGATCTGGCTTCTGCTGGCGCCGACGAAGACACCGTTGCAGCTGCTGACCGACAACCCGTTCAGTTTCGGTGGTCTCGGCGCGCTCGTCGACAACTGGCAGAGCCTGTCGGCGTTCCAGAACGGCATCGTCTGGACATGGCTGGGAAACGCCGCCTTCTACTCCGGAGCGGCGCTCGTGCTCACGCTCGTCGTCAGCATCCCGGTGGGCTACGCCCTGGCACTGACCGACTTCCGCCTTCGTCGTGTGCTTCTGGTCACGACGCTGGTCGTGATGCTCATCCCCAACACTGCCCTGGTGCTGCCGATCTTCCTCGAGCTGAGCGCCGTGCGCCTGATCGGCAACCCGCTGTCGGTAATCCTGCCGTTCTCGTTCTTCCCGTTCGGGGTCTACCTCACCTATATCTACTTCTCCACCAGCGTCTCCCGAGACCTTCTGGATGCCGCCCGCATCGACGGAGCCGGTGAGTTCCGGGTCTTCTGGCGGGTCGCGATGCCCCTGGCGACCCCCGTCATCGCCTTGGTCGGCTTCTTCAACTTCGTCGGCAACTGGAACAACTACTTCTTGCCCTTCGTGATGGTTCCCGGCAGGAAGTCGCCGATTCAGGTGGGGCTCGCCGAGCTGCTCTCGAACGTTCCGCTGTTCAATCCCACGTCGGCCAGTACGGTGAACATCGAGGTGCCGACGCTCGCGCTGGCGACGATCATCTCCGTCGCACCGGTGCTGATCATCTTCCTGTTCTCGCAGCGATTCCTGGTCTCCGGAATGACCGCCGGCGGAACCAAGGGCTGAGGGGCGTCAGGCGGGGCTGACCCCCTGGAGTGCATAGACGCGGTCGGCAGTGCCACCCATCACGTCGCGCCTCTCGGCCTCGCTCAGAGACGCGACTGTCGAAGTCAGCGCATCCCAGGTGCGCTCATACCCTCCCGCGAGTTCTGCAATCGGCCAGTCGCTTCCCATCAGAAGACGGGACGGGCCGAAGATCTCGATCGCCGTGTCGACGAAGGGGCGGATATCGTCTGTCCGCCACCGATCCAGAGGACCGTCGGCGGGGTAGAGGCCCGAGAGCTTGGCGTGCACACGAGGGGAGTGCGCCGCGGCGAGCAGCAAGCGTCGCCAATCGTCGAACGAGTCCTGGCTACCGCCGATGGGCGGCTTGCCCAGGTGATCGACGACGACGACGAGATCGGGATGCCGCGCCGTCAGTTCCGGCAGGTGGGCGAGCGCGTCGTGGTCGGAGGTCACGTAATCCAGCGGCAGTCCCGCGTCGGCGATCCCTCGGAGCCCCTCTTCGACTACCGGACTCAGAATCCATCGGGTGTCCTGCCGCTCGTGGAGCAGACTCCGGATGCCGACCACTCGAGCATCCTGGTCTGCCCACGTGCTCAGGCGTCTGCGCGTGCCTTCGGGATCGTCCAGAGGCGTCCACGCGACCACCCCCGCGACATCGGGCTGCGCGCGGGCCACCGAAAGCAGATGCGCCGTGTCCTCGTCGTTGTCGGCCGCCTGGACGAGAATGACGGCGTCGATTCCCCGGCTCTGCCTCGCCGGAGCGGTCTCGTCGAGGTGGAATGAGCGAAAGAGCGGGCCTGCTTCCGGGCCGAGCCACGGATAGTCGGCTGCCGCGAGATCCCAGATGTGGTGATGGGCGTCGACGATGCGGTTCATGCGTGCAGAACCCCCTGGTCACGCAGCTGCTCCCACAGCGCCGGCGGAATGTGCGCCTGGTAGCGATCGAGCGTGGAGGAGACCTGGGCAGCGCTGCGCATGCCGACGACGACCGACGCGATCTGCGGTCGGAGCAGGGGGAAGGCGATCGCGGCGGCGGGCAGCGTGACGCCGTGCAGATCGCACAGATCGGCGATCTGCATGGCGCGGGCGAGCGTCTGTTCGTCGACCTCGCGGTAATCGAAGCGCCCACCGTGGACAGGTCGGTCCGTGCTGAGCAGACCGGAGTTGTAGACGGCCGCTGCGACGAGCGCGACGTTGCGTTCCTCCGCCAGTGGTAGCAGCTCGTCGGCCGCCGACTGGTCGAGAAGTGTGTATCTGCCGGCGACCATCATGACGTCGACGTCGCAGCGGCGGATGAATTCCGCCAGCATCGCCGCTTGGTTCATGCCCGCTCCGACCGCACGGATGACGCCCTGATCGCGAAGTTCGATGAGCGCTGAAATCCCCGTCGTCGAGGCGGCCTGCCAGTGATCGTCCGGGTCGTGCAGGTACCCGATGTCGATGCGGTCGAGCCCCAGGCGGTCGAGGCTCTCCTCGATGGAGCGGAGCACGCCGTCGCGCGAGAAGTCCCACAAGCGCTTTGTCGACGCTTCGACGACGAAGCCGTCGTCGTCCAGGCTGCCCGCTCCCGCCGGATGGGGTTCGAGCAGGCGTCCGACCTTGGTGGAGAGCACGTAGGCCTCGCGGTCACGCGAGCTAAGCGCGGCACCGAGGCGCCTTTCGGACAGGCCGAGGCCGTAGTGCGGCGCGGTGTCGAAGTACCGGATGCCGGCATCCCACGCGGCGTCGACGGCGATGCGAGCATCTTCGTCCGAGATAGCGCGATTCGCGTTGCCGAGTTGCGCGGCACCGAACCCGATCTCTGTCAGGGAAAGGCCGCGGTCGATCTGTCGGGACTTCATGAATGCTCCTCCGGCGGCGTCGCCCGTTGCTTTTGTTCAACCGAGCGCCCCAGTCATCTGGGCAGATTGAACATGTGATGTATGCTCTTTCTAGATTAGGGCAAGGGAAAGTCAAGGGCGAAATGAAGATCACTGGTTACCGATGCATCCGCACCTACCGAGACTGGGGGCGCCCGATCGGTGACGTGAACGGGTACATCGACAACGGGCTGACCGAAGTGCCGATCGTGATTCTGGAGACGGACGAGGGCATCACCGGCATCGGTACCGGCTCGGACCAGGACATCGACCGGCTGTTCCCGGCACTCGAAGGCGAAGATCCGCGTGCGGTCACAGCTTTGTACGACCGGATGCTGGCACGCGTCTTCAAGGCCGGGCACGCGGGCGCGACCTTCGGGGGGATCGGCGCGCTGGACATGGCGCTGTGGGACCTGAAGGCGAAGATCGCCGGCGAGCCGCTCTGGCGGGTTCTGGGCGGCCGAGACAGATTCGTCAGCGGGTACGCCTCGGGGCTCGACATCGCCCTCGACGACGAAAAGCTCGCCGCCTTCTACAAGCGCATGGCCGATTTGGGGTTCACGAGCGCCAAACTCAAAGGTGGCCGCGATCTCGAAGCAGACCGGCGCCGGCTGCAGATCATCGGAGATGAACTCCGCTCGAACACGCGTCACCCCGCTCTCATGCTCGACGCGAACGAGTCCTGGAACCTCAAGCAGGCGGTGCGATATGTGACCGCGCTCGAGAAAGACACCGATCTGACCTGGGTCGAGGAGCCGCTGCGAAGGTGGGATGCTCCGGGTCACGCACGATTGTCCAATTCGGTGCGGGCCGCGGTCGCCACAGGCGAGAACTTGACCGGACTCGAGCAGTTCCGCCCGTTGCTCGATGCCGGCGGCGTCGACATCGTGCAGGTCGGCTGCGTCTGGGGGGTCACGCACTTCCTTCGGGTTTCGCACCTCGCTCATGCTCATGACCTTCCGATCAGTCCCGTCGGGCTGACCTCCAATCAGGCCGTCGCACATGCCGCAACCGCAGTGCCGAACCACATGGTGACCGAGGTGCAAGATCTGGGAGCGCCGTTCGGCGTCACGATCGACCAGGAGATCGTGGACGGGGGCATCGTGCTGGGCGATGCGCCGGGTCACGGGGTGAGTGTCGACGAAGAGGCGATTCTGGCGAGCCAGCGGGATGCGAGCTGGCTCGTGCCCGCGGGGCCTCACGTGCGTCCGCATCGGGCGGGGCTGCGACTCATCGCGGAAGACGACCGCGCGGAACGCGCGTGAGCCGGATGTGCCGGCGCTAATTTCTGCCCAGGACTATTGCGCATACGTCACACGTATGATTTCGTAGACGCGGGGGGCAAAGCTGCCCTGCTTAACATCACGGAAGCGAATAGCCATGACATTGATGTCACATACGCGAGAAGTCTCTGTCCGAAGAAAGGGCTGGTTGCCGGTGGCTGCCGGAATTGCCGGCGCGGCAACCCTGATCCTGAGTGGTCTGGGGGCATCGGTCGCCCAGGCGGCTCCACCGGAGAAGGACAGCGTCGTCTACGCGTCACCAGACGGTCGTGACCAAGGGGAGTGCCAGGAGCAGCACCCGTGCTCGCTGGAGTACGTGCAGGGCGTCGTGCAGGATGAGGCCGCCAAGGCGAAGGGCGATGTCACCGTCGTGCTCGCCGACGGCACCTACCGCATCGACCGCCCGCTCGAGTTCCGTGCGGAGGACGGCGGCCGGGACGGGCACACCGTGCGCTGGACGGCCGCAAAGGGCGCGCACCCCGAGATCACGGGCTCGACCCAGCTCTCGGGCTGGCAGCAGTATGACGAGGACGCGAACATCTACGTCGCGGACACACCGGCCGGTTTCGAGACCCGGCAGCTCTACGTCGATGGCATCGCCGCGCCGCGCGCCGCCACCAGCCTGGCGCTGACCGACCTGACGCTCACCCCGACGGGGATGACGATCAACAATCCCGAGCTCGCCTACTTGGCGGATCTGCCAGATCAGGACCGGATCGAGTTCGAGTCGCTCGGCGACTTCACCGACCGCTACTCCCCGGTGCAGAGCATCGCGGGCGACACGATCACGATGACTCAGCCCGCCTGGGACAACAACACGTGGGGCTGGGACACGGTGCAGAACTCGCTGCTCGCCGACTCGAAGTGGTTCATGGCCAACTCGCTCGGCTTCCTCGACGAGGCTGAGGAGTGGTACGTCGACCCCGAAGCGGGGAAGCTCTACTACAAGCCTGCGGACGGCGTGAACCCCGAGGACCTCGACATCGAGCTCCCGCGGGTGGAGACCCTCATCAGCGTGGGCGGCACCTATGACGCTCCCGTCTCCAACCTGGAGTTCAGCGGTCTCACCTTCGACGGCACCTCCTGGCTCGGCCCGTCCTCGGCCGAAGGGTACGTCAGCCAGCAGAACGGCGGCTACATCAAGGGCGTGTACGACTACCGCCCCGCCGACGCCTTCGCCAACTGCAGC
Organism: Herbiconiux aconitum; assembly: GCF_024979235.1. Taxonomy (NCBI): domain Bacteria; kingdom Bacillati; phylum Actinomycetota; class Actinomycetes; order Micrococcales; family Microbacteriaceae; genus Herbiconiux; species Herbiconiux aconitum. The sequence goes on from NZ_JANLCM010000001.1 coordinate 1,249,111, forward strand.
CGCGGCTGCAATCCGTATGAGCGCACTCGCAACACCTGGTTCCAGATCCCTTCCGCCGTGCAGGTGTCGGCCGCCGACCACATCACGTTCTCCGGGAACACCTTCCGCAACCTCGGGTCGTCGGCCCTCGGCATCGGCAATGACGACAACGCGATGCTCACCGGGGTCGGACTCGGCGCCAGCAACATCGACGTGACCGGCAACGTGTTCACCCAGGTCGGTGGCCACGCCCTCTTCGTAGGCGGGATCCGGGCCGACGCACATCATCCCAGCGATCCCCGCATGACGAACCAGGACATCCTCATCGAGAACAACACCATCAGCCACGTCGCCGTGGAGTACCAGGACACCTCGGGCATCCTGAGCACCTACGTGACCCGGGCGCAGATCGTGCACAACGAGGTGAGGGATCTCGCCTACGCGATCGACACCGGCTACGGCTGGGGTATCAACGACCCCGGGGGTTCTCAGGAGTACAAGAACCGTGGGTACTACCAGTACAACCCGCTCTACCAGACGCCGACGACGCTCAAGGAGAACCTGATCGCGGGCAACCTCGTGCACGACATCAAGGCCGACTTCGCCGACTCCGGAAACATCTACAACCTCTCGGCGAGCCCGGGCACGATCATCGAGAACAACTACATGTACAACGTCTCGGGCGTCGGCATCTATCTGGACGAGGGCAGCCGCTACACGCTCTCTCGGCACAACGTTCTGGGCGACGCGAACCCGTGGGTGTTCACCAATGCATACAGTGCCGGCAACGGTACGAACGACAACACGCTCCAGGAGAACTGGCACACCGGCGGAGAGCAGATGCCGAACGCCGCGGCACGCAACAACCGCCTGATCGACAATGTGAAGGTCAGCGGCGACAACTGGCCGAGCGGTGCGTGGGACGTCATCTGTGCTGCAGGCGTCGCCCCGAAGTACCGCACGGAGCTCAACGTCAACCTCGGCGGTATCGACCCGCGGTGCCCGACGGATGTGACCAAGCCGCAGGTGACCCTCGTGGCACCGACTGCGGCCGGTCCGTTCAAGGAGCTCACGGTGCAGGTCGACGCGACCGACGACTTCGGGCTGGATAAGATCGTGGCGAACATCTACCAGGGATCGACTCTCGTCAAGTCCACGCAGACCGCGGTCGGCGGGGCCAAGACGGGGACGCACTCGGCGACGGTCACGCTGCCCGAGGGCGACTACACGATCAAGTACAACGCGCAGGACACGAGTGGGCTCATCTCGCAGACGAGCACCTTCGCGTTCACGATCGACACCACGGCGCCGACCGTCACGGTCAAGAACGGCGCGAACGAGACCGTGGGCTCCGACGGCACCTACTCGCTCGTGAGCTTCAAGCTCAACGACGCGGGCAAGATCGACAAGCTCACCCTCAACGGCGTGGAGAAGGACCTCACGAACAACGCGTGGTCTGATCTCAACTACGTCAAGCCGGGTGCGTTCGGCGCCGTCGCGGGGCTGAACACCCTCGTCGTCTACGATGTGGCCGGCAACACCACGACGCTCACGTTCACCGTGAACTGACGTTTCAGCACGACCGAGGTGCCCCCGCGTCCCTGGCGCGGGGGCACCTTGCCGCCCGCCTCACCTACCCCACCAGATTAGGACCTCGCTGCTTTGACAGAGATTGACGACCGCGTGCTCTTCGGCGCCGCGTACTACCACGAGTACCAGCCCTCTCCTCGGCTCGACCAGGACCTCGACCTCATGCAGGAAGCCGGGTTCACCGTGATCCGGGTGGGCGAATCCACGTGGGCCACCTGGGAGCCCGAGGACGGGGTGTTCGACCTCGACTGGCTGCAGCCGGTGCTGGACGGCGCGCGCGCACGAGGGATCGCCGTCGTGCTGGGTACGCCGACTTACGCCGTACCCCCGTGGTTGACGCGCAAGTATCCCGAGATCGCCGGAGAGCGACGCACGGGAGAGCGCATCGGATGGGGGGCCCGTCAAGAGATGGACCTCACACACGCCGCCTACCGCTTCCATGCCGAGCGTGTGATCCGTGCCGTTGTCGGGCGTTACCACGACCATCCCGCAGTGGTCGGGTTCCAGGTGGACAACGAGCCCGGCCTCGAGTTGCTGTACAACGAGGGCGTGTTCCAGGCTTTCGTCGACGACCTGCGTCGCACCTACGGCGACGTGGAGACCCTGAACCGGGAGTGGGGACTCGTCTACTGGTCGCATCGGCTCACGACCTGGGCGGATCTCTGGCGACCCGACAACAACGCCCAACCCCAGTACGACCTCGCCTGGCGGAAGTTCCAGGCCCGGATGGTCACCGAGTTCATCGGTTGGCAGGCCGGAATCGTGCGGGAGATCGCCGGCGCCGAGAAGTTCGTGACCACCTGCATCGCTTACGACCGGCCAGGGGTGCAGGACCCGGAACTGACGGCAGCGCTGGATGTCACCGCAGGCAATCCCTATTACGCGATGCAGGACGGTCTAGCCCTTCCTTCGACAGAAGATCCGACGCCGGGCTGGACGACGAGCGGCACCTGGGCGATCTTCCACAGCGCAGACCGGATGTACTCCTCGAAGCAGGCGCGGTTCCTGGTCACCGAGACGAATGCCGGGGCCATCGGTGGTTCGGCCATGAACGCGCCCGCGTTCGACGGACAGTGGCGACAGGCGGCCTGGGCGATGATCGCCCGGGGCGCACGAATGATCGAGTACTGGCACTGGCACACATTGCACTTCGGTGCCGAGACGTTCTGGATCGGAATTCTCCCTCACGACCAGCGGCCCGGGCGGGTCTACGAGCAGCTGGCCGCGCTGGGCGCAGAGATCAAGTCTGCCGAGGACCACCTGAGTGGACTCGTGCCGGACGCCACCGTGGGGCTGCTGTGGTCCAACGAGTCGATGTGGGGCCTCCGAGGTCAGCCGACGCTCGCCCGCGACGACGGCTCCGCGGACCCCGGCAGCTACGAGCGGATCGTGCACGCCTTCTACCGGGGAGCGTTCGAGGCCGGCGCGCCGGTGCGAATCGTCCACGACGTCCAGCTGGTCGAACAGGGTGACGGCACGCGGCTCCGCGAGCCGGCCGAGGTCGCCGCCGAGCTGCCCGTGCTTCTGGTGCCGGCGCTCTACGTGGCCAGCGACGCACTGCTCGACTGGTTGCGCGACTACGCTGAGGCGGGCGGACACCTGGTGCTCGGACCGCGCACCGGATATGCGGACACCGAGGCCCGAGCGCGTGTGGAGGTCAAGCCGGCGCGGCTTGCCGCCACCGCCGGTGTCAGCTACCAGGAGTTCAGCAACCTGGCGACACCGGTTCCCGTGACGGGCTCCGACGGCGCACTGGAGCTGCCCGACGGCGCCGCCGGCGCAGCATGGGCCGACTACTTGCAGGTCTCGGACAGCTCGGTTCAGATCCTCGCCCGATATCAGCACCCCGCGTTGGGCCAGTACCCGGCGATCACCACCGCTGGGGCGGGGCTGGGGCGCGTGACCGTCGTCGGCACCGTGCCCAACGCCGAACTGTCGGCGGCGTTGGTGACCTGGGCGGTGCCGGCTCACCGGGACGCCTGGAGCTCTCTGACGACCGGTTCGGTCACGGCGACCTCAGCGACGACGGCCGCAGGTCGTCGGCTGCGAGTGCTGCACAACTGGTCGTGGGATGCCGGCTCGGTGCGGTTGCCGACCGATGTCACGGATCTCCTCTCCTCCGAGCCGCTGGCGGCCGATGCGCTGGTCGAGTTGGGACCGTGGGACGTGCGCGTCTTCCTGGAGTAGAGGGCGCAGCAAGCGCTCACTCCTCGAGGCGCGTCACGGAGGCGCCCGGGATGAGGTGCGCGTCGAGGTATTCGATTTTCGGTGCGGGGCGCTCGCCCGGCGACTCGATGTGGTGGGCGATCAGGCGGGCCGCGTGCTTGGCGATCTTGCGGGTCGGCTGCACGATGACGGTCAGTTTCGGCACGAGCGCCTGGGCGAGCTCCCGGCTGTCGAACCCGACCACGGAGATGTCCCGGCCGATGCGCAGCCCGGAATCGTTCACGGCGGTCACGGCGCCGAGGGTGAGTTCGTAGTTCGCGGTGAACAGCCCCGTGGGCCGTGGCCACAGGGCGAGGAGTTCCTGAGCGGCACGATAGCCTGCACCGATCGTCAGCGGCTCGAATCGCTCCAGCGCCGGGTCTACCTGCACTCCGTCAGAAGCCAGCGCGCGCTCGAACCCCTCGGTGCGCAGGCGCATCGAGGAGATCGTCGGTTCACCACCGACGAATCCGATACGACGGTGACCATGATCGAGGAGGTGTCGGGCGCCGAGTGCTCCTGCGGCCACATTGTCGAGAAAGACACCGTCGGCGTGGAGGTCGTCGATGTGCCAGTCGACCATCACAACCGGCACGCGCGCAGCCGCCGCACGAAGTGCGCGCACGTCGTGCGGTGAGGTGATCGCGATGATTCCGTCGACCATGCGGTCCATCAGCAGGTTGACGGGATCGTCGCTCGGATCGGGGCTGGCTGCCACGATGACGCTGATCCCGCGCGGGCGGAGGGCTTCCTCGACACCGGCGACGATCGTGAGGTGGAAGTCGTTGTCGAGTGCCGGCAGCAGCACCCCCACCGTCCGTGACCGTCGCGTACGCAACATCCGAGCGTGCTGATTGGGCCGGAAGTCGAGCTCGCGCGCCGCGGACTCGATGGCTTCGCGGTTGGCCTCCAGAACGTTTCGCCCGTTGAAGTACTTGGAGATCGTGGCGAGCGAGAGTCCTGTGGCCCGCTGGATGTCCTTGTATGTTGTCACAGCCCCGTCTTTCCTGGTGTTACCGCCCAAAGCCCCCACGGTTGTCGATATCTGCGTGTCGCGTGCGCTCAGCATAATCCAGCGTCAGCGCGGTGCGAATCGTTTCGGCCGAGACAGTCCCGATATCGATCCCGCTGCATCTCAACCGAATTGGACGGGCGGAATGTCGTCGCCCAGACGGCCGGCCTGTCGGAGCCACTCCACCGACTCCGCCACGGCCGCGAGCGACGAGTGTGCCGGCGCGTAGCCCAGCAGCCGGCGACCCTTCTCGATGCTCATCGAATGGCTGCGGGCGACATGCTGATAGGCGGCGTCGCGGTGCTCCTCGGGAAGAGAGGCGCCGAATTCCGCGAACGGCACGAAGCGCAGCCTCGCTTCCCGCCCGAACCACCGCGCCGCCGCCTCCGCGAATCCGCGCAGCGTGAGCGCGCGCTCGGAGACGGCGTGGAACGCCTCCCCGTTCGCCTCGAGCGGCCGTTCGAGGCAGAGTCGGATGAGCTGCGCGACGTCGTCAGCGTGCACGTGATGCACCGTCTCGAGCCCGAATCCCGGCAGCAGGAGCTCGCGCCCACCCGCCAGCGTCCGCCAGACGTCGAGGTCGGTGGTGCCCTGCGGGGTGACGATGGGCCAGCCGGGTCCGGAGATGTGACCCGGGTGCACGATCGCCACCGGGAGGCCGTCCTCGCGCCGCGACTCGGCCAGGAGCAGACGTTCGATCGCCTCCTTCTGAATGCCGTAATCGCCCCAGGGCCGTTTGACGGCGTCCTCGGGAGCCGGCACTTCCGTGAGGGTGCCGTGTGTCCAGATCGTGCCGACGTGCACCAGCTGATGCGCCCGTCCGCGGAGGGCGTCGGCGAGCTGCCGGGCGGACTCCGGGGTGAAACAGATCAGGTCGACCACGGCGTCTGCTCCGAGCCCGGCGACGCGGGAGCCGAATGTGCCCGCGGCATCCTCCGCCTCGCGGTCGGCGATCACCCGTGCGACGCTCTGCCAGGCCGGGTCGTCACGATAAGGGGCCGACGTTCCGCGTGTGATCGCGACCACGTCGTGCCCGTCCGCCACGAGGCGCGGCACGAGATAGCCACCGACGTGCCCGGTTGCTCCGATGATGACGATGCGCATGTCTGTTCTCTCCACTTGGTTGTCGGCGGTACGTGATCTCCCTCAATGGAACGCGGCAGCACCGTTGACCGCGACCACTGTTCCCGATGCGAACCCGCCGGCCTCCGAGGCGAGGTACACGGCGGCGGCGGCGACGTCGGCGGGTGTGCCGGCACGACGGAGCGGGGTGGCCGCGATGGTCGCGCGCTGGTCGGCCTCGGGGGTGAAGCACTCGTGGAACGGTGTCTCGAGGATGAGCCCCGGGGCTACGGCGGAAACGGCGATCCCGCGTGGTCCGAGCTCTTTTGCCAGAGCGCGGGTGAGGCCCTCGACGCCGGCCTTGGCCGCAGCGTACGCGCCCGCTCCCTGGCCGCCGCCGTTGTGCGCCGCCAGCGAGGAGATGTTCACGATGCGGCCGCCTTCGGCCATCAGGGGCAGGGCCGCGCGCACGACGTAGAAGACGCTCGAGAGGTTGAGTTCGATGACGTGCTGCCAATGCGCGTCGTCCGCGGCGTCCGTCGCACGGCGGGCGACGAGGCCACCGGCGTTGTTGACCAGCACGTCGATCCTGCCCCCGAGGGCCTCGCCGATCCGGGCCACGGTCGCCGTCACGGCAGCGCTGTCGGTGACATCCATCCGCTCGGCGATGACCTGGTCGGCCACGTGCCCGGGCACCGGCGAGGCATTCGTCGTGATCGCCACGCGGTCGCCCGTGCGGATGAACGCCTCGGCGATGCCGAGCCCTATGCCGGTCGCGCCTCCGGTGATCAGGACGGTTCGTGCAGGGGAGGGTGCGGTCATGGAGATCTCCGTCTCGGTCGGAACTGGGGAGGTGTTGTCGTTCAGCGCCCGGTCGGCCGCATGACGACCTCGCTCACGGTCGCGCGAGCGGGCATCCGGATGACGGCGAGACACATGTCGGCGACGTCCTCGGGCCGTAGCGCTCCCGCCAACTCTTCGGGCGTGGGCGCCGTCGGGCGGTGGCGCACGAAGCCGGTGTCGATGAGGCCCGGCGAGATCGTCGTGACCCGCACGCCGTCACCGCCGGCCTCGAGCGCGGTCGCGCGCGCGAGCGCGGCCAGACCCGCTTTGCTGGCCTGGTAGGCGGCCCCCGACAGATCGGGGACGAGAGCGGCGACGGAGGAGATGTGGATGAGCAGTCCGCCGCCGCCGTCGCGGAAGCCGGCAAGCGCCGCCCGTGTGAGGAAGAAGGCCGCGGTGAGGTTGCTGTCCAGCACCGATCGCCAGCCGGCTTCGTCGAGCTCCTCCAGGCGACGCGCTTTGAGATTGACGCCGACGGCGTTCACGACCACGTCGATGCCGCCCGCGTCGCGCCGCAGCGCTGCGACGGCGTCGTCGATCTGCGCCGCCGAGGTCGCATCGGCGACGGCGACGTGCGCGATCCCTCCGATCTCGGCCACCTCGGCTCGCACGGCATCGAGGCTGTCCCGATCGCGTCCGAGCAGCAGGACGGTCGCACCGTCTGACGCCGCAGCCAGGGCGACGGCGCGGCCGACCCCGCCGGCGGCGCCCGCGATGAGCACTCGGGCTCCGGATGCGGTCATACGATTCTCCGTTCGGTCGAAGCCCGCACCACGAGGGTCGGCGGGAACACGAGCGAGCGCCTCGACTCGCCGACGCCGGGCCCGTTCTCCGTGAGCAGGACGACCGCCTCGGCCATCTCGCGCAACGGCTGCCGGACCGTGGTGAGGGCCGGCGAGATGAGGCTCCCGACCGGGATGTCGTCGAAGCCGACCACCGCGATCTCGGCGATGTCGCGGCCCGCATCCCGGATGGCGGCGGATGCACTCAGGGCGAACATGTCGTTGACGGCGACCAGGGCGGTGGGCTGGTCGTCGAGCGCCAACAGGGCGTGCACCGCCCGGCGTGCAAGAGGGTCGCTGTCCGCATCGCCGAAGTCGGACGAGCGGGGGACGAGTGCGTCGTCGAGCGGGATGCCGTTCTCGGCGAGCGCCCGGCAGTAGCCGGCGAAGCGCCGCTGCCGGCTGATCGTGCGCATCGCCCCGGAGACGAACGCGATGCGCCGGTGACCTCGCTCGACGAGGTGCTGCGTGGCCATCCATGCGCCGGCTTCGTTGTCGATGCTGACGTTCAGCAATTCCGTCGGGTCGGCATCCTGTTGCTCGCGGTCGAACGCGATGATCTGCACGCCGGCGTCCATCGCGGGGCGCAGGTGCTCGAGCGACGGGAGCGAAGTGGACAGGACGATGTGCTCGATGCCGTCGGCCCAGAGCTGCTCGACGTAGGCACGCTCGCGCACGGGATCGCGCTCGGTGTTGCAGAGGTAGATCTGCCGGCCGTGCGCATGGAACGCGGCCTCCAGGTGCGCAGCCCACGCTCCCCAGAACGGGTTGGCCACGGAGGGAACGATGAGCCCCAGCGTGGGGTTCGGGGCGCCGCGCAATTGCTGGGCCACCCGGCTCGGCCGGTAGGAAAGCGACTCCATGGCCTCGAGCACGCGCCGGCGCGTCTCCGGCTGCATGAGGTGTTCGCGTGCGTTGAGCAGGTTCGAAACGGTGGAGGGCGAGACTCCAGCGGCCTGAGCAACATCCCTGATGGTCGCGATCGCCCTCACCTCTCCTCTGGTTGACGTGTTTCGGAGTGACTGTATCGTTGCACGAGTTACTGTATCGTTGCACAAAATTTTCCCGACGTCCTGAACGAGGAGTCCGCCATGCCACACACAGATCCCACGACGACGTGGAGTGTCTTCACGAAACCGTGGCGAGAACCACGCATCGGTGCTCTCGGCGAGTTGGTGGCGACCATGGGTTTCAACGCCGTCGAGCTCCCGGTGCGGCCCGGCTACCAGGTGACGCCGGATGACGTCTCGGCCGCTCTGCCGGCGGCCGTGCGCGAGCTCGCGCGCGCCGGGGTCGCGGTCACCAGCATCGCCTCGGGTACGGACGAGGCCACGTTCGCGGCCTGCGCGGACGCGGGAGTGCCGTTGATCCGGATCATGGTACCCATCGGGTCGGGCGGCTACGCCGCAACCGGCGTGGAGGTGCGCCGGACGCTCGCCGGCCTCTCCGAGAGCGCCGAACGCCACGGGGTCCGAGTCGCGATCCAGCCGCACTACGACGATTACATCGCCGACTCCTCGGAGCTCTTCGCGCTGCTCCAGGACGAAGATCCCCGATTCGTCGCGGCAATCTGGGACGCGGCGCACGACGCCCTCGCACGCAAGCGGCCCGAGCACGGCCTGGAACTGCTCTGGCCATGGCTCGGGATGATCAACCTCAAGAGCGCGTACTACGCGCGGACCGACGATCCGGCGCCCTCGCAGGGCGATCCCGTCTGGGAACCGGTCTTCACCGATGCCCGTAGTGGAATGGCGGAATGGGGTCGCGCGATCCGCTACCTCGTCGAGCGTGAGTTCGCCGGGCCGATCTGCCTCACGGCGGAATATACCGACGAGAGCGATCTTGTGGCGAAGGTGACGCGGGATCTCGCAGACGCACGAAGCTTGCGAGCCGCTGCTCAGGATGTTGCGGGAGCGGTCCGATGAGTGCTGTGGAGCGCGGTCCGGTGCGTGTCGCCGTCATCGGCGCCGGGCAGATGGCGAACCTCGTGCACTACCCGTCGTTGTCGTCGCTGCCGGATGTGGAGATCGTCGGCATCTGCGACCTCTCGCCGGAGCGCCTCCGGGCGACCGGCGAGCGATGGGGGGTCACCGCGCTGTTCAGCGACTGGTCGGCGATGCTCGACGAAACGCGTGCGGACGCCGTCTATGTCATCGGGCCGCCCGAGCTCATGTTCGGCATCTGGTGTGCGTGCCTCGTGCGCGGGCTCGACCTCTTCGTCGAGAAGCCGCTCGGCCTCACCGTCCATCAGGCGCGCACGCTCGCTCGCCTCGCCGACGAGAACGGCTGCATCACGCAGGTCGGCTTCCAGCGACGTTCGTCTCCGCTGCTGGAGCACATGGTGGGCCGGGTACACGATCGCGGCCAGGTGGTGCATGCGGTATGCCGGTTCTACAAGAACGATCCGACCCCGATGGTGTCGGCGCGTGACCGGATGATGGACGACGGCGTGCACGTGATCGACACCCTCCGGCACCTCTGCGGCGGCGAGGTCATCGCCGTGTCGGATGTGACCCGCCGCGTGCTCGTCGACGACATCAACTTCATCACGGCGACGCTCGAGTTCGACACGGGCGCCGTCGGGGTCATGATCACGAACTGGACGAGCGGCCGGAGGACGTTCGGCGTGGAACTCCACGGGCCGGGGATCATGGCGGAAGGCGACCTCGAGATCGGCGGCACCGTCTGGGACGCCGATGGATCGGAGGAGCTGGATGCCGCCGAAGTGGCGGGTTCCCCCGACCTCCACGTGCGCGGAGGCTTCCGCGCGAAGAGCGCCGAGTTCATCGAGGCGGTGCGTACGCGTCGTCTCCCGTCGTCGCATTTCGGCGATGCGCTGAAAACGATGACGGTCGCCGAGACCATCCTCGCGCACGACCTGCTGAGGGCGGAACGAAACGTTTAGTGCTCGATGGGAACTCTTGACTTCAAATATCCGCGCTCCTAGCATTCATTGGAGTCGTAACGTTTCGCTCAAGTACTCAAGGAGGAGTTCATGAAGTCACAGTTCTCAAACACGAGGAGCCGGAAACGCGTAGGCGTCTCCGTCGTGGTCGCGGGCGTGCTCGCCCTCGGGCTCGCTGCCTGTGCAGGAGGCAGTAGTGAAAGCTCGGGCCTCGACGGCGACACGCTCAAGATGTACACGTGGATCGGCGGCAAGGCCGACAAGCAGCAGTGGAGCGACTACATCGCCGGAGGAGTGCAGGCCGACCCGGAGATGAAGGTGAGCTTCTCGGGGCCGCCCATCGGTGACTACTACACCAAGCTCCCCACCGTGATGAGGAGCAGCAGCTCGCCCTGCCTGGTCACGTTCCAGAACGGCCGGGTGAACCAGTACGTGCAGGGGCTGGAGCCGCTGGACGACCTGGCGAAGGAGAACAACCTCGACCTGTCGGCCTACAGCTCGGCGATGCTCGAGCAGCTCAGCGTCGACGGCAAGCTCTACTCCATCCCGTTCAACGCCGGGCCCACCGTGGTGCTCTACAACAAGCAGATGTTCAAGGACGCCGGCGTGGCCGAACCCACCAACGACTGGACGACCGACGACTTCATCGCGGCAGCGAAGGCGACCACCAAGGACGGCGTGTACGGCTTCGCGATCCCGCAGGCGTCGAACCCCATCGCCACCCTCATGGCGGCCGATGGCCACGCCTGGGCAGACGAGAACGGTCCGTTGCTCGATGACCCGAACTTCCACGACGCGCTGCAGCTGCTCGTCGACCTGGCCAACAAGTACAAGGTCGCGAAGCCGCTCGAAGCGGCCGCGGGCGGGACTTTCCCCGACATCGACGCCTTCAACACGGGCCAGGCGGCCATGGAGATGCAGGGGCTGTGGGATCTGCAGCACGCGCAGGAGTCCCTCGGCAAGGACAATGTCGGCATCGCCGTCATTCCGAGCAAGAGCGGCGCCTCCAAGGGGTTCATCGGCGGATCGGGCTTCGGCATCACGAAGACATGCGGCGACAAGCAGAAGGCTTTCGAGGCCATCGAGGCGATGACGAGCAAGACCGGACTCGAGTTCGTCACCAAGTCCCAGGCCTCCGTGCCGGCACGGCTCGACGCGCTGGACGCCTGGTCGGCCAATGCCGGATCGCCGGAGTTCGCGTCGGTCATCGAGCAGATGACCGGTGACGCGACGCCCTCGCCCGTTCCGTCGAACCAGGCTGAGCTCGACACACTCCTCACGCAGTACGAGGTGGATGCCTTCTCGGGTAAGAGCACGGTCGACGAAGTGCTGCAGCAGGTGAAGGCTGGCCTAGCGCAATGACGTTCGTGCGTCTGGACCGTGCGGAGGAAGAGGTCGCCGACGGGTCCGTCGCCCCACCGGACCCCCCGAAGGACCGGCTTCGCCGCCGGCCCCTCGGGGGCCCCCGCTGGGTGGGGTGGGCCTTCGTGCTCCCCGGCCTCATCGGGCTCGCGGTGTTCATCGTCATACCGCAGATCGCGTCGCTGATCCTCGGATTCTCCGACTCGACCCTGCTGGGAGGCACCCAGTTCACGGGCGCGGAGAACTACGCCCGCCTGCTGCGTGACCCGCAGTTCCTCAACAGCGTCCTGGTGACGGCGATCTTCGTGCTCGTCTACGTCCCGGCGAACATCGCGATCTCGATGGCGATGGCGATGTGGCTGAAGACCCGCATCGCGGGGCGCAACTGGATCCGTGTGATCTTCCTGATCCCGGCCCTGTCGCCGATGGTGGCCAACGCCGCGGTCTTCCGATTGCTCTTCCAGCAGGATGGCGTCATCAATCAAGCTCTGGCGGCGATCGGGCTCGGGCCGATCCCCTGGCTCAGCGACGGCAATTGGGCGCTGGCCGTCGTGATCGGCGTGTCGGTCTGGCAGTCGTTCGGCTACAACATGATCGTGCTCGGCGCGGGCCTCGACTCGATCAGTCCCGACGTCATCGCGGCATCGAAGATCGACGGCGCCGGCCGCGTCCGCCGCCTGGTCTCGATCACGCTGCCCCTGGTCAGCCCTGCCCTGTTCTTCACCACTGTGCTGACCGTGATCGGCGCCTGGCAGACCTTCGCCCAGGCCTACGTGATCACGGGCGGTGGCCCGGGCAACAGCACGATGACGATCATGCTGTACCTCTATCAGACCGCTTTCACGAACAACGAGCTCGGCTATGCGTCGGCCATCGCCACCGTGTTGTTCCTGATCATCGCGATCTTCACGCTGTTCCAACTCTGGGGGCAAAAGAAGTGGGTCCACTATGACTGATCACCAGCTACCGGCCTCGGGCTCTCGCTGGCGTCGCCGGGGACGGACCGTCGGGTTCGCCGCCAACACCACGGTGGCGTGGCTGTTCGCGCTCGTCTTCTCGTTCCCGCTGATCTGGACCTTCTTCACGGCGCTGAAGCCGGGGAACGAGGTGTTCGGCGCCCAGATCAGTTTCATCGGCTCGAAGGTGCTCTGGTCCAACTTCGTGGATGCATGGACCGAGGTCGACTTCGGGCGCCTGCTCGTGAACAGCCTGGTCGTAGCCGCCATCTCGACCGTGCTCACCCTGATCGTCGCGACCCTGACGGCGTTCGCGTTCGCGCGGCTGCGATTCCCTGGCCGGAGTGCGATCTTCTTGCTGTTCGTCATCACGTTGACGCTGCCGAGCGAGGTCGCCGTCGTGCCGCTGTTCCTCGGATTCGACCAGGCAGGGCTCGCCGACACCTGGTTCGCGCTCATCATCCCTGGCCTGTTCGGAGCCTTCGGAGCGTTCCTGCTCCGGCAGTTCATGCTCCAGATCCCGGGGGAACTGGAGGAGGCTGCCCGGCTCGACGGAGCCTCCACGTGGCGCCTCCTGATCAGCGTCATCGTTCCGCTGGTGCGACCGGCCCTGTCGGTGCTGGCGATCTTCGCCTTCCTCGGCAGCTGGAACAGCTTCCTGTGGCCGCTGATCATCCTCAACAGCTCCGACAAGTGGACGATCCCCATCGGGATCGCCGGATTCACGACACAGACGGGCACGCAATGGGAGCTGCTGATGGCGGCTTGCGTGATGACGATCGCCCCCGTGGTGGTCGTGGTCGTCTTTGCCCAGAGACAACTGGTGGCCGCGATCGGCGCGGGCGCCTTCGGCGGCCGTTGAGCCCCGACGAACGGAGACGTGTGAACCTCGAACCGCTTGACACCACGACCCTGCCGGCGCCGGTCGACGTGTCGGACAACCGTCCGGCGCTCGCGATGGTGGATGCCGTCATCGAAGCCGGGCCGTACGACGCCACCTGGGAGTCGCTGTGCTGCTATCGCGCTCCGCAGTGGTACCGCGACGCCAAGTTCGGCATCTTCCTGCACTGGGGAGCCTTCTCGGTGCCGGCCTTCGGCAACGAGTGGTACCCCCGCACGATGTACCAGCGCGGCACGCCCGCGTTCGAGCACCACGTGGCGACCTACGGACCGCATGATCAGTTCGGCTACAAGGATTTCCTTCCGCATTTCCGGATGGAGCGCTTCGACCCGGAGGAATGGGTCGCGCTGTTCAAGCGCGCGGGCGCGCAGTTCGTGGTGCCGGTTGCCGAGCATCACGACGGCTACGCGATGTACGACACCGAGCGCTCGCGCTGGAAGGTGACCCAGGTGGGGCCGGAGCGCGACGTGATGGGAGACCTCCTGTCGGCGGTGGATCAGGCCTGGCTGATCACCGGCGCGTCGACCCACCGGGCGGAGCACTGGTTCTTCATGAACGGGGGAGCGGAGTTCGACTCCGACGTCCGCGATCCCGCCTACTCCGACCTGTACGGCCCGGCGCTCCGCAAGGAGATGAACCCCACCGAGCGGTTCCTGGAGGACTGGCTGCTGCGCACGGTCGAGATCATCGACTCCTACCGGCCGCAGATCCTCTACTTCGACACTGGAATCGAGGAGCCGTCGTTCGAGCCCTACGTGCGGAGACTCGCCGCGTACTACTACAACCGGGCGGCGGAGTGGGGGCGCGACGTCGTCATCAACTACAAGTGGGACTCGTTCTGCCCCGGTTCCGCGGTGCTGGACATCGAGCGCGGCACGATGGGCGGCATCCGGCCCGACGTCTGGCAGAACGACACCTCGGTGTCGCGCACGTCGTGGAGCTGGGTCGAGGGGCACGACTACAAAGACGCCTCCGAGCTCATCCAGGAGCTCGTCGACGTCGTCTCGAAGAACGGGAACCTGTTGCTGAACGTCGGTCCACGGCCCGACGGCACCATCCCTGAGGAGGAGGCCGCCTTGCTGGAGGCGGTCGGCGACTGGTTGGCGGTGCACGGCGAAGCGATCTACGGTTCCAGCCCGTGGGTCGTGTTCGGCGAAGGGCCCACTGCTCCCGCCGCCGGCTCGTTCACCGACGCTGCAGCGGCCGTTTATACCGCGGAGGACATCCGCTTCACGACGATGACCGAGGTCGGCCACGATTACGTCTACGGGATCGGGCTCGTCCGTCCGGAGGACGGCCGCATGCGGATCCGCGGCTTCGGCTCGGACAGCCGGTTCATCGACCGTCCGATCATCGATGTGCGGGTGCTGGGTTCGCGGCAACAGCCGGAGTGGACTCGCACGGGCGAGCAGCTGGAGGTCGTGCTGCCCGACTCCGAGCTGGCAGGTCCCGGCGGTGCCGTGGTGCGGATCGAACTGGCGCCACAGGGCGCCGAGGCGCGCATCGACTTCTTCCACGGCCTGAACCTGTAGCGGCGATGAGAGCCCAGAGACAATTGGTGACCGCGATCGGCGCGGGCGCCTTCGGCGGCCGTTGAGCCGCAAAGGACGGAATACACGTGAACCTCGAACCCCTTGACCCCACGACCCTTCTGGCACCGGTTGACGTGTCGGACAACCGTCCAGCGCTCGCGCTGGTCGATGCTGTCATCGAAGCCGGGCCGTACGACGCCACCTGGGAGTCGCTGTCTCGCTATCGCGCTCCGCAGTGGTACCGCGATGCCAAGTTCGGAATTTCCTTGCACTGGGGAGCCTTCTCGGTTCCGGCATTCGGCAACGAGTGGTACCCGCGCACGATGTACCGGCGCGGAACTCCCACGTTCGACCACCACGTGGCCACGTACGGACCGCACGACCGCTTCGGCTATAAGGACTTCCTTCCCCATTTCCGCATGGAGAAGTACGACCCGCAGGCGTGGGTGGCGTTGTTCAAGCGCGCGGGCGCGCAGTTCGTCGTCCCGGTCGCCGAGCACCACGACGGCTACGCCATGTACGACACCGCACGCTCACGCTGGAAGGTGACCCAGGTGGGCCCAGAGCGCGACGTGATGGGAGACCTCCTGGCGGCGGTCGACCAGGCCTGGTTGATTGCCGGCGCGTCGACTCACCGGGCGGAGCATTGGTTCTTCATGAACGGGGGAGCGGAGTTCGACTCCGATGTCCGCGATCCCGCCTACGCCGATTTGTACGGCCCAGCGCTCCGCAAGGAGATGACCCCCACCGAGAGGTTCCTGGAGGACTGGCTGCTGCGCACAGTCGAGATCATCGACTCCTACCGGCCCCAGATCCTCTCCTTCGACACCGGAATCGAGGAGCCGTCGTTCGAGCCCTACATCCGCAGGGTCGCCGCGTACTACTACAACCGGGCGGTCGAGTGGGGGCGCGACGTCGTCATCAACTACAAGTGGGACTCGTTCGCGCCCGGTTCCGCGATGTTCGACATCGAGCGGGGCACGATGGCCGGTATCCAGTCCGATGCCTGGCGGAACGGCACGTCGGTGTCGCGGACGTCGTGGGGCTGGGTGGAGGGGCAGGACTACAAGGACGCCTCCGAGCTCATCCAGGAACTCGTCGACGTGGTCTCCAAGAACGGGAACCTGCTGCTCAACATCGGTCCCCGCGCCGACGGAACCATCCCCGAGGAGGAGGCCGCATTGCTGGAGGCGGTCGGCGACTGGTTGGCCGTACACGGCGAAGCGATCTACGGCTCCAGCCCGTGGGTCGTGTTCGGCGAGGGGCCCACGGCTGCCACCGCCGGCTCGTTCACCGACGCTGCAGCGGCCGTTTACACCGCGGAGGACATCCGCTTCACCAGGATGACCGAGGTCGGCCACGATTACGTCTACGGGATCGGGCTCGTCCGTCCGCAGGACGGCCGCATGCGGATCCGCAGCTTCGGCTCGGACAGCCGGCTCGTCGACCGACCGATCATCGATGTGCGGGTCCTGGGTTCGCGGGAGCAGTCGGAGTGGACCCGTACGGGCGAGCACCTGGAGGTCGTGCTGCCCGCCTCCGAGCTGGCGGGCCCCGGCGGCGCCGTGGTGCGGATCGAGTTGGCCCCGGAGGCTGCCGAAACGCGCATCGACTTCTTCCACGGCCTGAACCTGTAGCGGCGATGCGTGCCTTCGTGATGGACGGACCCGGTCGCGGATCGGTGGTCGAGGTGCCCGATCCGCGGATCGGCGACTACGACGCCGAGGTCGAGATGCTCTGGTGCGGCGTGTGTTCGAGCACGGACAGGATGCTGCGCGACGGCACCTTCCGTGGCGGTGTCTCCTACCCCAGCATCCTCGGCCACGAGTCGGTCGGCCGTGTGTCGGCGGTCGGTTCAGGGGTGCGGGGGCTGGCGGTCGGCGACCTGGTCACGCGGCCCGCTGCCTACAGCGCCGGGTCGGCGCCCCTCGCGATGCACTGGGGCGGGTTCGCCGAGCGGGGCGTGGTGCACGACGCCCGGTCGGAGGCCGAAGACCAGGGGCTGGTGCCAGCCCCGGTGCCCTGGGTGCGGCTCGACGCCGGCTCCGATCCGCTGAGCGCCGCCCTCGCGATCAGTCTGAGCGAGACATTCAGCGTCGCCTGCCGGGAGGATCTGTTGGGTGCGACGGTCGTCGTGGTGGGCACGGGCGTCGCGGGGCTCTCTCTCATGCGCTACGCATCGCTCCTCGGCGCTTCGCAGGTCATCGGCGTGGGGCGCCGGGCCGAGCGCCTCGAACAGGCGGCACGTGCCGGAGCAACGGAGACCTTGCTCGCCGACGATGCCGCCGGTGAGCTCGCGCGGCGCCATGACGCCGACATCGTGTTCGAGGCGTCCGGCCAATCCTCGATGGTGGACATCGAGTACGGCTGGCTTCGTTCCGGCGGCCGGCTCGTCGTGTACAGCGCCCCCGCGGGCACCGCAGAGCTCGACCTGATGGCGGCACCGAGAGATGTGACGCTCCGTGTCGCGTCGACCCAGGAGACCGCCGTACTGCCCGGCATCCTGCGACTCGTGCAGTCGGGCTACCTCGACGTCGATTCGTTCGTCACGCTGCGCGTCGACCTTCCCGATATCGGCGCTGCCTTCGACGCCATCGATCGTGGCGACGTCGTCAAGGCGATGGTGCGGCTCCACTGAAGCGCCCGTCCGCCGGCACCCCTGAACTTAACGAAACGGAGAACAGACATGATCAAGATCGACAGCGTGCCGACCCGGCGCCTCGCGAGCGGGGCAGTGATGCCCGCGATCGGGATGGGGACCTTCGGGTCCGACCGCTATGGGGCGGAAGAGGTGGCCGCGGCGGTCGGCGGCGCGATCCGGGCCGGCTACCGTCTGATCGACTGCGCGTCGGTGTACGGCAACGAGGCGGAGGTCGGTGCCGTGCTTCGGGAGGCGATCGCCGGCGGTGTCCCCCGCGACCAACTCTTCGTCATGACGAAGGTGTGGAACGACGCGCACGAGCCGGATGCAGCGATCGCCTCGGTGCGTCGGTCGCTGCGCGACCTCGGACTCGACGTGATCGACGCGGTGTTCGTGCACTGGCCGTTCCCCAACCACCATGCACCGTTCGCCGACGCGGCCGACCGCGACGCTGATGCACGCCCGTACATCCACGAGGAGTTCATGGCGCTCTGGCACGCGCTGGAGGGCCTCGTCGACGAGGGAGTCGTGCGGCACCTCGGCACCTCGAACGTCACGATCCCCAAGCTGACGGCGATCCTTGCCGATGCGCGGATCCGCCCGGCGCTGAGCGAGATGGAACTGCACCCGTGCTTCCAACAGCCCGAGCTCTTCCGGTTCTGCCTCGATCATGGAATCCAGCCGGTGGGCTACTCTCCCCTGGGCTCGCCGTCGCGACCCGAACGCGACCGCATCGTCTCGGACGTCTCGGACATGGAGCATCCTGTCGTGGTGTCGATCGCACGCGCGCACGGGGTGCATCCGGCGATGATCTGCCTGAAGTGGGCGGTCCAGCGCGGACAAGTCCCGATCCCGTTCTCGGTCAAGCAGTCGCAGTACGTCGCCAACCTGCGGGCGGTGACGGAGGACCCGTTGACGCCCGCCGAACTCGAGGAGCTGCGATCGGCGGACCAGAACAACCGCCTCATCAAGGGCCAGGTGTTCCTGTGGCCGGGTGCCGGCAGCTGGCTCGACCTGTGGGACGTCGACGGCACGATCCCCAGCTGGGACGGCTACGCCGCAGATCGCGCGGCCGGCCGCGTAGCAGCGGATGTGTCCGCATGATCACCGGCCCGCTCGTCCATCCTCCGCTCCTGGAGGCGCTCGCTTCGTCGGGCCACGGCTCCGGGGTGCTCATCGCCGACGGGAACTACCCGTACCTGACCGCCACCGGACCAGGCGTGCGCCTGATCCATCTCAATCTGCGTCCCGGGCTCCTCGACGTCACGTCGGTGCTCGACGCCGTGCTCACCGTCGTCAATATCGAATCGGCAACCGTCATGCAGACTCCGCCCGAGGTCTCTGCCCCGGCGCAGGACGAGTATGCACGGAGGCTCGGCGGCGACGTGCCGATGGAGAAGGTCGACCGGTTCGCGTTCTACGACCGGGTGCGCTCTTCGGATGTCGGCGTCGTCATCGCCACCGGAGACGAACGCCTGTACGGCAACCTGCTGCTCACGATCGGTCTGCGCTGAGAAGCGCCCTGAGCAGCCACACCTGAACACCTGACCGGATTAGAGGAGACAATGACAGCGACGCCCGACTGGAACGACCCCGCCGTCCACGAGTGGGGGAGTGAACCCGCTCATGCCACTCTCGTGACGTACGACACACGGGCGCAAGCGGTGCGGGCCGATCGCTCGGCATCGGTCTTCCGGGTCAGTCTCGACGGAGACTGGAAGTTCCGGTGGTCACCGAACCCCGAGTCGCGGCTCCCCGATTTCGCAGAGGTGAACACGGACGATTCGGGCTGGGACGTGCTCCCGGTTCCCTCGAGCTGGCAACTGCACGGGTACGACTACCCGATCGGAGTCAACACCGTGCTGCCGTGGACCGGCGAGAACGGCAAGAACGAACAACCCGCTCCCACCGGCGACTACCCGCACGCCCCGACGCGCTACAACCCGGTCGGACAGTATCGGATGACATTCGAGCTCCCTGACGGCTGGGCCGGCCGACAGACGTTCATCCAATTCGAAGGCGTGGAGTCGGCGTATTACGTCTGGATCAACGGCCAGCGCATCGGATACCGCGAAGACAGCTATACCCGTGGCGAATTCGACCTGACCCCGTACCTGCACAGCGGGCGCAACCTGCTGGCCGTCGAGGTGTACCGGTGGTCAACAGGTTCCTACCTGGAGAACCAGGACAATGTGCGGCTCTCGGGCATCTTCCGCAGTGTGCTTCTGCTCTCTCGCCCGCCGGTGCTCATCCGGGACTTCACCGTCAGAACGTCGCTCGCCGACGATTTCACCGAAGCGGCTCTCGAGCTGAGCGTCGACGTGCGCGACTCCGCCGGCACGCGCACCGGGGAGCACTTCCAGGTGCGGGCGACGCTCTTCGATGGAACGGATGCCGGGGCGGTCGACGTCTGGTCACGATCCGCGCCGGTCGAACTGGTGGCTCCCGGCCGAGACGCATCCGCGACGCTGACGGAGCCGGTGGCGTCGCCTCGTCTCTGGTCTGCCGAGCGCCCGGAGTTGTACACACTGGTCGTCGAGCTCTGCGACGCGAATGCGTCGGTCGTGGACCGCGTATCCACCCGCGTCGGCTTCCGCCGAGTCGAGATCGTCGACGGCGTGTACCTGATCAACGGGCAGCCACTCTCTCTTCGAGGGGTCAACCGACACGAGTGGAATCCGCGAACCGGTCGCACCCTCAGCTCGGCCGACATGATCGCTGATATCACTCTGATGAAGCAGAGCAACATCAACGCCGTGCGCACGTCCCACTATCCGAACGACCCGCGGTGGTACGAACTCGCCGACGAGTACGGGCTGTACGTGTTCGACGAGGCGAACAACGAGACCCACATCAACCGCGTCGACGCTGACGGGCGACCCAACATCCCGGGCGATCGCCCCGAACTCCGGGCGCCGCTGCTGTGGCGGATGCGGAACCTGGTCGACCGGGACAAGAACCACGCGTGCGTGATCGCCTGGTCGATCGGCAACGAGTCGGGAGTCGGCTCGAACCTGAAGGCCATGTACGACTGGGCCAAGGGGTACGATCCGACCCGCCCGGTGAGCTATCAGGATCCGAACGGCTCCGGCTCGCCGGTCGTGCCCTCCGACATCTCTGATTTCGACGGTGACTTCTACCCGCCGGTCGCCGAGCTGATCGACCGGGCGGGTCGCGATCCGCGGCCCTACCTGCTCGTCGAGTACGCGTTCAGCCAGGGGAACACGTCTGGCTACTTGGATGAACACTGGGCGGCCATCCGTGACAATCCGGGTCAGGTACTGGGTGGCTTTCTCTGGGACTGGGCCGACAAGGGGCTGTGGTGGGAGATCCCAGGGCGGCAAGGCGCGGAATTCCTCGCCTACGGCGGTGATTGGGGCGACGATCCCAACGAAGAAGGCGCACACATGAGTGGCCTGCTGCTTTCCGACCGTACGCCGACACCGAAGCTGGAGGAGGCCAAGCTGGCCTACCAACCCGTGACCATCACCCCGGTAGACCTGGACACCTGGACCATCAGGCTCACGAATGAGTACCTGTTCACGAGTTTGGACGGGCACAGACTGCACTGGGCGATCACGGAAGACGGACACGCGATCACCAGCGGAACGATCCCTGGCGATCAGCTCTCGGTAGCACCTTTGCAGAGTGCTGAGATCACACTTCCGTGCTCGCTGCCGGAGCAGCTGCGGGCCGGTTCCGAATACCGGCTGGAGCTCTCGATCGTTCTCGACACTCCTACGTCGTGGGCGGAAGCAGGCCACATCGTAGCCAGGGCACAAGTCGCACTTCCCGTCGTTGCTCCCACCCTCTCCCCCATTCCGTCGGCGGAGCTGGCCTCGCCGAACGTCCGCCAGACCGACGAGATGATCGAGGTCGCGGGCGTCGGCTACGCGGTGAGGATCGACCGCTCCACCGGCCGGCTGACGTCGTTGCGATATGACGACCGCGAAATGCTGGCAAGCGACCTGATGCCGAACTACTGGCGTGCCCCGAATGATCCGGAGCTGTCGATACCCGAATTCAGAGCGACCCTGCCGGAGCCCTCGGGGCCGTGGCGCGGCGTCGGTGAAGACTGGGCTGTCAGCGAGATCGAATCGTCGTCCGTCCCGGGTGGGGTCAGGGTGACTGTGCGCGGAAGCGTCACCACCACGATCCCGTTCCGTCCCAGCGACCGCATCACGACGTCGCCTCAGTCGATCGTCTACACGATCTACGGCAACGGGCAGGTGGATGTGCTGTCGACCTTCGAGCCGGTGCCCGGCACCCCCAACCCGCAGGTCGTCGGGACGACATTCGGGCTCCGGCCCGAGTTCGCGACCATCGAATGGTACGGCCGAGGCCCATGGGAGTCGACCGCTGACCGGCGGAGTTCGGCATTCTTCGGACGCTACTCGGGAACGGTCGCGGATCAGGTCACCCGATACAGCCGGCCGCAGGAGAGTGGGAACAAGGCCGACACCCGCTGGGCCGCTCTCACCGACGATGCCGGTAGGGGGGTGCTGCTGGTGGCTGGAGGAAGCATGCACCTCAACGCCCAACCGAACAGTCCAGCTGAACTGTCCGGACACCGTCACTGGCACGAGGTGCCGGAATCGTGGCGGACCGTCGTGCGCGTCGACGCTGCGCAGGAAGGCCTCCTGGGCGGCAACTGGGACCTGCTGACGCGCCCGGACAAGTACAGCAACACGCCGGCCAAAGGGCCGTACAGCCTCCTGTACCGCATGCTTCCCCTGCGCGTCGGGCAGGATCCGGCCGCTTTGGCAACGCACTACGTGGAGACCGACCTCCCGTATTCGCCACCGGCGCCCCTACACGAAATTCCGTCGTCCGAACCCACACTCACCATGGAGGCATCATGACTCAAGCCCATCTGACCCTCGACCCTCATTTCGTGGTGGGTCGCATCGATCGCCGCGTGTTCGGCAGTTTCGTGGAGCACCTCGGGCGGTGTGTGTATGACGGCATCTACGAACCGGGCCATCCGACGGCGGGCGAGGATGGATTCCGCACCGATGTGATGGATTTGGTGCGGGAACTCGGGGTCTCGGCCATCCGCTATCCGGGGGGCAACTTCGTCTCCGGCTACCGCTGGGAAGACGGGGTCGGTCCGCGCGAAGAGCGACCACGTCGCCTCGACCTGGCCTGGCACTCCGTGGAGACCAACGAGATCGGTCTGGATGAGTTCGCGCGCTGGTCGAAGGCGGTGGGCAGCGAGATCATGTACGCCGTGAACCTCGGCACCCGGGGGGTGCAGGAGGCACTCGACGTGCTCGAGTACGCGAACATCCACTCCGGAACCGCGCTGTCCGATCAGCGGATCACCAATGGCACGATCGAGCCGCACGACATCCGCATCTGGTGTCTGGGCAACGAGATGGACGGCCCGTGGCAGCTCGGTCACGGCACCGCGCAGGACTACGCCCAGTTGGCCGGGAAGACCGCGCGGGCGATGCGCCAGCTCGACCCCGATCTCGAGCTCGTGGTGTGCGGAAGTTCCGGCGCGAACATGCCCACCTTCGGCGAGTGGGAGCGGATCGTGCTTGAGGAGACCTACGACGACGTCGACTTCATCTCCTGCCACGTCTACTACGAACCGGTGGACGGAGACCTGTCGAGCTTCCTGGCCTCGGCCGTGAACATGGACCGGTTCATCGACTCGGTCGTCGCCACCGCCGATCATGTCAAGGCACTCCGCCGCAGCGAGAAGACCATCAATCTTTCCTTCGACGAGTGGAACGTCTGGTACGTGTCGCGCTATGTCGACGTCGACAGGATCACCGACGTGACCAGCTGGCCCAAGGCTCCACGCCTGCTCGAAGACTCCTACTCCGTCCTTGACGCCGTGGTCTTCGGGGGTCTGTTGATCTCGCTCCTGCGCCACGCCGACCGGGTGACGGCCGCGAGCCTTGCGCAGCTGGTGAACGTGATCGCTCCGATCATGACCGAGCCCGGCGGGCCGGCGTGGCGGCAGACCACCTTCCATCCCTTCGCGATCACCTCCCGGCTGGCGCAGGGTGTGACCCTCGAACTGAAGCTGGACTCGCCCACCACACCCACCGCGCTGTATGGGGACGTGCCGGTGGTGGATGCGGTCGCCACCTACGACGAGACCGCCGGCGCGGCATCCGTGTTCCTGGTGAACCGCAGTCTCACCGAGGAGATCACCATCGAGATCGACGCGAGCCGGCTGGGCATGTCGGAACTCACCGCGCAGACACTCCACGACGCCGACATCCATGCGCGCAACACCCTCGACGATCCCGATCGGGTCGTGCCCGCCCCGAACACCAGCGCGCGGTTGCAGGACGGCGTCATCACCGTCACGCTGCCCGCCGTGTCCTGGACGGCGATCGCGCTGTGCTGAGGGTCGACGGAACCCGCATCGTCGAGGGGTCGGAGACGGTGCGTCTGCGGGGCTTCGGCCTGGGCGGCTGGATGAACATGGAGAACTTCATCACCGGCTATCCGGGTGCCGAGTTCCAGCAGCGGAAAGCGCTGCGCCGAGCGCTCGGCGAGGACGGGTACGAGAGGTTCTTCGATCGCTTCCTCGACTCCTTCTTCACCGACGACGACGCAGCGCTACTGCAGAGTCTCGGCCTGAACTCGCTGCGCATCCCCTTCAACTACCGTCATTTCGAAGACGACGACGCGCCGTTCGTGATCAAGCCGGAGGGCTTCCGCCTGCTCGATCGCGTGGTGGACGCCTGCGCCCGGCACGGCATCTACACGATCCTCGATCTGCACGCCCTCCCGGGTGCGCAGAACCAGCACTGGCACAGCGACAACCCCACGCAGTGGGCGAGTTTCTGGACCCACCGGCACTTCCAAGACCGCGTCGTGAACCTCTGGGAGCATCTGGCAGAGCACTACAAGGGCAACCCCTGGGTGGCCGGCTACAACCCCGTGAACGAACCCGCCGATGCCGACGGCTCGACCATCGGGCCGTTCTACGCGCGGTTGGAGGCAGCGATCCGTGCGGTCGATCCCGATCACATCCTCTTCCTCGACGGCAACCGCTTCTCCACGCAGTTCGACCAGCTGGGCGACCCGATGCCGAACTGCGTCTACACGGCGCACGACTACGCACTCCCGGGCTTCGTCGACGGTGGCCCGTATCCGGGAACCAGCCGGGGGCAGTACGTCGACCGCGACCGGGTCGAGCAGACGTTCCTCGACCGCACGCACTACATGCGCGAGACCGGAACCCCCATCTGGGTCGGCGAATTCGGACCGGTGTACACCGGCGATCCGCAGCGCGACGAGGAGCGGTACCGCCTCCTGCAAGACCAGCTGGAGATCTATGACCGCTACGACGCCAGCTGGGCGCTGTGGACCTACAAAGACATCGGCCTGCAGGGACTCGTGACGGCGCGCAGCGACTCGCCGTATCGCCGCCGCATCGAACCCGTCGTGGCGAAGAAGGCCCGGCTCGGTGTCGATTCATGGGGATCGACGGATGCGGGCGTGCGCTCGATCCTCGATCCGATCGAGGAATTGTTCGCCACCGAGTTCCCCGATTTCCAGCCCTACCCCTGGGGCGCGGAACGATGGATCCACGGGCACGTGCGTCACGTGATGCTCGCCGAAGCGATGGTCGGGGAATTCGGCCGCGCCTTCGAGGGCGTGGAGCCGGCGGAGGCTGCGGAGTTGGCCGGCGATTTCGCGTTGGAACGCTGCGACATCCGCACCAGGCTCGCCGACATTCTCCGAGCAGACGGCTCGGCAGGCGTCGTCGACGTGTGAACCGTCGTTCCCACCCGCAGTTTTCGCGATCACCACCCCACACCACCTTCTGAGGAGTTCATCCGCATGGCATCCGCCTCGTTCCCTGTCATCACGATCGATGACCGTGTCACCGAATCGACCGTTCTTCCGCATGTCTGGAGTCTGTGCGCGGGGGCGGGTCGGGCCAATGAGGCGTTGCGCGCTGATTGGCAGGAGCAGTTCCGTGAGGCGGTCGATCGTCTCGGTTTCCGGTATCTGCGTTTCCATGGCGTGTTCCATGACGACATGTTCGTGTATCGCGGCGCGTACGGTGGCGGGTTCGGGCCGGATGTGCCGCTCGAGACCCCGGTGCACACCTTCTCCTATGTCGACAAGGTGTTCGACTTCTTGATCGACCTGGGGGTGCGGCCGTTCGTGGAGCTCGGTTTCATGCCGCGGGAGCTCGCGACTCAGACCGAGACCGTGTTCTGGTGGGGTGCGCATTGCAGCCCGCCGAACGACATGGATCGTTGGGTGGAGCTGGTGGTGCGTTCGGTGGAGCACTGGATCGAGCGTTACGGTCTGGTCGAGGTGCGGGAGTGGCGGTTCGAGGTCTGGAACGAACCCAACCTGGTGCCGCATTTCTGGACCGGCACGAAGACCGAGTATTTCGAGCTCTACGCCCGCACGGTGCGGGCCATCAAGGCCATCGACCCCGGACTCAAGGTCGGTGGTCCGTCGACGAGTGTGTTCGTGCCCGACGAGCGGTACGCGGGGGAGACCGAGGACCGCTCGGCCGAGCACGCCACCGCCGCGGCCACCGACCCGGATGCGCTCGATTGGCGCCCGGTCTGGATCGAGGACTTCTTGGTGTGGTGCGCCGAGCGGGAGCTGCCGGTCGATTTCGTCTCGACGCACCTGTATCCCACGGATTTCGCGTTCGGGGCGAATGGTGAGGCGGTCAGTCTCACCCGGTACGCGGATGCGACCCCGGATGACTTGACGGTGTTGCGGCGGCTGATCGGCGGGAGCGCCTATCCGGGGGCGGAGGTGCACATCACGGAGTGGTCGAGTTCGCCGTCGAGCCGTGACCACATCCATGACACCGTGTTCGCGGCGACGTACATCACGCGGGCGTATCTGCGCTCCGCGGAGCTGGCCGATTCGATCTCTTATTGGACCTTCACCGACATCTTCGAGGAGGGTGGGGCTGGGCTCGGCCCGTTCCACGGCGGCTTCGGTCTGGTGAACGAGCAGGGCATTCACAAGCCGACCTTCCACGCTTTCGTCATGCTGAACCGGCTCGGTGACCGGCTGCTCGCCTCCACCGAGCGGGGTGTCGTGTCGCAGCACTCCGTGACCGGAGAGGTCTCGGCGGTGTTCTTCAACTACCCCGATCAGATGGGCAACCGGTCGGTCGGGTCGCGCACGTCTTACGAGGCGACGCGCGATCTGGTCGGCCTGGGTCCGGAGCAGCGCATCCGGCACACGATCGGCGGGTTGGAGCCCGGTGCTGTCTTCGCGGTCGAGATCCTCGCGCCGGGGCACGGCGACGCGGCCGAGGCGTGGAGCGCCATCGGTCAGCCCCTCAACCTCACGCGCGCCCAGACCGGCTACCTGCGCGAACAGGGCGACGCCCTCCAGCGCCACACCCTGGTCGCCTCAGAGAACGGCACCCTCGAGATCGATCTCCTGCTCGCCCCCTGGGCCGTGGCCTCGGTCTTCGCTCTCTAGCCGCCGCGATGAGTGCCACGGCGGTCGCGAAATCATGTCTCGGCTCCGGTGTCTGTGGAGTTGATCGCTACGTGGCGGCATTCTGTGATCGCTTGGTGGCGGGCGGTGCGCTCAAGCCGACCCCCAGCGGGCAGCAGTAGTTCGGATGGCTAGACCAGCGGCTTACGCATCCTGAAGTTTGTCAATGTAACGCCTCGCTTTTCGGGAGACTGGGAAAACCCAGCTATCTGGCCGCTGACAATCGCGACGAAGCTCTTTCGCGCGGCCATTGCCTTGTCCCAGCGATGAAGATCGCGCCCATCCGGATCGGCCCACGCCTGAATCTGCTCGCTCGTGTAATCCGCTGACGCAGTTTCGGTGACGGCGGCTAGGAACACCGCGAGGGTGCCGGTTGCATCGCCGTGTTCGTACGGCCGCACCTCGACGGATAGGTCATCTGGGATCGGCGATGTGTGCACTCTGACGTTTCTGACCGAATCTTCCTAGAGGTAGGGCTTGGTGATGAGCTCGATGGCGTGGCCAGCGGGGTCCTTGAAATAGACCCCTCGCCCGCCGTGCTCGGTGATTCGTCATTCGTCCAGTGCTGCGCGCAAGAGCCGAATCGCCTTCGGTCCCACTCCGTGAAGGGTCGCCAAATGATCGAGCCCGGCCTGCTCCACGTCGTTCAAGTCGTGAATTCCTGCCTGATTCAGCGCAGTGGTGGCAGGTGCACCGATGTTGGGAAGGGGTCGAGGAGAGTCCATGCACTGCAAGATACCGCCAGCATCGGGTGCCCGTAAATCAGTCGCTCACCGTGCACGAGACAGCGATGGCCATCCCCGTGTGGTGCTGACCGGCTGACTGCTCTGTGGATCGTGCTCAGAAGAATCGAGCCTCCTTTCGGTGGGCTGGCCGCGAGCTAGCGGATTTCATAGGTTCCGTCGAGGCGGGTTCGGGCGATGACGTGTCCGGTCATAGCGTGGAGGGTGTCCGCGAGGCTGAAACGGTCGGGGAGCTCTATCGGTTGGTCGAGGGCGAAGAGTTGGAAGGCATAGCTGTGCGGCCCGTGCGAGCGGATCGGGAGGGGTCCTGAGTAGCCGCGGCGGCCGAGTCCGCCTTTGCCGTGTTTGATTCCCCGGATTGGGCTGGGGTCGGTGAGCCCGTTCTCGGGGATGCTCTGCAGGGTCGGGTCGATGCCGAGGGTGAGGGCATGGGTGGCGGGTCGGGCGAAGGGCACATCGGGGTCTTGCACGATGAGCACGAGCTCTCGCGTGTCCGCGGGCGGTGTCGTCCATTCCAGGGCAGGTGAGATGTTGGGCCCGCGCAGGCGGCCGCGGTGTCGTTCGGGGATCGGTGCGCCGGGGGCGAATGCCGGGCTGCTGAGGGTGAAGGTCTCCGGTGCCTGAAGATCGGGATTCGCCCAGGCGAGGGTGTGGTGTCCGGCGCGTCGAGCGCGGAGGAGGACGCCGAGGGGATTGGCGGGCATGGTCGTGTTCGCTTCTTTCTAGGCCGGGGATTCGGTGCGGTTGAGGGTGCGGAGTGTGCGATCGAAGACCGTGAAGGCAATCGCGACGAGACTGACGCCGATCATGATCAGGCCGATGGTGTGCACACCACTGTCGGTGGCGTCGGTGTGGAAGACGATCCCGGTGATGGCTGACGACGCGATCGAGCCGATGTATCCGAAGGTGCGGAACAGGCCCGATGCGACCCCGAGCTGTTCGGGTGGCGCTTGGGTGTAGAGGGCGAGTTGATTGCCGCTGGAAGCGGTGCCGAGCACGATGCCGAAGATCACTGTGATGAACACGATCCACAGGATGCTGGTGCTGGAAGTGAGGAACAGTACTCCCACGGAGCCGGCAAGGCTGGCGATGGCGGCGACGATCACCGGGCCACGGACGAGGTTGCGGCGGGAGATCGGGAAGACGACGATCCCCGAGATCACGCTCATCGGCAAGAGGAGGAGTCCCGCGCTGAGGGCGGACATCCCGCGGGCGGCTTCCATCCACTGGGTGATGCCGTACATGACGACATACACGCACAGAGCAACGAGAGCGTACCGGAGGTAGGTGCGGGTGAGGGCGCTGTTGCGCACGAGCAGACGCACGTCGAGGAACGGTGACGCTGCACGCAGCTCCCAGAACGTCAATGCCGCGAAGAGAAGAACCGCCGCCACTAGCAGGAGCCAATTCGGATTCTGCAGCGAGAACACGAAGGCAAGAAGAGCAGACATCGCAAGGCCGAAGCCGACGATGCCGGTCAGGTCGATGCTGGAGAGAACGCCACGAACG
This sequence comes from Herbiconiux aconitum, assembly GCF_024979235.1. Lineage (NCBI taxonomy): Bacteria > Bacillati > Actinomycetota > Actinomycetes > Micrococcales > Microbacteriaceae > Herbiconiux > Herbiconiux aconitum. The sequence continues at coordinate 1,278,592 of NZ_JANLCM010000001.1, forward strand.
CTTCTGCGGGTTTGGATGGAGGAATCGCGAGGAATCCAGATCAGCGCCGCGGCTAAGGCGATCAGCGCGACCGGGACATTGACGAGGAACACCCACCGCCATCCAGCGGTCTCCACGAGCACACCGCCGATCGGGAGGCCCAGCGCCGCTGTGGCGAGGCCGGCGATCTGAAGGCCGCCGAGCACGCTGCCGGGCGGTTTCGCCAGGCCGGCCGCTGCGGCGCGGCGTTGGATCAGCATCATCGCGGACGGGTAGGCGCAAGACGTGCCCAGACCGATCAGTACTCGCGCGATCAACACCATCGCGAGGTTCTGCGACACCCCGCCGAGCACGCCGCCGAGGAGCACCAGAATGATTCCGACGAGGAACACCCGCCGGGCGCCGAAGACGGCGGCCACCTTGCCTGCCGTGGGCTGTGCAATCGCGCTGGCGAGATAGAGCGCTGTCACCAGGGATGCGGTCTGGCCGATCGGCACCCCGAGGTCGGTGGCGATCGGCACGAGCGCGGTGGCGATCATGGAGCTGTTGATCGGGTTCAACGCCGATCCGATGTAGAGCGGGGCGGTGAACCGCCACGAGAACGGTTTGCTGGTCACGCCCGGCTCGTCGGCGGTGGTGGCTGATGGCATGGGCTGCTCCGAGGAAAGATGCTCCATCGATCGGCTGGGTCGATGTTTAGGTCTACTAAAGACTTTCGTTTAGGTACACTAATGAACCATGAGTGCGAATGCAAGTCAGGATCGACGACCATCGACGGCAGATCTCCCCCTCGGCGCTCAGGTGCGCTCGACGGTCGGACGGCTGTACCGGCGATTCCGGGCCGAGCGCCCAGAGGGCGCCCTCGGAGACGCCCCGTTGGATGTACTGAATTGGCTCCACAAGAACGGTCCACAGACCTTGACCGAGCTCAGCGAATACGGCCAGGTGGCTCCCGCATCGATGAGTCAGAGCGTGAACCGGCTCACGTCGGCGGGCTACGCCATCCGCAGCCCTGACCCAAGCGACCGCCGGAAGGTGCTGTTCAGCACCACTCCCGAGGGTGCCGAGCTTGCCCGGGCGGCGCGGACGCAGCGCGACGCCTGGTTGGACACCCAGCTCCGCGCACTCAGTCCTGATGAACAGCGCGCCATTGCGCACGCGTGCTCGATACTCAGCCGGATTGCTGACGACTGAACCGTCACCCGCGACGTCGACCTTCGGTGAGCCGTGGCAGCGTGGAAGTGCGGAATTCATGGTCGACGCTGATTCGACAGATCCGCCGGAGGCATGGATCTCATGCTTCACCTTCGTTCGGAGAAGCTGGAGGACATCAAGCCTGACGACGATCGATCCTCGAGTCTTCCATCACGGGTCGAGCCCCGATGACGCTTGAAGTCGGTTGCGGCTGAGAGACTCTTGACGCCAGCCTGCGCTCAGGCGCCGCGTAGGCTCTCGACGACGCGCTCGAGTGCGACGCGGATCGCATCCGCCTCTCCGGGCTGCAAGAAGTCGAGGAAGTTCTCCCGCACGAGCGCTACGTGCCCCGGGAACGCGCCGAGCACCCGGTCGCGTCCGGTCGCGGTGAGCGTGGCCACGACGCCGCGGTCGTCGCCAGGCGAGGACGCCCGCTCCACGAGCCCGGACTTCTCCAGCTGGGTGATCTGGTAGGTCAGGCCGCTGCGCGACACCACCAGCACGTCGGCGAGCTCGCTCATCCGCAGGCCGGCGGGCGCGTCGAGCAGGCGCGCGAGCACAGAGAACTGCAGCGGCGACAGCCCGTGCTCGCCGAGCTGGGTGGTGACGGCGCGCTGGATGAGGTCGCCGGCGGCCACGAGGGCGAAGTACGCGCCCAGCTCGTTCTCGTCGAGGGCATCGGTCACAGAGAATCTCCTCCGTCAGTTGATTCGAATTCGAACTAGGTGTATCGTCTGAGTAGTTCAAGTTGGAACGACATCAGCATAACCTCGATCGGAGCATTATCGTGCACATCGCAGTCCTCGGAACCGGCCACATGGCCACCACGCTCGCCGACGGATTCCTCGCCGCCGGCCACACTGTCACCTTCGGCTCCCGCGATCCGGTGGCGCACGGCGACCTCGCTGCCCCGGTCACCGCTACGAAGGAAGCCATCCGCGGCGCCGACCTCGTCGTCAATGCCCTGCAGGCCGCGTTCTCGCTCGAGACGCTCACCCCACTCGCTTCCGAACTCGCCGGCGCCGTGCTCCTCGACATCGGCAACGCGGTCACCCCGGAGTTCGCCCTGATGTATCCGAACGACAGCCTCGGTGCCCGCCTGCAGGCCGCGCTGCCGGAGACCCGCGTGGTGAAGTCGCTCAACACGCTGCCGGGCACGCTGGCCATCGCCCCGAAGACCGTCGCCGAGCCGACCTCCGTCTTCCTCTCCGGCGACGACGCGGATGCCAAGGCGCTCGTGAGCGGGCTCCTCGCCGACCTCGGCTGGCCGGCCACGCAGCAGATCGACCTGGGCGGCATCGAGTCGGCTCGCGGCGCCGAGCACTACTTCTTGCTGTTCGTCGCGATGATGCAGGCCTTCCGCGGCCAAGCGTTCAACATCCGCGTCGTCCACTGACCCACATTCTCTCTTCCGACCGCTTCTTTCGAAAGGCACTTCTCACGACCATGGACAACGCACACCACACCATCGCCGTCGTCGGCGCGACCGGCCAGCAGGGCGGGGCCGCGACCCGCGCGCTCCTGGCCGACGGCTTCACCGTCCGCGCCATCACGCGCAGAGTTGATTCGGATGCCGCGCGCGAGCTCGTCGACGCCGGCGCCGAGGTCGTCGCGGCCGACCTCGATGACCCCGCCTCCGTGCGCGCCGCATTCGACGGCGCCGACGGCGTCTTCGCCATGACGACCATGTCGGAGACCGGCGGCGCGGAGAGCCCGACCGATGCCGAGACCCGCCACGGCACGGTCATCGCGGACGCCGCGAAGGCCACCGGTGTTCAGCACCTCGTTTACAGTTCGGTCGGCGCCGCCGAGCGAGGCACGGGCATCCCGCACTTCGAGAGCAAATACCGCGTCGAGCAGTACATCGCATCGATCGGGCAGCCGGCCACGATCGTCCGCCCGGTGTTCTTCATAGAGAACCTCCGTGCCGAGGCCCAGGATGGGCTGGTGGTGCTCGCGCTGCCCCTGCCCGATGGCATCCCGATGCAGACGGTCGCGGCGGCCGACATCGGCCGGGTCGCCTCCGCCGTCATGCTCGACCCCGCCTGGCTCGGGCGGTCGATCGAGATCGCCGGCGACACCCGCACCGGATCGGAGATGGCCGCGGCCTTCGGGCAGGCTGCCGGCCTCCCCGCGGAGTACCAGGCGCTCCCGATCTCTGTCCTCGACGGCAACGAGGACATGCTGGCCATGTTCTCGTGGTTCACCGAGCCCTACACCTACGCGGCCGACTTCGCGGCGACCCGCGCCCTCGATCCCGGCGTGCAGGACCTCGACGCGTGGATCGCAGCGAGCGGCTGGGCCGTCTGAGTCGAACGATACACAGCCTCTGAAAGGAAGTTTGCGGGGGCCTGGGGCTGCGCGATGCGAAGCCCCAGGCGGGGACGCGGTCAGGGGCGGAGGGCGCCGGCGCCCGGTAGCCGGTCGCTCAGCGTGCACGGATAGCGACCGGTTTGCGGGCAACCGATCTAGGGATCGCGTGACCACGCGCTATCCCTTGAACCGCGCCTGGTCGCAAGGATTGCTCGCCGGAATACCTTGCGTACGCACGCCTTGTCCCTCAGGAGCCTGAGGTACTCATCTGCGACAATTCCGGCCACAAGAACCCAAGGATCGGTCCACGAGCAGGCTCAGACGCATGCCCTAGAGGCCCTCGATGAAGGTGAGCATCGCCGAGGCCAGCGCCTCAGGGGCTTCCAGTGCTACGTAGTGACCGACCCCTTCGATCTGCACTCTGGTGACTGGAGTCGCGGAGACCTGGTCGAGCGTGTCGGCGGTGAATGAACCGCCTGCGGCGCCCACAGCGAGTACGGGGATGGTTATGGTGTTGGCCTTCGCCAATGCCTTCAGTTCGTCGCCCTCGGAGAGAGCAGAAGCGTAGAGCCCGGCAGAGCCTCGCCAGCCCCCCGGCACCGCGTAGGCGCGAGCGAACTCCGCGAGCTCGTCGTCGGGGATTGACGTCACGTCAGCCGTCACCGCCCCGAAGATCCAGTCGAGAAGCTCGCGCTCCTTGTCGACCAGGAGCAACTCAGGGATGCCGGGCGTCACCAAGATCTGGATGTACCAGACGCCGGCGACCCGCTCAAACCCGAACCCCGCGAGGCCGGTCTCGATACCGGTGAGGCTGAGCAGATCCTCCGGATGGGTTGCTGCGAGACGGAAGACCGCTCCGCCGCTGATGTCCTGGGCAGAGATGTGGACCGGGCCGACATCGAGGTGTTCGATGAATCGGTGGAGGTCGTCGGCGCTTGCAGCGCTGCTGTATTCGCCTTCGCCGTGGGATGACTCGCCGAAGCCGCGAAGATCGACGGCGAAGACGCGGTGGGCTTCTGCGAGGTGCGGGATGAGCCTGTCGAACGCTCGTGATGTCTCGGGGAATCCATGCACGAGCAGTATGGGGGAGCCCTGCGTCCCGGCAGATACATAGTGCAGGGTCGCGTCGTTGATCGATGCGGAATGGTGGGTAGACGAGGTAGACAACATGGTTGTCGAGTTTAGACAGTTGGGTTGTCGATGTCTAGCCCGTACGCTGGACTGATGACCCGGGCCGGACCTCACCTCGCACTTTTGCTGCTCGGCAGCTACAGGAAGCTTGTGGATGCGGCCCAGCGTGAGCTCGCGGACAGGGGCTATGGCAGCATGCGGTCGTCGCTGCACTACGCGATCAGCGCCATCGACCGGGGCGCGACGTCCGCGTCGGAGCTTGGCCGCGCTCTGTCGGTCACCAAGCAGGCCGCGGCTAAGACGATCACGATCCTGGTCGAACGCGGGTACGTTGTGGTGGATCAGGACCCCACCGACCGCCGGCGGCGATCGCTGCGGGTCACAGAATTGGGACATCGAGCGACGACGGAAGGCGAGGCCATCTTCGACGAACTTCGCGCGCAGTGGGCCGATCGAATCGGCGCTGAGGCGCTCGATCGCCTAGAGGCTCAGCTCACCGAGTTCGTCGGCGATGACGGCATCCGACTCGAAAAGCCAGGCGCTGCGTCAGCAGACTGAAGCTGGGCAGACTGAGTCACAGAGAGCGGACATGCGTCGCGCTTCACCGCCCCCGCTGCGACCCGACCGGCGCGTCTCTCCAGTCGTGACGAAGATCAGGGGCAACCTCGTGGGGGTGCATGCCCGGATCGAGGCCGAAGCCGCGGATCTCACGGAAGGGCGCTTAGCGTCGACGACTCAGCCGGGCTCAGGGCTGCGGGATCGTGCACCGGCCCCTTGGTTGGCTATCGGTCGAAATCGTGCCGAACTTCCGCCACTGATTCAAGCTCCACCTCGAGCCGGGCGTGCAGAGCTCGGCCCTCTTCGACCCAGCCCTCAGGAATCGGGTCGTCTTCGCTTCGGCTCTGCCATCGCGGAAGCCGGCGCGTTGTCCTGCGTGAAGTTGATAGGTGCGTGTTTCGCCAACTGTCACGATGAACGCCTATTCAATCTCTGCTGCGGGTGAAAGTCATTCGCCAGTTCGTTTCCCAGGTTGATCCTTGGTCGAGCGAGAAGGCTTGTTCCCATGTGGGATCGAGTGGAGTTGCATCCCAAATAAAACGGACGACGATTGGTGTTCCTTCGAGTGTGTCGGATGCCAGGAAGGTTCCAATGCCGTCCTGAAATGCTCCTACGACGGGAATGCCCAAGGTTGAGGGGTCGCGGCCGTCGAGCCACCAGATGCTCCACTGCTTGGTATTGCTGTTGTAGGAACGAATTGCGATTGCGCGGCTATCGCCGGAAGGGTACTCAATGAGGTTGTCTTCCAGATTGCCGAATCCGCCGAGTGTTTTTGTGGTACACGTGAGTCCGTTGAATTCTTCCCACTCATCGGAATCATTGAGTCGCTCTTTCAGCCGCTGGTGTTTCACGGCCCAATCTCCGATGATGAAATCGAAATCTGTGGGCGCCAGGGGCGAGTTGTCGAGGGGCATACTTTCCTTCGTGGTCTGTTCGGGCTCTGAGCCGCGCCGCTGGACTTGAAAGTTTCGGTCGTGAGGTTGAACCGTCTCCGGTTTTCTGCCGCTTCAATGCGGGTGCCATCACCGGTCGGGATGGGGTGTTGAGGCCAGCGTAGTAGCCGGGCTTGCACTCGTCGCCGGACCTCTCCGAGAGCGGTGTGGAGGCGGCTGGCTGTCGTCGCGGATCGCTTCGGTCTTGAACAGTCCGATCGTGGATACCGCGAGGGCGTCGTCGTAGGCGTCTCCGATCGATCCGATGGACGCCGCAATCCCTTACAGCTGCAGGGTCTCAGCGAAATGGATCGAGCTGTATTTTGAAAGCGGCGGGCTCGTGCTGCGATCCACGGAACAGCGCTTCTACGGGGGCCCGCTCGGTTTCCTGTGCGGTTACGAAGGCTGGTTCTCATGCGAGTTTCCGCCCTCCACCGACGCGCCCTCGCGGCTCAAGCCCGGCGGCACGAACCGCGACTCTGGGTCCTCACGATGCGAGCTCAGCTCCACACGCCCGAGAAGCGCCCGATCAGCGATCGCGTAGCGGGCGTAGGCCTTCGATGCTACGCAGGCGTGATGTGCCGTGAAGGGATGGGGCTCGAGTACACGACGCTAGTGGTAATTCCGCCGAGGGTAGCGAGTCGACCGGCAATGCGTTCGAGATCTCGCATCGAGCGGGCGAGCACCTTGATGATGAAGCAGTCCGCGCCGGTGACGTGATGGGCCTCGACGATTTCGGGCAGCGAGTCGACGAGATCGTGAAACGGTTTGTAGTTGCCGGTGGGGTAAGCAAGACGCACAAACGCGGTGACGTTGTAGCCAAGCGCTTCAGGATCAACCGTTATCGAGTAGCCAGTGATGACCCCGCCATCGGTGAGGCGTCGCAGGCGGTCAGCGGTGGCGCTGGGGGACAAGCTAATCGCACGCGCGAGTTGCGCGACGCTCGTGCGGCCGTCCTGCTGCAGATTCTCGATAATCGCGTGATCGGTGGTGTCGAGCTCTAACCGGGGATTCGATGGCATGAAGACGAATGTACCGTCGAAAGCATGATCAGGTGGGCATAACGCCAGCGGTCTTCTGTTCACGAAAGCGCGTCCAACCGTTTTGATTGTCGTATGACTACTTCCCTCTCAGCAGCAGATTTCTTCGCCGCCAAGCTCGCCTATGAAACCGACCCTTCAGACCTCGCGGCGGCCCGAGCAGGCGGGTCCGCTCCGGTTGTCATCGACACCCGCTCCGCGGCATCCTGGAGCCAAGGCCGAATTCCGGGTGCGGTACACATCCCGAACGCTGAGCTTGAAACGCGCATTGCGGAGGTTGCGCCCGACAAGAGCACCGCGATTGTCGTCTACTGCTGGGGGCCAGGCTGCAACGGCAGCACTCACGGCGCGCTCATCCTGACGACACTCGGCTACTCGAACGTTCAGGAACTGATCGGTGGCTTCGAATACTGGTCCCGAGAAGGTCTGGCGACTGTGAGCGACGCCGGCCGAGCTCGTCGCGCCCCTGACCCGCTGACGGCCCCCACAGCATGACCGGGCCCGTCGCGATAGACGTCGCGGTCAACGACCACGATTACGCCAGCATTCGTCCGCTTGTTGTCGTGCACGCTGGCCGACGTATAGCGGTCTCTCTCGTGCGAATCCCCAAACCGCTCATACAATCCCCCTGTGAGTAATGCAGCATGCACGCCGACCAAGCAATTCATGCAGGTGCAAGCGCCGCGGCTCGCAGGTGTCGTTTTCTTAGCCGTAAAGGGCAGCGCCCTCTACCTCGTGGCGGGCACATATACTCCTCCGAATACCTTGTGGTCGCTCGGAGCACAATCCGCCACGTCCTTAACAGCAAGGGCCTCAACGCGGGGCTCGGCTTGAGCTGCTGACGTCGATGAACTCGCGCGGTGTCAGAGGAATCACGATGGCGCTCGCAGTCGTGTGCTTAGTCGGCAGCGTTGTGCTTGGCGGTCGGGTGGCCCTAGAGCTCTATTCGGATCTGAGAACCAACCTCCAGGTGGTTTGCGCCGAACAAGCTCTACCGCAAGGCGCTGATACGAATATGTCGGCCCTCGCCAATATTGATGCAGGCATTGGTCCAATCCCACTTGGAGTCTGGTGCTCTTTCCCCGCCGTCGACGGCGGCAAGATTGTCGTTCCACCTTCGCTTCTCCTCACGGGCATCACGCTCGCATCCTTGTTTCTACTGACTCTCGGCGTCTTCGCGGCAGCGATTGCACGACGAATGAAACCGTCCCATTCCATTTAGCTCGGGGCGGCGGGTTGGCGCGAAGACGCGCACGATTGTCTATCCCTAACCGGCACATTGCCCAGGTCATCGATCCGAGACGAAGGGTGCAGGATGGTGCCGTGACAGATGACGACGAAGCTCAGGCGGGAATTGCGGTTCTTGAAGCACCGCCCTCGACTCAATGCACAGCCCCAGCAAACCGTGCAGCGTCATTGCCACCGTCCTAGACCTCCTAGAACACGATGAAACAATCAGCCCGACTCTTCGGGGTTGCATTTTCGGCTGATCTCAGAAGCGCGCTCGGCTCTCGATGACGAGGCGATAGCTGGATATTCCGATTTCGCAGATGCGGTGGAACGCCTAGAGGTCGCCCCACAGGTTGCGGCGGGCCAATCAGTGAACCGGAAGAAGGGTTGGATGGCTAGCGCGGAGACGCTGTTCCGGGATGCTGGGGCAGCCGCCCTAGGCAGCCTTCCCTCTGTCGCGATGACAGCTGTCCAAATTGCCGCCGCTTCACCCAGCTGATGAGCCGGCAGGAGAATTGCCAGGTCGGTCAGTCGTCTGCCTCGATCGCGATGGTGTTTCCGTCCGGATCCGCGACCCATGCGATGCGTCCCCCGCCGGCTCGGGGCCCGATGCCTCGGCTGTCCTGATCGGCGCCCTCGTAGCGAGCGAATTCGGCACCAGCCGAGGAAAGCTCGTCGACAGTTGCGTCGATGTCATCGACGTACCACGTCGCGACCGTCGACCGCGTTGTACCCGCGGTCGGCGTTTCGAACACGTTGAGCATGGTGCCGAGCCCAGCTTTGTAGAACCGAGCGCCCCCTTCTATCCCTGCGCTCGGACCGGCATGATCGGAGGCGAGACCCAGGACTCCCTCGTAGAACAGGACTGCGCGTCCGATGTCGGTAACCCCGATTGAAGCTCGGACGGGGTAGTCGCTCAATGCCATGCACCGCACCCTAGCTCTCGCGCCGCACCAAGCCAACCCGGTTACCCCGACCGTCTCCCAAGAGGATCGCTTTCGGACGGGACCTGTGGCCCACTGGTTTGGAATTAGCGCTGGACCCAATTCGTCTTCTGTCGTGCGGCCTCTCCCCGACTAGCAGGCACGCGGGTTCGTCCGCTGGGCGATCGCGCATGGTCACATCCCACGACACACATCGCGTACTCTGATGGCAGTTTCGGAATCTGACCGCGACGGTCGGTCGCGGGCGCGAGGAGGAGCACGATGGGCGTCGTATTCCCCGAGGGGGCGGTCTCGGTCACGACCACGGACGGCGACATAGTCATCCTGCGCATCTGCGATCTGTGCGGTGCGGCCGTCGTCGAAGCGGACGGCACCGATCTCGCGTTCCACAAGCGCTGGCACCGGATCACCGGCTCCGGCAACTGGGTCGACCCCACGACCGGCCGTCTCCACGGTCCCGGGAACCCGCTCCTTCCAGGCGGGTCGTTCGACTGAAGGTCGCGGTCCAGGTCAGCGTCGAGGGATGTCGGGTCGGTGATGTCGCCCTCGACGAGGGTTGCTCCACGGCCGGCGAGCCCGGTGAGCTCTGCGGCCTTGTCAGAATCGCTCGGGGCGGCGTGGCGGACGAGGAGGCGCAGCTCGGCGTTGCCGTTGCTGAGGAGGTTGTCGGCGATGCGACCGCCGAGGGTGCCGGTGGCACCAACCAGGAGGACTGAAGTCATGGTGTTGTTCCTTTGATGAGTCGGCGAGCTATTAGGTCAGGCGCGTGAAGGTTGCGCGGATGTCGGCGACGAGGGTGTCGGGTTGTTCGAGGGCGAGGAAGTGGCCGCCTGCGGCGGGTTCATTGAAGTAGATGATGTCCGCGTAGCGGCGGTCGAGCTGCTGGCGTGATTTCCGCACGTGCTCCTTGGGAGGCATGGTGAAACCGACGGGGACGCCAATCGGGTCGTCGATGGTGGCCGGGGATGACCAGCCGGACTGATCCATCTCCCAGTACATCCGGGCGGCTGAGGCCCCAGAGTTCGGGAGCCAGTACATCATGATGTCGTCGAGCAGCTCGTCGAGTGTGAAGGATGCTTCGGCGTCGCCGGGTGTCCCGCAGGTGTCTTGGAACATTGCATAGATCCAGGCCGCCTGCCCCACGGGAGAGTCGGCCAGGGAGTACCCGATTGTCTGTGGGCGGGTGGATTGTTCTTTGGCGTAGCCGGAGAGGTTGTCCCAGAAGCACTTCGCGTCGCCGAGCGCCGCCTTCTCCGCTGGTGTGGCGTTTTGGATTTCGTCCGGGGTGGGCGGGAACATCGCGAAGTTCAGGTGAGTACCGATCAGGCCGGCAGGCTGCAGTTTTGCGATTTCATCGGTGACGGCGCAGCCGAGGTCGCCGCCCTGTGCGCCCCACCGCTCGTACCCGAGCCGGTCCATCAGAGTGATCCAGGCCTTCGCGATTCGGGGTGGTGTCCATCCGGTCTCGGTGGGCTTCTGGGAGAACCCGAACCCGGGCAATACGGGAATGATCAGGTGGAACGCCTGCGCGGGGTCGAGTCCATGCGCGGCCGGGTCCGTGAGCGGGCCGATGATCTTCCGGAACTCCAAGACGGAGCCGGGCCAGCCGTGGGTCATGATCAGAGGTGTCGCGTTCGGCTCATTCGAGCGGATGTGCAGGAAGTCGATGTCGAGGCCGTCGATGGTGGTGCGATACGTCCCCCAGGCGTTGAGTTCTGCTTCGACTCTGCGCCAGTCATACGAGTCGCGCCAGTAATCGACCAGCGCGGCGAGCTTCTCAGGAGTCGGTCCCTGCGAGGTGTCCGACACGGTGGGACCGTCGGGCCAGCGCACCGCGTGAAGCCGAGTGTGCAGGTCGTCGAGCTGCTCCTGGGGAACAGCGATCGTGATGTGTTCGATCTCAGACATGGGTAGAACCTCCATTGCTTTCGCCAGTACGATACGGTATCGTACACATATGGTCAAATCGTTTGCACCCACCGAAGACACCCGGATGGCCGAGTTCGGAACGTCAGAGTCGCGCGGCGAAGCGCGCACCGTGGCGATCCTCGACGCCGCTCTCGAACTCATCAGCGAGGTCGGCTATGAACGGGTCACGATGGACAACATCGCCGCCCGCGCCCATGCGTCGAAGATGACCATGTATCGGCGCTGGCCCACCAAGTCCGAGCTGGTCGCGGAGGCGCTTCGCCGTCACGCGCAGGGTGATGTTCCGTCGGTTCCCGACACGGGAACGTTGCGGGGGGACCTCCTGGCGACCGTGGCTGAGATTGCAGAGACATTGACCGGTGAGCGAGGCCCGTCTCTGATTGGTCTGGCCGAGGCCATCCGTGATGATGCTGCATTGCGGGAGCAAGTCAGCTCCCAGGTTCGGGAGCGAAGCCATCAGGTGGGGCGAGAGATTTGCGCTCGGGCGGTGTCGCGGGCTGAACCGGTCCACGCGAATCGAGCGGAGGCCGTGCTCGACCTTGCTTTCGGGCATCTCTTCACCGCAACGCTGTTTGACGGCACAAAACCGAGCCTCGTGGATCAGCGCTCGCTCGTTGACGCGATCCTTCTCCCGTTGCTGAGCCCGACCCATACGAGCGCGCCGTGACCGCCCAATCAGCTTTCCCTTCTGACGGGCAGCCCGTGGCGCGGACCCGAGACGGTGGGCCATTCTGGCCGTGATCGCCGTCTGCCAGCTGATGCTGGTCCTGGACTCCTCGATCGTCACCATCGCGTACGCAGCACCCAACGTGGCAGTCCGCGCGTCTGTCGACTTGGTTTCAGCGAAGCGTGCCGCAATGCCTCCACTCGCCTCGTTTCCGCAGCGCTGACTGTCACCCCCACTGCACTGCATGGATGTCTTCGCACTGGTGATTTCGGCGCTGTCGCTGCTCGTGGCCGGGGGAGACCAGGGCCGGGAGGGTCATCGGGATTCCTTTCGAGCCCCTCCACCGTGCGTGCGGCAGGGCCCCCGCGGTCAATCGGCCCGACCCCACCGCGCAGACCCACCGAAGGGTACGGTGAATGCCATGTTGCAGATCGAACAGCTCTCCATCGACGCCCACGACCCCCGCTCGCTCGCCGCCTGGTGGGCCGAGGCTCTCGGCTGGCAAGTGACTGACAACGACGAGGATCCCGACGACCCGTCCGAGGAGTACGAGGTCGCCGCGACCGACCGCCGGCAGCCCATCCTGCTCTTCCTTCCCGTTCCCGAGTCCAAGACGGTGAAGAACCGGCTGCACCTCGACTTTCGTCCCGATGACCAGGCCGCCGAGGTCGCCCGCCTCGAGGCGCTCGGCGCCTCGCGCGTCGACGTGGGGCAGGGCGACGTGAGCTGGGTGGTTCTCGCCGATCCCGAGGGCAACGAGTTCTGCGTGCTGAGTTCGCCGCAGCCCTGATGAGCGGGGATTTCGCCGGGCGTTCGGTCCGCAAATCCCCGAAGCGCCCACCCGAGGACATCGCGCACGCCTTCCCGGAGCGGGAGATTCTTGTCGATCTCACGACTCCCGAGGGTGACAGTTCGCTTTCGCCCACATGAACGCGAGTTGGTGCGAGTCGATCCGCGCGGTGCTCGTAAGGCGGTCCTTGGGTTCTTGTGGTCGTCGCAACGCCTGGGACACGGAGTACGTCGCAGTCGAGTCCGTCGTTGAGACTTCATAGATCACCGCGCCGCCTTGGCTGAGGTCCGGAAGCGTTGCATCGGTTCCGTCCCAGCGGTGCCCGTCCAAGCTATCGAGGTATCCCGTTGGCGTGCCCGCTGAAGGATCGGACGCACTCTCGAGGCTCTTGATCTGCCTCCACAGCACACCATCGATTCCGCTGTTGCTGCCGTGATATTCCGTGGGACTACACCCGGAAAGCGCCGCTGTGAGAGCGGCTCCACACAAGATCCACCCGACTCGCACCCAGCCCCTTGTCACACGGCCAAGCCTCTCATCCTCGTTGTTGCCGGGTCTCTCAATAGCTGGCGAATTCGTGTGGCCGGCGATGGTGTCGTAATCGAGATCCGGGGCGCCCGTAGCCGATCGCTATTCGTGCACGCTGAGCGACTGATCCTTATTCGTCCACGATGATCGGACGGCGGTAACCGGCGAGGGCAGGCGTGCCGTGTGTGGGCCAGGTTCTGGTTTTAGACGGGTGCTGAAGAGGCATCTGCGATTCGTGACCTGATTCGCGACATCTCTCTTGTGAATTCCGGTGTGGAGATGGGGCGTGCCCACACCCGGCCTATTTCTTGAAAGGTGAGGGGCAGAGTGACGCTGTTCTCGTTATCGCCGAGTTGGAGACCAACTGCTCGTTGCCTTGTGTAGCGGGTGGAGGTGATCATTGGTTCGACGGACGATGCTGCTGTCCATTCGCAGTTCAGGAGTCGCTCAGGCGACCCGGCCGACAACCGCCAGAAGATCACGTGTCGTCGCGTGTAGGTAGTTGCTAACAGTTCGGAGCTGGAGAGACGGATCTCCGGTCCCAGCAAGATCTCGAGCGCATCCCGCATCTCGTCCGAGATGCGAACAGATCGGGGCTCACGAAAGCCGCTCTCTTTCAACTTCTGGATCAGGTATTTGCCTGGACCTATGCGCCGGATCGATAGGAGAGCCCAAATCGGGATGGAGACGAGGAGAGTGAAAAGGAACGCCCCCACAAGGGTTCCCCAGAAGTCCGCGAAGGCGTCACGAACCAGACTGGCGAGAGCTGGCGCCGTTATTGCTGCTACTCCGAGCTGGAGGCTCAGGTAGGGGATCCAGCGAATCCTGAGTGCTGGCGGCAATGAATCTGCGCTCATTTCTCCCTCGGCTGAGTTCCCCATGGATTTTCCGTTGTCGTATGGCTGTTGTTTACAGGGGTTACGCGTTGCGCCCCTTCTCTTGCCCCAGTGCCGGAGCTGAACATACCCACTCGCTGGCCAGACGCCAAGTTGATTGCCAATCAATTCACGAGAGACACGACCGTCAGACGGTCGGCTAACGTGTGCGGCAAGCGATCCCTCGGTGGGCACTATGTGCAAGCGGAGCGCCATGCACAAATTGCGATCGGCAATACTGGCCAGAGGACGGCAGCATCGGAGGCGCGAGGTGGATCGAGCAAACCGCACTTCACTGCACTATGAGTCGAAGCGTAACAACGCCGAAGGCGTGCGCGAACTCGTCAACGGCGGGGCCGATCCCAACGCCAAAGACTCAAACGGCTGGACTCCGTTGCATTTTGCGGCACAGGAACATGCCGTCGCCACTGCACGCGAACTAATCCGCCTTGGTTCCGACGTGAACGCTAGGGACAAGTTTGAAAAGCCACCGCTGTCTGTGGCCGTCTACGCTGCTGGCGAAGCAGACCAGATGGTGACGCTATTGCTCGATTCCGGCGCCGATCCCTACCTCGAGAACAACTACGGCGTGAGCCCGATCAGGCTTGCTCGAACCATCGCCGACACGGATGTGCGCCAGTATTTCGACCACCTCGGCTGAAGCCGGAATCGCTGGGCCCTGCCCGAATGCCTATCGTTATTCGTGTCCGCTGGTCGACCGGCTTACGGGCGCATTCGTTTGATTGATACGACTTAGGCGCGCGAGGACCGCATTGCAGCCTTGTGGGTGAGGTGGTCGTCACCGAGGAGGCGGTCATAGTCCGCAGTCCCGATCCCTACCAGCGCTACACGGCCGTTCTCGTCATGGTGAGTTCCCCACCCATAACGCTTTCCGAGAGGAGAAGCACGCAGACAGGCCTGGTCTTTGGCGAAGAACCGTTCGCGTTCGGAGTCGAGGTCGTCGTCGTTGACGTTGTTCCGCGTCGCGTGGACCGCGAAGAGGACCTCGTCCGATGTCATCTCATAGGGATGCTCGGCGATGAGCTCGAACTGCAGTGCAGCGACGGTCGGCTTGGCGGTAGTGGGCGGTGTCTCAGCGATCACGACTCGACAGTCGGGGGCGACCGCAATGAAGGTATCAATGTAGTTGGTAGTCACAGCGTGATCTTCTCGACATTCGCCCCGGCTGTATTGCAGAATTGCGCCACACCATGAATCCACGTACACGGAAGATCGGCGGCGGGGAACGATCCGGAGTGCTCGTGCCTTCGAACCTCACCCGATTCGAGGCCGAATGGGTGGAGCCTTCCGATGCCGTCCGCGACGTCGTCGATACCTACTGGGCTGTTCACTGGCAGCTGCCGCTGCACGAGGCGGTAACGCAACGCATCGTCGACTTTCCCGCGATCACGTTGAGTATCGAGAGTGGAGATGTGCCCGCGCCGTTCGTGGTGACGAGCGTCCGTCCGGGGGCCTGGTCCCGCGTCATCCGCGGCAGCGGTTCCGTCTTCGCGATACGGCTGAGACCGGCCGGGTTGAGAGTGCTGTCCAACCTGGATGCCGCCGCCCTTTTGCACGAGCAGGAGCTCACCCACGAACTCGACGAGCGCAGTCACCGAGCTCTGCACGCGATTGCTGCGGGTTCCTCGGTGCTCGACCGAGCTGCTACGGCCGACGAGATCATCCGCCAGATGCTTCAGGACCGGCCGATCACCTCGGCTCAGATTCTCGCGAACTCTGCCGTCGATGCACTCACCGCCAGCGCTCGAGTGCGATCGGGGAGGTCGATCGCCGCCGGAATCGGGACGAGTGAACGGTCGCTGCAGCGTGCTCTTCGCGCCACCATCGGGATTGGGCCGAACGAGGTGGCGCGACGGATGCGGCTCCAAGAAGTCATTCGCAGGCTTTCCTCTCCCGGAGCCGACGCCGCCGAAATTGCGGGTGAAATGGGTTACTTCGATCAGGCCCACCTGATCAACGAGTTCCGGAGTGTGGCAGGAATGACGCCAGGGCAGTATCTTCGCGATGTCCAACGTTCCCTCGAGGAATTGCACCTAACGCCAGGCGCAACCTCCTGAATCGGCGGACTGACGGAATGTGCCCGCTGATGGATGCGGGGCTGACCCCGTACCACGCCATAAAATCCAGCCTCGAACACTTACATCCTGGTTCGACTGCTGTCGTGATCGGGGCGGGCGGCCTGGGGCACGTTGCGGTCCAGATCCTCAAGGCGGTGAGCTCCGCCAGCGTGATCGCCGTCGACGTCAATGACAACAAGCTTGCGCTGGCCAAGGAGGTTGGCGCGCCGACTTCACGGTCGTCTCGGGTTCGGATGCCGGGGCCAACATCCGTGAGGCAACCGGCGGAGTCGGGGCTCAGGCCATCTTCGACTTCGTTGGGGCCCAGCCGACGCTCGACATCGCTCGGGAGGCAGCTGCGATCGACGGCATCATCCAGATCGTTGGAATCGGAGGCGGGGTGTTGCCGACCGGATTCTTCTCGACGCCGTTCGGAATGGCGGTGCAAGCACCGTACTGGGGCTCACGGTCTGAACTCATGGAAGTGCTCGAACTCGCCCGAAACGGGCTGGTGACAGTGCACGTGGAGGAGTTCACTCTCGATCAGTCTCCAAAGGCATACGCGCGACTGCATGCCGGAACGATTCGGAGCAGAGGCGTAGTCGTTCCGTGAGTGGCGAGTGCCCGCTGTCAGTTCTGGAACATGAGAACCAGCTGAACATCACATGACGGTGGTGCCCGGGAAGAGGTGTTCCGCGGATTGGCCCAGGATGGTGGGGTTGATCCGGCTCAGGTGTCGCAGTGTCATCAGGTCGGCGAATTCCTTGGCATGTCGTGCGGTTTTCTGGATCTCGTCGGCGTCCTGAAGGTATTGACGAGTCTGGTCAAGGTTGTGGGGGTCATCGTCGCTACCCGGAGCTTTGTGCCCGGCGACGACCTTGGTTGGCTTCAGCGCCGCGATCTTATCGATCGCGGCGATCCAATCGGCCCGCCGTTGCGCGTCTCCACCAGCGAGAAAGAGGTGGACACCGTTATAGACGATGTCGCCGGCGACTACAAGGCCGAGGGAGGGCACGTGCACGAACGTGGTGTCTTGGGTGTCGCTGTCCCCTGCCTCGACGAAATGGATTTCGTGGCTTTCGAGAATGAAGGTCTGATCCTTGATCACGCTCGGGAGGATGGGGTTCTCGACGATCTGGCCGGGGAACTGGCTCGTCCAGAAGTCCATGCGGTTGGTTGCCTGTTCCTGCGCGAGTGCCACCGTCCCAGCAGTGCCGAGGATTGGCACGCCGGGAAAGCGTTTGGCAACTTCGGTGAAGCCGAACCAGTGGTCGCCGTGGCCATGCGTGGCGTACATGGCAACGAGGTTCTTGCCCGACGCCACCACCCAATCGGCGACTTCGCGGGCTTTCTCTGCCGTGTGCGGGGCATCGATGAGGATTGCGTCGCGCTCGCCGTAAATCAGGGTCGAGGCGATCGGCGACCATGCGGGGATGGGGCGTACTGCAGTTCCGTCCGGCAGCACAGCTCTCGGTGGAAGCGTGACGAGAACGTCGTAGTCGAGTGTCATGAGGTCATTCTCCTTCAGGTGAGGGCGAGGACGGGAAGGGTGTCGTGCTTGCCGTAATCCCGCCCACGTCGTGTCTCCCGAAGCCTGGGACGCGATCAGCCCCAACGCCAAAGCCCGCGCGCATTTCGAGGATCGCGGCCTCACACTCCCCGACAGCGGCGCAGCGCGGAGCGAGTGCGGGGAGGCGAGCTATCCGCTGATCCAGGTTGTCAGCCACCCACGGACCCTTGGGACGAAGGGAGAATTGCACGACCGCGACCCTTCCGATGTCGTTTAGGAGGACAGAGATCGTTTGCTGGTCAGGGGGGTCTGCGATGCCGTTCTGCGGTCGAGTGGAGACCTCGTGAGGGCACAGGCCAGACCCTCCCTCCTGCCGGAGGAGGGCAGGTGACGGGGTGGTGGGAGCAAGCGCCTACTTGACGGCTCCCCGAAATCCGCGCAGAATTCGCGTCCATGGGCGAGTCGCACGAGGAAATGCTTCGTCACTACGAGCCTGGCGGACTTCTGCCGCGAATCGTGGCGGGGTTGCAAGCTCTCGGCAAGGATCTGGACTCGGTCACGCACGAAGATCTCGCGCCGGCCGACGAGTTTCACTCCGCGGGACGTTCGGCTACGCGCGCATTGGTGGAGCTTGCAAAGATTCCGCCAGGATCGCGAGTGCTCGACGTGGGCAGCGGGTTGGGCGGCCCGGCGCGTTACCTCGCCGCAACTTTGGGTTGCGACGTGACAGGCATCGATCTCTCGCCTGAATTCTGCGGTGTGGCCAACGCCCTTTCTCGGATGACGCGGTTGTCCGATCGCACCCGCTTTCAGGCGGGTGATGCCCTGGAGCTTCCGTTCGCCGCGTCCAGCTTCGACGTGGTGTGGACGATACAAATGCAGATGAACATCCGGGACAAGCGCCGCCTGTATTCCGGAATCGCCCGGGTACTCAGGCCGGGCGGGCTGTTCGTCTGCCAGGAAATCTGCGCGGGGAACGGCGAGCCGATCGAGCTTCCGGTCCCATGGGCGAGCCGCCCCAACCAGAGCCATCTGGCCGATGCGGAATCCCTCCGCGGGTTGATCCGCGGTGCAGGTCTCCTGGAGCGCACCTGGCGCGACATTACCGCCGACATCGTGGCGGCGCGCAAGGCACAGCAGGCGAAGGCGCAAGCGTCGGGTGCGAGCGGCTCCAGCGCCCCTCCTCCGCTTGGAATGCATCTCGTGCTGGGAGAACAGGCAGCCGTCAAGATGAGTAACTCCGGGCGCAACACCGACGCCGGGCGCACGGTGTTCATCCAGGGCGTATTCGACAAGCCTGGCTAGTGGTCCGATCCGCTGATCCCGCTGGAAAACTCTGTCGAAAGCACGGGCGCGGCGAATCTCCATTGATCGCCCGGTCAAAGGGCACATTCGGTCACGACGACCGAAATTCGCCCGCTGAGGGACCGCCTTACGGGCATGATCTCCGGCCGGATCGCTGGACGGCTGGGTCGCCCGACGATCTAATGGGCTTCATGCTTGCAATCGTTCCCGATCCCTGGATAGCGGAGACAAATGTGATCGGCACGGGAACAGACGATGGTGTTCCGTCGGATGCTTCAATCGAAGTCCGCTCTGCTGACAGGTTGCTTTTCACCGTCCGAACGCTGGTGCGGCTTGGTGAGCGCGTTGGCAGCGCCGGACTTCCGCACGGCACCGTGACCGACTCCGTTTCTATCGCGGCCCTAGCAGCAAGCTCGTTGATGTTGCGGGCCATTCCGCCCGGTCTTCCGCGAGAGGACATGATGAAACGCATGGATGCCGCCGACGACACCTCACAGTCCTTGGCTCGGGACCGCGGCGGATGGGCATTCGTGCCAATGGACGTCGCTGGGACGACCTACGCTCTCTGGCACCGCTCGCATCCCCTCGGGTTTATCGCGCACGCGGACCTCGGGAGCCACGTGATGGCCGCCTGGGGCGAGGGTAATATCCCGCCTGAGCTCTCGAACATGCAGCTTCGGGATCTGGCTGTTTAGGCCGCGTTGAATACTCCGTTGCCACCGAAGTGCCCGCCGAACGATCCTTCGTCGGACGCCTAGGGGCCGTTCGGCTCTGCGTGCCGCTGCACCACTACTTCGATGGAGCTAGGGTCGGCGCTACGGTGGTGTGCGATGAGGTCGCGCCCTATCTCCTCCACGTCCTGTAACGCATTTGACTCCGCCATCCAATCGGTTCCTTGAACCGTGATTCTCCAGAGCCGGTCGATTCGGCGGACATTTAGTACATACGTTTCGCGTGCGGCCATAAAGCATGGTGGCGTCGCGGACCATACGGAGCGCGGTTGACGCGGTGCCAGTAAACCGGTCGCTCACCGTGCACGAATAGCGATCGCTCTGCGGGTGTTCCGATTGACAACCACCAAGCACGCTGAGCGGCCCAGCATCGGCAGCAACCTATTCGGAGTCGTCCGCACTTTGAAGTTCGCCTAGATGACTTCGCGCGATAGGTGGGCCAACGAGGAGTGCTCCCAACGAGGCACCGATGACCGCGGCGCTAACGATGGCCCACCAAAGAGCTCCGGAGCTCCACATGGCTGACCAGATCGCAAAGAACCCAAGCGCAAAACATGCTGCGCCCGCGACGGAGGTGGCGATACGAATACGTAGCCTCGCCGTCGGCGCCCATCGACTCATAAGCAGCCAAGTGCTGTTGACCGCCAGAGCTGTGAGGAATCCAACTGGAACGGCGAACACAGCCGCGAGGGGCGTGGATAGTACGTAGAACGCAGCAGCTGCAGAACCGAACGAGAAGGACACAGCAACGTGTGCGATGACCGCGAACACGACCGAAATGATCAGTGTGCCAACAAAGACACGGCTCCGCGAAAGTGAACTCGAGGTGTCCCGCGCCGAATTGTCGGGAGAAGACCTCTGCATACGGCGATCGTATTGCAACTGAGAATGAAGGGTTTCGATAGCGGCAGTTCGCGCAGGTCGGTGGGGTTGTGCGCGGGGACGCGTCCGAAGCTGGGACGGAGGCCGAAGATCCCGGTGCAGTACGCGGGGTACCGGATTGATCCCATCGTGTCGCTGCCCTGCCCGATGGGAGCGATGCCCGCCGCGGTCGCGGCGGCGGCGCCACCGCTGGAACCGCCGGGCGTGTGCTTTGGAGACCACGGGTTGTTGGTGCGTCCGTGGAGGGCATTGTCGGTCCAGAAGCTGTAGGCCAGCGCGGGAGCGTTCGTGCGGCCGATCGGGATCGCGCCGCCGGCTCGGTGGTTTCTAATCACGGAACTGTCGTCGCGTGCAACATTGTCCTTCCGGCTGATCGCACCGTGGCTGGTGCGGTGACCGGCCTGATCGTCGGTGATCTTGGTGGTGATGGGAACGCCGTGCAAAGGGCCGAGCGAGCCGCCTTGAGCTTGAGCAACGTCGGCTGCGGTGGCGGAATCGAGGGCTTCTTCGCGCATGTCGGAGACGACGGCGTTCAGGTACGGGTTGACTGCGTTCATCCGGTCCAGGCACGACGTGACGATGTCCGTGCTCGTGACGACACCATTACGGATGGCGGCCGCCATCTCGGTGGCGCCCCACCGCCACAGCTCCGCGAAACCTTCATGATCGGTCGTCATCGGTTGTTCCGTTCTTGTTCCGCTGCGAGTCGGGCGCGGGCGGCGGGGAACAGGTCTCCGGCCCGGCCGGCGATACCGCCAAAGCGCTCAGGTGCTGCGGCCGTGGCGGATTTCAGAGCGTGGATGTTGCGGTGCGCGGATGCCGACGTCGTGCAGGGAACACCCCAGTCGGAGCCGTAGACGAGGTGGTCGTGCCCGACCGTGGTCGCAGCCGCTTCAAGCTGCTGGACACTTGCGGACGCGGCCGTGTCCACCCAAAGATTCCGCAACGCTTCAGCAAGGTCGGTTCGGGTGTAGTGGTGAGGATTCGGGACCCATGGTTCATCACCGAGGATGCTCAGGCGGCCGGCCAGGAGAGGTAGTCCGCCACCGCAGTGCGCCAGCACGAATTTGATGTGATGGAAGCGGTCGAAGACGCCGGCCTAAAGCATCGCCACGGCAATTCGTCCGGTGTCGGCGGCCACCTCGACCAAAGGTGTCGGCATTCCTGCTACAGCCAGCCCATAGGCGTTCGGATGGACGAAAACGACCGCCTCTCGGCTGTTGAGTTCCTCCCAAACAGGATCCAACGCCGGGTCGGCCAGGGAACGCCCGTTGTAGGTGGTGGTCACAGCCCACCCGTCAGCGACGCTCATCCGACCGATCTCGTCAAGTGATGCCTCGGCATCGTCCGTCGGCAAAGCAGCGAGAAGGCCGAACCGGTCGGGATACTCCGCGACGAGAGTGCGTCCGAAATCGTTCGAGGCGTCGAGGCGGTCATGGCCGATCGGGACGTTGCTGAGCATCTGCATGACGGTGTTCGATTCCTCGAGGAAATCAAGGGTGTTGTCCACACTCCACTCGAACGGCGCGTCGGCGAGGAACTGCTCCCGGCGTCCTGCCTGCCACAATGCCTGGCGCGTCGCGGACGTTGTCGGCACGCTGTAGTGGGCATGGACGTCGAACAGAACGTCAGCGTCGACGGCTGTCACCAGATGTCCCGGATCTGAGCGGCAAGGGCGCGACCCTGCTGGCGCCCCGCGGCTGCGGCAGCCGACGCGCGGGTCGGGTCATACGGGTTGGAGCCGATCGCGTCGCGGCTCTGCTCATC
The DNA here is from genome assembly GCF_024979235.1 of Herbiconiux aconitum. Classification (NCBI taxonomy): domain Bacteria; kingdom Bacillati; phylum Actinomycetota; class Actinomycetes; order Micrococcales; family Microbacteriaceae; genus Herbiconiux; species Herbiconiux aconitum. Next base: position 1,300,975 of record NZ_JANLCM010000001.1, read on the forward strand.
GGGCGATGCGAGAAGAGCGGTCGCGGTCTCGTTGAGCCGGTCCACGTCATCCTGAGCACTGGGGATGCCGGCGTAACCTGCCGGCATAGGCGCAAGGACCACAACGACATCGTGCCCCGCGGCTAGGGAAGCGTTCGCGGCTGACACCATCCCGGCGTCGACGTATTCACGTTTCGCGATGACGACACTGGGCCAGATCCCGGGAACAGCGCCACTGGCCGCGGTCGCCGTTTCGATGTTCACGCCGTCTCCCGGGCCGAGGAGCTTGATTTCGCCGGTCACTGCGTCCGTGATCGTGACTCGCATCGTCTCGGGCCAACGGTCCGCGCGCAAACGCGATCGGACGGCATCCTTTCGCACCTCTGTCGGGACCGGGGACGGGAACCGTCGAGCGATCTCCCCGAACGCCGCGCCGATTTTCGCGGCATCTCCTTGTCCGCTGCGGAAAGCTTCCTGCCAGGCCTGGAACACGGCCGGATCGGTTTTCATCGTGGGTTCGTGATCGACTGCACGCGCCTGGGCGGCGAAAATCTCGTCCCAGTCCGCGCCGGAGCTGAAGTTGGTTCCGACAAACGAACCAGCAGAGGTTCCGATGACGGTGTCCGCGTTTCGAAGATCGACCCCCTCATCCAACAGGCCGGCGAGCACGCCGACCTCCCATCCAATGCCGGTGATTCCGCCACCGCCGAGGACGAGAGCGCGCGTCGTTGTCGACTCAGACATGATCAACCTTTCGATAATTACCGTTACCGGAAATAGACGTTACCATAATGGGATGGAGCAAGTCCAGCGCGGCAGGCCGCGCGACGCACAGATTGACCACGATGCCCTGACGGCTACCGTCGACCTCCTTGAAGAGGTGGGCTACGACGCGCTGCGCATGAAGGACGTCGCGGCTCGGGCCGGGATCGGCTTGGGGGCGCTTTACCGCCGATGGTCTGGAAAGCAGGAACTCGTCGTAGCTGCTCTACAGCTCGGCACCCACGTGCACGACGCTGCCCCTGGTGCCGATCCTGTGGACGAGCTTGTCGCGGCCCTCCTGCGGATCAGCACAGCCGTCCCCAAAGGCCTCGGCGCCTTGGTGGCCGCGTGTCTTCGCGATCCCGGGTCAGAAGTCGCCGCGGTCGCCCGAGACGCGAAACTCGCCCCTATGGTCGCTGCGGTGAGCGAGCACCTCGAAAGGTGCATTGGACAAGTTCCCGACCTCACCGGGCGCGCCGAGCTCGCGCCGGCATTCATCCTTTGGCGGGCAGCCCTCACGGGATTTGCACTCGACGAGGAAGAAGTCCGCGCCAACCTACTGCCCCTGCTAGGCGTGACCAGCCACGACAAGGCAAATTAGGACATCGGCGGCTGAGGCGCCAGGCGGTATCGCGCGGCAAACGTCGCAATCCAGGGTGTGTTGCCAAATCGTTCGTATCCGCTACAAGCGGGCGAGCTTGCCCGAGTCGGTAAGGGGTGCCGGATCTGTGCAGGCCGGTTCAGAACGCTTTGTAGCGAAACTCAGGACCAATTTCTATGGCGCAGTCCTTTCCTCTAGGTTGAGTTTCGGTACATTCAAGACGCCGCCTTGCAGGTCGACGCTTTGAACGCGGCGGGCTGCTACCGGGTGGTCGTCGACACCATGTCTGGGTCGCTTGAGCACCGCCCGGAACTAGAAAAGCTCTTCGACCAGATCCGCCCCGGCGACACCCTTGTCGTCTGGCGACTCGATCGCTTGGGGCGATCCATCCGGCATCTCATTGACCAGTTGCACACCCTCGCCGAGCGGGACATCGGATTCCGTTCGCTGCAGGAGACGATCGACACCACCTCGTCGGGCGGCCGGCTGATCTTCCACGTCTTCGCCGCGCTTGCCGAATTCGAACGCGACCTCATCCGCGAACGCACGAACGCCGGCCTCACCGCCGCAAGAACCCGCGGCCGCACCGGGGGCCGGCCGTCACGGTTGACGGCCGGCCAGGTGAAGACGGCCCGGCGGGCGGATGCCTTGAAAGACTAGAAAGCGCAGCCCACCCGCGCGCCGCAGCAGAAGCCGAACGTTTCAACGGCCCTGAACGGTAAGACCGTGCGTCCGCCGCTACGGTCGGTCGGGCGGACACTGGGTCGTGGGAGGGGATGTATGGCGGATCTGGGAAGCTGATGAAGGGCGGCACGGGGTGCTGATCGTTACGCAGGCGATCCTTTTTCTCGCCGGGCTCGGCACGATGGGCAGGCGTCCTGCAGCTGCGGCGGCCCGGAGCGGGCTCGGGGGAGTGGTTCATGATCGGCTGCGGGGAGGTGGTGTTGCTTGCGGCCCTCAGCATCTTGCTCACGTTGGGGGGAGTTGGGACGAGTAGGGCCATTCGGGGAGGAAGAGCCGGGAACTGATAATGTGCCCATCTCGATTCATCGGACGACCGGCTCGCCGGTGGATCTCACGGAGCATCTAATCCGCCTGTTTCGGCCTGACGGGTCGCACTTATGTGCACACGCGCGAGAATTCATATGATGTATCCTAGGTTGGTGTGACGAAAGGATTTAGGAATGAGCGCACGCACGGGTTTCTGGAGTAACTCTGCCGGAACGGATTGGCAGCACGGACTCGTGGCGGGCACCGGAAGTCTGGGTGCAGTGCTGTTCGGAACACCAGAGCGACACAGGATCTCGATCTGTCACGAGGATTACTTCCTGCCGGTGAACTCTTCCATCCCGGCGCCGCGTCTAGCGGACTGGCTGCCGCAACTGCGCGCGGTGCTCCAAGCCGGCAATGCCGTCGAGGCGGGAGCGATCCTCGAGCACGTGGCCGGTCTTGACGGCTACGACGAGCTTGTCTGGACGGACCCGTTTCTCCCGGTGGGAGAGGTGTCCTGGGCCCCCGAAATCGTCGACTGGACAGACTACCGACGAGCGGGGGACTTTCGTAGCGGCCGGATAGAGACCATGTGGTTGACCGACGCAGGTGAAATGCGTGTGTCGATCATCCCCGATCGCGAAGCAAATACCGTGCAACTGGAAGTCGCGTCCGAGTTCGACGTCTGGGGGCTGCTCCAGCTCGGCAACGAAACGGATGATGAAGCGGTGACCTCCGTAGGAGCTGTCGACTACGCCCGCTACCTCAACCCGACCGAAGCCGTCACACAGGACCGTGCGCTGTCGTTGGAGACGACAGTCGACGAGGCGGCCCTATCCCCGCTCGCCCAAAGCTTCCCACCCAGTTCCTGGTCGCCAAGGGCAGCGCGACTCACGGTCACAGTTCCCCCAGGCGTCGAACTGGAAGAGCGCTCTGGCGGACTGCGGATTCACGTTCGAGCCAACCAGCCACTCCGTCTCGCTATCGTCGTCGAGCTCTTCGGTGGGGCAAGTTCGCCGCGACCGGCGGCGCACGATTCACACGCCGATCTCTTTGACCGTTGCTCCCTCGATCTGGGCGGCGACCTGGATGACCTCCCGTACGACGAGATCCTCGCGCTCTCAAGGTCGGGAGATCGGTCCGCAACGAAATCCGCCGTCGAACTCGCATTCGCTTCCGGTCGGCACACGATCATCTCATCGTCGGGAGCTCTGCCGCCCACGCTTGTCGGACTCTGGCAGGGAACGCGCCGTCCGGCGTGGTCGGGAGACTACACACAGAACGGGAACCTTCAGAACGGAGGCGTGGCCTCGGTCATCGCCACCGGGACCCCAGAACTCATGCTGCCCTACTTCCGGGTCCTCGAGCGATATGTCGACGACTATGCCGAAAATGCCGAAAGGCTCTTTGGCGCGCCGGGTTGGCTGCTCCCGGCGCGATTCGACACGCACGGCGGAATCAATCATTTCGCAACACTGTTCCCGCATACTTTCTGGATCGGCGCCGGGGGCTGGGCCGTGCGGTTGGCTTGGGACTACTACTCGGCGACCGGCGACTTCGGCTTTCTGCGTGACAGCGCGTGGCCCCTCGCCCGCCAGGTGATGGCTTTCTACGACGCATTTACGGCGAGCGAGAGCGGAGAACGTCATCTCAATCCTTCGTACTCCCCGGAGAACACGCCGAGCGACTGGGCAAACCCCATAACGCTCGACGCGACGATGGATGTGGCGGTCATTCGAGACGCTGCCCGCCTCACGATGCGTATAGCCGCGACTCTGGGCATGGATGAGTACGCAGAGAAATGGGTAACGCTTGTCGAAGAGCTGCCCCAGTATCGCGTGGCGGAGGACGGCACTTTTGCGGAGTGGCTGTGGCCGGGAATCTCCGAGAACATAGCTCATCGCCATGTCTCGCAGCTCTACCCCTTCTGGTACGAAAACGATCCGGCGGCCTCCGCGCCGGAGTTCCGTAAGGCAGCGCTGGAGACCATTCGCCGCAAGCTGGAGTGGCGCGGTGAGAAGCCGTCCGCGCCACCTGAAGGCCGAATGGAGATGGCGTTCGGACTCGTCCAGCTCGGGATAGCGGCCGCTCGTCTCGGGGATGCGGAGGCCGCACTGACCTGCGTCGAGTGGCTTGCGCGTGATCACTGGCGTTCCAACGCAGTATCGACGCATGACGCAGATGCGATCTTCAACGTGGATGCCAGTGGTGGTTTGCCGGCGATCGTCGTCGAGATGTTGATTCAATCGCAGCCGAACAGCCTTCGGTTGCTTCCGGCGCTGCCGGAGGCGTGGGCTTCGGGAAGTGTTCGCGGTGTTCGCTGCAGAGGTGGAATCGTGGTCGATGCGCTGAACTGGGACGAGACGTCTGTGACAGTTAATCTGTCCCGTGTCCCGGATACAGAGCTCACGCGAACCGGAAGCGAACTGACCGTTGTCGCTCCGGACGGGAATGAGCAGCGACTGCTCGTGAATCAATTACCGGCCAGCGTCACATTTGGACGTTAGCCGCGGTTGCTCGCGTCCCGTCCGGATACGCCTCACCCGGCCCTGACGGGAGCGAACCTTTACCTATGGTGCGCCGAGCTCGTCGGGCTAAGTGACCGATCGGTTGCATCCTGGGGCGTCCTGAGACTCTTCGTAAGACACGAGACGGTATCGAGGTGTCGAAGCGGGTCGGTCCTATCCCGGGGCCTCAGTCAGGAGAGATAGTTCAAATCCTGGTCGGACTCATTTCGGCGCGCAGAGATCAGCCCTTTACGGCTCCGGATAGCATGCTCGTGCCGATGAATCGCTGGAAAACGACGAAGATAAGTGCGATTGGTACGATGGCAATTAGCCCGGCGAGGGCCGCTTCGGGGCGGTGAATCGGGAGCTGGCTATTGGTCTCGTTGCTGAGCACAGGTGCAGCGCTCAGCAAGGTTCCCACACCGAGTTGGATGTTGAAGAGCTTGTCGTTGAACAGCATCACGTAGGGCAGGAAGTAGTTGTTCCAGTTCGCCACGAATGCGAAGAAGGTGACGAGCGCGACGGCCGGTCTGGCTAGCGGGAGTCCGAGCGACCAGAACACCCTGAGGTCCGTGGCCCCGTCCATCTTGGCGGCCTCCACGAGTTCCACCGGCAGCGCCGATTGGAAGTGCAGGTAGGTCAGGTAGACGCCGAATGGGAAGAACGCAGACGGAAGGATGACCGCCCAGGGCGTGTTGACCAGGCCCACGAGTGCCAGTTCGCGATAGATGGGAAGGAGCGTCGCAGCGGTCGGGAGGATCATGCCGATGAGCGTGAGGAGGAGGAGCAGTCGCCTGCCAGGGAACCGGTACATCGCGAGCGCGTACCCGGCCGGGATTGAAATGGCGACCGCGATGATCACTGTTCCAAGGGCGTAGAAGATCGTGTTGCTCGTCCAGAGCAGAACTTCTGCATCGTTGAACGACATGAGGTTGTTCCACGCTGTCCCGATGTTTTCGAATGAGCCGAACGCGAGCGGTGGCAGCGTCGTGAGCTCTTGGTCGGTCTTGGTCGGGGCCAAGAGCATCCAGAGGAGCGGGACGGCGAAGAAGACCGCAGTTGCGGCGAGAAAGATCAGTCGGGCCGCACGGGCGGTGCCGCGCGCGACTTTCGCGGAAGTGGGCGATGTGGTCTTGATGGTGATGGCGGTCATCGTGCGGTCTCTTCCGAATAGCTGCGCAAACCGAATATTAGGAACAGGGCTGCGGCGACGCCGAGCAGGATGAGCATGAGCGCGTAGACACTGGCCACCCAGGGGTCGTTCTGTTTGAAGGCGAAGTAGAAGGCGAGCTGGTTCAGGGACCACGTCGAAGACAGGGAGCCGGGGGACGCTTTTGCGAGGAGAGTCGGTTCGACCACGAGTTGTGCCGCGCCGGCGAAGCTGATGACGCCGATGAACGCGATGTATTTCTGAATCTGAGGCAGCTTGATCCGGATCGCGGTGTGCCAAGCATTTGCCCCGTCGATCCGTGCCGCTTCCAAGATCTCTTTGTCGATCGCGGCGAGGGAGCCTCCCAGTACGACGATCCAGCCGCCGACGCTCGAGTAGAGCGCCATGATCGCAAAGATCAAAGGGAATCGATCTGTGGTCAGGACGTCGCCGAGATCGTGGGCGCCAGCGGCGTTCAACAGGGGTCCGAACGGACTGAGCTGCGGTGCGAGCATGAAGATCCACAAGACGACGAGGGGCGCGCCCACGACGACACCGGGGAGGTAGTAGGTGAACCTCGCGACCGATCCGGATCTGTCTCGCCGCGAATCGATGAGCAGAGCTAGAACAGTCGCTCCGACAAGCAGAAGGGGGAGGAAAATGACGAGGAACGACGCCACATTGATCACGGCCGGTAAGAAGGAAACGTTCTGTATCGCCCGGTTCCACGAGTCGAGGCCGACTCCCGTGCGGCTTCCGAAGAAGCCGAAACTGTAGAGGATCGCCATGATCACGGGAATCACGCCGAACACGGCGAGGAAGACCGTGTAGGGCAGGGTGAGCAGAAGCGTTGTGATCGGCGAAACGCGCCCCCGCAGGCTCCGCCGGGGTTTTTCGCGGGGTGCGCTCGATTGGCGCGACACACGGGGCATCGTCGTAGTTGCCATCTGGATTGACCGTCTTTCAGTGTCACAAATAGGGCGGGCGGGGGGCTGCAGGTTATCGGCAGCCACCCGCCCGCTCGATCAGCTCAAGGGCGATTACTCGATCTTGACATTGAGCCCGTAGTCGGTGCCCGTTTGGGCGAATGCCTTCTGCCAGGCATCCATGTTGGCGGCGATCGTATCGCCACCCTTGATCGCGGGTCCCACCGTGTTAGAGAAGGAGGTCAGGAGGTCGAATCCGGGCTCCACGTAGAAGTCGACATCCTTGATGTCATCGAACGCGCTCACCAGAGTCGGGCTCGGGTCTTCGGCGTAGACAGGCGACTTGCCCTGCGCCTGTGCCCAGGCATCGCGTGCAGGACCGTACGCAGGCCCACCGTCGAGGCTGGCCAGCAGGTCGAGGTCGGTGGTCTGGTGCTCAATGAAGTCCAGTCCGGCCTGCTGGCGGCTGGACTGCTTGACCACGAACCACTGTCCCCCAACTGAAGCAGCGGTTCCCTTGACGCCGTTGTCCCAGAGCGGCAGAGGTGCTGCAGCCATCGACCCGTTCGGTACCTTGTCCTTGAACAAGGCTCCGGGGAACCAGATGAACCCCGGCATCATCAACAGCTTGTCGTCGGTCATCACCGTTGCGAAGTCGGTGTCGAACGGACCGAGAGTCGCGATGCTCTTGTTCTTGATGAGCGGATCGAGCATGTCCGTGACTTCGGTGCAGTTGGGGTCAGAGGCGAGGTTGACGACCGCGTCGACGCCGTCATTCGAGGAGACGCCCGTGCACTGATTGGACCTGTAGAACACGTTCGGGCACGCCCAGTCTGCGCAGCTTCCCATCACATAACCTGGGTGCTCAGTCGCGACCTTTTCCCCAAGCTGCGCGTACTCAGTCCACGTCGTGGGCACCGTGTAGCCGAACTGGTCCATCAGGGGCTTGTTGTACCAGAGCACGACGGTCGCGACGTCCTGAGGGAGACAGTCGATCACGCCGTTCGACGTGCACGCCGAGAGAGTGCTACCGAACCCGTCCTTGACCTTGTCGTCGACAAGGCCGGAGAGGTCTTGCACGAGGTCGAACTTCCCCGCGATTGCCGGCGCATCGGAATTCGGCGTGAAGACGACGTCGGGACGGGACGACGCGTCGTCCTTGACCTGGCTGAGCTTCGACTGAAGCTGAGCCGCGTCAACGACCACGATGTCGAAATTGGATGCGCCTTGTGCCTCGGCGTACGCTTCGGCCTGGGCCTGACGAGCGGAGTCCACCCACACGACAAGTTTGCCACCACTGTCCGCGGCGGGGGTGGATGCGGCACAGCCCGAAAGTATGGCAGCCGAGACAGCCATCGTGGCTATTGCCGCGACGACCCCGGATTTGCGCCTGGAGCTTCGAACCTTCATTAGTGACCTCTCTGTCAGAAGACCCTTGGTAATGCGCGTGCCGAACGGCCCGGGCAGTTGGTACTATATCTGATGAATCCGAAGCAAGCGAGTGGTTTTACCTGGACAATTCGCCGTATCGCTGCCGCAAATGACATATAGATCAGATGATTAGACGATATCATCCTCCAATCAGCTCGTCGGCCAGCAAGGAGAACCATCGATGAAGATCACCGGCTACCGCAGCGTCATGACTGTCCACGACTGGGGCAGAGTCACCGGCGATGTCAATGGAGTGCAAAGCGGCAACACCACTCCGGTGCCGATCCTCATCCTGGAAACCGACAGCGGGCTCGAAGGGATCGGCCTGGGAGCGCACCCCGACGTTGCCCGGGTGTTTCCAGCGGTCGAAGGAGAGGACCCTCGTGCCGTGGTCGCCCTCTATGACCGCATGCTGGACTGGGTGTTCAAAGCGGGCCATGCCGGCAGCACATTCGGCACAATCGGTGCCATCGATATGGCCCTGTGGGACCTGAAGGCCAAAGCGGCGGACGAACCGTTGTGGCGCACGCTGGGCGCACGTGAGCGATTCGTTCCCGGCTACGCCTCCGGCCTCGAGTACGGATTGACCGACGATGAACTCGCCGACCTCTACGGTCGGTTCGCTGACCGCGGCTTCAAAGCAGGGAAGCTGAAAGGCGGCCGTGACCTCGACCGCGATCTCCCGCGTCTCGAGATCCTACGCGAGGTGCTGACCCGCAACTCTCGGCATCCCGCGCTCATGTTCGACGCGAACGAGTCCTGGAATCACGCACAGGCGTCACGCTACATCAGCGCGATCGAGGAACGCCTGGACCTCACCTGGGTCGAGGAGCCGTTGCGGCGCTGGGATGCCGCCGGTATGGCCGCATTGCGCGGCAAGGTCCGAGCGGCAATCGCCAGCGGCGAGAATCTCACGGGCCTCGAGCAGTACCGACCGCTACTCGACGCCAACGCGCTCGACATCGTGCAGGTCGGCAATGTCTGGGGCATCACCCACTTCCTGCGGGTCGCGACCCTCGCACACGGTCATGATCTGCCGGTCAGCCCCGTCGCGTTCAACGCCAATCCCATCGCCCACGCAGCCGCCGCGGTGCCGAACCTCCTCACCTTCGAGGTTCAGGACCTGGCCTTCCCGGTGGGTCTGGATGTCGACCAGGAATTCGAGGACGGCGGCATCGTGCTGGGCGACCGACCCGGCTTGGGAATAGTCGTCGACGAAGCCAGGCTCGCGGGGGCCGGCTCATCCCTACTACCGCCCGCTACGGGCCCGCACGTCCGCCCGGAGCGTGCAGCGCTGCGACTCGTCGCTGAGCCGGACGTCATCGACAATCCCACCGTTACGGTCCGGCCTATCTCGTGAACAGGGAACCGCAGAGGTTCGCGTTCGGGGACACGCTGTTCGCCTACTTCGAAAATATCGGCGACGACTATGAGGCCGACATGCGGGTGGTCGACGCGGACCCGGTGTCTCAGCAGTGGCTGACGCACACCGACCCGTGCCAGGTAAGGATCGGCGGGGAAGGAATCCCGGAGCTGTAATGGCAGCAGATCGACGAAGTTTGGCACATGGGGTGAGCGACAGGATCGGTGCGCTCATCCACGCTTGAAACCGGACGCCCCCGGACTGGAACGATCTGGATTCGATGGCTGCCAGAGTCCGCGACTTCGGCCTTCGTCGTCGGGTAGGCGATGGTCGCGCGCCCCTGCGGCGTCGAGTCTCACCGCGCACGCTGGCTCGACGCCGCTCGCGCCCGGTGATTGGCGCGCGCTCCATCGGGAACAATCTTTCCTCGGGGACGGCCGCACCGCACGCTAATGGCAGATGCGGGTTCTGGGTACGGGCGGTGGGGTCATCACTAGACCAGCCCGATGCGCTCCCGGATGGTGTCCATCGTGCCCATGATCGCGACGGACTGGGCCAGCGGCAACCGCGTGTCCTCGCCACCGCCCGCGGCGATCAGTCGTTCAATGGCCCGCGCCTGGTATTGCATTCCGCGGCCGTCGATCCGGGACTCGTACGACTCGATGACGTTGCCCTTCGGACCCACGACGCGGAACGAGGTCGGCGCGTAGAAGGTCGCATCGAGTTCCACCCGTGCGTCCGTGCCGACAATCATGGCACTGTTGTCACCGGCAGCATCGAGCTCACTGGTCAGCGCCGCTTGGGCACCGCTGCTGTAGCCGAGCAGGATTGACGTCTGCCGGTCGACGCCCGTCGCGGACGGCGTGGACAGGGCGAGCACTTCGCTCGGAGCACCGAGCACATCCCATGCGAACGACACCGGGTAGATGCCCAGGTCGAGCAGCGCGCCGCCCCCGAGTGCCGGGTTGAGCATCCGGCCGGCAGGGTCGGGATCGGCGAGCTGCACGTGGTGCGCGACGACCGAGCGCAATTCGCCCAGGGCGCCGTCCCGGATGATGTCTTGGAGGCGCTCCATGTGGGGGAGCCAGCGCGACCACATCGCTTCGAGAGCGACCAGACCGGCTGCCCGAGAAGCGTCGGCGATCTGCTGCGCCTCGCGCTGATTCATGGTGAACGGCTTCTCGACGAGAACGTGCTTGCCGGCCCCGAGCGCCAGCAGCGCGTTCGGGGCGTGCTGAGGATGCGGCGTCGCAACGTACACGACATCGACCTCCGGGTCCGTCACCAGTTCCTCGTAGCTGCCATGTGGTCGTTCGAGCCCATGCGCTGCCGCGAAACGGGCGGCGGCGTCCGCGGTGCGCGAGCCGACCGCCGCGACGACGTGGCCGTCGAGCTGCAAGTCTCGTGTCATGGCGGCGGCGATCCCGCCTGTGCCGAGAATGCCCCATCGGGGCGAGGAAATCGTCATGTGGTCGCTTTCGTCGTCGGGGCGTGATCAGCGAGTCGCCGACGCTTTTCAGGACTCGTGGATGTGGTCGTACATCGCCTTCTCAGCGAATCGAGCATCCCCTTTGACAATCATGTCGACGACCAAAGCGTGCTCGTTCAGGGTGAGGGCCGCCATATCCAGGGTGGTGGTGATGCCGTGATGTCGGCTCGACTCGAGAGCTCTTGTGTACAGGTGCTTCGCGATGTTCTCGGCCAGCCGATTTCCCGAGATCTCCATGAGTGCGTAGTGGAATCCAGCGTCTCCGCCACATCAGCTGCCATGACGGACTCCAAACTGGCGCGCACGAAGACCATCTCCTCGAAGATGCCGAGGCTCGCATCGTTATCGATCAGTACCGACAGCACCACAGGATCGAGCATGTTCCAGTCAGCGGAGGAGCGCACCTGCGTGCCTCTGCCCTGCGAAACGCTCACGAGCCCCTTCTCCTCGATTTGCTTGACCGACTCGCGCAGCACTGTGCGGCTGACGCCGAAGTGCTCGCACAGGGGTGCCTCTGGCGGCAGCAAATCTCCCTGTTTCAGATTCCCGGTCACGATGAGGTGCACCAGCTCGGCAATCACCGGCACGCTGAGCCGCTCGGCCGGAAGCCGTTGCACAATCCGACGGGCCGGGGCGGGCGGAATTGAGTCGGACATGGACAGGTCAGCGCACGACGGGCTCGGAGGCGCTCAGCAGACGAAGGTCTTCCCGTCGGGGCAGGCTCTCCCAATCCCCAGGCCCGAGGCACGCGAAGGCGCCCGCATCCGTAGCGAGTCCGAGTCGTTGCGCGATCCCTTCGCCCGCAATGCGTGCGGCGAGATAGCCAGCGACAAAGGCGTCGCCGGCTCCGACGGAGTCGACAACGCGGATCCGGTGAGCGGGACGTGAGAACGGCTCGCCCCCAATCACGCCAGTAGATCCTTCCGCGCCCAGCTTGACGATAACCTCGCTCGGCCCCAGCTCCGATAGGCGCTCTGCGAGGTCGGAGACGGGTGAGTCGGCCCCGGGCGCGATCAGCCTGGCTTCATCGTCGCCGGCGAAGAGGACATCAGTCATGGTCGCGATCCGGCGGTAGAGTCCGCCCGGGTCGCCGGTGCGCCACAGCGAAGCGCGATGGTTGACGTCGCAGGACACTGTGACACCAGCGGCCCGTGCGGTCTCGATCGCGGCGAAGACGGCGCGCTCAGCTGTCGGGGACAATGAGGCCGTTATACCTGTGACGTGCAAGACGGCGGCGCCGCGGATGAGGTCTTCATCCAGATCATCCTCGGTAAGGCGGCTACCGGCGCTGTCCCGACGATAGAAGTAGACACGAGTGCTGTCGGCGGTCCGCTTTTCCTTGAGCATGAGCCCTGTTGGTGCTTCGCGGTCCACGATTGCGTGGACGTCGACCCCTTCGGCGCGGAGCTCGCGGACGATGCGAAGGCCTAGGCTGTCGTCGCCGACACGGCCAGTCCACTTGGCATCGACTCCGAGGCGACGGGCACCGATCGCGACGTTGCTGTCCGCACCACCGATGCCGAGCTTCGCGTCGGTGACCGTCTCGAGCCCCCCGGACTCAGTGGTTCGGTAAAGCGCCATCGTCTCACCGAAGGTATAGAGGTAGCCGGTCATCGGAGCAATTCACCAGCTGCCGTACAGAGGTCGGCGATCGAGAGGAAGTCACGGGCCTTGATCGCTTCCCGAGGGGCCATCCAACTGCCGCCGATCGCTGTGACCGCCGGGTGGCTCAGGTACGCACCAGCATTGGTAGGTCCGATGCCGCCCGAGGGCATGAACCGAACCTCCGGGAAGACCGCGGCAAGTGCTGCGATCATCGCGACCCCGCCGAGTTGTTCCGCCGGGAAGACCTTGAGGAGGTCCAGCCCGAATGCGGAAGCACGCGCCAGTTCGGTGGCAGTCGCGATCCCCGGGATCGACGCGAGACCGAGCGCCAAAGTCCTTTCGACCACCGGTTCGATGAGACCGGGACTGACGATGAACCGCGCACCTGCGTCAGCAGCCCGTGAGACATCATCGGTGGTCAGGGCAGTGCCGACACCCACAACAAGGTCGTCATGCCGAGCCATGCGGCGCGCGGCCTCGATCGCAGCGGGAGTTCGCAGCGTGACCTCGACCTGCCGGATACCGCCGGCGAGCAGGGCCTCTGCCAGCGGCTCGGCGTCGTCTGCGGAGTCGATGACGACGATCGGCAGGATGCGGCCGAGTGAGATGCTCATCGGCCCAACCACCCGCCGTCGACGGGGAGAATTGCCCCGCTGATGTACGCCGCGGCGTCTGACGCGAGGAACACGGCTGCACCCCCGAGATCTTCCGCGCGACCCCACCGTCCCGCGGGGATGCGTTCGAGTATCGCCTTCGAACGATCGGGGTCGTTCTGCAGCGCCTCGGTGTTGTCCGTCGCGATGTACCCGGGGGCGATGCCGTTGACCGTCACTCCGAGTCCCGCCCACTCATTCGAGAGTGCTCGGATGAGCCCGGCGATGCCGGACTTGGCGGCCGTGTAGCCGGGAACGTTGATCCCGCCCTGGAAGGAGAGCAGGCTGGCGGTGAAGAGGATTCGCCCATGGCCCTCCGCGATCATGCGCCTTCCGACGGCCTGGGAGAGCACGAATTGGCTGGTGAGGTCGACCTCGAGTACCCGGTCGAAGAGAGCGAGAGGATGCTCGGCGGCCGGGGCGCGCTCGATGGTCCCCGCGTTGTTGACCAGGATGTCTACGGGTCGGCCTCCTTCGGCCACGAGAGCGCCGAATGCCTCTACCGCCGCGCGATCCGCGAAATCGACCGTGTGCCCGGTGAACTCCCGGCCGAGCGAACGAACACGATCAGCGATGGTGGAGTTGTTCGGATCGAGGCTCGCAGACACACCGATGACGTCGGCGCCCGCGGCCGCTAGCGCCTCGGCCATCGCGAACCCGATGCCCCGTTTCGCGCCGGTGACGACCGCGAGCCTACCCGTGAGTTCGAAGGGGTTCACTCGCCCACCCCCGCGACATCGACGAGGATCTTCATCGCCTTGCCACCCTCCAGGGTCTCGAAGGCGGCCCCGACCTCGGAGAGCGGAACGATCGACGTGATCAGCGCGTCTGCGGGGATCGCGCCCTCCGCTACCAGGCTCACCGCCTTCTCGAAGTCGCGACGTTCATAGACGCGGGCGCCAAGAATCCTCAGTTCTCGCCAGAACACTCGATGCAGATCGATCGGTCGAGGCTCGGAATGGATGGCCACGACGACGAGGGTGCCGCGCACCTTCGCAAGGCTGGTGGCAACCAGCACAGCAGCGGCAGACCCGGATACCTCAAAGACGACATCGGCGCCGGCGCCGGCGGTCCACTCGTTCACCCACTCGACCTGGTCTGCGGTGCGAGGATCGAGGGTGCGGAGCCCGAGCGCCTCTGCGGCAGCGCGTCGGCTCGGATCGAGCTCGATCACGACGACCTCCGCCCCGGCGGCCGCAGCGACGGAGGCGATCAGCACGCCGATCGGCCCGGCACCGATCACGACAGCGCGATCGCCGGCCTTCAGCTCGGAGCGACGGACATCGTGAACGGCGACAGCGACCGGTTCGACGAGCGCCGCGTGGTCGAGGCGAACGCCGTCCGGCACCGCGACAAGCACACCGGCGGGGACGTTCCACTGCTGCTGAAGGGCACCAGGGGAGTCGATGCCGATGAAGTCGAGATTCTGGCAGATGTGCTGGTTCCCGGCCAGACACGCCGGGCACGTCCCGTCCCAATCCAAAGGCATGACGGTCACCGCGTCTCCAATAGCCCAACCCGTCACATCCTCCGCGATCGCGGAGATGATCCCGGACATCTCATGGCCGATGGTGGCAGGCCGGGTGACCCGCGAATCCATCGCACCGTGGAAGATGTGCAGATCGGTGCCGCAGATACCGGCGTAGGCGACATCGATTCGGACCTCACCGGGCGCGAGCGGGGGCGCATCTTCCTGGTCGATCCGAATCGTGCGATCTCCGACGTATTTCGCCGCCAACATGAGGCACCTTCGCTTTCTGCCGATAGGGGAATTGGAGGCCCGCGTCCGAAACCGCGGTCGGCTCGCCTCCGGAGATTGAGGTAGAGGTCTTATACGTAGAAAATCGATCGTATGCGCGGATAGATTCGATGTATTGTGCAGTCTATCGACTTACAGAGGGGTAAGAGCCAATCTGCTAGGCTATTTGTCTGATGAATCATCGAACTGGACTCAGTGAGCGACTGCTCCGAACGGGCACGCGAGTCACGAGCATGGGCATGGGCGTCTCGCAATTTGGAAATCTCTTCCGAGAAACCTCCGACGAGATCTCTGCCTCCGCAGTTACTCGAGCACGCGCCGCAGGAATCCGATACTTCGACACGGCGCCGCACTACGGGCTCGGCCTCTCCGAGCGCCGCCTCGGTGCTGGGTTGCGCGGCGTCGCACGCGACGAATACACGTTGTCGACGAAGGTGGGCCGGTTGCTTGTCGAGAGCCCCGAAACCGCCGATCAACTCGACCCCGAGGGATTCATCGTGCCCGCTTCGGTCAAGCGGGTATGGGATTTCAGTCGCGAGGGAGTTCTTCGTTCGGTGGAGGCGAGCTTGGCACGTCTCTCGACGGATCGACTCGACATTGTGTATCTCCACGACCCCGATGATTTCTGGGCGGAAGCGTCGACAACAGGTCTCGACGCTCTGATCGAGCTTCGTGATCAGGGCGTCGTGGGCGCCGTGGGGGCAGGAATGAACCAGGCCGACATGCTCGCCGACTTCGTCGAACGCACCGACGTCGATGTCGTGATGGTTGCAGGCCGGTTCACTCTGCTCGATCAAACGGCCCTGACGAGGCTTCTGCCGGCTGCCGCTGATCGTGGCGTCGGTGTCGTCGCGGCTGCCGTCTATAACTCCGGTCTGCTGAGCTCGCCGACAGTGTCTGACGATGCACATTTCGATTACGGGCAGGCGTCGCGGCCGACGATCGAACGTGCCAGGAGCATTGCGTCTGTCTGTGAACGCTTTGGTGTTCCACTCCCGGCGGCCGCCGTTCAGTATCCGCTCCGTCATCCAGCGGTCGTCTCGGTTGTGCTCGGCACCCGAACTGCTGAACACGTCGACAGCAATCTTGAACGCTTCCACACTCCGATCCCCGATGAGCTCTGGGCCGAGCTCGACGCGTCGGGCCTGGCCCCTGATCCGATAGGCACTCTCCGATGACAACCATCACCGGCGCCCGCGTCTTCGACGTGCGCTTTCCGACCTCGCTGAGTCTCGACGGCTCCGATGCGATGAACAAGGACGGTGACTACTCCGCCGCCTACGTCGTGCTCGACACGGATGACCCCGAGCTCAGCGGGTTCGGGTTCACCTTCACGATCGGCCGCGGCAACGACCTGTGCGTCGAAGCGGCTCGCCAGCGAGCGTTACCCCTGATCGGACTCTCGGTGGAGGAGGTCGTCGGAGACCTCGGCGGCACGTACCGGATGCTCGCATCCGACACCCAGTTGCGCTGGCTCGGACCGGAGAAGGGCGTTGTGCACCTGGCGATGGCCGCTGTCATGAACGCCGTCTGGGACCTCGCTGCCCGCCGCGCGCGCAAGCCCCTCTGGCGGCTCCTGGCGGACATGACACCCGAGCAGCTGGTCGATGCCGCGGACCTCCGGTATCTCTCGGACGCGCTCACCCGGGATGAGGCCATCGCTATCCTGACCGAGATGGCTCCGACGCGGGCGCAGCGCATTGCCGTTCTCGAAGCCCGCGGGGGCTATCCCTGCTACACCACCAGCGCCGGCTGGCTCGGCTACAGCGATGACAAGCTCCGCCGGCTGCTCACAGAAGCTGTCGATGAGGGCTACCGGCACGTGAAGCTCAAGGTCGGCGCGAATCTGGAGGACGACATCCGCCGGCTTCGGATCGCCCGTGAAGTCATCGGCTGGGACGCGAAGCTCATGATCGACGCCAACCAGGTCTGGGACGTGCCGCAGGCCATCGACTGGGTACAGCGGCTCGCCGAGTTCAAGCCGCACTGGATCGAGGAACCGACCAGTCCAGACGACATCCTCGGCCACGCCGCCGTGCGCAAGGCCGTCGCGCCCATCGGCGTCGCCACGGGAGAGCACGGCATGAACCGGGTGCTGTTCAAGCAGATGTTCCAGGCCGAGGCCATCGACTTCTGCCAACTCGACGCCGCTCGGCTCGCCAGCGTCAACGAGATCCTGGCCGTGTACCTGATGGCGAAGAAGTTCAACGTCCCAGTCTGCCCGCACGCCGGGGGCGTCGGCCTGTGCGAGCTCGTCCAGCACCTCTCCATCTTCGACTACGTCGCGGTCTCCGGGACGCTGGACGACCGGGTGACCGAGTTCGTGGACCACCTCCACGAGCACTTCACCGACCCGTGCATCGTCATCGACGGCAACTACACCCTCCCGTCCAAGCCCGGGTACAGCGCCGAAATGTTCGATGAATCCGTCACCCGGTACTCCTTCCCCGGTGGAAGCTACTGGCTTGAAGCGTCACTTTCTTCGGAAGCCTCGGTGGGGTGAGTCTCGGAGAAATCCTCCACGCCCATGAGATGTGTCTCCATCCGCACCCGTGCCCGATCCGGGTCGCGGCGACGCAGCTCGGCGAGGATCGCACGGTGCTCGGCTTGCGCGCCCGGCACCGTGCCCCGCTCCGTCATCGCCCGCCACATGCGAGTGCGCTGTGTCCGGCTTGCCAGCGACTCGATCAGCGCTGCCAAGGGCCTGTTACCGGTGGAGCGAGCGATCCGCGTGTGAAACTCGCTGTCCGCGGCGATGACCTCCGCAAGATCATCGTCATCGACGCCCTTCTCGATGATCGTGTCCACGCGGTCCAGAACTGCGCTCAACAGATCCAATTGCTCGTCGGTCAGGGTTCGCGCGGCAAGCGCCGCACTCTCCGACTCCAGGATTCGTCGCACGTGCAGCAGCTGGGTCGCATCATCCGCTACCTGCAGGTCGGCATAGAAGGAAAACCCGCTGAGCAGACTCGTGGCGTCCAGGGACGTCACATACGTGCCATCGCCCTGCCGTGTCTCCAACACCCCCATGACAGCCAAGGCACGAACTCCCTCGCGCAAAGAGCCCCGGGACACCCCGAGCCGGACGGAGAGCTCCTTCTCGATAGGCAGTCGCTGACCCGCGAGAAGCTCGCCGTTACTGACCATCTGCATGATCGCCGAAACCACGTTTTCGGTCAACGACCGGCGGGCTGGAGCCTCGTCGCGGCTCGGCAATTCGGCGGAAGTCATCTGATCATTCTACTCAGGAGGACCCATGATCATCGATAGCCGCCTGCACGTGTGGGACCAGTCCCAGGCCGAATACTCATGGCTCGGTCCCCACCCCCCCGGCTGAATCGCGACATCCGAATCGACGAGGTCAAACCCGCCTTGGAGCGAGCCGGAGTAACCGGCGTCATCCTCGTCCAGTCGTCCGACGAAGCCGGAGACACCACCAACATGCTGGATGTCGCAGCCGGCGAACCCATGGTTCTCGGTGTCGTCGGCTGGTTCCCTTGGAGGATCCGCGCGAAACCGAACGCCTGTTGTCCACGTTCTCAAGCGACCCGACGATCGTTGGAATCCGCAATCTAATCCATGACCGTTCCGACCCGGACTGGGTGCTGCAGACGGACTTCAACGCAGGACTGACGCTCCTCGAGGAGGCCGAGCTCCCCTTCGACTTCGTCACCAGCGACCCCGTGGCCCTGGGCCGGCTGATTCGCGTGGCAGACCGCCATCCCGACCTCAGAATCGTCCTCGATCACCTCGGCAAGCCGCCGCTGAGCGGCACCGCGGAGTCCCTCGAGTCGTGGGCTCAACTGCTGAATGAAGCCGCATCCCGACCCAATGTGTACGCCAAAATCTCCGGACTCTACGCGAGCGAGGGGTCAGCCGACGGATGGACGACTCAGCGCGTCGCAGGCGCAACCAAGGTGGCCTTCGACGCATTCGGCCCTGAACGGCTGATGTACGGCGGGGACTGGCCGATGTCGACGATCGCAGGAGGCTACGACCGGGTCTTCGCTGCTCTGCGCAGCGCGGTCGAGCCGCTCAGCGGCGCCGACCAGGACGCGTTCTTCTGGCGGACCGCGGCCGAGTTCTACCGGCTGCAGGCTCCCGCTTCCGAGCCAGCCCTTGATCATTCATCAGACATATGATTACCTAAACCCGGGCGCTGGGGCCCAAATCAGGGAATAGGGGCAATGAAATGACACTGATGTCAGATGAATTGACAAATCGTGGGGTGAAGCGACGCGCTGGAATAGCCGTCGTCAGCCTCGCCGCAATCGCCGCCATGGCGCTTGTCTCTCCGCCGGGTGCGTATGCCGCGTCGGGGACCGCCTACTACGCCGCTCCAGACGGAAGCGACAGCAGTGACTGCTCATCCGATGATCCGTGCTCGCTTGCGCGAGTCCAACAGGTGGTCCAGTCGGACACCTCGAAGAGCGACTCCGATGTCACGGTGCAGCTCGGTGGAGGCGTGTACCGGATCTCGGAGCCTTTGACCTTCGGTCCCGACGACGGCGGCCAGAACGGCCACGTCGTGACCTGGCAAGCGGAAGATGGTGCCACACCGGAGATCTCCGGATCGAGCGCCGTCGGTGGGTGGTCTTCCTACGACCAGGCCAAGAACATCTACGTAGCCGACATCCCGGCCGGCGTCGACAGCCGACAGCTCTACGTGAACGGAGTCCTGGCACCACGCGCAGCCATGCGCGTGACCAGCTCGGACGTATCGATCAGCCAAGCAGGAATCCAGGTGCTGAACCCGTCACTCGGATACCTCGCCGATCTGCCTCAGCAGAACCGGATCGAGTTCGAGTCGATGGGAGACTTCACCGACCGCTACACCCCGGTCCAGTCCATCCAGGGAAACACCATCACAATGTCCCAGGAGGCCTGGAACAACAACACCTGGGGCTACGACACCGTCCAGTACTCCTTCCTCGCGGCGCCGACCTGGTACCTCCAAAACTCCCTTGCATTCCTCAACGAAACGGGGGAGTGGTACATCGATCCGGATGCCGGAAAGGTCTACTACAAGCCAGGAGCGGGAGTGGACCCCAACAGCCTCGATGTCGAACTACCGACCACGCAGACCCTCGTGTCGGTGTCGGGCACGTACGACAATCCTGTGACTGGCCTCGCGTTCCAAGGAATCACCTTCTCGGGGACGTCCTGGATGGGCCCGTCTCACGACGGCTATGCGAACACGCAGAACGGCGCATTCTTAAACGAGAACTACGCGTCTCGACCGGCGGACGCCTACACGAGCTGCTCACGCGGTTGCAACGGCTACGAGGGAACGAGAAGCAACTGGTATCAGGAGCCGGCTGCGGTGCAGGTCTCGGCGGCCAATGGGGTCTCGTTCGATCGCAACCTCTTCACGAACCTCGGTTCGAGCGCCCTGGGTGTCGGAAATGACACCAACGCCACCCTCAGCGGGGTCGGTCTGGGCGCCAGCAACGTTTCCATCGTCGGCAACATCTTCACCGAGGTCGCCGGTCACGGAATCGCGGTCGGTGGTGTACGCCCCGACGCACACCACCCGAGCGACCCTCGAATGATCAATCAGGACATCCTGATCCAGGACAACACCGTGAACAGGGTCGCGGTCGACTACAAGGACAACTCCGGGATCCTGAGCACCTATGTGACTCGGGCCCGCATCGTGAACAACGAAGTCGCCAACGTCTCGTATGACGGAATCGACACCGGGTACGGCTGGGGCGCCAACGATGCCGGCGGCACGCAGCAGTACGTGAACATGGGGTACTACGACTGGAACACGAAGTACGACACCCCGACGACGTTGAAGGACAACTACATCGCGGGGAACCTGGTTCACGACACGAAGGCACGGTTCGCCGACGGCGGCACCATCTACAACCTCTCCGCCAGTCCGGGCACCATCGTCGAGAAGAACTACCTGTACAACTTCCCCGGAGTGGGCCTGTACCTGGACGACGGCACCCGTTACACCACCTACCGCAACAACGTGATGCAGGGAGGAGGACCCTTCGTCTTCACGAACGCGTACGACGCCGGTAGCAACACGAAGGACAACATGGTTCGTGACAACTGGTACAGCGGCAATGGTGCGCAGAACCCGAATGCCGCTGCGAAGAACAACCAGTTCATCAACAACACGAAGATCACGGGCAACGCCTGGCCTCAGGCTGCCCGGGATGTGATGTGCGCCGCGGGAGTCGATCCTCAGTACCGCACACCGTTGAACGCCAACCTCTTCGGATTGACGGGATGCGCGACCGGGTCGGACGTCAGTGCGCCGTTCTCTACGGCTGCTACGAGTGGTATTCAGACAGTGTTCCGCCAGAGCGATTCGGTCGTGGGTATTGCGGCCGCGGGCAAAGACATATGGGGCGCGGGCGGGCAGCACGATGACGAGTACGGCTCGATCTATCGGGCCGGGTCCGTCGCTCCCATCAGCAGCGTCTCTGCACGGGTCAGCTCGTTCAACGACAGCAATGTGTGGGCGAAGACCGGCGTCATGGTGCGGAACGCGCTCAGCGCACCGGGGTCGTCTGCTGGATACGCAACGACGGCGGTGACCGGGAACAACGGAATACAGTTCGCTTGGGACTCCAATGGGGATGGCTACCTTGATTCGAGTGCGGTCGCGAACGTGAACACGTTTCGACCGATCTGGGTCAAGGTCGTACGCGCCGGCTCCGCGTTCTCGGGCTGGTATTCCTACGACGGTGTGAACTACGACCAGATCGGCTCCACTGTGAACCTGCCGAACGCGGCTGTAGTTCAGGACGGTGGCGTCTTCTCCACCTCCCACGACACCGCCCAATCGGCGATCAACGTCTTCACTGACGTTTCGGTGACCCCGGATCTGACCCAGGACATGACGCGTCCAACAGTCGCTCTCGTGACCCCGGCCGCCGGAACCATCGCGTCTCGTCTCACCGTGCAGATGAACGCTGCGGATGACGTCGGATTGAAACGGATCGTGGCAAACGTCTACCGTGACGGGCAGCTCGTCAAGAGCACGCAGACCGCCGTGACTGTCGGGGCTACAACCGGGTCCCATCTCGCCGACGTTGCCCTTCCTGACGGTAACTACACCCTCAAGTACAACGCCGAGGATCTGGCCGGAAACATCTCCACCACGGAAACGGTCCCCTTCACGATCGACTCGACCAAGCCCACCATCACGGTGAAGGAAGGCAGTGACTTCACGATCGCGACGGGACAGACCTATGACAAGATCAGCCTCAAATTGTTCGACGCGGGCAAGATCGATCGGGTTACGGTGAACGGAGTGGTCAAGGACCTGACAGATAATCAATGGTCTGACGTGAACTTACTCGCCCCAGGTACGTTCGGAGCCACCGTCGGTGAGAACACTGTTGTCGCCTACGACATCGCGGGAAACGGTGAGACGCTGACCTTCACCCTCAACTAGCGACCATCGCTTAGAGGCGTCTGTTCACCGTCTGCGCCTCGAAGAAAAGCCGGACTCGGACCATCGGAGTCCGGCTTTTCTGAGCGACGAAGCCACTGTCGGAGGCACGGTCGCGGACGGGGTAGTGGAGACGCGCGGCCGAACGGGAACCGTGGTCGCATCAACCGATGATCGAGTTCGAAGCGAGGCAGAGTCCGCCGTCGTCGACTTCGCCGCCCTGACCACGCGGCTCGGGATAGATCCGGCTGAAGCAGTCCGCATGGTGCGGACCGCTTTTCGTGGATTTGAGACTCAAAATGTGTGATCGATAGCCGATCAGTGCCACCCAAGCGAGCCCCGAGCAGGCACACGAAGTGTGCGCGGAGCGCGGTCGGTCAGGGTGTGCGCGAATGGCTATCGTCTTAGGGGCGGCCCGTGGTGTCCCGGTAGTCGAGGATGGCCTCGCCGTGCTCGCGGGCCCAGGTGGTGAGCATCCTGATCGGTTCGTCGAGGGTGCGTCCGAGCTCGGTGAGGCTGTACTCGACGCGCGGCGGCGCTTCGGCGAACGCCTGCCGGTCGATCAGCCCGTTCTCCTGAAGGCGGCGCAACGTGTGCGTCAGCACCTTCCGGGAGATGCCGCCGATCAAGGTCACGAGCTCGCCGTGCCGTTTCGGGCCGTCCGCGAGAGCGAAAAGTGTGACGGCCGCCCATTTGTCGCCGATGATCTCGATAGCGGCTCGGGCAGGGCAATCGGCGTAGAACACGGTTCCGGCAGCGAGCGTCATACCTGAAGGTTACCAATCGGTACCTAACGGATGCGTAGCGTCGATGACATGCAACTCGGCGTCTTCTCCCTCACCGACCGAACCGGTTCCATCACCCTCACCGAACGCGTGCGCGACATCATCGACTTCGGCGCCCACGCCGACACGGTGGGCCTGGACGTGTTCGGAGTCGGCGAGCACCACACCTCCCGCTTCGCCGTCTCCTCGCCCGCCGTGGTGCTCGCAGCCATCGCCGCTCGCTCGAGTTCGATCACGTTGACCAGCGCGGTCTCCGTGGTGAGTGTGCTCGACCCGGTGCGGCTCCACCAGGACTTCGCCCAGCTCGACCTCGTCTCCGGCGGTCGTGCCGAGATCACCGCCGAGCGCAGCGCCTACGCTGAACCGTTCGAGATCTTCGGCGTACCGGTGGCCGACTACGATGCCGTTTTCGAAGAAGAGCTCCAGCTCCTCCTGGCACTGCGCCGCGGCGGGGGCGTCACCTGGGCCGGCCGATACCGGGCACGGCTGAACGACGCGCAGATCATCCCGCAATTGGACCGCGAACTGCCCATCCGTCTCGGTGTCGGCGGCACCCCCGAGAGCGCGGCCCGTGCCGGCCGACTCGGTCTCCCGATGACCCTCGCCCTGCTCGGCGGAAGCCCCGCCCGGGCGGTTCCCCTCGTCGATCTGTACCGACAGAACGCCGCCGACAACGGTCACGCATCAACCGAACTCGACGTCGCCACGGTGAGCCACTTCTACGTGGGCTCGACCCCACAGGAGGCACGCGACACCTTCTATCCGCACTACCGCCGCTATTTCGCGGAGGGCCGCGGAGCGCACCTGGACCGCGCAAGCTTCGACGAGATGGCGGCACCGAACGGGCCCCTGGTCGTGGGCAGCGCCGAAGAAGTTACCGAGAAGATCCTCCGGCAGCACACGCTCCTCACCATCGACCGCTTCCTCGGCCAGGTCGACATCGGCGGCCTGCCCCGCGACACCGTGACGGCCTCGATCGATCGCTTCGCCGAGGATGTCGCCCCGGTGTTACGCCGCGAGAACGCGAACTGACCCCCCTCCTTCACGACATCACCAACCAACCCTCGATCAAGGAATCACCGTGCACATCGCCGCCGTTATCGCATCCGTCGTCCTCGCCCTGGCCATGCTGGCCTCGGGCGTCATGAAAGTCATCCGCGCTCCCCGCATCGTGAGCATGATGGGTGCAGTCGGCGTCACGCCCAGACAGCTACCCGTGCTCGGAGCCCTCCAGATTGCGGCAACGGTCGGCCTGATCGCCGGAATCTGGCTCCCCGCCCTCGCGATCGCCGCCGCGATCGGTCTCACCCTCTACTTCACCGGCGCGATCGTCGCACACGTTCGCGCCCACGATCCTGCGCGTCAGGGCATCCTGTTCCTGGTCCTCGCCGCCATCACACTGGCGCTTCTCCTCCTGGACGCCACAACCCGATAGCCCACGACACAGCTGCCGGCAGCGAGACGCCCTAGGGATCGTCCAGCGGGCGTGGCACGTGACCGCCGACGGGACCTCAGTTAGCAGGCCTGCCACGAACCCGCATTACCTGCCCGCTAGCCGGTCGTCATTCGGGCACATTGCCCTGGTCATTGATCCGACACGAAGGGTGCAAGATGGTGCCGTGACGGATGACGACGAAGTTCAGGCGAGAATTGCGGTTCTTGAAGCACTGATTGCTCTTGCTCCGGTCCTAGGCGAGATCCTCCATGAAGCCGATTCGGTTGACTCGTCCGAGGACTTCGCGGTCCTCATCGCTTCGCGGTTGGGCGTGAACTTATCGCTGGCTAGGGTCGTGGCCAACTCGCGACTCGAAGCGCTGATCGCTGGTTTCGCCATCGCGAGGAACCGGGCTGAGCTCGAGGAGCTCAGCCGAACGCGGCAGACGCGCTCGTAGGCCGATCGGATCATCCCTCAGGGTGCGTTCCAAAGTTCGGATCAAGGTGCTTGGCAGCTAATCTGTCCGAGTGAGGACGGACGTGAGCGAAGCGTATACGGGGGAGCCGATTGTACGAAGAAGTAACCGCCTCGGGATTGCAGGTTTCGCTCTTTCGCTCGTGGTGTTCCTTGGGGCAACTATCTCCGTCGCCGAACTATCGACTCGCTCCTCCCCATACACGGGTCGGGCGATAGACGCTCAGGACTCTGCAGTCCCGAGCGCCTCTGATCTGACAATCCTCCAGGATTTCGCGTTGTCGATAGGTCTAACCAACCTGGTCGGCACAGTGCTGGGAGTGACTGCCCTCATCATTGGAATTCGGACGAGACGAACGAATGGGTTCGCACCCTTGACGATATTTGCCTCGTTGCTGACGCCTGCAATCTGCTTCATACCCTCGATATGGGTGCTGGCAGCAGCGGCAACATCTCCATAAGCAGCCGACGGTACGAAGCGTCGCCCCGTCAGGACCGGAACTGCGTCGACTGTCAAAGATCGCTGTCCTTCTGAGCAGATTGCTAACGCCAAGTCGCGCAACGTGCGCGGATACCGATCTCTGAGTGAACACTTCCTCCTGAACCGTGGGTCGTGTGCCCGTTCGCGGCACTCGACGTTGGGCCGCGGAGTTCTAGGATCGACACGTGACGACGATTCGGGAACTCACTTCGTTCGAGCGCGAGTTGCTCTCACTCTTAGTACTAGGTGATTGGGAGGGCGCGGAAGCCGCGCGTGAGCAACTCCGTTTGGCCAAGCATGCTGGGCCGTGGACGAGTGGATCACAGAGCTTCCATGTCGACGTCGAGTCTGGTTCGCCCCTCGTTTCGCTTCCAGACGGGTTGCTCAACAATACGGAGCGCGCCGTCCACGACGGCGATGACTGCATCGGTGGTGTCATGTTGTGGTTGCAAGCGGGGAGAATCAGTGGTTTCGAGTACTACTGGGTGACTGACGACCCGCCGTTGGGGTTGCCCACGCTCAAGCAGGTTCGTCACATGAACTAGAGGGGCGAATGCCCTCAAGAGACGCGTTGGCTGTGCGTTAGGTTTGGCTCGTGACGCCCGACGAAAAGCGCAGCGATCTGCCCCGGTATGAACGAGTCTCAGTGCGTAGACCGATGGCCGCCCGAGGGGACACGGATCGAGCGGCGAAGGATTCGGAACTGCTCGCAAGCGCGGTGCTCGAGGAGCTGCAAGTAATAAATGGCTTCATGGAATTCGACATTCCGGAGGCTGCTATCGGAACACTGGCAAGCGCAGTGACCTCGCGCGTTGAGTCCGCGTTTGAGGTGCGCTGGTCGCCCAGCTGGGTCGCCCGCGGCCGGCCGCATACTTGGAAAGAGTTCGACAAGTGGCACGCCAGGTGCAACGACTGTCTCGCTGAAGCGCCGGCCTCGTCATCAGAAGACGACGCGGTGTCGTGGTTCGACGCTCACTACTCAAGCGTCCACAGCAATCCAGAGTCGCATGGCGCCTAGCCAGCTGGTGAGCATCGGCGCCCCTCGCCAAGGACCCGCCGCGCTCACTTTTGCAGTCGCTTCGATGCGCGTGAGGCGGTCGCGAAGGTGCGCACTGAGATCCGATTGGTCGACACGGCCCTGCTGTTGGAGGGATGCCCGTTTACCCCGCCCTCTTTATTCGCCCGCTCAGGTGCCCTAAACGGGCGGGCGATATCGTCTCGCAACCCTAGGGATGCGAGATGTCTCACTCGGGGCGCGGCGATCCTTGCAACTATGAGTCGGGGCCGTGGAGCCCGCGGCAACCATGAAGACCGCGCCGCCGTATGTTCCCGAGATCAGGGGAGAAGCCCCTGCCATCGGCTCGCCGACCGGCGCTGCGGCCGTCGGTGATCGCCAGGTTCGGCCGCGGTCGCACTGGCCGGATCTCAGTTCGGCGGGTGATGGTTAGCGGACTCGTGCCGCCTCTGCTGCACGGTACGCGCCGATGAGTGCGGGTGCGCCTTGTGTCCATACCGGGCCGTGGCCGGGGATGATCCAGTCGACGTCGAGGCCGGCGATGCGCTCCAGTGACGCGGACGAGCCTGCTTGATCGTCGGTGAAGGGCGCCGGTTGCACACCCGTGACGCCGGTGAGCACGTTGCGGGTGGTCAGCTCGTCGCCGACGAAGAGGGCCTTGACGGCGGGGGCGTGGATCGCGACGCTTCCGGGCGAATGGCCGGGCATCCCGACGATCACCGGCGCACCCGGCAGCGGCAGCACGTCGCCGTCGTTCACGGGGACGACCTCTTGCACTGGTCGCATCCGCAGGCCGCCCTTGCGGATCGCGTAGGCGAAGAATCGGATTGCCGGGCCGAGCCGGCGTGGATCGCGCGGTGTCGACGGCGGTTTCTCGCCCTGGGCGCGCGCCGCGTCGCCCGAGCCGACGAAGACGGGGATCCCGAGCTCGGTCCGCAGTCGTTCCGCGAATCCGATGTGATCGGAGTCGCCGTGTGTCAGCACGATGCCCTTGACGTCGGAGAGTGGCCGGCCGAGCGCGGTCAACTCCCGCTGCAGGTCGCCGTAGTGCCCCGGCAGCGCGGCATCCACGAGTGTGATGCCCTCGTCGGTCACGATGAGGTGTGCGGCGACGATGTCGTTACCGATGCGATGCAAGCCTGGCGAAAGTTCCATGAAGGCTATGCTATTTAGCCATCAAGCTCGACGTCAACAAAGACCACTGCGCGAACGAGAGGAGGGAGGATGCCGGCCCACGAGAAGACGACCCGCGATGCGATCGTCGCCGCCGGTCGCGAGCTCCTCGAGACGCTCGGCATCGACGGCCTCACGATGCAGGCGGTCGCCGAGCGGGTTGGTGTGCGCGCTCCCTCGCTCTACAAGCGCGTGCGCGACCGTCGAGAACTTCTCGCCCTCATCGTGGCGGCGAGCCTCGATGACCTGACCGGCCGCCTTGAAGCGACTCGCACAGAGGCTGACCCGCGGCGCCGGCTCATCGCGCAGGCAGATGCGCTGCGCCGATTCGCGCACGCGCGACCCGTCGGCTACGGCCTGCTCTTCGGTGCGCACGGTGCCCCGCAACCGGAACCGTCAATGATCGGGGCGAGTGTTGCTCCGCTGCTCGACGCGGTCTCCGAGCTGGTCGGCCCCGATCACGCGCTCGACGGCGCGCGCCTCGTCACCGCCTGGGCGACCGGCTTTCTCGCGATGGAGCTCGCAGACCGCCTCCGCCTGGGTGGCGACGTCGATGTCGCGTGGCAGTGGGGCCTGCAGCGAATCGTCGACGCACTCGGCTAGCTGTGCTGATCGCTCAGCGAGCCCACTGCAGCTCGATGACCAAGATCGGGGGACTCATGCCAGAGTCGCGGTTCATCAGAGTGATTTCAGGTCTTCGATGCTCATATCGAGGGAGGCCTGCAGATGTGTGGTCGATCCTGTGGCGAGCAAGATGACCACGCCGCCGTAGATGCCGGAGATCAGTGCGGCGGATGCGGTCGCAGCGTCGATCGTTTGACGGATTTGTCCGATGGACTGCATGGATTCGATGCCCGTCCTGATGTGGTTCTGCCAGGTGACGAGTAGGTCGTTCGCGATGCGCTCGCTTGTTGGCGAGGTCGGCCCGAGCTGGGTTGTCAGTACTCCCAGGGGGCATCGGCTTCCGAGGGCCGCGTAGCGCGCAATCAAAATGTCGCGCCACTTCGTCCAGGCATCCCAGGAGGTGAGTTCGCTGAGGTACGGCTCCTGGTCGGCGAGCACGCTCGCGGCCTCGTGCTCGGCCACCGCGACCAGAAGTGCGTCCTTGCCGGCGGGGAAGTAGTGGAAGAGCTGGCTTTTCCCTGTTCCTGTTGACGCGCAGACGCTGTCCAGCGACGTCCTGGCGACTCCTTCAGCGCGCATGAGGACGGCGGCTCCCTCGACGATCCTTTTCCGGGTCGCCAGCCCTTTTGCTGTGAGCGTTCGCTCCATCACTCCTCCGCAGTTTAGACCGTGTGGTACATTACCTTTCGATTGGACCACGGAGTACATTACACCTCCGGTTGACGCGCGAAGGAAGAAGCGAACCTAGTGACACAGATCGGCGTAGGCATCATCGGTGCAAGCCCGGGACGGAGTTGGGCGGCACTGTCGCATGTTCCTGCGCTCAAGGCTCTCCCGGATTTTGATCTGCGGGCGGTGAGTACGAGTCGCAGGGAGTCGGCGGAGGCGGCGGCCGTCGCTTTCGAGACGACTGGGTTCGACAATCACGAGGATCTCCTTGCGCATCCGGGTGTCGATCTTGTGGTGGTCGCGGTCAAGGTGCCTCGGCACGAAGAGTTGATCACCGCGGCACTTGCTGCGGGAAAGATGGTCTATTCGGAGTGGCCGCTCGGGGTCGACGCACGTCAGGCGGCGAGACTTGCTGCGCAAGCGCGAACCAGCGGCGTACGCACCGTCGTCGGGTTGCAAGGGCGATTCTCGCCTGCCATCGAACATGCCCGCGAACTCGTCCACCAGGGGTATATCGGTGAGGTGCTCGGCACCACGCTCGAAGGGTCGGGCATGGGATGGGGGCCGGATACCACCGCTTCGAGTGCCTATGTCTACGATGCGGCGAGCGGGGCGACGACGCTCAGCGTTGTCGGGATGCACGCATTGGATGCCGTGACCTGGGTGCTCGGCGACTTCTCCTCGGTCGGTGGTGCGCTGGCGGTTCGACGCCCGTATGTCCGCGTCGCCGATTCCGGCGAGATGATTCCGGTGACCGCGCCAGACCACGTCGCGATCAGTGGCCGGCTCGGTGACGGGGCCATCGCGTCCGCGTATTTCCGTGGTGGAACTTCCCGGGCAGGGAATCTCCGATGGCAGATCAATGGCACGGACGGTGACCTGCTCATCACGTCCGGCGGCAACCTGCAGGTGGCCGAATTGGCGCTGTATGGTGCACGAGGAGCGGAGACTGAACTCGTGCCGATCGCGGTACCGACTGAGTCCCTCGCGGGCGGCGGTGCGCTGGCCGGCAATGTGGCTCGGTTGTATCGGCAGTTCGCTGACGACATCATGAATGACACCAACCTCGCTCCCGATTTCGCGTACGCGGTTACGCGTCACGAAGTCCTGAACGCCATTGAGACGTCGGCCGTGACGGGCGTCGCCGTCCACCCGAGAACCGACGGGAAATTCCATGACTGAGACGGTCTCCATCGACTCTTGCTACCTTCCCGCCGCGATTGCGGACAACGCCGAGGTGACCCGATGAAGGTCGTGGGACTGACCGAGTTCGGCGGACCCGAAGTGCTGCGAACTTTCGACCTACCCACGCCGACACCCGAGGCTGGTGAAGTGCGCATCAAAGTTTTCGCCGCGACGGTGAACCCGGCCGACTTTTACCTCCGCGACGGGCGAAGCGCCGGCGCGGTTGCAAGGTTCCGCCCGCCGTTCATTCCTGGCGTCGAGGCCGCGGGCATCATCGACGCCGTCGGACCTGGCGTCGGCGACCGGCTCCAGGTCGGTGACCGCGTCACCGCCCACGTGATGCCCCTCACCCAGCGCGGTGGCGCCTACGCCGAAGAAGTCGTCACCCTCGCCAAATGGACCGTCAAAGCACCCCGCGGAGCCAGCTTCGTCGAGGCCGCTACCCTGCCGATGAACGGGATGACTGCCCTCGACGCCGTCGAAAAAGCCGGCGCCAGGTCGGGCGCGGTCATCGCGGTCGTCGGGGCGGCGGGCGCGGTCGGCGGATACGCTGTGCAGCTCGCCAAGGCGGCCGGCGCCCGTGTCATCGCGGACGCGGCTCAGAGGGACCGACAGCTGGTGCGCTCCCTCGGCGCCGAAATGATCCTCGATCGCGGTCCCGGCCTCGCAGACCGCCTCCTCGAGGCGCATCCCGGTGGCGTCGACGGGATCGTGGATGCCGCGGGATACGGCGGCGCGCTCCTGCGCGGCATCCACACCGGTGGGTCTTATGTGTTCGTGGCCGGCGGGCTGCGCGACGAGGACGTGCGCTACGCACGCGAGAACTCCATCGAACTGCAATCCGTCTATGTCACGAACATCCCCGACAGCGAACGGATGCTCGAACAACTGAGACGAAAGGTCGAGGACAACGAACTGACCTTGCGTGTGCAGCGCACCTTCCCACCTGAGGAGGCGGCGCAAGCTCATGCTCTCTTGGCGGCCGGAGGCACCCGCGGGCGGCTGGTTCTCGAGTTTCGGGCAGAAACCGAATGACATCGCGGCTTTCGCTGCATTCCTGCTGAGCGATTCGGCCCGCTACATCACGGGAGCGGCCCTCGCGATCGACGGGGGACTCACCGCGAAATAGGGGAACGGTGCCCCCAGCGCGGTGGTAATCGACGGCCGGGTGATCCGTTGTTGCCGATCACCGAGGGCAGCAGGCGGATGGCCGTGTGACCTACGGTGGTCAATGCGGCGCCCCGGGAGGAACCAGATGACCACCACCACTCGCGACACCCTGTTCAGTGAGGCCGACCTCGAGCGTCGAGCTGCGCTGCGGCGTATGAAGACGGTCGCGACGGCGCTTCTGGTGCTGTCGGCGATCGTGTTCGCCGTCGCTTTCGCGTTCGAGGATCAGTACGCGTGGCTGGGTTACCTGCGATCGGCGGCCGAGGGGGCCATGGTGGGAGCGCTCGCGGACTGGTTCGCGGTGACCGCGCTGTTCCGGCATCCGCTCGGTCTGCGCATTCCGCACACGGCGATCATCCCGAGCCGCAAAGACGAGATCGGGGCGAGCCTCGGCGAGTTCGTGGAGGAGAACTTCCTCTCCGACGAGGTGGTGCGCAGCAAGTTGGCCACCTTCAGCGTGGCCGACCGGCTGGGCGCGTGGCTCGCCGATCCCGTCAATGCCGAGAGGGCGAGCGCTGAAGGCGCCGTGATGGCGCAGGGTGTGCTGCGCTTCCTCAGCGACGGCGACGTCGAGAATCTCATCGAAAGACTCGCCCGGGAGTATCTGTTCGATCGGGAGTGGGCGCCCACGCTCGGTCGGGTGGGGTCGGAGCTCGTCGCCGCCGACCAGCAGCGCGCCGTCGTCGACGCCCTTCTCGATGCGGCGGAGACGTGGCTCAGCGAGCATCCGGATGCGCTCGGCGACGTCGTCTCCACCCGTCTGCCCCGCTGGGTTCCCGGGTTCGTGGGTGACCTCGCCGACGAACGCGCCCATCGCGAACTGATCGGCCTGCTGCACGCGGTGCGCGACGACCCGGAGCATCCGCTGCGCGTCGCGATCGACCTCTATCTCGTCGATCTCACCGATCGGCTGCAGCACGACCCCGCGATGGCCGAACGGGTCGAGGAGATCAAGGCCGAGTTCCTGCAGAGCCCCCGGCTGCGCTCCTTCGCCGGCCAGCTGTGGGATGCGGTGAAGACGACGCTCGCCGAATCGCTGGCCGAACCCACGAGCGAGTTGCGGTCAGCAGCGACATCCGCTCTCGTCGATGTCGGCGTACGGCTATCGAACGACCGGACGCTCTCGGCCAAGATCGACGCGTGGATCGCCGACGCGGCGGGCTATGCGGTGCAGAAGTACCGACACGATCTCGCCTCGGTCATCAGCGATACGGTGAAGCGGTGGGATGCTCGCGAGACCACACAGAAGATCGAGCTGCAGGTCGGCCGCGATCTGCAGTTCATCCGCATCAACGGCACCGTGGTCGGGGCGATCGCCGGCGTCGGCATCTACGCGATCGCGACGGGCGTGCACGCTCTGTTCGCCTGATCCCTCTGCGCCCGACGGCGTCGAGCCGCTGGGGGCTGCACGTGGAGTCAGCTGTTCGCCGAACCGGTTCGCGCCCGATGCTCCAACTCGGCATCGATGAGGGGGATGAGCCAGGAGAACCGTATGGCGAGATCCTCGTCGTCGTCGAGGCGGGTGCCGATCTCCGCCATGGTGTCGCGGAGTTGGCGCAGGTCATTGAACGGCATGGTGCTGAGGTTGATGTTGGCGTAGCTGGCATCGGTAGCGAGGGCCACGAGTTCGGTCTTGATCATCGGGTGCTCCGTCGTGTGGTTGTGATCTCGGAGGTGGGGTCGGCTGCGCAGCGCGCCGAGCAGTAGCCGGGGTGGCCGGCTCGGGTGCTCGCACGAAGGGTGACAGTGAGTGCGCAGCCGGGGTTGAGGCACGGCCGTCTCCAGTCCTCCCGGTGTCGAAACCGACGGGAAGAGTCAGGCATCATCGCCCGGCCGTCCATGTCGTCCATTCAAGTGGGAGCGCTGACTGCTTTCCAGGCCTTGACTGGCTGGCGATCTGGTGCTGCTGGGGTCGGCGGATCGCAACGCTGATCCCGCACTCCCTCGTGATCCGTGATCTTCTCTCGAGTCGCTCGTCGAGAACTGTGAAGATCGGCGGCGCGATGACAGGCGCGCGCCGCCGGCCGGGATCGATTTTCGACGCCGAGTGTGTCGGCGAAGTCTTGCCGGATCGCGTCCGCACCGGGGGTGAGCACGTTGCCGGGCATGATTGTGTGTTGATGATCGCGCCGCCCGCGCCGGACTCCCGCAACGCCGGCAACAGGGCATTGTTCACCCGTACGACGTTGATGTAATGCCCATCTGCGCACCGCTCTGAGCGACGGCGCCGACGCGAGCGGCCACGTCGACAGCACCTGACGCCGAGCGGTAGCGCCCCTCGCTTGACCGTGTGCTGGGGACAGGGTGTGCACTCGTGACGGCAGCGTCGCCGCCTGCCCGATTGCACGTCGCGGCGCGCCCTCACCATCTCTGCCATTGGAGGCCGAATGGACATCACCCCGCCGCGACGCTTCCGACTCGTGGCCATGAGGCCGCGCGATCCGCATGAGATCGGGCGCACCGCCTCGACGCTCGAGTTGTTCTTCGATCTGGTCTTCGTCGTCGCTGTCAGCATCGCGGCCGTCGATCTCCACCATCAGCTGACAGAAGACCACATCCTCGACGGACTGACGAATTACGCGGTCGTCTTCTTCGGAATCTGGTGGGCATGGATGAATTTCACCTGGTTCGCCACCTCGTTCGACACCGACGACTGGCTCTACCGGGTGCTCACCACCGTGCAGATGGGCGGGGTGCTCGTGCTCGCTGCCGGCATCCAACCCGCGGCAGAAGACGGCAACCACGCCATTCTGGTTCTCGCCTATGTGGTGATGCGGTCGGCGCTCGTGGCGCAGTGGTTGAGAGCCTCCCGCTACGCCGCCGCGACACGTCGCACCACCCTGACGTACGCGATCGGCATCGCCGGATTGCAGGTGCTCTGGCTCGCGGCGCTCCCGCTCCCCGCTTCAGCGTTCCCCGTTGCCGTGGTGGTCTTGATCGGCGCCGAGCTCGCCGTTCCCGTGCTCGCGGAACGGAGCGGGAGCACTCCCTGGCATCCGCACCACCTCACCGAGCGTTACGGGCTGTTCACCCTCATTCTTCTCGGTGAGAGCCTCCTCGCATCCGCGAATGCGATCATCGAGGCTCTCCACGATGCTGAGGCCCTCAGCCCTCTCATCGGAATCTCCGTGCTCACCCTCGTCGTCACCGCGGCTCTCTGGTGGATCTATTTCTGGCCGCCCCACCACACGGCCATCCGCGGACTCAGTCATTCGCTCGTCTACGGGTACGGGCACTACTTCATCTTCGCGGCGGCCGGTGCGTTCTCCGCAGGCATCGAAGTCGAAGTCGATGTCATCACCGGGCACAGCGACCTCGCTGCGCCCTACGCATCCTTCGCCTACACGGTTCCCATCGCCGCATTCATCCTCGGCGTCTGGCTTCTCGCGATCCGCGACAACGCCGACAAGGTCGTCAACGTCGCCGTGCCGACCGGCGCTGTGCTCGTGCTCTTCGATCCCGTCCTACCCGTGCCCGTCGCGCTGACCGCGGTGATTCTCGTCGTTGTCGTGGCGACCCTTGTGTGGAGGAAGCCGCGTCTGCGGAACGCGACGGTCAGTTCCCGACGGCGGCGGAACGCGGTTGCTGCCGTGCTTGACTCCGGAACTGCGCCGGCGACGAGCCGACCACGCGGCGGAACGCAGTGCTGAAGGCGCTCTCAGACAGGTAGCCCGTCTCCAATGCCAGCTCGGAGATGGAGAGGTAGTCGCGGGTGAGAGCGTCGCGCGCGAGGCTCATGCGCCACTGGATCAGGTACTCCAACGGAGGCACCCCGACGCGGTTCTTGAACGCTTGGGCGAACGCCGAACGCGACATGTGACTGATCTCGGCGAGCTCCTTGAGGCTCCAGGAGCGGGCCACGTCGGCGTGCACGGCTCGCAGGGCCGCACCGATGGCGTCATCGTTCAGGGCACCCAGCCAGCCTGTGGGCCGGTATGTTCGACCGGCGTGCACGCGCAGCATGTGTACGAGCAGGATCTGGGCGAGGTGGTTCTGCACCAACGCGCCACCAGGGGCGGCGACCTCGACCTCCTCGGCCAGGAGATCGATCAGCTGCGCGAGCCGTGCCCCATGGGGATCGTCCACGCGCACCACCACGAGCGAAGGCAGAAGGTCGGTCAGGAGGGCCGCATTCCTCTCGTCGAAGGCGATGTGCCCGACGCAGAGGTAGACATCCTCTTCGGACTCCGGCCCGATCCGCACAAGCCCGGCCTCGGCATCAGCGAATATCGGTGCGGCAGGGCGCGAAGTCACGTCGGGCGAGCTGGCCAGTACGTACGGTGGCGGGTTGCCCAGCAGGAAAGTGTCGCCCGCTCGCAGCAGCACCGGCTCGTGCCCGTCGATGATCAGCCAGCACGTGCCGCTGATCAGTCCGCCGGTGCGCACGTGGGGGAAGGGGTCGAAGTGCAATGCCCACTCTCCTGCGGCCCGAAGACTGGGCCCGACCACTGTGCTCGGCCGGAGCAGTCCGATCGCGTCGGCGACGGGATCCTGAAATCCGAGCATCACGCTCCTTCTGGACGATAGGTAAAGAATTGTGGACTGTAATTGACACATGATACGCCTTCTGGCCCGCAGTATGGATGGTGACCCACATACACAGAGAGTGATGGAGAAACCCCATGAACCATTTCGAGGGCAAGACGGCAGTGATCACTGGAGGGAGCAGCGGGATCGGTCTGGCGACCGCCGTGCGGCTGGCGGACGACGGCGCATACGTGTTCATCACCGGCCGGCGCGAGGCCGAACTGGAGGCCGCGGTCGAGACCATCGGACCGGAACGGGCCACCGCGGTGGTGGGTGATATCTCGAACCTGCACGATCTCGATCGCCTCTACGAGGCGGTCCGGGTGCGGGGCAAGGGTGTGGACATCCTGGTGGCGAACGCGGCCATCGGCTCGTTCGTGCCCATGGACCAGACCACCGAGGCACACATCGATCAAACCTTTGCGGTCAACGTCAGAGGCACCTTGTTCACCGTGCAGAAGGCATTGCCGTTGCTTCACGACGGAGCGTCGATCATCCTGATCGGTTCCACAGCCGCTGACCGCGGTATGGAGGCGTTCGGTGCCTATGCGGCATCGAAGGCGGCCGTGCGGTCGTTCGCGCGTACGTGGTCGACCGAGCTCAAGGGCCGTGGAATCCGCGTGAACGTGGTTTCGCCGGCTTGGATCGAGACTCCGGGAGGAACCGCGTCGTTCGGCGACGAGGAGACCGCTCGAGCGATCAAGGAGACGGTCGCCGCCACCGTGCCCAAGGGCCGCATGGGTCAGCCCGAAGAGGCCGCTGCCGTCGTGGCGTTCCTGGCCTCGGAGCAGAGCAGCTATGTCGTCGGCTCCAACATCTACGTCGACGGAGGAACGAACCAGATCTGAGTCGTGCGCACCTGCGGTGGCCGGTCAGGTGAGGAGTCCTCCGAACAGAAGCGAGACCATCATCGCGATGATGACGGAATTGAACACGAACGCGATGACCACGTTCGTGCGCACGGTGAGCCACGCCCGACGCGACGTGACGTCGGCAGGAACGGTCGCAGCCATGGTGGACAGCAGGGTCGCCAGCGTGAAGTAGTCGCTGAACCGTGGGGCATCGGGGATGTGGAAGCGGAAGTGCTCGGCGTGGTCGATCGCGCCAAGACGCTGATACCTCTGAGCGAAGGAGAACACCATCAGCAACCACGAACTGGCCACGGTCAGCAAAGCCAGCAGGATGTAGAGCGGCTCGCTCCTAAATTCCTCCCGCTGGGCGATGGCGACGGTGACGATCACCGCAACCGCTGCCGCGGTGAGCGTCGTGTTCGTGGTTCCCGTCAGATGCAAGAGCCGCAAGACCTTGCCTTGATCGAGCCGGTCGTCGGACTCGGAGGCCCGACGCAGCGCTTCGGGAGGAAGGCGCGAGTACACGCGGGTGCCCCAGCCGACGTAAAGCGCGGAGTACACGGGCCATGCCGTCACGTACGCCGTCAAGGCGGAGCGGCGCAAGCCCGCCTCGTCGTAGCCCGACACCAGGGTGACCGTGACGGAGACCACGATCGCCACGGCGGAGGCGATCAGTCCGCTGACGATGGCTCGGAATCGATCCGATCTGGGCCTGGCGCGCGACATCCTGTCTTCTCCGCGCTCACCAGCCGAGCAGGCTGACGACGCCCAAGGCGGCCGCGGCAACAAGGCCCGTCCACAGCACGATGGCGACCGCCTGCCAGAGGATCACCCATCCCTTTTTCACCCCGGACGCGACGAAGAAGGCTGCCGTCAGCTGGGAGGGGAGCACCACGGGGGCCAAGAGGCTCGCTCCGGGCACTCCGAATCGAACGAGCCAGCGGCTGAGACGCTGCCGGCCTTTGGAGCGGCGATTGGGCTGCTCGTCGCGCGGGTCAGCGGACATGACGCCGAGAGCATCCGTGGCACGCTGGGAGCGCCGCGCCACGACGGATTCGCGAACCCGCGAACTGAGCAGTACGACCAGGACGACCGCCAGGATGTTGCCGGTGGCGCCGGCGACGGCGGCTACCACCGGGTGGATGCCGACGAGAATGCCGAGCGCCGCCGACCCCTCACCTTCGACGTAGGGGATCATTCCGAGCACTGCCACGACCAGCGGCTGCGCGATTTCGGGCAATTGATCGACGAAGTCGTGAAGGCCTTCGTAGGGACTGGATGACATGCGACCTCTCTACGGATTCGGTGTGCGCACCATTGGAAACCCTGTCCTGGCAACACGGTCAAGCGATCACCTCTGGCGTGCTACAACAACCACTGTTGGAGCGGGTGGACGAGGTAGATGAGCGAGAACGCCTCCCAGATGGCTCCGACGATGAGGAGCAGGAAGGCGGGCACGGCCAGCCGGCCGAGGTGCTGCAGGCCGCGAAGATATCCGGTTCGATGATTCGCCGCACCGATCGACCTCGGGCGCAGCCAGAACTTACCGAGCAGGAAGACGCCCGTCAGCACGAGGATGTATGCCTGCAGCTCGATGATCAGCGTCAGAGAATGCGGAATGAGGGCCACCCACCCGGCGCCGTCCGCGGGCACGAGAGTTACACCGGTGATGACGACCCACACCGAGAACGCGACGATGCCGCTGAAGGGAATGATGAGCGACGGCAGCACGATGGTCAGAAGACTCAGCTGGAAGGTGTTCACCAGCAGGATGACCAGTGCGAACAGCCATGGATTGCTGATCAGCGACAGCACCAGGTCAGCGGTTCCGTCGTTCTCGAGGGCTTCCGCCCTGCCCGCGGAGAGGTCGGGAAAGATGAGCCCGATGGCGAAACCGACGAGAAATAGCCCGTAAGCGAGTGCGTTGAGCACGAGGTAGATCCGCAGATTCTCTCGAATGATGCCGAACGGTTTCCGAATCAATTGCATGGGAGTCCCTTGTGTGAAGTGGACGCCAGCTCACACCCTGTTCTCGGCACAGGGTCAAGCAGCCCCTGCCCTCACGCGGTGAGCGACTCGGGCCGTTCCCGCGCGGGGCGGTCGCCGATGCGGCTGAGCACGTCGAGCTGGGCGGGGTTGTAGAGCTCCCGCAGCACCTTGATGACGGTCTGCTGTGCGGTGTGGTCGCGGCTCAGGGAGCGGCCGGCCGGACGCACCGACCAGGGCCGTTCGGCCGAGCGCCAGTCCGCCCCCGCGTCAGTCATTGTGCGTGCGAGCCGTTCTCGCGTGCGCTCCGGCGCATCGGCTCTCAGCGCGTCGAACCGCTCCCTGATGTCATCGGGTTCCGCGGCGATCATCCGCTTCAGGCCGTCCACGGAGACCTCGTCGTGCAGCCGCGTGAGGACGTGGAGGAATGCCCGGTCGGCCTCGGACAGCTGCGGGGCCACCGCCTCGAACCCCCGGGGCGTGTCGGCGGGAGCCCGGTCTCGGAGGATGGCCGCGATGTCCGACCGCGCCCGGTGCAGCCGTTCGATCTCCGCCTCCGCCTGCGCGTCGAGTTCGTGCAGCTCACCCAGGATCATCACTCGGCCCTCGTCGTCGGCGCGCAACCGCGCCAAGGGAACGCCGAGTTCGGCGAGCCGCCGCACCTGGATCAACCTCACCAGGTGCCGCACCTGGTACTGCTTGTAGCCGTTCTCGCACCGTTCGGGGGGATCGAGCAGCCCGATCGCGTGGTAGTGCCTCACTGCATTCACCGTCGTTCCCGCGAGATGCGCGAGTTGACGCGTGCTCCACGTCACGATTTCCTCCTTCATCTGCCCTGTCCGGTCTGCGAGACGAGTGCCCGCGATCCGGAATCGGTCGGTCGTTTCCGTTGTGACAGGCTCGCAGCCCTGTACTCCCCTTCGCGTCGGTGAAGATTACGTAGGTGCCTTCCGTGCCGACGGTGGATACCCTGTGGTGAGAACTGACTTCACCGGCTTGGACGGAACCGAACTGACGGAGCTCTTGGGCCGGCACGCAGAGCGTGAGGCCGTGCAGCACCTGCTCGCCGAGGCGCAGGCCGGGCGCAGCGGGACTGTCGTGGTGCGCGGGGAAGCGGGAATCGGAAAGAGCGCGCTGCTCGATGACCTGCGCATATCGGCGTTGCGCGGGGGATTCCAGGTGGCGGCGATCTGCGGGGTGGAGTCGGAGACGCAGTTCGCCTTCGCGGCCCTGCACCAACTGGTGGCGTCGATGCTCGACCGGGCGGTTGCCCTGCCCGACCCCCAGCAGGCGGCACTCTCCGTGGCTCTGGGTCTGCGGAGCGGGGATGCGCCGGACCGGTTCCTGGTCGGTCTGGCGACCCTCAACCTTCTGGCCGAGGTAGCCGAGGAGTGGCCGCTGTTGTGTCTTGTCGACGACGCGCAATGGCTCGACATCGCGTCGGCGCAGGTGCTGGTCTTCGTCGCCCGGCGGATCGCAGCCGAGGGCGTGGCG
Source organism: Herbiconiux aconitum (assembly GCF_024979235.1). Classification (NCBI taxonomy): domain Bacteria; kingdom Bacillati; phylum Actinomycetota; class Actinomycetes; order Micrococcales; family Microbacteriaceae; genus Herbiconiux; species Herbiconiux aconitum. The sequence continues at coordinate 1,341,476 of NZ_JANLCM010000001.1, forward strand.
TTGGTGTTCGCGCGCCGTGACCCCGGCCCCGGTGAGGTCGACGTGTTCGCCACCCTCGAGCCCGAGCTTCCATTGACGGGGCTCGGCGAGGCCGACGCGCGCACCCTGCTCGCCGACGGCATCCGCACCCCGCTCGACGACCACGTGCGCGACCGCATCCTCGCCGAAGCACGCGGCAATCCTCTCGCGTTGCTCGAACTGCCGCGCAGCGCCGTTGCGACCCAGTTGGCGGGCGGCTTCGAGCTGCCCGATGTGCGGAGCATCCCGAGGCGGATCGAGGAGACCTTCCGGCTGCGCTCGGCCGGTCTGGCGGCCAGTGCGCAGTCGCTCCTGCTACTGGCTGCAGCGGAGCCCACTGGCGACGCGGAGTTGCTCTGGCGCGCGGCCGACCGGTTGGGCCTGAATCGAGAGACCGCTGGGCAGACGGAGGCCTCAGGACTCGTCGAGATCGATTCGAGTGTGCGGTTCCGCCATCCGCTCGTGCGCTCGGCCGTCTACCGTGCGGCCACTGCCGCCGCGCGACGAGACACGCACCGTGCGCTGGCTGACGCCACCGACCCGATCGCCGATCCCGACCGGCGAGCCTGGCATCGGGCACAGGCGGTTCTCGGCACCGACGAGGAAGCGGCCGCCGAACTGGAGAGAACGGCCGAGCGCACGCGGGCCCGCGGTGGGGTCGCGGCGGCGGCGGCCTTTCTGCAGCATGCGGCCGAGCTCACCGCCGACCCCGCCGCTCGTGCCCGGCGTGCGCTCGCCGCGGCTCACGCGAAGCACGACGCGGGAGCCTCTGAGGCCGCTGCCCAGTTGGCGAAGGAGGCGGAGGCGGGGCCGCTCACCGAGTTGGAGCGAGCCCGACTCGAGCTGCTCCGGGCCCGCATCGCCTTCCAACTGACCCAGGGCGACAAGGTGCCGCGCATGCTGCTCGATGCGGCAGCAACTCTCGCACCGCTCGACGCCGCGTTGGCCCGCGAGACGTACCTGCACGCCCTCGACGCGGCCATGATCATCGGCGCACCTGACCATCTTCGGAGTGTTCAGGATGTCGCGCAGGCGGCTCGGGCAGCGCCCTCGCCGCCCGACCCGCCCCGGCCGGCGGACCTGCTGCTCGACGGACTGGTGGCCATGTACACCCGCGGATACGTGGAGGGCGCTCCGGCCCTACTCCGAGCCCTCGAGGCGTTCATCGAACGCGGGTTCGACGGGCAGGCCCTCGGTCAGATGGGCAGCCGCCGCTGGTTGTGGCTGGCGACGCGCGCAGGTTCGGGGATCTTCGACGCCGAGCGCAGCGGTGTGCTCAGCAATCGCAACGTCGCCCTCGCCCGCGAAGCCGGAGCGCTCGCTACGCTCCCCGGTGCCCTCGCGGGCCGGGCGGGCAGGCATGTGATCACCGGCGAGATCCCGCAAGCGATCGAGCTGATCGCGGAGAGCGAGGCCATCACGGCGGCGACAGGCGCTGCGCCCCTTCGCCACGCCCGCTTCATCCTGCACGCCTGGCGGGGCCAGGAGGCCGACGCGAAGGAACTCTTCGAAGCCACCGCACGACACAGCGCCGCGTCGTCGGAGGGCGCCGAGGCAGCCGCGGGGTACTACGCGCGGGCCGTGCTGCGGAACGGTTTCGGCAGCTACTCGGATGCGATGGATGCCGCGACCCGCGCGAGCGAGATGGGTGAGCTTTCGATGAGTGCCCTCGCCCTCCCCGAACTGGTCGAGGCCGCCGTGCGAGCAGGCCGGCCTGATCGGGCCACAGCTGCTTCGGAGGAGCTGGGTGCCCGGGCCCGGGCGAGCGGCTGCGACTGGGGTCTCGGCCTCGCGGCACGCTCCCGGGCGCTCACCGGTTCGAGTGGCAACAATGCCGCCATCGATGACGACTACCGGGAGGCGATCCGCCGACTCGATGCCTGCGGAATGGGCGGTCATCTCGCCCGCACCCACCTCGTCTATGGGGAATGGCTGCGCAGGGAGGGGAGCCGCCAGGCGGCTCGCTTTGAGCTCCGCACCGCCCACGACCTCCTCGCGACGATGGGTATGGAGGCTTTCGCCGCCCGCGCAGCGCGCGAACTCCGCGCCACCGGCGAGAACCCGCGAAAACGCAATTCCCAGCCCGCGACCGCCCTGACCGATCACGAACTCCAGATCGCCCGGCTCGTCGCCACCGGGGCGACCTCCCGCGAAGTGGCAGCGCAACTCTTCCTCAGCCCCCGCACCATCGAAGCCCATTTGCGCAACATCTTCCGCAAGCTCGACATCAGCTCGCGCCGTCAGCTCCGCGACCTCAAGCTCCCGTAACGACGCGAGTCGGAATGGCAACAGTGTCGCGCGCCACGTCGATCGCAACCTTGCCGCGAAGTCCATACAACCGTCTGTTCTCCTCCAGCTTTCCGCGGTTCTGCCGAGTGAAGACGAAATGATAGGCGGCGTTCTTGCCCCACGCCTCGATCAGGTTCTGTGGTTGCGAAATGTCGACGAAAGTGATCACGCGGCCGAAGTCGGCGCGCCTTCGCGATCTGGATCGCGATCGTTCCGACTCCGCCCGCGCCGCCGTGGATGAGGACGGTCTCAACCACAGTGAGCTGAGCTCGCGTCACAAGGGCCTCCCATACCGTCCCGCCGACGAGTGTCAGGCTTGCCGCCTCGAGGTGGCTGAGATTCCCCGGCTTCCGGCCGACGAGATCAACTTCTGCGATGTGCTGCTCGGCGTACGAGCCGGTGCCACCGAATATCTGGGGAGTGCAGGAGACCTCGTCGCCCGCGGAACTCGGTCACGTGAGAACCGACTTCCTCGATCACGCCGGAGATGTCGTGTCCGGTGATCGCGGGCAGAGCGACGTAGTCTGCGTGTTTCCGCGACGGATCTGCACACCATGTTCTGGACACACGGTCAAAGGAGTTGGCCGGTTCCGATCACGCCGTATTCGAGCTGCAGACCATGCCGGCGATACCCCAGAACTTGCTCACCGCATGCGTGAGAAGACAGCCGCCAGGCCGGCCGCGAAAAGCGCCGCGAGGAGCGAAATCGCTCCCGCCACCGCGAAGATCTGCCAGGTCGCGGCGTCGGCGGCTACCAGTATCCCCGCCAGAGCAGGTCCTGCAATCGAGCCGATTCGACCCATGCCCACCGCATAGCCCACACCAGTCGCTCGGAGATCCCGACCATAGAAGACTGCGCACACCCCGTTCGCGAGCATCTGCGCGGCAATGGTGAATGCGCCGGAGAGAAAAGTGGCTGCAAGTAGACCAACCGGCGCGCCTCCGAACGCTCCGATCGCGGCGATGAAGACCCCTCCTCCCGCGTAACCGACAACGAGCGCGCGCGCCACGCTTCGCCGCGCACCGAAGGCACCCAGGGTGAGCACACCCACGATGCAACCGAGGTTCAGAGCCACCGAGGCGAGTATGGCCGTGATGGGCGCCATGCCTGAGCGCACGACGAGGAGGGGAATCCAGCTGGTGAGGAGGTAAGTAACCAGCAGACTGAAAATGAAAGTGGCCCAGATAAGAAGGGTGCCTGCTCTGTTCTGCCGTGTGAGGAGCTGGAACACCGCTGGGCGCGACCCTCGAGGAGGTGAGCCGGTGGCCGTCGGTTCAGGCCGCGACGGTGCTTTGCCACTGATCACCAGCCAGACGGCGACCGTGAGCAGAAGAGGTACGACCCCCCCGAGGATGAAAAGGGATCGCCATCCGAAGGCGGGAATCACGACCGCCGCGGTCAATCCGCCGAGGAGCCCTCCGAGTGGGAAACCGGTAAACATCAGTCCGACGATGCGCACTCGGGCGCGGGGAGGAACGGATTCGGTGGTGAGCGCAATGATGACAGGCACGGCGCCGCCGAGACCCAGACCAGTGAAGAACCGTGCCGCGGAGAGTTCGACTGCGTTGCTGACGAACGGCGTCGCCAGACTGCCGACCGACATCACACCGAGGCAGATGAGGAGGACTACTCGTCTGCTTCCGCGATCGCTGGCGGGACCGGCGAGGACGGCGCCGATCAACCCGCCGGTGAGGCCAATCGCGAAGATCGCACCGAACGTCGCGGTCTCAAGAGAGAGGTCGGAGGCTATGGCCGGTGCTGCGATTCCGATCACTTGAGTGTCGAACCCGTCGATCATGGCGATCACCGCGCACAACACGACTACGGCATATCGCGTGACCGGTCGAGTTGCGATCTCCATGCGTCCCATCGGCTCTGCGGCACGGCGAAGGGCCTGCCGATGTTTCATCCTTTACCCCAGTGAGGGTCATGTCCACAACCGGAAACGAGAACTGCCCCGGACCGTGGTCCGGGGCAGTCGATCGGTCGAGGTGAGATCAGATGACCGTTCGCCCGCCGTCGATCGCCAGCACGGCGCCCGTCGCATACTGCGCGCGGGTGCTGACCAGGAATAGGACCGACTGGGCGATCTCATCCGGGCCCACGGTGCGACCGAGAGGTACGGTGCGGCCCATGGCCTCGCGCACCTGGGCGCCGGCACGGAGGAGCTTCGGTCCGTGCATCGGCCCCGGGGCGACAGCGTTGACGCGGACGCCTGTCTGGGCGTATTCGACCGCCCACGACTTCGTCAACGACTCGATCGCCGCCTTGCTGGAGGCGTAGGCGGCGCGCCCCGCCGTTCCGAGCTTCGCTCCGATGGAGCTGATGTTCACGATCTGACCGCTGCCCGCGGCGATCATTCCCGGAACCAGCTCGCTCACGAGGATGTGGGGTGCGTGGACGTTCACCGCGAACATGTCAGCGAAGCCTTCGTCACTGACCTCCGTGGTGGGCCCTGCCGCGATGGCAGCGGCGTTGTTCACGAGGATGGTGACTGGGCCCGCTTCCCGGGCAATGCGACGAACGTCTTCTGAGTTGCGAAGGTCGCCGGTCACGATGCGGACATGTTCGCCCGACGGATCGAGCAGCTCGGCACTCTGACGGTTGCGGTTTTCGTCGCGGCCGGTGATGACCACGTCGGCACCCTCCGCGGCGAAGAGCTTCGCGATCTCAAAGCCGAGCCCACCGTCGGGACTGACACCCGTGACGAGGGCGAGTTGGCCGGAAAGTTCCATTTGTTACTCCAATGCGAGGTGTTGCAGAGATAGAACACGCACCCTGAACCTTGAGTGACCAGGGTTCAGGGTGCGTGGATTGGGTCAGACCGCCGTGCGGCCACCGTCGGCGGCGAGGACGGCGCCGGTGACGAAGCTCGAACGGTCGGAGGCCAGGAAGAGGGCGACTTCCGCGATCTCCTCGGGCTTTCCGATGCGCTTGAGCGGAACATCTTCCTTGAGCTGGTCCGCGGCCGGGCCGAGCAGGTCCATCACGTAGTCGCTCGAGATGGTGCCGGGGGAGATGGCGTTCACGCGGATGTTGTTCGCCGCGAATTCGGCGGCGTACGACCGGGTCAGGGACTCGACCGCGCCCTTCGAGGCGCCGTAGGCCGCCATGTTGGGCATCGCGATCTTCGCTGCCAACGAGGAGATGTTGATCACGTTGCCCGAGCCGCGGGCCACCATCTTCTCGACCAGCGCGCCGGTGAGGATGTAGTTTGCCCGAACGTTGGTGTCGAAAGTGGTGTCGAAGGCGGCGGAGGAGTAGCCGACGACGGGGCCGACCTCCACGAATGCGGCGTTGTTCACCAGGATGTCGACGGGGCCGGCAGCCTCAGCGAGAGCGAGAATCTTCGCCTCGTCGAGCAGATCGGTGAGCACGAAACGTGCCTTGCCTCCAGCCTCGGTGATCTGGGCTACGACCTCGTCACCGCGAGCCTGGTTGCGGCCGGCAATGACGACATCCGCACCCTCCACAGCGAAGCGGCGAGCGATGGCGGCGCCGATTCCGCCGACGGCACCCGCACCGGTGATGAGGGCGGTCTTGTTTGCGAGTTCCATGGGGAATTCTCCTTTTGCCCGTCAGACGAGCAGTTATTGAACGGATATACAAATACTGTAACGCAGTTTTTGTCTATCTATTCCAATAATGGAGAGATGAAATCCAGCTGGTCGGCGATGATAAATACCGACATAACCTAAGAGACCTAGTATAGGTCGAAATCGAAGAAGGCGATGTGGTCAATGAATACTCGAGCGCGACCGGATTTCTTGTGGGGCGCGGCACTGGGAGCGCACCAATCAGAGGGAAACAACCTCGCGAGTGATTGGTGGGTTCGGGAGAATGAACCGCAGTCTGTCGTCGCAGAACGGGCGGGAGACGCCATCGACAGTTATCACCGGTGGCGTGACGACATGGACCTCGTCGCATCCGCCGGACTGACCGATTACCGGTTCGGAATCGAGTGGTCCCGAGTCGAACCTGCCGATGGTCACATATCTCTGGCCTCGATCGGTCACTATCAGCGGATGGTGCAGGGGGCGGTAAAGCGCGGCCTGCGGCCTCTCATCACGCTGCATCACTTCACGCTTCCCCAGTGGTTTGCCGCGGGTGGTGGCTGGCTGCGACCGGATGCGGTCGAACGATTCCAGAGGTACGTGGAGGTGCTGGCGCCTGTGTTGGAATCCGGGGTCGATCGGGTCGAGACGATCAACGAGCCGAACATCGTGTCGATCTTTCCTGTGATCTCGATCGGGAACGGCGCCCTCTCCGCCGGGTACCCGATCCCGGACGCGGCGACGACCGAGGCGATCATCGCCGCGCATCATGGCGCCCGAGAGGTTCTCAGAAGGAATCACCCCCGCATTCTTGTCGGTTGGGGAGTGTCGGTTCAGGACTTTCAGGATGAGACGAACTCGCGGGAGGACTTCGAAGCGTATGTCGAGCCCCGGGACCAGGTCTTTTTTCGGGCCGCGGCCGGAGATGACTGGATCGGCACGCAGACCTACACCCGCGGAAGAATCCGAATGCACGAAGGCGTTGCTGCTCCATTCCGTGAACCCGGCGTCTCTCTGACGCAGAGTGGGTGGGAAGACTATCCTCGTGCCCTCGGGGGCGCCATCCTACGCGTCGCGTCGATTGTGGGTGATCTTCCGATAATCGTCACCGAGAACGGCATCGCGACGGCGGACGACGCGCGTCGTATCTCCTTCACCCGGGAGGCGCTCGAATCCATGTGGTCGGCAATCGACGACGGCGTTGACGTTCAGGGCTACTTTCATTGGAGCTTGCTCGACAACTGGGAGTGGGGCAGCTGGCGGCCCACCTTCGGTCTCGCCTCGGTTGACCGTCAGACGTTCCAACGGATTCCTAAGCCCTCCCTCGCGTGGCTGGGCAGCTACTCCCGCTAGGCCTCACCGTCCGCGAATCGTTTGGAGTGCCTCGCGGAGTCGGGCGCTGTTCTCGCGAACCATCACGGCCGCCATGCGGCTCAGCTCCTGGGGTCGGGTGAAGGAGTAGGCGGTCACGATGACAACCGTCGAAACCGCGCCATGGGCGTCGTCGAGCGCCCGCATCTGTTCGGCTGTGGGAACCGGGCGCATCAGGCCGTACTGCCTCAGCTGCTGGGACGCGGCCAATGCTCGCCGGAAGAACGGCATGACCCTTCTCAACGCATCTTCGCGGGGCGCTGCCCTCGTGTCCAACTCGGCACGGATCAATTCTCTTGTCGCGGCGATCGCGGCCTCGAGGCTGTCGGTGGCTGTCCGGCGCCGCTGCCACGGCACGACGACGCTCCCGAACACGACCCCGATGCCCAGGCCGAGGCCAACCGCAACAAGGTACTGAGCCGCGTACTCAGCGGTGTCCGTTCGGAGTGTGGCGGCTCCCGCCCCGACGCTGAGGATCAAGGAGCACGCGTAGAAGATCCAGCGGCGCGTGAAGATGAACGCGGAGCCAAGGACGATTGCTGCCCCTCCGACACTCAAGAGGACTGGGGTCGGCACAATGGCGGCGAGAAGGATCGTCACCCCCGCGCCGAGCAGAACTCCGACGACCCTCTGGATGATCCGGGCCACGGTGTCATGGAACGCCGGCTGCAGCGTTCCCCAGCTCACGGCGAGCAAGGCGAGATGAAGGGAGGGGTAAGGCAGGAGAGCCGCCAAGGGCAGTGCGACGCTAATCCCGACGGTGACCCGGAGAGCGTGTCTCAGGGCCGCGGACTCCCAGGACAGCAGGCTTCGCGTGCCGCCGAACAGGAGCGTCTGCGTCACTTTCCGTGGCAGCCGGATTCGGGTGTTGTCGCGACGTAGGTTTGCTGCTTCAATGCGGTCCAGCTCCCCCGAAAGCTCTGCAATGTGGCTCGAGTCGCTCTCTCCGATCGAGGCTTCTGAGGCGGAGATCGGCTGGGATGCGAATCGCTTCTCGGTGAGGGCGCGGGCGACACGGTCGCGTCGTGCGAGGAGTGATGCCCATGCCCCGGCATCCGCGCCATCGCGGAAAGGCAGCGACGCCAGCGCCTGAAAACGCAGCGCGGCGGAGAGTGCCTCCGCGGTCCAAACTCTCGGGGAGTCGGTCAACACCGCCACCGATGCGGACGTCGCCGCGGTTCCGGCGCCGCTTCGCAGCAGATCGCCGATGGCGGCTCGAACGGGCGCCTGGGGGTCGCCGATGCCGCCGATCACGCGGATCGCGACGGTGGCGATCATCGCCAGGACAGGCGTCATCGCGAACTGCACCGCGGTTGTGCCGGCTGGTAAGACGAAGACGTATCCGAAAATCGAGCTCAAGCCGATCGTCAGAGCGGCCGACTCCATCCGAGGTCCGAAGGCAGTCAATGTGGCAGCGAGAAACAGGACCGAGACCAGAGTGACCGCGCCGAGCCACGGCGAAACGAACTCGCCCAGAAGTCGGGGCACTACGCACGCGATGACCAGGGCTGCCCCGAGCAGCGCCAGGAACCGAAGGTCGGCGCGAAGCGACCCACCGAACGCCGATATGACAGCAAAGATCCCGATGATCGCTGCGAGTGGGGCGATGGGGAGCAGGTTCGTCGCTGCGGCGAGTCCGACGTTCGCGCCCAGAACGATCAGAACGCCGAGAGGAATCAGTAAACGCCGCATGCGACTAGCGGTCAGCGATTCGCACGATCCGCTTCCCGACGTAGTCGGTCCCGCTCTCGAACACGGACGCGAGAGCCCGCGGCGCGCTCTCCAGCCCCTGGAACTCCGTGACGACGTTCTTGACAGCGCCCGTCTTGAGCAATTCCGAGAGCTCCTCCCGCGCGGGCAGGAGTCGTTCCGCGTAGTAATCAGCCACGTTGAAGGCCCGGACTGTAGTGCGATTGAGCATCATGGTTGGAACGTCGAGTTCGACGGAGGTGCGCGTGCCACCCCCATAGGTGCTGACCGTGCCGCTGATCACCGCCCGTCCGCCCACCGCGAGGAGCGGAATCGCCATCTCGAGAAGCTGCCCACCCACGTTGTCGAAGAAGAGATCTATCCCATGGGCGGTAGCGACCCGGAACTGGTCGTCGAAATCAGGCGCGAGTCGATCGAGGCCGGCGTCCACCTTGAGGTTGCCGACCATGTGGCGCACCCTCTCCTCGCCACTGGCGACGCCGATCACGTGCGCGCCTGCTGCCTTCGCGATCTGCGCCGCGAGCCCGCCGACCGATCCCGCTGCCCCGGTGACGACCACCACATCGCCCGCCGTGACGTTCCCGACATCGTGCAGGCCGATGTACGCGGCGACCCCCGGCGTGCCGAGCGTGTTCAGCCAGTCCGCCTCGTCGCCCATGCGTGGCGAAGCAATGTCGGTGGGAGCGATCTCGGTGACGGCGTACTCCACCCATCCTGTGTAGTTGGCGACCTGGGTTCCGACTTCGACGTCGGGATCCTTGCTCGCAACAACCACCCCGACGCAGTTGGCCATCAGGGGTAGGCCGACGAGCTGGTTTCCGTGGCCGTTGCCGCCCCGCAGGAGCCGCAGGTGGTACGGGTCGACGCTCGTCACGAGATTTCTGACGAGAACCTGCCCGTCCTCGAGGTCTGCGACGGGAAGGGTAGTCACGCTGAAGTCGGATTCCTGGATGGAATCGCCCACGCTTCGGGCGAGGATCACCGCTCGCGTCTCACGAGGAATTGAGGTCACGGATGCATCGATTATTTGCGCCATGAGAGCTAATCTAGCGACGTAGGCTAAGCACGTATACCTAAGTCATCCAATTCGTGCGACGGATTTTGACCCAGCGTCGTTGGAGGAATCATGCGATCCGAACAACTCATGCGTCGACCGCGGAGCCGAAGTGCGGGCGTCACGGCGATCATCACTCTTGCTCTGGCATTGTCGGCCTGCGTTGCCGGCCCTCAGGCGCCGCCCGCTCCGACGGCCGGCGGTGGCCTGGACGGGACGCCCGTCGACGGCGGCACGATCACCCTCAGCATCGTCGATCCCGGATCGGCGGTCGACCCGGTCACCGTCTCCAGCCCAGGCGGCACGAGCATCGTCGACACCGTGGCCGAAAAGCTCGTGCACGTCAGTGGCGATTACCAGGCCGAGCCGCTGTTGGCGACGTCGTGGCAACCATCCGCTGACGGTCTCAGCTGGACGTTCACCCTCCGGCCGGGTGTCACCTTCAACACGGGACAGCCGATGACAAGCGCGGATGTGGTAGCTACTTTCGAGCGTCTGGTCGCGCCGGACAGCGCCTCGGCCGGCAAAGGGGCGTTCGAGGGGCTGCTCGCCGGTGTCAGCGCTCCCGACGACGCCTCGGTCGTCTTCACCCTCACGAAACCGTTCTCAGACTTCCCCTTCCTCGTGTCGGGGTCGAACACTCAGATTCTCCCCGCCGACTACGAGCCAGGCAGCTGGGAGAAGAATCCTGTCGGCACCGGCCCCTTCACGGTCTCGAGCTGGAACACTGGGCAGAGCATCGTCTTGACCAAGAACGAGTCCTACTGGAACGCGTCGGAGATCCACCTCGCCGGACTCAAGATGAACATCTACCGCGACCAGCAAGCCCGAGTTCTCTCCTTCCAAAGCGGCGCAGAGAATGCGCTCATCGGCGAGACGATCCCGTTCAGCCTGACCTCCGCGCTCGATTCCAACGCCTACACGGTACGCACCCAGGCCGAGACCGGATTCTCTGCGTTCGTTCTCCGCACCGACCAACCGCCCTTCGACGACGTGAAAGTGCGTCAAGCCGTGGCAGCGGCCATCGATCGGGATGCCATCATCAACACCGTCTACGGCGGCGGGGCGTCGCTCGGTAACGACACCGTCTACAGCCCGTCCGATCCCGTGGTGCCCACCGGTGTGGAGCAACGCGAGGCCAGCGCCGACACCGTGAAATCTCTCCTCGGCGACAAGAAGGTCTCCTTCACGATCACGACCAGTTCGACCGACGAATCGCAGGCACTGCTGATCCAGCAGCAGCTGAAGCAGTACCCGAACTTCGACGTGGAGGTCAAGACGATGCCGGCCGACCAATATTTCGCGCCGGGCGAGAATTCTCCCTGGTTGACCGATCCGGCCACCATCACCTTCTGGTCAAGCCGGCCGTCGCCGTCGCAGTACATCAACTTCCTCTACCGCACCGGCGCCGTGTGGAACGCATCTCATTACTCCAACCCCACCCTCGACACCTTGGCTGATCAATACGACGCCGCCGTCGATCCGGCCGACCGGCAAGCCATCGTCGACCAGATCGGGCAGATCATGAACGATGACGTGCCCGTGATAATCGCCGCATTCGGAAACCGACGCGAATACCTCGACCCGTCGGTGCACATGACCACTTGGGCGGCCGACGTCGACTACACCGGCGCTTGGGTCGATCAGTGATCACACCATGACAACGGCTGATTCGGTCGTCTCGGCGACCCCTGCACGCGCGCTCCGCACCAACCGCCACACCGGCCGGATCATCGCGCGCCGCCTGATCGAGGCGCCGATCGTGCTGCTGTTGATCTCTGCGGCGGTGTTCTGGCTGGTGCAGGTCGTGCCGGGAGATCCGGCCCGCGCGGCGCTCGGCCAGCTGGCAACGCCCGATCAGCTCGATCAATGGAAGATCCAACACGGACTCACGGGGTCGGTACCGGAGCGCTACGTGAGCTGGCTCGGCGGTTTCGTCACCGGCAACTGGGGAGAGAGCCTCACCTATCAGCAGCCGGTGCTCGGACTGGTCATGGGAAGGTTCGCGAACAGTGTGCTGCTCGGCGCGTACGCCTTCCTGATCGTGGCCGTCGTGGGCGTGGCCTTGGGGGTCTATCAGGCCACCAGGCGCGGGCGCCGCTCCGACCGGACTGCGACCGTGCTCACCGTTGCACTTTCTGCTGTTCCCGAGTTCGCGGTAGGCACGGTGCTGCTGTTGTTCTTCGCTGTCTTCGCGCACTGGTTCCCCGTCCACTCGGAGGTGACAGCCGATTCGACACTGGGCGAGCGGATATCCGTCATGACCCTGCCGGCGATCACGTTGGCGTGCGCATCCTTCGGCTATGTGGCGAGGATGGCGAGGGCGGGCGCGACCGAAACGCTCAACTCCCAGTACTACCGCACAGCGGTTCTCGAAGGTCTTCCTCGGTGGCGCATCCTGACCGGGTACGTGGCCCGCAACTCGCTCATCCCGTCCGTCGCTGTTCTCGGCGCCCAACTGGCCTACCTCGTCGGGGGCAGCGTCATCGTCGAGACCCTCTTCAGCTATCCCGGAATCGGATACACCATCGTCGAGGCCGTGCAGAAGAAGGACCTGCTGGTTCTCGAGGCTGCGATCATGGTGACCGCGCTCGCGTCGATCCTGATTCTGCTTCTCGCGGATCTTGCCTATATGGCACTCGACCCGCGGATCGATCTGTCCCGTCCTGCGGAGGTGCGCTAATGAGCGCGCTGAACCCGGGCGTTGCCCTCACGCCCGGGCTGGCTCGGAGCGATCGACGAGTCACGGCGGCGCGAACCCTTCGAACCCTCGTTCGTCGCCCGACCTTCGTTGCGTCGTGTGTCGTGCTGCTCTTCTGGCTCGCCGCACCGCTGATCGTGCTGATCACGGGATTGGACCCGGATGCCGCTGCCGGCGTTCCGAATCAACCTCCTAGCCCTCAGCACTGGCTGGGAGTGGACAACCTCGGCCGAGACGAACTCACCCGCGTGCTCGCGGGAGCCTCGTCCACTCTGCTGGTAGCGCCCGCCGCGACCGCACTCGCCACCGTGCTGGGAACGGCGCTCGGGCTTCTGGCGGGATACTATCGCGGCTTCGCCGATGACCTGCTGATGCGATCGTTCGACCTCCTGAACGCCCTGCCTGGCATCGTCGCTGTGCTGCTGGTCGCGATCGCGTTCGGCGAATCGCCGGCCACCCTCATCGTTGCGATCGGACTGTTCTTCACCCCGCTCATCGCCCGAACGGTGCGGTCGGCCGTGCTGGTCGAGATGGGAAAGCAGTATGTCGAAGCGGCAATCACACAGGGGGAGAGCACGAGACGAGTCCTTTTCGCGGAGCTTCTCCCCAATGTCGCCCCGGCGCTCATCGTCGAGGCGACGATCCGGCTCGGCTATGCGGTCTTCGTCGCTGCCGGGCTGTCGTTCTTGGGAGTGGGAGCCCAACCGCCGTCATCCGACTGGGGACTGGCAGTCGCCGAGAATCGCATCTTCCTTCAGACCGCTTGGTGGAGCGCCGCCTTCCCCGCGTTGGCGATCATCTCATTGGTCGTCGCCGTCAATCTGATCGCCGACAACCTGCGGGAGGTGCTCGACCCATGACCAACACGCTGGCGGTCGCCGAGCTCAGCATCGAGTACACCCAGCGGGGGAGCACGACGCGTGTCATCGACGGCCTGTCCTTCGCCATCGCGCCCGGCGAGGCTTATGGATTGGTCGGGGAATCCGGAAGCGGAAAATCCACGACGGCTCTGGCGATCATGAACTACCTGCCCCGGAGCGGGCGGATAGCAGCCGGAGACATCTCGTTCAACGGAACGTCTCTGCTGACGCGGAGCGCCGACGAGCTGCGCGCGACGCGAGCCACGAGTATCGCGATGGTCTACCAAGAGCCAGGCCGGGCACTGAACCCGACAATGCGGGTGGGCCGGCAGATCACCGATTCCTACCTCGCCGCGAACGGGCGGCTCAAGCGAGGCTCGCGAGTCAGCTCCGACACGCGAACTCGAGTCCTCGACGTGCTTCGCACGGTCGGGTTCACCGATCCGGACGGGATCGCACGCCGGTACCCTCACGAACTCTCCGGCGGTCAGCAGCAACGAGCGATGATCGCGATGGCAGCCATCCGCGACCCGATCCTGCTCATACTCGACGAACCGACTACCGGTCTCGACGCCCAGGTCGAGGTCGCCGTGCTGGACCTCATCGACGAACTCCGACAACGGACGGGCGCGGCAACACTCTTCATCAGCCACAACCTGCCCCTGTTGGCAGCACGGTGCGACCGCGTCGGTGTGCTCGAGCACGGGAGACTCGTCGAAGAGGGACCCGCCCGTGCGGTGCTGACGGCGCCGACGGCGACGTACACCCGCTCCCTCGTCGACGCGCTTCCCAGCGGAGACCGATCGACCAGCGCACCCGAGGGGGCCTCGTCGGCTGTCGCCGTGGCCACTGTCACCGACTTCTCCAAGAGCTACGGCACCTTCCGCGCCGTGAAACACGTGTCGTTCGCACTTCGCCTAGGCGAGATACTCGGTGTGGTCGGGGAGTCGGGCAGTGGGAAGACAACGTTAGGGCGAGGGTTGGCGGGTCTCGTCTCGCATGAAGGCGTCGTGGAGCTGAATGCCCCTGACTCGATACCGCATCCTGTGCAGATGATCTTCCAGAGCCCGGACGCGACACTCAACCCCCGGCGCACGGTGCGGCAGATTCTCGACCGAGCCATCCACCTCCGGCGAGGGTCGTTGAACGCCGCCGAGCTGCTCGAGCGCGTAGACCTCTCGGCCGAGGTGCTCGACCGGTTCTCGCACGAACTCTCCGGCGGGCAGAAACAGCGGGTGTCTATCGCCCGAGCATTCGCCGGCCCCGCCACCATCGTCGTCGCCGACGAAGCGGTCTCCGCCCTGGACGCCTCTGTGCAGGCGAAGGTACTCACCTTGATCGAGCGACTCCAAGCGGAAACCGGCGTCGCCATCCTCTTCATTTCCCACGATCTCGACGTCGTTCGACAGATCGCCGACCGGGTGGCCGTCATGTACGAGGGCGAGATCGTCGAACTGGGCCCGACCAAAGAGATCCTTTCCTCACCACAGCATGGCTACACGAAGGCGCTGATCGAAGCGGCACGTCGATCAGCGAGCAGACCAACCGAAACTCTCCCCGAAAGACAGGCGTCATGAAACGTTCTCACCCAGTGCTCAGGCGCCTCCTCACCGCCGCCCTGGCCGTGGTGCTCGGCATCGGAGTGGCCTTCGGCTGGTACCAGATCTCACCGGAGCCGGGAGCCGCGATGGTGAAAGCGATCTTCGAGTCATCACCCGAAGTGACGCCTCCCCCGGGGTTCGACGCAATCAAGGACGCGGTGACGAAGAACAACATCTCGCTCGGTTCCGACGGAGCCGATCTCGACATCTTCACACCGACCGCAGCCGGAGAGCCGCTCCCGATGGTGCTGTGGGTGCACGGCGGCGGGTTCATCTCCAGTTCACCATCGACGATGGAGGACTACTCCATCCTGCTGGCCAACGAAGGCTACGTCGTCGCAAGCCTGGACTACTCCCTTGCGCCCGGGGCCCGATACCCCGCTCCCATCCAGCAGGGGAACGACGCCCTTCGCTACCTCGAGAGAAACGCCGACCGGCTCGGCGGTCAGACGGACAACATCGTCATCGGCGGCGATTCAGCCGGCGCGCAGATCGCGAGCCAACTGAGCGCCCTTCAAACCAATCCGAGACTCGCGGAAGAGATGAGCATCGCACCGGCACTCGATCCGGGATCGCTCTCCGGCGTCGTTCTGTTCTGCGGTCTCTACGATATGGACACCGTCGGCGACACCGGATTTCCGGCCCTGAGAACGTACCTGTGGTCGTATACCGGGTATCGGGACTGGCAGACTTTCCCCGAGATCGACGAGCTGAGCACGACCGACCAGATCACCGCCGAGTACCCTCCGACCTTCATCACCGTCGGAGACGCGGACCCGTTCGCGACTCAGGGCCTCGAGCTCGCCGACCGCTTGAAATCCCAAGGGGTATCGACGACAGCGCTGTTCTGGACAGGCTCCGGAAAAGGCCTTCAACACGAGTACCAATTCAACTTCTCATTACCGGAAGCCGTCAAAGCCTTTGAGCAGACCACGGCCTTCCTCGAAGGAGTAACTCGATGACATCGTCCGCTCGGTCTCGGCGACACCCGGTTCGCACGACCTTCTTCTGGATCGGGGTCAGCATCCTCTTCGCTTTGAGCGCCATCATCACCTACGCCGTACTCGTCTTCGGTGGCCGGTGACATGTCGACCGCGCCCGCGCAAGGCCGGCTCGTCATCGTCGTCGCGGTGCTCGCCTCCACCGTCGCGTTCCTCGACGGGACGATCGTCAACGTCGCGTTGCCCCAGATCGCGAATGAGCTTGGAGGAGGACTACCCGTCCAACAGTGGGTGATCGACTCCTACACCCTGACGCTCGCCGCGTTCATCTTGACCGCGGGTGCTCTCTCCGACACATTCGGCCGGGTCACGGTTCTGCGCGTGGGTTTGTTCGCGTTCGGAGCCACGTCGATTGCCTGTGCCTTGGCCCCGGACAGCACCTCCTTGATCGTTCTTCGCGCACTACAGGGGTTGGCCGGTGCGCTACTGGTGCCGAGTTCACTTGCCCTCATCGCGTCGGCGTTCCGGGGTGCCGCGCAGACAAGAGCCATCGGGCTGTGGTCGGCTTGGACGAGTGCGGCCTTTATCGGCGGTCCCGTTCTGGGCGGCGTCCTGGTCGACACGGTGGGCTGGCGATGGGTGTTCGGTGTCAATGTATTGCCGGTCGTTGTCACTCTTGTCTTCCTCGCCCTCTTGCGAAAAGAACAGACTTCTCGAGGGGGGAAAGTCGACATCGTCGGGGCCGTCCTCGGAGCGCTAGGACTCGGCGGTGCCGTATTCGCACTAATCGAGCAAGGGCAACTGGGCTGGACGCATCCGCTCATCATCGTCAGCGCGCTCATCGGTGTCGCCGCTCTGGCGGGTTTCGTCGTCTGGGAGAAACGTTCGCCACACCCGATGATGCCTCTGGCAATGTTTCGGGTTCGCAATTTCTGGGTCGGGAACCTGACGACATTCCTGGTGTGGGGCGTCCTGTGGTTAGGGGTGTTTATCGTCCCGGTCTTCTTGCAACAGGTGGCCGGCTACTCGGGATCGATCGCCGGCCTCGCTACCGCCCCGATGACGGTGATCAGTCTGGTCATCTCCGGTGCCGTGGGGACTCTGGCCGGACGCTGGGGCCCACGATGGTTCGTCGCCATCGGTCCGGTCATAGCGGCAGCCGGGTACCTTTGGATGACTTCCGTCAGTGACCCGGTCAATATTTGGACGTCCATTGTGCCCGGCGTGCTGCTGGTCGGGACGGGCATCGCCATCACGTCGACGCCGGTCACTTCGACGGTGCTGAACGCCATCCCCGCCGCCGAAGCGGGCATCGCTTCCGCGGTCAACAACGCCGTCGCGCGGGTAGCAGGTCTGATCGCCATCGCCATGGTGGGCACGATCACCGGGGGAGTGCTTGACTACGACGCGTTCCGACGTGTCGTAGTCTTCGTGGCCGTGGTGATGGTCATCGGGGCGGGAGTGGCAGCCTTCGGCATCCGCAATCCCATCGCGACTTCGCTCTCGAGCGCGCAGACCCCTGCCGGGCAGCCGAGTTGATCAGAGTGGCTCAGTGCACGGCGCCTGCACGCTCGATTTTGCGTGCCGCGGAGCGCCGCGCCCGGGAGACCCGTAGATTGTGTTCGTTGCCGCACGTCTTCACGTCGTGCCACACGCCGCTGGAATTCTTGCTCCGGTCGTAGAAGGCCATCAGGCACCATTGGTTCGCGCACAACTTCAGGCGCGGCCAGGTACCGAGCACCTGGGCGCGGAACGACTCCAAGAGCACCGCGTCGATCATCCACAGCCGCGCACTACGACTGGCGGCCGGGCTCAGCGTGACCTTCCCACCGCCGTCCATGTGCAGCTTTCCCGTGCCATCCAGACGCCACTCTGACGCTCGTTCAGGATCATCCCGATGCATGAGCGCCACGCGTAACGTGTCCCGGAGAATTCGCAACGCCGGTACATCCGATTCGAGAAACGGCGGCGCGGCAGCCAGTAAGCCGGGATTGTCGTTCATCCACGATGCGACAGCGTGCTGGTACCACTCTCGTTCGGTTTGGGGGTCGTTGAACAGGTCGGGCCGTCCTCGGCGACCGACAGTATTGAGAAGGTCCTGTAATAGCGACAGGCCTCCTGGAGCGGCCGCGAGACCGTACCGCTCACTGGTCAATGCGCTCACATCAAAGATCATAGGTGAACGCCTCTGTCCCACTGTCGAAGCTGACCGATGGCGAATGGTTATCTCAGCAATGCTCACTTAGAGATGCGAAGAAGGATCTTTCCTCCGCGGGTCAGATGAACGATCGCTTCCTGGATGTGCTCAAGGCCATAGACAGCAGCGATCGGCGTGGCCAGGGAGCCGTCCTGAACGAGCGGAGCGGCCTCGCGAACAATCGGGGCGACTTTGGTCGCATAGTCGAAGCTCCCGACGAAGATTCCGGCAACCGTGATCCCCTTGTCCACCACAACTGGGCTGTTGCCGTCCACTCCCTCGCCGCTGACGTTGCCGTATGAAACGATCGCGCCGCCGGGGGAGAGAAGTTCCACCAGGGTCGCCGCTACGTCGCCGCCCAGCGAATCGGCCGCGACTGCGACGCGCTCGTCACCGATCTCCGCGCGCAAACGGGAAGCCGTGTCGGCGCCATGCACAACGGCGATGTCACCCCCCGCGGCGAGAACTTCCGCGGCCGACTCCTCGCTTCGAACGATGTTTATCGACCGGAGCCCGCGCAGCTTTGCCAAGGCGATGAAGTTGCGTCCGACGCCGCCGTTCGCGCTGTCCTGCGCGACCCAGTCGCCCTTCTTGACTTCGGCGAACTCGCTCAGGATCAGGCCTGCGGTCGGAGTGTTGCTGCCGAGCATCGACAACTGCTCGAGGTCGGCTGCGGGGAGGGGAAACATGCCGGCTGCGGCTACATTCAGACGCTCGCGCCACGTGCCGGACAGGAGCGGGAACACGATGAGATCCCCGACGGTGACGCCGTCGACTCCCGCCCCGGCTGCCACGACTCGTCCGATTCCCTCATTGCCGGGCACAGTCGGTAGATCACGAGGGGCGAGGAAGCCTTGGATGAAGAACAGGTCATGGTGATTCAGAGGGGCGTACAGAACCTGGACCGTCACCTCGCCTGCCTCCGGAGCATCCGGTTCGGGTAGCTCGACGAGCTGGAGCACCTCGGCGGGGTCGCCATACTTCTCGATCTGCAAAGCTTTCATCGTTGACTCCTTGCTTTCCCTTTTCGACTGACTCTAATGTCTTTGACATATGTCACGCCAGTGATTTCGAGGAGCCATCACGCCTGGCACCGGCTACCGACCCGCCCGCACCATCCTGAAGCTCTCGATGGCAAGCACGGAGATGATGTCATCCGGCACGTCGCCGACGAGGGAGACGTTCACCCAGTTGCGCTTGTTCATGTGATACCCGGGGCGCACGGACTCGTACTCGAGCTGGAGCTCGGCGCTGTGACCGGGTTCGACTTTCACGGTCACCTGAGGGTCAGGGAACTCGTGGCCGCTCAATATGGCGAAGACCCTATTCGTGGCCTCGATCTTGAAGACCGCACGATCCGGCTTGAAGGGCCGCGACTCGGCAACGCCGTCGAGCGATAAGAGAAGATTCCGGAGCTGCTCGACCGTCATGCGCAAACCTTCCGGCCAATAATGGGGGACTGGGCCCTCTGTCGCGGCGGGGACCGCGTGGTTGAGCGAGGGGGCCACGGGCGAGCGGGTCATGAGGCAAACCGTTGGGTTATCGGTTCAGGCCAGGATCAGGCGCCGGTCGAGGAGGCTTGGAGTCGCGCGATCTCCTCTCTGGCCAGGAGGATGATCTCCTCGTTCGTGTTCGCGTGCCCGTTGAGTCCCCATCCCCCCTCGACGGCTTCCGTGAGCTGCACCCATGTGCGCCCGCGAAGGTGCGGATCGCCGGCGGCGTCGGCCACGATCGAGGTCAGTCTGTCCACCACGGCGAGTTGCTTTTGGCGGTCCAAGGCCCCGGCGTTCGTGAGTACCTGAACTCGGACATAGCCACGATCGCCGTCGACGTTCGTGATGGCCTCGGCGGGAAGCTCGTGGATGAGGGCCGCGGTGTTCTTTCGGAAAAGAGGAATGTTCGGAACCTGTTCGACCTCCATCACTGCCGTGGCGAGGTCGATCGCGAGTCGGTGTGGGTCGGGAAAAGTTCCCGCGGCCGCGTAGACGTCGATCATTGGCATGCGTGCGCTCCTTGGACTGTCTTGTGGGCCCCGAAATGGGTCTGAAGCTCATACTTGTGTAGTACGGGCGTCATAAACAAGTCCTGAAGCCGACATAGGCAATCGTTTTTAGTTTGCAGCAGCTTTCTCCTGGATCGCGTGCAATCGACCCAGCAGCTGTCGGCTGACGGTTTCGAAGGGGGCGATGTCTCGTTCGGCTCGTGCGAGGACGATTGCGCCCTCCGTCGAAGCGAGCAGAAGCGCCGCGAAGTCCGTGGCATCACTGAGGGAAAGCCCTCCTTCATGGAGCAGCTCGGCGACGCATTCTCGCCAGCTCCGGAAGGCGTCCGAAGCGTCATCCAATAACTGCGGCGCATCGCTGGCAATGGTCACCGCCAGAATGGTGCAACCGACGGTGAACTGGGAGTTCTCCAGGATGCGCTTCCACAAGCCTAGAAATGCGGTGGTCAATTCTTCAGGTGTTCTGCCGCGCTGCGTTCCCAGCTGCTCGAGAGTCTGCACTTTGACCAGGGCGATCGCTTCGCTGACGAGCTGATCTTTGCCCTTCGGGAAGTGGTAATAGATCGACCCACGTGCGGCGCCGCTCTGCTCGAGGATCTCGGTGAACGACGCGCCGTAAAGACCCCGCTCGCTGAGGATGCGCGCGGTTGTCTCCACCATCCGCGTTCGCGTGTCTGCCGCCATGGCCACTCCTTCGCGCCTCTCGGGGTCATTCGAGAAGACAGTTTGACAGAACCGAACCGGCAACGCTCATGACGTCGAGAGTGGACCTCCGACGCCGCGTCAGCCGACGAGGCTGATCCGTCGGTGCACTGACGCGATAGCGCTTGCTCCCTCACCGACGGCGGCCGCGACCCGCTTCATCGAGCCGCGACGAACGTCTCCAGCTGCGAACACGCGGGGCATGCTCGTCTCGAAGGGCAGCGGGTAAGCGGCGGGCCCAATATTGGTCGCGGCCCCGGCTGGACGCTGCAGCTCGACGTCGGTGAGTACGAAACCTGACTCGTCGAGCTCGATGTCGGAGAGCCAGGATGTCGCCGGTACTGCGCCGATGAAGCAGAACAGGGCAGCGCTGGGGGTCCATCGCTCCCCAGCGGCACTCTTCAGGGTCACGGCTTCAAGCGACCGGTCACCGTGAAGCGTCGCGACTTCCGTGACGAGGTGAATGGAGACGGCTGGGTGGGCGCGTAGCCTCTGGACGAGGTAATCCGACATCCCGGCCGAAAGATCCGACCCGCGTACGACCAGGTCTACATCGCAGCCTCGGCTGACCAAGAAGAGCGCGGCTTGACCAGCGGAGTTTGCGCCACCGACAACGGTCACACGGCGGCCCGCGCACATCCGTGCTTCGAGCTCGGTGGCAGCAAAGTAGATTCCAGCGCCCTCGAACTCCTCCCACCGCTCGATCGGCAATCGTCGGTACTCCGCCCCTGTGGCGATCACGACAGCTCGCGTCAGGATCTCGGTGTCGTCGGAAAGGTGGACTCTGATCCCGTTCGCGCTAGGAAGGAGGCGGGATACCAAGCAGGGAGCGTAGAGCCTGGCCCCGAATTTCAGGGCTTGTGTCGCCGCCCGGGTGGTCAGGTCGGCTCCTGATAGACCGCCGGGAAAGCCGAGGTAGTTTTCGACTCGGGAGCTCGCTGCCGCCTGACCGCCCGGACCCACCCCGTCGACGCAGACCGTCCGGAGCCCTTCGGATGCGCCGTAAACGGCGGCTGCCATTCCGCCCGGTCCTCCTCCGATGACAAACAAGTCCACCTCGTCGTCGTCGTTTCCCCGGTAGGTGTGACCCACCACCTGTGCCAGCGAGTCGGGGGTGACATGTCGTATGACGTCGTTGCGTATGACCACCAGCGGAAGAAGGGCTTCGTCCTGCCCGAATCGGCCACGGAGGTCAAGGCCGAGCGGGGTGTCGTCGCCGATCCACTGATGGGGCAGTTGCATGCGCTGGACGTAACTTCGTAACGCCAAGGACGCCGCACTGCCTTCCTGCCCGACGATCTGGATCGAAGCCGCAGCAGCGTCGAGGAGGAGAGTTCGTCGAGCCAGGAACGCGTTGAGGAACAGATCCCCGATTTCCCCGTCGAACGCCATCAGGCGGCGGAAGTCTTGGGGGCTAAGCCGTTGTGCGCGCCCGGACGTCATGGCACGCGCGGTCAGGAACACCGCCTGGTTGGTGAGCATGTTGAGCTCACCTAAGAACTCACCGGCCTCATGGTGAGCCACTACAGCGGCCGGCGCGTCCATATTCGCGTCCCGAATGACGTCGACGCTTCCCTCCGCGATGAAGATCATGTCCGGATCGCTGTCGCCGACCGTGAAGAACACTTCGCCTGTCTCGAAAAGCTCGGTTGAGCCGAACTGCGATACCCGAGACCACTGTTCCGAACTCAGAACGGGGTTTGCCTCGGATGGTAGGGGTGGGGTCTGGCCAGTCATGCTCTGAACATATACGTAGGCGTTTCGATTGTGTAGGTGGCGAAGCATAGTCGATTATTGTCCAGTTGGGCAAGAATTCAGGTATTCTTGAATCATGGCCAGACCTCGCAAATTTCAAGAAGCCGACGTGATCCGCAGCGCCACGCAAGTATTTGCGACGAAGGGTTACTCGGGAACGACAATGGATGACCTCGCGGCAGCCACCGGTCTCGGTAAGCAGAGCATCTACAATTCCTTCGGTGGCAAGCTCGAACTCTTCTTGCGTGCTTACGAGAGCGATGCTGCTGAGACTGTGATGTCGGTGGATGTCGCGCTCGATGACAGTGACGGCTCGCCCCTGCAGAAGATTTACGCCCATCTCATCCGGAGTGCGCTGCGGGCCGCCGAGGGGAGCCGGGACTCGCTGTTCAACAAGGGAACCACCGAGCTCTCGGACCAGTACACCGAGGTTGCCGGGGCTGCGCTGAAGACGTTCGAAGAAATTGAACAGGTCTACAAAGAATGCCTGCAAGATGCTCAGGATCAGGGCGAGCTGCAGAGTGATGCGAACGTGGCCGACCTGGCGGCATTCTTTCTGGCGTTCTTCCGGGGCATCGAAGCTTTAGGCGCGGCAGGCGTCAAGCGCGAGACGCTCATGTCGTCGGCGCTGACGGCTCTGAGCTTCCTGCCGCTCACGGAGCTCGGGCGCACGGTCGCGCTGGGTGAAGCGGGGCCCGCCTAGAGGCTGCCGACCGTCGTTTTCCGCCTGCGGCGAAATTCTGGACGAAACGGTCAAATAGGACCTTCTGATATTTGACTAAATAGACAAGAACACTAATGATGTTCGCATGTCTTCTACCGAAACAACCATCTCGCGACTTCCCCACTCGAACGCGCGGGGCTGGGCCGGCGTTATCGCTATAGGCATCGGCTCTTTCGCTCTGTCTGTCACTGAACTCCTCCCGGTCGGTCTTCTGCGGCCCATCGCTTCCGATCTCGATGTCACCGAAGGCGTCGCCGGGTTGATGGTCGGGGTTCCTGCCGTCGTCGCCGCGCTCAGCGCCCTTGCCTTCGTCGTGCTCGCCGGCAAGTCCGACCGACGAAAGCTCCTGATCGCCGGGAGTGCACTCCTGCTCTTCTCTGACGTTCTCGCGCTCATCGCTCCCAACTTCCTGGTGATGATCGTCGCGCGTGCGCTTCTCGGCATCGCCCTGGGAAGCTTCTGGGCGATCGCCGGAAGCCTCGGAGCCAAGCTCGTGCATGAACGGTTCATCGGGCCCGCGACATCGATCATCTTCGCCGGCCTGTCGATCGCCGCGGTGGTCTCCGTGCCGTTCGGATCGTTCATCGCCACGGTCGCCGGCTGGCGCGAAGCGTTCCTGATCGCCACCATCCTCGGCGCGGTCGTGGTGGCACTGCAGCTGGCCGTCGTGCCGAAGATCATCATGGATCAAGCGCCGTCGCTCCGTGCGCTCCCGACGTTACTCCGGCGTCCGAGCGTCGTCGTGCTTCTCGCCACCGTCGCCCTGGTGTTCGTCGGTCAGTACGTCTCCTACACCTACATCACCCCCTATCTCGGCGTGACTCTGGGCATTGACGGGGGCGTGATCAGCGTGCTCCTGCTCGCCTTCGGGATCGGCGGCATCATCGGCAACTTCGTCGGCGGGGCGCTGGCGGCAAAGCGGCTGAAGCCCATGCTCGTGACGTTCCTCGTGCTCATGACCGTCGGCATCATCGCGTCACAGGTGTTCACCGGCTCTCTCGTGGGCCCCCTGATCGTGCTGGTGGTGTGGGGCCTGGGCTTCGGAGCTGCGCCCGCGTCGCTTCAGGTCTGGGTCTTCACGATCGCCGGCGACCATGCCGAGGCCGGCACCGCGCTCCTCATCTCCGTGCTCAACGTCGCCATCGCGGTGGGCACATCCGTCGGAGGAGTGATCGTCGATTCGGCGGGCGTGCCTGCAGCCTTCTGGGTTGGTGGCGCTCTGCTCCTGCTTGCTCTCGTCAACGTGTCGATCTTCGCCCTGCGAGCTCCTCGCCGAAATGTTCCCCTCGAGCCCAGCGATGAGTCGGCCGAGGTCGAGACCGTGGCCACCTGACCCGGTACACCCGAACCGTCGGAGCGCACCCGGGAATAAAGGCCCGGCGATGGCGTTCTACCCCCCGAAGCATTCTTGACTAAAACGACAAAAACGTGTCGGGGTCATCCCTGGGCCGAGATCCAAACTGCTTCGCAGACTCATTAAGGCAGGACAGCATGGTAACGAAAGACGTCGCTTCGAGCGGCATCAGCTCTCGTCCAGCGGGGGAGAAGCGGGCGATCGTCGAAAGAGGTTCCCTCGGTCATCGGCGCATGTTGCCGATGGCGGCGGCTTTCGTCGGTATTTCGGTAGCGCTGGTCGCAGTTCTCACTGCCGCCGGCGCCCCGACCCCGCTTCTGCCGATCTATCAACAGGAGTGGGCGCTTCCGCCGGGCCTGCTCACTCTCACTTTCGGCATTTACGCGTTGTCTTTGCTCGTGAGCCTTTTGGTGGTGGGGTCGCTCTCCGATCATGTCGGGCGGCGGCCACTGATGATCGGCGCTCTGGCCCTAGAGCTCGCAGCCATGCTGATCCTGCTCGTCGCTCCCTCGATTGGAGTGCTGATCGTCGCGCGAGTCATTCAAGGGATAGCAACCGGAGCGGCTTCGAGCGCACTCAGCGCCGCCATCGTCGAACTGGCGCCGGAGCGCTACAAGCGGATCGGCGGCCTGATGAGCGGCTTGGCGCCACTGGCCGGGCTGGGCCTCGGGGCGCTGTTCGCGGGCCTCGTGGGCCACGCGGTCGGCAACGCTCCGGCCGTGGTCTGGGCGGTTCTCGCAATCGTGATGGCGCTCGCCCTCGTCATCGCCTTCTTCACCCCCGAGACCGCGCCACGCAAGGCCGGGGCTCTACGCTCGCTCGTTCCCCGGGTCTCGTTGCCGCGGAACGTCAGAGGATTGTTCGCGTCAACGGTGCCGGGCACGATCGGTGCTTTCATGACGATGGCTTTGTACCTCGGCGTCACGCCGGTGCTGTTGGTGAGCGTCTTCGAAGTCTCGACCCCTCTCGTCGGAGCGTTGATCGCCTTCGTCGCGTTCTGGGCGGGCGCGCTGGTCACCGTTCTCAGCGGGCGAATGAAGCCAAGGTCGCTTCGATTGCTTGGTGCCACGAGTCTGCTTGCAAGTGCACTCTTGTTCATTGGAAGCGTCGATGGGCACCTACTCGGCCTTCTGTGGATCGCCGCGCTGCTGGGCGGCGCGGGCATCGGCGCAGGATTCTCCGGAACCGCCCGCGGTCTGATCCCGGAGGTTCAGCCGCATCAGAGGGCTGCCGTGTTCTCCGCCATCTACCTCGTCGCCTACCTGACGATGGGCATCTCGTCCATCGCTGCAGGATTGATCGTCGGTGTCGTCGGCGCCGTCCCGATGGCCACCGGATTCGGACTCGTACTCGTTGCGGCGTCGTTGACCGGCATCATCGTCACGGTGGCGCGAGCTTCCGGTCGAAAAGGTCTGCGCACGCATCGGACGGCCGCCACCATGCCCCAGTCAAGCGACATCGGGGGCCCGCCACGTTCCCGCCTGGTGCTCCCGGCGATCCTGCTTGCCGTCCTCGTGATGCCGATCAGTATCTCCGGCACCGGAATCGCGTTGCCCGCTATCGCCGCAGACCTCGGCACCAATTCTGTCGGTCTGCAGTGGGTGGTGAATGGGTTCAACGCTTCGTTCGCGATCTTCACGCTCGTCTGGGGGATCGCATCCGACCGAATCGGCTACCGCACGACCTTCGCACTGGGGACTGTGCTCACCGCAAGCGCCTCCATCATCAGCGCAATCGCACCCAACCTTCTGGTTCTGGACATCGGACGAGTCATAGGCGGAGTCGGGGGCGCCGCCGTCTTCACTGGAGCGACCGCCTTGCTCTCCAACGTCTTCGAAGGCAAAGCACGAGGACGGGCGTTCGCACTGCTTGGCACGACCGTGGGACTCGGTGTCGCACTGGGCCCGACGATCGCCGGTGCCCTGGTTGGCTTGGTCGGATGGAGCGGGATATACGTCACCTTCGGGATCATCTCGGCTCTCGCTCTGGTGGGTAGCGCCGCCATTCCCGCGCTGCCTTCCGCCCGCTCCGGTCATACCAAACTCTTCGATCTGGCACTGCTGAGAAACAAGCGATTCCTGTCTTACGCCCTCGTTCCAGTAGCCGCCGGCATCGGTTTCGTGACCCTGGCCAGCTACCTCCCTGTCGCGCTCAGCGCCGTTGGTGGTCTGAACGCGTCCCAATCCGGGCTGTTCATGCTCTGGATGACCGCGCCGGTTCTGGTCACGCCCCTTCTCGGCGCGAAGCTTGCAGCCAGCCTCAGAGGCTTCAGCTCGATGTCGATCATTTACATCTCTTTGATTGCGCTCGTCCTTGGCGACATCGGGTTGGTGCTCCTTTCGCCCGACCTTCCGCTGAGTCTCATGGCTATCCCGATGCTGCTCCTCGGAGTCGGGTTCGGGCTGCCGCTCGGCCTCATCGATTCCGAAGCATTGGCTTCGGTGCCCTCGCACAGCACCGGCACCGCTGCCGGCATCGTCAATTTCCTCCGGCTCGGCACCGAAGCGGTCTTCGTCGGCGCTTACGCCGCCGTCGTCAGCGCTCTCATCCTCGTTCAGGTCGGCAACCCCGCGGTCGCCGAGCACACCGCGGCCGGGCAGTCAGGCAACGCGACGGCTTATGCCGAGTCGGTGCACTGGGTCGGCTTCGGTCTGGCCGCACTCGTGGTCGCGATCGGTGTCGCCATAGCGGCGCTGCACTCGGCCTCGCGCAAGCAGTCCGGCCTGACCCAGGCCGAAGAAGACGCGCAGGCGCACGACGTCGACCAACTCGCACAGGAACTGAAGATCGACCCCCTGGCGTAACCGCATCACCACCAATCGAAATGGAGGAGTTGTTCATGGAACTGCACAACAAAGTCGCGCTCGTCACCGGCGCTGGATCAACGGGCGGAATCGGCGCCGCGGTGGCCACCCGCTTCGCGGCTGAAGGCGCCGAAATCATCATCAGCGGCCGGAACGCCCGCCGGGCAGAAGACGTGCTGTCCGCCGTCAGATCCGCCGGGGCAACGGCACGATTCGTGCAGGCCGAGCTCACCGAACCTGATGAGATCGCCAACTTGGCTCTACGCGCCGGCCCGGTCGACATCCTCGTCAACAACGCCGGGTTCCTCAAGGTCGGCGCGTTGAGCGGATTCTCGATGGCCGACTTCGATGCCACATTCGACATCAACGTGCGGGCTAACGCGCTGCTGACGAGTCGGATCGCGCCACAGATGCTCGCGCGCGGCGCGGGAAGCATCATCAACATCTCCTCGGTGGCCGCGCGAAGAGCGCGCCCGGGGATGGCGATCTATGGCGCCTCCAAGAGCGCCGTCGAGGCTCTCACCCGTTCTTACGCAGCGGAGTTCGCATCTGGTGGAGTGCGGGTCAACGCCATCGCACCAGGAACGGTGTCCAGCGACTTCGTGCTGGGCCTCTTGGGTGTGCCCGCAGATGCTCCCAGGACGGGCGTCCCACTCAACAGAATCGGCACTCCTCACGAGATCGCCGAAGCGGCCCTTTTTCTCGCATCAGATCGATCCCAGTTCGTCACCGGCACCGTTCTCGCGGTCGACGGGGGCAGCACCGCGCTGTGACGAGCCCTGAAAGCTCCCCCCAAGAATTCCTCGCCAGATCGGCAGGAAAACGAAGCGGCTGAACTCGTATTCGAGGTTCGGCCGCAGTTAGGAGACGGCAGAACATGCCCGACATGAACGGCCCCACATACGTCATTCTCACGCAGCTCCCTGGCCCTTCCTGGGTGGAGGGAACGGACTACAACGACCAGCCTGATTTCTGGACGCACGTGCACTACATGGAGGAGATCTTCGCCACCGGCAATGTCGTTCTCAGCGGCCCATTCATGCACGCAATCGGCGGCCGTGTCGCCGACGGAGGCATGACCGTGCTCAAGAACGTGACGGTCGAAGAGGCGCAGGCAATCGCATCGGCAGACCCCACCGACGGCGGAATGATCAACACCTCCGTCCAGCCATGGTGGATCCCGTTCCACGAATGATTCAGCAGTACCTGGCGGCGTTGCGGTCCGCAAAGCCCGAAACCACATCTGAAAGAAGGACTTCTTCATGACTAACTCATTGCAGGGCCAAACGGCCCTCGTCACCGGATCCACCAGCGGCATCGGCCGGGCCATCGCGCTTCGCCTCGCCGGCCTGGGCGCGCACGTGATCGTCTCCGGTCGAGATGATGCACGAGGCGGTGACGTCGTCGAGCGGATTCGCGCGGAGGGCGGGTCGGCTGACTTCGTTCACGCAGATCTCTCGACCGGCGCAGGTGCGGCGCGGCTCGCCGACGCCGCGGCAGCCGTCACCGGTCAGATCGACATCCTGGTGAACAATGCCGGGGTGTTTCCCTTTGCGTCCACAGCTGACACCACGGAGGACATCGTTGATCAGGTGCTGGCGGTGAACATCAAGGCGCCGCTCCTACTGACCAGTGCACTCATCCCCACCATGGCCGCCAGAGGAACCGGGTCGGTCGTCAATGTGGGTTCGGTGGCCGGCTCGATGGCACTCACCGGAGCCACCGCGTACTCGGCCTCCAAAGCCGCGATTCATCAGCTGACTCGCGTGTGGGTAGCCGAATACGCCACCTCGGGGGTGCGATTCAACACGGTGGCGCCGGGATACACCGAAACGGAAGGATCTCAGGCAAATACCGATGAGGCGCTCCGTGCGGCACTCGTGTCCCTGACCCCGGCCGGACGTGGAGGTAGGCCTGACGAGATCGCGGACGCAGTCGCCTTCCTGGTCGGCGACGACGCGCGATACATCCATGGAGCGCTCCTCACAGTGGACGGTGGAAGCGGAGTCTGAGCGCGCCGGGAGGCCGCGAGACCAGGGGTGGGAATAAAGACACGGTGCCGATGTTCTACAGCTCGAAGCGTTCTTGACTATGGCGACAATAACAGGACGCACCCGCCCCGGAGCCGGAGTCGAGGGCGCTTCGCAGACTCTCACCAACTCTCATTAAGGCAGGACTGCATGTCTTCTCCTGAAACAACCATCTCCCGGCTTCCCCACTCGAACGCCCGGGGGTGGGCCGGCGTGATCGCCATCGGCATCGGATCGTTCGCTCTGTCTGTCACCGAGCTTCTCCCGGTCGGTCTTCTCCAGCCCATCGCTTCCGATCTCGATGTCAGCGAAGGTGTTGCCGGGTTGATGGTCGGGGTTCCCGCCGTCGTGGCCGCGCTCAGCGCTCTTGCCTTCGTGGTGCTCGCCGGAAAATCCGACCGGCGAAAGCTCTTGATCGCCGGGAGCGCACTCTTGCTCTTCTCCGACGTTCTCGCGCTCATCGCGCCCAACTTCCTGGTGATGATCGTCGCGCGGGCGCTTCTCGGCATCGCCCTGGGAAGCTTCTGGGCCATCGCCGGAAGCCTCGGAGCCAAGCTCGTGCACGAACGGTTCATCGGGCCCGCGACGTCGATCATCTTCGCCGGACTCTCGATCGCCGCGGTGGTCTCCGTGCCGTTCGGCACCTTCATCGCCACGGTCGCCGGCTGGCGCGAAGCGTTCCTGATCGCCACCGTTCTCGGCGTCGTCGTGGTGGTGCTGCAGCTGGTGGTCGTGCCGAAGATCATCATGGATCAAGCACCCTCACTCCGCGCACTGCCGACCCTGCTCCGGCGCCCGCGGGTCGTCGTGCTCCTCGTGACGGTCGCCCTGGTGTTCGTCGGCCAGTACGTCTCCTACACCTACATCACCCCGTATCTCGGCGGGAATCTGGGTATCGACGGCGGCACGATCAGCGCACTTCTCCTCGCCTTCGGGATCGGCGGCATCATCGGCAACTTCGTCGGTGGGGCGCTGGCGGCGAAGCGGCTGAAGGTCATGCTCGTGACCTTCATCGTGCTCATGTTCGTCGGCATCATCGCATCACAGCTGCTCACGGGGTCGCTCGTCGGCGCGCTGATCGTGCTGGTCATCTGGGGTCTGGGCGCCGGGGCTGCGCCCGCGTCGCTCCAGGTCTGGGTCTTCACGATCGCCGGCGACCACGCCGAGGCCGGCACGGCACTCCTCGTCTCCATGCTCAACGTGTCCATCGCCGTCGGAACGACGGTCGGAGGAGTGATCGTCGATTCGGCGGGCGTGCCCGCCGCCTTCTGGTTCGGCGGCGCTCTGCTCCTCCTCGCTCTCGTCAACGTGTCGATCTTCGCCCTGCGGTCTCCTCGCCGGAATCGCGCCGTCGAGGCCCGCGACGAGTCGGCTGAGGCGGAGACGGTCATCGCCTGATCGAAAGCAGCACCACTCTGGCGGGTTCTCGCATCGGTGAGAGCCCGCCGGCGCGTTGCCCGGCGGTCCGGTCAGCGGAGGAGCCCGGCGACGAGATCGTCGATGATGGCGTCGGTGGAGGTCTCCGGGTCGATCGGGTTCGTCAGCCGGTCCAGCAGCAGCCCGTCGATGGCGTAGTGGAAGAGTGCGATTTCACGTCGACCACCGGGGAGCCCGGCCTCCGAGTTGAACGCCACATCACCCTCGAAGCCGGCCCGTTGCCAGGCGCCGAGCACCGCGGCGACCTCCGGTCGGCGGCTGCTCTCCAGTCTCAGCTCGAAGAGGGCGAGCGTCACTTCGCGGTCGGAACTGAGGCGACGCACGATGTCGCGGATGTAGTCGGCGAACAACGCCGGGCTCGGGTCTGCCGAAGCGCGGCGCTCGAGGTCCTCCGCGGTCGGCGCCAGCCGTTCGCCGATGCGATCGACAAGTCCTGCGATCAGGGTGTCACGGCTGCGGAAATAGTTCGAAGTGGTGCCGGCCGGCACTCCGGCGATCTGATCGACGGCTCGGTGGGTGAGACCTCGTGCGCCGAATCGTGCGAGTGCCGACAGTCCGGCGTCGGTGAGCGCGCGACGACGGTCCTCGTTCTTGGCCATGTCTGAACCCTAGCGCAACCACTACAGCTGTGCTACATTCCAAGCACTACGGATGTTGTGAATGGAGCATGATGCGAGAACTTGTCTACTACGTCGCCGTCAGCCTGGATGGTTTCATTGCAGGGCCGAACGGCGAGTTCGACTCCTTCCTCGCCGAGGGAGACCACATGGACGTGATCAACGAGCGCTTCGCCGACACGATCCCCACCGACTTCGCCGACGCGCTCCACATTCCCCAGAGTCGATCGATGTTCGACACCGTGCTGATGGGCTGGAACACGTACGCGGTCGGGTTGCCCTTCGGAGTCGAGAGCCCCTACCGGCACCTGCGCCAGATCGTGTTCACCCGGGGCCGAAATGCGACGGGAGAGAGCCTCGAGGTTTCGAGGGATGACCCGGCAGAGGTGGTGCGGCGGCTCAAGCAGGAAGTCGGGGCATCCATCTGGCTGTGCGGCGGCGGAGCACTGGCCGCAACGCTGGCCGATGAGATCGACCGGTTGGTGCTGAAGCGCAATCCCGTGCTCTTCGGCACCGGTATACCGCTGTTCGGGGAGCGCCCCTACCGGCCGGAGCGCTTCGACGAGGTTGCGACGACGGCGTTCGAGTCGGGTGTCGTGCTCTCCGAATACCGGCGCGCCCCTTCGGCCGGGTGATGTCGCAGGTGACCGCTTTCTGCATCCACCGCGTCCGGTGACGCAAGCGTGGCCAGCAGGCGCAGCGCGTCTGAGGTGTGAGTGCCGGCGGCAGCGGTGTGGGTGACGAGGGTCTGATCCGGGTTGTCGATGGATCGAAGGGTCTGCTGGGTCACCGAGAGGGCTCCCACGAGGGGATGACGCATCTCGTAGACGGCCGTCGCACAGGGCTGCACCCGGATGTCTGCCCACAGCTTCGCGAAATCGGCGCTGGCCATCGTGAGAGAACCGATGAGTGAGGCGAGCACCGGATCATCCGGGTGCCTGCCGACCACCAGCCGGAGATTGCCCACGACGGCAGCGCTCTTGGCTCGCCAGTCGGCGTACAACTCGCGTGTGTGTTCGTCGAGGAAGACCAGTCGCGCCATGTTGGGTCGCGTCGATGATGTGTCAGGGGCGTTCAGGTCGAGGTGGGAGGCGACCAAGGCATGCCCGGTCGAATTCCACGCGAGCACATCCGATCGGCGTCCGAGCACCAGGGCGGGAACATCTCCGAGGGATGCTACGAGTTCCAGGAGCGCGGGATCGGCGCGCTCGGCCGGCGGCCTCTTGACGGCCGCCCTCAGCGGCTTCCTGGTCGCGAGAGTGTGCAGGTGGGTGCGTTCCGCATCAGTGAGCTGCAGTGCGCTCGCGAGGGCGTCGAGCACTTGGGGTGATGCGTTCACCGAGTGGCCCTGCTCGAGTCGCGTGTAGTACGAGGCGCTCACCCCGGCGATCATCGCCAGCTCTTCGCGGCGCAGCCCTTCCACCCGACGGCGGTCGCCGCTCGTGAGACCGGCACTTTTCGGGGTGATTCGGGCTCGGCTCGCTTGCAGGAAATCCGCGAGCGCTGTCGTATCCGTCGATGCCATCACCCCAGTCTCGTGGGCCACGCTGTGTTCTGACCCTCCTTGATGGGGATAGGCACGAGCGGGGATTCCACGATGCGGCCGCACCACGCATCGTGGAAACCGTCGACCACGACAGACGTGGCGAGAAACGGGCGTGACGCATGAATTCCATCACCAGCCTCGAGACCAGCTCGACCCTGACATTCGGCGACGTCGTCGTGACCCGGGCGGTCGAAAGCGTCGGGAGCATCGGCATGCAGCCCGAGCAATTCTTCCCGGGCACGGATCCGTCGGCGTGGGAAGGCCATGAAGACCTGCTTCGCCCCCATTTTCTCGAAACAGACGGCGACTCGACGATGACGAGCACCGCGCGAACAGCGTTCCAGACCTGGATTCTGCGCTCAGGGGGAAAGACCGTGCTGATCGATGCCGCGATCGGCAACGACAAAGACCGCGCCGACGTGCCGAGCTGGTCCCACCTGCAGACGGCGTTCCTGGAGCGTCTCGCGGACGCCGGGGTCATCCCCGAGGAGGTCGACTTCGTCGTGAACACCCATCTGCACGCCGATCATGTCGGATGGAACACCCGCTTGGTGCAGGGGGAGTGGGTTCCGACGTTCCCCAACGCGAGCTACCTGATGCCGGCCGAGGACCTCGCGTTCTGGAATCCGCAGGCGAACAACACCACGATAATGGGGCCCGGATCGCACACCGTCTGGGCCGACAGCATCCAGCCCCTCCTCGACGCCGGGTTGGTCACGTCCTGGAGCGGAGAATTCCGGATCGACGACGCGCTGACCCTCGAGGCGGCGCCCGGTCACACCCCGGGCGCGAGCATCCTGAGGCTGCGGTCGGGAGATGCTGAGGCGCTGTTCATCGGTGACACGGTGCACAGCCCGGCTCAGGTCGTGGATGCGCACACCTCGAGCTGCTTCGATGAGGACGTCGCGCAGGCGAACACGACGCGTCGGCGGATCTTCACCGAAGCGGCCGAGAAGAACCTGCCCCTGTTCGCCGCGCATTTCGGCGGCCACGGTGGGTTCACGGTCAGGGCGGTGGGCGACGGATTCGAGATCGCGGGCTGGCAGCCGCTCGACGCGATCTGACGGGACCCCGGGCATCCGCGGGGGCCGCTCGGACGAGGCGATCTCGTCCCAGCGACCAACACCTTTGTTCTTGCGGATGACGATCTGGATTCCGATCTGCTGAACGCTGGTTGCATGGATGAAGCAACCTCGCGACGAGTCGTCGCAGACGGCCCGGCCCGGTGATGCCCTCGACCTCCGAGCTCGTCGTGCACGACGACGCGATCCGGGCGAACACCGCCTACTTCGCGTCGGTCACCGGCAACCAGCTCATGGCGGTGCTCAAGGCCGATGCGTTCGGTCACGGCGCGATCGCCCAGTCGGTGCTCGACGCCGGTGCCACCTCGATCGGCGTCACGTCGATCGACGAAGCACTCAAGCTGCGGAACGCCGGGGTGCGCGCGCCGATCCTCAGCTGGCTCAACGCCATCGATGCCGACTTCGGGGCCGCGGTGCAGGCCGAGGTGGACATCGCTGTGTCGAGCCTCGCGCTGTTGCACGCCGTCGGTCGCGCGGCATCCCTCGTCGGGCAGCGCGCCCGCGTGCACCTGCACGTCGACGTGGGAATGGCGCGTGACGGCGCCCCCACCGACGCCTGGGCGACGCTGTGCCACATCGCTCGCGAGCTGGAGGCGCTCGGCTCCGTGCGCGTCGTCGGGGTGATGGGGCACATGTCGTGCGCCGACCGGCCCGACCACCCGCAGAACCAGCGCGAACGCCTCATCTTCGCCAACGCCGTGCGCACGGCGCGGCGGCGCGGTCTGGCTCCCTCGGTCACCCATCTCGCGGCGACGGCCGCGACGCTCACCGGAGTCGGTTCCGGGTTCGGTGTGCATCGCATCGGCGCCGGATTGTTCGGAATCGACCCCTCCGGCACCACCGACCACCTCCGGCCGGCATTGTCTCTCACCACGCACGTCGTCACGACGCGTGAGATCGCCGCCGGCACGAGCGTCGGCTACGGGCTCGACCACGTGGCGGATCGCCGCACGAATCTCGCTCTTCTGCCGATCGGCTACGGCGACGGACTCCCGCGCGCCGCGTCGAACCGCGCCGACGTGCTCGTGCGCGGCCGGCGACGTCCGCTCGTCGGGCGGTTCTCGATGGACATGATGGTCGTGGATACCGGCGACGACCGCATCGCCCCGGGCGAGAGCGTGACCGTGTTCGGCCCGGGTGCGCACGGCGAACCGACCGTTGCCGAATGGGCCGGTTGGGCCGACACCATCGAGCACGAGATCGTCACCCGCGTCGGGATGCGCGTCGGCCGCATCCATCGCACGAAGACACCGGAGAACCACCGATGACAGACTCTTCACCCACCACCACGACCCGAGAGGCGTGGGGTGACGCGCTCAAGGGCGCGCTGATCATTCTCGTGGTTCTGTGGCACGTCGTCATGAAGAGCTACCTCCAGATCGATTGGCAGATCGGCGTGCCGATCCCTGGCATCTGGGGACTTTTCGGCGATGTGATCTGGACGTTCCTGATGCCGCTGTTCTTGCTGGTGTCGGGCTACTTCGCGGCGAAGGCCTACACCCGCGCCTGGTCGGAGGTCGCCCGCACACGCGTCATCCGGTTCCTTTATCTCTATCTGCTGTGGACGCTCATCCACGCAGCCACGCTGTGGGCCTTCCCCGACTTCCCGACCCTGGTGCCGCGCAGTGTCGGCCAGTTCGTCGAGTTCGTCACGATCAGCCCACCCGACACCTGGTATCTCTATGCGTTGGCGGTCTACTTCCTCGTGGCCAAGGCTCTGTCGCGCGTGCGGCCCTGGCTCGTCATCAGTGCTGCCGCGGTCCTGTCGATCGCCGTCTCGGCCGGGTTCATCGAGATCGTCAGCAACCGCGGTTCACTCCTCTACAACTTCACCTTCTTCTTGCTGGGGCTCCATCTGGCTCCGCAGATCCGACTCTCCATCCACCGCCTCACACCGGCGAAGACCACGATGGTGATCGCCGGATTCCTGATCGCGTTTGCAGCGATGCGACTCACCGGCACCGAGACGCTGCCCGGGGTGTGGCCGCTCGTGTCGGTGCTCGGGGTCGCAATGGGCCTGGCCATCGCCCCGACGCTGGCGCGGGCGCCTGTCGTGGGAGCCGGATTCACGTGGCTGGGTCGACGCAGCCTGCCGATCTATCTGCTCCACATGCCGCTGCTCGCCCTGGCCGACTTCCTCCTGGCCGAGTGGCTGTCGGGAGCGCGGGTTGCGGTGCAGCTCGTCGCGGCCGTCACGATGCCGGTACTGCTGACGGCCGTCGTGATCGCCGTGTCTGTGCTGCTCAACCGGTTCCTCACCCGCGACGGCTTCTCGTGGTTGTTCGATCTGCCGCGCAGAAGACCGCGTGCGCCCACCCCGACGGTCGGCGGCTCCCGCCTCGCGGCACGCCGTGCACCCTGGCGCTCCGCCGTCGCGGTGATGCTGCTGGTCGCGTGCGGGGTGGTGGCCATGCGCACGACCGCCATTCCCGGCTGTGCGCCCGATGCGGCTGCGCACCCTGCCGCCCGGCCCGATGAAGTCAGCATCGGTGCCACCGGAGACCTGCTCATCCACGACATCGGGCACGCCGTGCCACTCGACGGCGGGGCCGGCTATTTCGCAGCCGTGCGGCCCTGGTTCACTCAAGACCTCGTGACCGGCAACCTCGAGCAGGTGATCTCCGACGACACCGGTTTCGTCAAGTGCGGCTCTGACACGGACTGCCTGGCCTTTCGCAGCGAACCGAAGACTGCGCAGTACTACGCCGGCTTCGACCTTCTGAACATGGCGAACAATCACACCAGTGACTTCGGCGTCGACGGCTACGCGAACACCAGAGCGAACCTCGCCGCGAACGGCATCCGTGCCGTGGGGGAACGGGACGAGATCGTCTGCACGAGGATCGGCGACACCACGGTGGCCATGATCGGATTCGCTCCCTACCGTGGCACCAACCCGGTCACGGATCTGAGGCACGTGCGCACGGTGGTCGGTTCGGCGGCGGCCTCCGCCGACGTGGTGGTCGTGCAGGCGCACATGGGTGCCGAAGGGCCCGATGCGAACGTCGTCACCCCCGGTCCGGAGGAGATGTACGGCGAGAACCGCGGCGATGTGATCGCCTTCTCCCATGCGGCGATCGACGCCGGAGCCGACCTCGTGCTCGGCCACGGCCCCCATACCCTCCGGGGAGCCGAGTTCTACCACGGTCGGCTCATCGCCTACAGCCTCGGCAACTTCGGCGGCGGCGGTGTGTTCGGAGCGGAACAGGCCACCCGCTACGGCGTCTACCTCGACGTCAGTCTCCGCTCCGATGGCAGTTTCGTGCGCGGCCGGATGCAGTCGGTGCATTTCGATCACACGGGCGGCAGCCCCCAGCCCGATCCCGACGGCCGTGCCGCCGCCTTGGTGGACGAGTTCAGTCGACGCGACTTTCCGACAACCGCACCGCGCATCGAACCGGACGGCAGCCTCGCCCCCGCGGGATAGCGGAGGTGCCCCAGAGGGCCATCGTGGTGTTTCCTCACTCGTGTTCCGGGAGCAGCGGCGTCGACCAGCCCGGATCGCGATCGAGCTGGGTGGCGCGCGCGACCGACGTCGCTCCGAAGCGATCGCGCACGGCGTCGAGAACGGTGTCGAGGCGCGCGTCGTCGTTCCAGTCGATGGGCAGTTCCGGTTGGAGGCTGTCGGCGCGTGCCAACTGCGACAACGAGACGCCGATTAGGGTGATGCCCCGCTCCGCGATCTCCGGTTGCGCAGAGGCGAGCAACTCACGCGCCACGGCGAGGAGCACCGAGGTGCGATCGGATGCGGAGCCGACGGTGCGCGATCGCGTGGCCTTCACGAAATCGCCGAAACGAAGCCGCAGAACGACCGTGCGGCACACCCGGTCGCCGTCACGGAGGCGCCGGGCGAGTCGATCGACGATCTGAGTGAGGATGAGGTCGAGTTCGTCGGCCGTGCGCGGGCGGCTGCCGAGAGCACGTTGAGAACCAATGGATGCGCGGCGGCGGGTGGTGTCGACGGGGCGCGGATCGCGCAACCTGGCCAGCGCATGGAGGTGGGCGCCGGTCGCCCGCCCCAGCAATCTCTCGGCGGTCGCGGCTTCGAGCTCGGCCAGCTGGCCAACGGTGGAGATGCCCAGGCGGTGCAGTTTCTCGGCGGTCACGGCGCCGACTCCCCACAGTCGTTCCACCGGGAGCGGGAGGAGGAACGCCTCTTCTCGATCCGGCTCCACGACGAGTAGCCCGTCGGGCTTGCTCACGGCACTGGCGACCTTGGCGAGGAACTTGGTGCGCGCGACACCGACCGAGATCGCAAGCCCGACCTCCGCTCGAACGCGGTCGCGCAAGCGCACCGCAACCTGTTCGGGTGTGCCGACGATCCGCCGCAGACCACCCACCTCCAAGAACGCCTCGTCAATCGACAGCCCCTCCACGAGCGGTGTCGTATCGCGGAAGATCG
The DNA here is from genome assembly GCF_024979235.1 of Herbiconiux aconitum. Classification (NCBI taxonomy): domain Bacteria; kingdom Bacillati; phylum Actinomycetota; class Actinomycetes; order Micrococcales; family Microbacteriaceae; genus Herbiconiux; species Herbiconiux aconitum. The sequence continues at coordinate 1,380,228 of NZ_JANLCM010000001.1, forward strand.
CGAACACGTCTTTGCTGGCCGCGGAGTACGCATCCATTCGCGGCGGCACGACGACGGCATCCGGGCACAGGTCGCGCGCTTGCCGACCGCCCATGGCCGTGCGCACTCCGCGGGCCTTCGCCTCGTAGCTGGCCGCCAGCACCACGCCGCCGCCGACGATGACGGGTCGGCCGCGCAGCTCGGGCGCGTCGCGCTGCTCGACCGACGCGTAGAAGGCGTCGAGATCGGCATGCAGCACGCTTGCCTCGCCTCGCATCCTGCCTCCCGCGCTCGCTCCTGGGTGGATCGTCGCACGCACCAGCGACACTCCACCCACTATCGCTCGCGACGTGCTCGAGCACTACCGCGGGATGACGATCGCCGGCGTCGTCTGCTGGCACCGTGGCCGGGGCGAGCTGCGCGGCGCCTCAGGCCCGGTCGTGGAGGGTGACGTGATAGCCGTCGGGGTCGGCGAACGTGAAGGTGCGACCGAAGGGGCCGTCGATCGGTGCGGAGACGATCGTGTGGCCGTCGGCGAGGAGGGTGTCGTGAATGGCCTGGACGTCGGTGGCGTGGAGCCAGATCGCGGCTCCGATGCCGGGCTGCGGGGCCGACGCGAGATCGGTGCCGGGAACGATGTCGCGCAGTGCGAACGCGATCGGCGTCGTCTCGAAGACGACCGCATGAGGGGGGCCGGCCTGTGAATGCACGAGGCCGAGGTACTGCTCGTAGAACGCCCGCGACGCGTCGAGATCGCGCGTCTGGAGGGAGATGAAGTCGGGACCGGTGACGGGCATGGATTGCTTCCTTCTGTCGTGTCAGTTAGCTGACATCATCCAGAGTATGTCAGAATACTGACATGAGTCAAGACGGAGTCGATCTGCCGACGTCACTGGGCTATCTGCTGAAAGAGGCCTCGAGCGCCCTCCGCGCCGCCATGGAGGCGGTGCTGCGCCCGCTCGGGATGACGGTGACGCACTATTCCTGCCTCGAACTGCTCGCACAACGCCCGGGCCTTTCCAACTCCGAGCTCGCGCGGGGAGCCTTCGTGACCCGGCAATCGATGAACGTGCTGCTGCAAACCCTGGAACGAGACGGATACGTGACCCGGCCAGAGGAGGCCCGCGTCGGCAAAGTGCTTCCCACGCAGCTCACGCCACGCGGTCGGCGGAGTCTGGCGAAAGCGACCGTCGCGGTGCGATCCGTCGAGCTCAGGATGCTGGGCAGCCTGACGCAAGACGAGCAGTCGAGCGCGTACGCGATCCTGCAGAGCATGATCCACGCCCTGCGCACCGGAGACGAGAACGAAGCGCGTTCTTAGCGTGCCGCTGCGAGGCGTCCCGATACGATTCCGCCATGGATGCGACCGATCTCGTCAGCTGGCAGACCTTCGCGTCAGCCTCCGCCGGAACCGCGGGGGCCCTCGCGGGCCTCATCATCGTGGCGATCTCGGTCAACGTGAAGCAGATCCTCGCGGGCTCGGCCCTGCCGGCTCGCGCCGGCTCCACCATCGCGGCGATCGCCGTCATCCTGGTGTCGGCGTTGGCCATGCTGATCCCGCAGCAATCCCTGGTGAAGCTCGGCATCGTGGTGCTGGCCTTCGCCGTCATCGCCCTCGGTTTTCAGGCGGACGCGGCGGTGCGGATGCTGCGCAGCCACGACGGCCCGAGCCTCTCCCGCACCATACCCACCATCGTTCTCCACGTCGGCCAGCTCTCCGGCGTGCTGGTGGGAAGCATCCTGCTGATCTCGGCCAACCCTGACGGGCTCTTCCACGTGGCCTGGGGCTTCATCGCGATCTTCATCGTCTCGCTCCTGAACGCCTGGGTCTTGATGGTGGAGATCCTCCGTTAGTAGCGGGTCAGCCCTCGCCGGGTGACCGTGTAGCGATCCGCATTAAGGTTCGGGCTCTGCCGGACATGTCTTATGCGAGACGATCGATGAGGGGTGGCCGAGGTGGATGAACTGGATGAGGCGCTGGAGCGCGCAGCTCCCGAGCGATGCCGTGACGATTCCGCGGCGGCCCGCTCCGCGCGAGCTCTTGCCGTCGTCGTGGCGGCGGCTCACCCGCGGCGCAAGAAGCGGTGGGGGATCGTCGCCGCCGTGGTGAGCATCCTCGTGCTCGGTGGTGGTGCGACCACTGCGGCTGCGACGGGGATGTTCGACTGGTCGTGGAAGAACGCCGACGCGTTGTCGGTGCAGGAATTCCCGGTGGGTGAAGACCCCGGCGGGCAGGTGTGTTTCATGGCGCTCTGGGCCGAAGCCGACCCGGGCGCTTCGGCAGAACTCAACGCTGCAGTCGAAAAGGCGCAGTCCTTTCTGCACGCGCACGATTGGTCGGCCCTGGATGCCGACACGAGCAACATCTGGGCGAAGCAGCGCAAGCAGCTCGTCGCGGACGGATCAGCGACCCCGACGCTGCTGGCATCCCTCACTGCAGCTCAGGTTCAGGGCGACCTCAGCGACGCCGGTCTGATTGCGCCCGGCATGATGATCACCTCGCGCGTCGACTGCCGCGATGGAGCCGGCGAGTGAGCAACGAGGCCCACGCCCGCCTCCGCCGGCTCCACGAGCTGCTGGCGGCCGACCTGCTCAGCTACTTCACCCGGCGGGTCGCGATCAGAGAAGACGCCGCCGATTTCCTGGCCGAGACCTTCGTCACCGCATGGCGACACATCGACCGACTCCCCAAGGTCGACGAGCCCGCACGCATGTGGATGTTCGTGACCGCGCGGAACGTGCACCTCAACTACCAACGTGGTGCGCGGCCCGCGAGATGCTCGCCGACCGGCTTCGACTCGACCTCTCGGGCGCCGAAACGACGAGCGGCGTATCCGCAGAGCTCCTTGACGTGCGCGCCTCCGTGCAAGCCCTCCCCGACGGTCAACGCGAACTGGTCATGCTCATCCACTGGGAAGGATTCACCCTCCCCGAGGCCGCGCGGATCGTGGGCATCCGGGAATCGACAGCCCGCGGCCGCTACCAACGCGCGCGCATCACCCTCCATGCGCACCTCAGACCACAAGGAGCAGACGCTCAACTCTGACGAGACAGAACGAGCGAGAACCGGGTGTGGTTCAGGACGCTGCAGGCAGGAACATCGTCCATTGTTCTTCGAGTTCGAAGCCCAAGCGCTCGTAGAGGGGGAGGCCGAGCGGGGTCGCGTGCAAGTACGCCGAGCGCGCGCCACGGGCAACTGCGTCGGTGATCACCGCTTCGGTTGCGAGAGCGCCGAGACCGCGCCGCCGATGGGAGGGCACGACCGCGATGTTGACGAGTCCGACCGTGTCTCCGGAAACGATGCCGAAGCTGGTGGCCACCGGGACACCCTGATCCTCGACCAGGAACCCGCGCATGCCGGCCGCGCCGAGCACGGCGGGTGAGGCCAGAGGCGCCAGCAGTGGTCGTGGCGCACCGAAGGCATCGGCGAGAGTGTCGCCGTACGCAGTGTCGCCCGGGTCGACGGCCCTCACGGTGATTCCCTTCGGCAGCGCGCGCTCGCCGGGTGCCTCACCCAGGTCGCGGCCGAGAAGGGGAAGCGGCACAGCCATCGTCAACCCGCGCTCGGTTGCGGCCTCGACGATGGCGGCGGATGGGGTCGTTCGCACTTGCAGCGACCAGGGCCCGGTGACCTCGTATGCTGCCACAGCCGCGGCGACGACTGTCGGATCGGGATCGCGGTCAAGTGCGAGCACCCCGTTGAGGTTCGGAATCGGCACACCACTGGTGAGGGTGAAGATTCCCGGCGTAGCTGCGGATGCGGTACCTCCGAGGGCTGAAGCGAGTCGAGTCAGGGCGTCGCGCCAGGCGTCGACGAAGAAGTCACGGGAGGTCATCCCGCAATCCTAGGAAAGCCCACCTGGGAACATCTCGCTCAGCCTCGAACCGCTACCGGTAGAGGGGCTCGTTACTGGGGTGCTTCATAGATTCGGGGGGAGACCGCACCTGGTCAGATGGTGACTGATCAGTGCTACAACGAAAGGAACACCGGACCATGTCACCACGAATCACCACCCCCTTCGATTCCCGCTCGACCGCCGATGAGGTCAGCGCCGGCGTGGATTTGACCGGCAAACGAACCATCGTCACGGGAGGCGCCTCCGGCATCGGAATAGCGACCACCACCACCCTTGCCCGGCGCGGTGCGACGATCACCATCGCGGTGAGAAATGTCGACGTGGGCCGCGACGTCGCACAACGCATCGCAGCAGAAACAGGTAACGACAAGATCGACGTTCGCGAACTCGAACTCACAGAACCCGACTCCGTGCGCCGATTCATCCGGAACTGGAACGAACCTCTCCACCTCCTCATCAACAATGCTGGAGTCATGGCGATCCAGGACCGGTCGCTGGCCCAGACCTGGGAAACGCAGTTCGCAACCAATCATCTCGGCCACTTCGCGCTCGCAACCGGGTTGCACGACTCGCTGGCCTCGGCCAACGGGGCTCGCGTCGTTTCGGTCAGCTCGTCAGCCCACCTGTTCTCTCCCGTCGTCTTCGACGACATCAACTTCAACTTCCGTCCTTACGACCCCCGGTTGGCCTACGGCCAGTCCAAGACGGCCGTGATTCTCTTCGGCGTCGGCGCGCGCCTGCGGTGGGCGCACGACGGCATCACGGTGAACACGCTGAATCCGGGAGCCATCGCCACACCCCTCCAGCGTCACGTGGGCGGCACGCTCGCCACCCCCGAAGATCAGCAGAAGACAGCAGAACAGGGCGCCGCCACAACCCTCCTCCTCGCGACATCCCCGCTTCTGGACGGAATCAGCGGACGCTACTTCAACGACAACCAGGAAGCGGAAGTCACCGACCACCGACCCGAGGATCTGACGATCTTCTCCACCAAAGTCGCGAATTACGCGCTCGACGAAGACAACGCCGATCGGCTCTGGCAGATCAGCCAGAGTGCCGTCGACTAGCACCACGAAAGGATGCTGACATGTCTGAACAACCCACCATCGGCTGGATCGGTCTGGGTGACCAAGGCGGGCCCATCGCCCGAGCCATCGCCGAAGGCGGTTACCCCCTCCACGTCTGGTCGCGCAGCGGCCGCTTCGCCGCCCTCGAGGGCGTTCCTTACACGCCGCACGCCACGCCCGCCGAGCTGGGCGCCGTCAGCGACATCGTGGGTCTGTGCCTGAGCGAAGACAAGGACAACACCGAGGTGCTGACCGGGGGCGGACTCCTCGATGCTCTCAACCCCGGAACCGTCTTGATCAACTTCGGCACGGGTCTCCCCGCCGCAGCCGTGGAGTTGACCCGCTTGGCCGCAGCACGCGACGTGCGCGTTGTCGACGCCCCGGTCAGTGGGGGTCACGCCGGAGCCGTTGAGAAACAACTCACGACCATCGTCGGCGGCGACCCCGAAGTCGTCGAGAAGCTGCGCCCGGTCTTGGAGACGTTCTCAGCCACGATCGCCTACATGGGAGGTGCTGGCGCGGGCCAGGTCGGCAAGCTGATCAACAATGCCATGCTGATGGCCAATCAGAAGAACATCAGCGACCTGCTCGACCTCGCCGTCGCTGAGCACGTGGACATCGACGCTCTCGTCGATGTGCTGCGCAACGGCACCGCCTCCAGCAGAGCCCTCCAGTCGCTCGGTTCCGCGATCACGACCGAGAACGCCGAGCATCTCAGCACACTGCAGCTGATCGACATGGACATCTTCCGCGAGGCCTTCGACGGCCACGGACCAACCGTCGGGGTCATCACCGAGCGCGCCATCAGCGGCGCCGAAGACCTGCCCAAACTCGCCGCCCTCATCACCCGCTAGCAGCACCTCCGCAGCTGCGGAAGACACCAGGGACTTCGGCCAGTCGCGTTCGGCCCTTGAGGGTTGTGGTGCACAGAGAACTTCGTTATGAATGGCCCTTATCCGGCACCGAAGGACGGGTAAGCCATGTTCGGGTTGTATGGGTTCGCGCGATGACTGAGCCACCGCTCATCGGTCGCGAGCCTGAATGCCAGCTGTTGGACGCGCTCGTGGAGTCTGTCAGCACTGGCCTCAGCGGATCGCTCGTCTTCCTCGGGGAGCCCGGTGTGGGCAAGACGCGCCTGCTCGAACATCTCACGGAGTCGCCGGCGCAGATCATCCGTCTGGTGGGCATCGAATCGGAGTTCAGCATCGGCTTCGGAGCTCTCCACCGACTCCTCCTGCCTTTTCGGGAACACTTCGCTGATGTGCCGGTGCCGCAGCACAACGCTCTGCTCACGACGTTCGGTGCTCTCGACGAGCCGCCTCCGCCGAGATTCGTGCTCGGGCTGGCGGCTCTGAGCGTTCTGGCTGCAGCAGCGCGGGCCGGTCCGCTGATCTGTGTCATCGACGACGCCCAGTGGTTGGATCAGGAATCGCTCGAGGTTCTGAGCTTCGTGGCGCGGCGGGTCTACGCAGACAGCTTGGGATTCGTGTTCGCGGGGCGGGAGCACTACGACGCTCTCGAGGCACTCCACGGGCTCCCTACTCATCATGTGCTGGGGCTGGCGCGGAAAGCGTCACACTCTCTGCTCCAATCTGTGCGACCCGGCGCGGTGAGTTCGTCGGTCGCAGCGCGCATCGTCGCAGAGACCGACGGGAACCCGCTCGCGATGCTGGAACTGCTCAACCAGCTGACATCGGAGCAGCTCGCCGGCAGACTTCCGCTCCCGCAGCAACTCCCCACCGGGCGCGGGCTCACCGCACACTTCCTACGTCAGCTCGAAGTGCTGTCGCCGGAGACCCGGTCGTTGCTGGTCTTGGCTTCTGCGATGTCGACGGACGATCCGTCCACATTGTGGCGTGCCGCCGCGTTGCTCGGGATACCGCACGATGCGGCAGACGGCGCTCACGACCTCGATGTCTTGTCCATCGGCGACACGGTGACGTTCCGTCATCCACTGATTCGATCGGCCGTCTACCACGCGGCAGAACCTCGGCAACGGCGGCTGGCACACAGCGTGATGGCGACGATCGCCGAGATGGACGACCACGCCGACCTCGCTGCATGGCACCGGGCGGCTGCCACCAGTGCCCCCGATGAGGATGTCGCCGCCGATCTCGAACGATCCGCGGAACGCGCCGAACGCCGCGGGGGTCAGCTGGCTCGGGCACGGTTCCTCGCACGAGCGGCCGAACTCTCTCCCGCACCGGAAGAGCGCAGCGACCGGATGTTCGGAGCTGCGGAGGCCTATCTCGCGGCCGGCGACGGCATCCTCGCGGAGGCGCTGCTCGACAAAGTCGCTCCCCGGCTGGAAGCGGATGGAAGACACGTCGACGTTCAACGGATGCGCGCGCTGCTGGCGATGTTCCACCATCGTCACCGAGATGCCTGGACGATTCTGCTGGAAGCGATCGGCAGCGCCGACCCGTTCGACGAAGACCTCATCCGGGGCATGATGTTCGAGGCGCTCCGCGCCGCTTTGGGCGCCCGAGACGACACCGACCGCGTGACCGCCGAGGAGATCGCCCGTACGGTCATCGATTATCTGCGCGACAAGGAGCCGCCGGTTTCCGCGCGGGACATGTTGCTCGAGGGGCTTGCGAGCCGGTTCGCACTCGGGTACTCGCAGGCAGTGCCCCTCCTTCGAGACTCCGTCAGGGCTCTCTTCGCTGACGGGAACGAGCCGTTGGATGCTCATTCATCGCCTGTAGCGGGCTGGTTCGCTGCCGACGAGATCTGGGACGACGACGGTCGACGGGCGCTCTTCGAGCGAGGGGTCGAGGCAGGACGCCGGCACGGGGTGCTGAGCGTTCTGCAAGTCTCTTTGGCTGGACAGTGCGTTTCTCACTGCTGGGCAGGGGAGATGGCTGCAGCAGAACGAAGCTGCTTCGAAGCCGTTGAGATCACGGCGCTCATGGGTCTTCCTCGACCCGTCGGGCTCGGGCCCGCGATTCATCTGCGGGCCTGGCAGGGGCGGGAGCAGGAGTGCCGGGAGCACGCACGTGAGGCTGCTGCCTGGGGTGCGCAGTGGGGTTCGCTCTATCTCGAGATGTACGCCTGGTCGGGCCTGACTGTGTTGGAGATGGGACTGGGCAACTACACCGAGGCGCTGGGCCTCGCGCTCGCGATCTCCGAGAGGGACACACTCGGTTTCGGCAGCACCATTCTTCCGGAGGTCGTCGAAGCAGCCACTCGAGCAGGCGAGCCGGAGGCGGCGGCCACAGCACTGGCGAAGCTCGAAGAACGGGCTGAGGCGAGCGCGACGCCCTGGGCTCTCGGGATGCTCGCCCGCTCTCGGGCGATCCTGGCCCATGATTCCGACGCGGAACGCCTCTATCTCAGGTCGATCGAGCTCCTTCTCCAGACCTCGCTTCGGGTCGAGGTCGCCAGAACGCAGCTTCTTTACGGCCAGTGGCTTCGCCGTCAGAGACGACGGCGCGACGCGCAGGTGCAGCTGTCCACCGCCCACCACTTCTTCGAGACGACGGGTGTCGGCGCATTCGCCGCCCGTGCCGGCTCCGAACTTCTGGCGACCGGCCTGAAAACGGTGCAGGTGACGGGTCGGGGCAGAGCCGATCCAGGACTCACCCCGCAAGAAGCGCAGGTGGCTCGCCTCGCTGCCACCGGCGCAACGAACTCGGAGATCGCGGTTCAGATGTTCCTCACCACATCGACGGTCGAATATCACCTGAGCAAAGTGTTCAAGAAGTTGAACATCACCTCTCGGAGGCAGTTGGGTCACGTCATGCAGTGACGCGCCCCTGAGCCACGTGTTCCGCGATCGCTACGAGGGGTCTTCGAGGAATCGCAGGATCTCCTGATTGACCTCTGCGGTGTGGGTGACGGGGTTGATGTGGGGACCGCCGTCGATTTCGACGTAGCGGGCCGCCGGGAGAGCTGCGTGTGCTCTGGCCCCCTGCCCGTCGATGGACAGGATGCGGTCGGCCGTGCCATGCATGATCAGCGCCGGCACGTCGAACCGTTCGAGATCGGCGGTGAAATCCTCGAGCCACCCCCGCGGGCACGCCCAAGTCGCGTACGGCGACGCATCCGCGCCGGCCGACCACATCGCTCGCACGGTGTCTTCGCTGACGAGGGTGCCCTGATAGTCGTCGAGGTTGAGGAAGTTGCCCATCATGCCGGTGAGCCAGGCGAAGCGGTCGTCGAGGATGGCCTGCTGGACTCCTTCGACCCCTGCCTCGTCGACACCTTTCGGGTTGTCGTCGCTGTGTGCGAACGTCGGGGTCAGGCTTTCGATCAGCACGGCGCTGCGGAGCCGTTCCGTGCCGAACCGGCCGATGTATCTCGCCACTTCGCCGGTGCCGAGGGAGAAGCCCACGAGTGTGACGTCGCGCAGATCCAGCTTCCGAAGCACGACGTCGACGTCGGCGCTGAGCGTGTCGAAATCGTAGCCGGTGATCGGGGCGCTCGAGCGGCCGAACCCGCGTCGGTCGATGCGGATGACGCGATACCCGGCATCCAGCAGGGGATGCAGCTGGGGCTCCCACGAGCGGGCATCGAACGGCCAGCCGGCCAGAAGGACCACGGGGCGACCGGTGCCCTGGTCCTCGTAATACAACTCGATGGGTGCCGAGTTCTCTTCTCCGACGGTGATGGTGGTCATCAGTGCTCCTTTGCTGGAACTCCTCTTCGAGTCCGGATGTCTCGCAATAGCACCACGTTGCGCCCACGGCCGAATCCTGGAGACACCCCAGTGTCAAGCGAGGGAGGGCCCGATGGTGAAAGGGTGGGTGCTCGCCGACGTTCGCAGGCGTTCGTCGCGTTCGGTCGTCAGTCGATGCGGAAGATCGCTTCGATCTCGGTCGCGATGCCGAAAGGCAACGAGCTCACGCCGATCGCGGAACGCGCATGGAGGCCGGCATCGCCGAAGAGCTGGATCAGGAGTTCGCTCGCGCCGTCGGCGACGAGGTGGTGCTCTGAGAAGTCGTCTGTCGCGTTCACCAGCACCAGGAGTTTCACGACCTCGATCACGCGATCGAGCTCGCCGATCTCAGCCTTCACCGAGGCCAGCAGCGACAACATCGTCAGCGCTGCAGCAGCCTTTCCCTGCTCGACCGAGTAATCGCGGCCAAGTTTTCCGGTGAACACCGCCGATCCGTCGCGAAGTGGCCCGTGCCCGGAGACGTAGGCCATGTCGCCGGCGACCTTGACGGCCACGTATGTTGCGGCGGGCGCGCTGATCGCGGGGAGCGCCTTGCCTGCCTTCGAGAGGATGTCTTCGGGCCTGTCGATGGGGTCGCTGAGCATTGTGGTTCCCTTTCGTCGCATTGCGAAGTCGATGGGGGCCCGATGGCGCAGCGCCATCGGGCCCCGGAGTCGAGCGGCGCTACTTGTTCTGCGCGGCCATTTCGATGATGTCGGTGACCTTGTTGGGAACCTCGAGCATCGAGAGGTGGTCGGCCTTGGCCTTCACCACGACGCCATGTGCGCGGTTCGCCATGTCGAGCTGTTCAGCGGCAGGGATGACTTTGTCGTTGGTGCCGATGAAGAAGTAGCTCTTGATGGTCTTCCAAGCCGGGTCTCCCGATGGGGTTCCGAGTGCATCGGTGGCGAGAGGCGACTGGCTGGCGGCCAGCACCTGCGTCTGCTTCTTGGGCAGATCGGCGGCGAAGATCTTCTGGAAGAGTTCCGGCTTGACGTAAGCGGCGTTGTACGTCGCCGTCTGGGTGTCGTTCTGGAACTGCACGAAGTTGAACACCGTGCTCGGGTCGGGAACGGCCAGGAGCGAGCCGGGCTGGGCGCCGGTGAGCTGCACGACGGTCTCACCCTTGTCGGGGGCGTACGCGTCGATGTAGACCAGTGCCTTCACGGTCGGGGTCTGCGTGGCCGCGTTGGTGATGACCGTGCCGCCGTAGGAGTGACCGACGAGCACGACCGGACCGGTGGTGGCCTGGTTGATGAACGCGGAAACGCTCGCCGCATCCGTGGCGACGCCGCGGAGCGGGTTGGGTGCGTTCAAGACGGTGTAGCCGTCCTTCTGCAGAGCCGCGGTGACGGGGGCGAAGCTGGATGCATCGGCCCAGGCGCCGTGCACGAGCACGATCGTGGGTTTGGCGGAGCCCGAGTTGTCGGCCGGCGCTGCATTGGCCGCAGCAGGAGCCGCGAGGCCCAGTGCGAGCACCGCCGCGGCCGCGATACCGACCGTGGCCAGCTTGGAGGGGAGCTTGGAAATGGACATTGTTGTGCCTAACGTGGCGCCATGGCGCCGGATCGGGATGGGGATATGGGCGCCATGGCGCCGTATGGGGGGTGGAAGCAGCCGGGCGCCGACCTGGCGGACGGGCCACGGATCCGCGACTGAACAGCACGCTAGCCAGCGCCCGAAGTGGTGTCGTGGCCCTTTGACGGACACCCAACACGATCCGACGCGCATGCCAGAGTCGCGGAATGTCGGTCGACCCGCGGCGACATTCGTCGAATAGCCTTGCCCCATGTCGCGGCAAAGATCGACTCGCATCACCGTGGCGCTTGCAGCCGCGATGGCTGTCGGGTTGGTCGGTTGCACCGCGAGTGGTGAACTCGACGTGTTCATCCGCGACCAGACCGACTCAGACGCCCTGCCCGCATCCGCCTTTCCCGGCATAGGAATCGTCGCCACGTCCACGCGCCTTCTCTGGGTCGGCGACGAGATGACCATTTACGCAGCGAAAGGCAGCGGCGACAACACTGGCCGAACGTGCCTCGTCATGGTTCCGGAATACGGTGGCAGCTCTGCGGGGTGCGGCAGCGTCCTTCCCGTGACCCTCGGCGTGGAGGGCGAACCGACGTACATGCTCAGCACCATCGACATCGATGCCGGCAGCGACAAGTGGACGAAGGTTGCCGACCATCTCTATGTCGAGAGCCCCCAATAAGGCTTGGGGTCATCGACGACGTGTCGACCAATGCCGCGGCCGAGTGAGGGCGGCCGGTAGCACGGTGGTGTCGTCGCCCCGAGCTGCATCGAGCTGCGCTTGCGTGAGGAACAGCGCTCTGGAGAGGTCTGCTCCCTCGAGCCGAGCGTCGCGCAGATCTGCACCGAGCAGATCGACACCCGCCAGGTCGGCCCGTCGGAGATCCGCGGCGATCAGGTAAGCGCCCCGCAGATCGGCTCCGCACAGCCGACTCGATCGGAGGTCGCGACCCGCCAGGTCTGCGGAGGGATGCAGATCGTCGCTCACGCCCGCCCCGGCACGGGCATCGTAGCCGCCGCGCGCCTCCTCACTCACGTCGATCAGCGCTTGCCGCACCTCCCCGCGGATGCGCTCGATGTCTGCCGCGAGGATCTGCGACGCTTCTCCGTCGAGAACCCCGAGGATCTCGCTTCGGAGGTGGGATGGTGGCTCCGAGAGCTCCGTGGTGGTCGCCCGTTCGGAGGCTTCGGCGAGGTACCAGAGCATCTCGTGCAGCTGTCGCACGACGGCGAAAGTCCTGAACATCGTGGCGCCGGTATCGGGGCGTTCCCTCCAGCTCGCTCCACCGAACAGCTTCTGCGACACGTACTGGCCCGCACCGAAGCAGTCGAAGACGGTGCATCCGCGAAAGCCTCGTGGTCGGAGGGATGAATGGATCGAGCAGGAGAAATCGTCTGCCAGATTCAGGCACGGGCGCCCAGCCGGCTTGTCGATCGGGAAGTCGGCGGATCGTTGGAACCCCAACGCGGTACAGCAGAGGGCGAAGCAGTCGGCGCAGTTCGCGCGGAGGGTCGAGCGGTCGTCAGCGGTTGCCGAAGAAGAGTCGGTGGAGGTCATGACTGGACGGTCTTTCTGGGGTGATGTCGAGAGAGGGCCAGGGGGCTGGGGAACTCCGCAGGGAGCTCCCGATCCGGGCGCACGAAATCACCGCCCCTCGTCGGAGGAGCGAACGGGTGTCGCTGGAGGGTCTCTGGGTCACAGAGAGAAAGAACGTGTCACTGATGGCAGCGTACCGCCCGAGCATGATCCGATCGGACGGCGATAGTAGGGTGCCGGTCGAGACGACCCGGAAGTCTAGGTGTCGAAGGAGGCGCCATGATCGCAGAGCTGAACAGACTGGTCGAGCTGGTCGAGGATCGTCTGAACGACGACCTCGATGTGGCTTCGCTGGCTACGCACCTCGGCACGACGGAGTACCACCTCCGGCGGATGTTCTCGTCACTTGCCGGTATGCCGCTGTCGGAATACATCCGCCGCCGCCGCATGTCGGTCGCGGCGGCAGACGTTCTCGGAAACGGGGATCTGCTGAGCATCGCGGTGCGTTATGGCTACGGGTCGGCCGAAGCGTTCGGTCGCGCGTTCCGCGCTGTGCACGGTGTCGGCCCCGGCGACGTGCGTCGAGATGGCGGCCCCCTTCGTACGCAACCGCGGCTCAGGTTCCACCTGACCGTAGAAGGGAACATCACCATGGACACCCGCATCACTGAACGACCGGCGTTCCGCCTCGTCGGCCACGCCACCCGAGTGCCCCTCATCCATGAGGGAATCAACCCTCACATCCAAGCCCACATCGCTTCTCTGCCGGTTGCGGAGCACGCACGGCTGAAGGCGCTGGGTGACACCGAACCGGCCGGTCTGCTCCAGGTGAGCGCCGACGTCGACCCGGATTACACCGAGGGGAGCGAACTGACCTATCTGCACGGCGTCGCCGTCACCGACACGACCATGGTGCCCGACGATCTCGACTCGATCGAGGTTCCGGCCGGCATGTGGGCGGTGTTCCGCACCGAGGGAGCGCATCCGGCCGCGTTGCAGGCGGTCTGGGCGGCGACCGCGACGGACTGGTTTCCGTCGAACCCGTGGCGGCTCCGCCCCGGGCCGTCGATCGTCGCGGTGCTCGACCGCGCCGACGACTTCAGCACGGCCACCTGCGAGCTGTGGCTCCCGGTGGAACGCGCATGATCGAGTGCCCCGTGCTGTGGGTCGTGATCTCCTACGCTCATTCCAATGGTCGAATTGCAGCAGCACCAAGCGCACTGGGCCGACGACTTCCGTCTCGAGTCGGCGCGCGTCGTGGTAGCACTGGGAGCTCACGTCGATGCGGTGGAGCACATCGGCAGCACGGCCGTGCCGGGGCTGCTGGCGAAACCGATCATCGACATGGCCGTCCGTGTTGCGGCGGCCGTTGACCCGTTCGCCCTCGGTGTTCCCCTGGCGACCCTCGGCTACCACCGTCACTCCGGTGGGCCACAGAACCACGCCGTGTACGTGCGGGTCGAGGGCGACAGGCGCACACACATCCTGCACGCCTTCACTGCACCGCAGTGGGATGACTGCAACCAGCGGGTGTTCCGTGACAAGTTGTTGAACGATCCGGATGCCCGGCGTCGCTACCAGGCCTTGAAGAACTCGCTTGCCGGCGTCGCCGACGGGCGGACCTACACGGCTCTGAAGTCCACCCTCATCCAGGAGTTGTTGAACGAGGAACGCGCGGCCCGCGGGCTCCCGCCCACCACCGCGTGGGACAAATAGTTCAGCCGAGCGCTATCCCTCACGCGAGGTCGTGTTCGTCCAGGGTGGTCTGGTCGCGGAGGGTCCTCAGCCCCGCGCGAATCTCATCGACGAGGATCTCGGGCTGCTCGAGAGCGGCGAAGTGTCCGCCCCGGTCGGCTTCGCCGAAGTGGACGAGGTCACTGTAGGCGTCTTCGATCCAGCTTCGCGGCAACCGGGGGATGTCCCGTGGAAACACGGTCACAGCGACGGGCAGCGCGAGTTTCGGACCGGCCATGGTGGCCGATCGGTTCTCCCAATAGATGCGGGCCGACGAGGCAGCGCTGTTAGTGAACCAGGCGAGCGAGATCGAATCCAGTATGGCGGCGACGCTGAGGGCATCCTCCGCCAGTCCGTGGTTGTCCGTCTTGGATTGATATTTCTCGTAGATCCAAGCCGCTTGCCCGGCCGGCGAGTCCGCCAACGCGAATCCGACGGTCTGCGGCTTCGTGCCCTGCAGGTGATTCGATCCGCCGAGCGGGCCGGCGTAAAGGGCCAGGCCGTCCACCGCGCGACGCTCTTCGGGCGTCAGCGTCTCGGGAATCCGCTCGGGGAAGGCATACGGCGTGTTCAGGTGGATTCCGAGGAGGCCCTCGGGTCGGAGTGCCCCGAGAGTCGTGGTGACGGCGGCACCCCAGTCGCCACCGTGGGCCGACCACTCCTGGTAGCCGAGACGCTGCATGAGTTCCGCCCATGCTCGGGCGACTCGAGCGACGTCCCAGCCGGTTTCGGTCGGCTTTCCGGAGAACCCGAATCCGGGAAGCGATGGGATGACGACATCGAACGAGTCGCTGACAGCCCCGCCATGCGCAACCGGGTCGGTGAGCGGGCCGATCAGCTTCAGGAAGTCGGCGTTCGAACCCGGCCATCCGTGCGTGAGGAGCAGAGGCATCGCGCCGGGGTTGCGGGATCGGACATGGATGAAGTGGATGTCGATCCCGTCGATCGTGGTGACGAACTGGGGGAAGGCGTTCAGGTCCGACTCGAAGCGGCGCCAGTCGTACTCCCGCTCCCAGTACGCGACGAGCGATCGGGCATTCTCCACCCGGACGCCCTGCGACCAGTCCGCCGCAGTCTCCTGCGCCGGCCATCGCGTCCTGACCAGCCGCTGAGCGAGGTCGGCGATCTCGGAGTCGGGGATCGCGACGCGGAACGGGCGGATCTCTGTCGAGGTGGCGGTGGGGGTGGATGTCGTCATGGCGTGTCTCTCCTCGGCTCGATCAATGTGCGCAGCAGTCATTGCACACCGGTGTGCAGACTACGTCATTGCACACAGGTGTGCAATGATCGCAGCATGGAGATCACACGAGGGCGCGGCGTCCTTGACACGAAGGAGCGCATCCTCGACGTGGCCATCGACGTGCTCGGGAAGAGCCCTGACGCGGGGATGGGCGAGGTCGCCGCGGCTGCCGGCGTCGTCAGGCGCACCGTCTACGGCTACTTCCCGTCCCGCGCAGACCTCGTGCTGGCGTTGACGAAGCGCGCGGTGACAGAGCTGGCCACGATCCTCGCCGATGACACCAGCGTCGACGAAGCGGCCGACGCGGTATGGGCCGACTTCATCGCCCGTCTCTGGCCGTTGGTGCACCGCTACCGGGTGCTGGTGGTGCTTCGACGCGGTGAGTTCGGAGAAGACATCCATGCTCTTCTCGCGCCGGTCGAGAAGACTCTTGCCGATCTGGTCGAGCGAGGCCAGAGCTCGGGGGCTTTCGGTCGGCACCTGCCCGCCGATGTCCTCAGCCAGGTGGCCTGGTCGGCGGTGTTCGCCATCGTCGACAGTGACCTGACCCGCGGGACGCTCGGTGTCGCCGCCCCGACGATGACGAGCTTGCTCCTGCTCGGAGTTCCAGAACCGCGTGCTCGGGCGTTGGTCGAGCGCCACCCGGCTCACCGGAGAGAGTGAGGAAGCTTCCGCATTCCCGCGTGGCGCATCTGTAACATTCGCGGGGCGTGAGGACATACCAGGGCGCTCCGTTCCCGTGTACGAATCGGATGGCGAGACGGTGATCGGCGAGATCATCATGCCCGGCACCGCTCGCCCCCGGTCACCATGCACTGTGAATGACGGGCGGCGACGTCAATCGCTGTCAGGTCGGCGGAGCACCGTGGTAGAACGGCGGGATGCGCACGATTCTCACGTTCCCTGAACAGCTGCGGCTGATCGACGAACGGTCGGCTGCCTTCCGCGCAGCGGTCGCCGCGGCGCCCAGCCTCGATGTTCAGATGCCCACCCATCCCTCGCGCACCCTGTTCGATCACGTGCACCACGTCGGCATGGGCCGTCGCAAAGCGGCCGCCATCGTCGCCGCCGGGGCTGCGGACGGTCCGCCGGAGAAGTCCGTCTGGGGAGGCGGTACGGCTGCACCCCGGGAGCGTGAGGCTCTGCTGTTCTGGTGGGTCGAGTCCGTCGAGCATCTGTCGAGTGTGCTGCAGGAGGCAGGCCCGGATCGGCCTTGCTGGACCTGGTGGGACGACTCGCCGTCACCACAGACATCCGGGGCCTGGGCGCGGCGCCAGCTCCACGAGATCGCGGTGCACACGTACGACGTGCAGCTCGTCGGGGGTGCCCCGCGGCCGATACCGGAGGAGATCGCCCTCGACGGTTTCGACGATTGCCAGTTCACCCTCTGCGCCACGACGGTCGCCTGGCCACACGAGCCCGCGATCGTCGATTACCACGCCGCCGAGGGTCACTCCTGGCGCCTCCGGCTGTCCCATGACGGGGCACAGGTCGCCAGGCTGGCGCCCGCTGCGGGCGGAAACCCCGACGCGGCCGACGTCTCTGCCCGGGGCACGGCAAGTGACCTGGTTCTGTTCTTCTACGGCCGCCCACCGCTGGATTCGCTTGAGTTCGACGGCGATCGACGTGTCCTCGATCGCCTCGCGGCCTGGGACCCGTCCGCGTGACGACCGACGGCGTGCGCAGAGTGTCTGGTTGACAGCCCGTCGCTTGTTAGTGTTCAATCAGTCACATGCAGATGAAGACAAGGGACACCGGCACGAGGTCCACAGCGGAGGCGCAGCGGCGTCGAATCCTGGGCCATGCAGTGCGCGTGTTCGCACAGGGTGGATATCGCGCGACCCCGGTCGCCGACGTCGCCGCCGCGGCCGAGGTGTCGACCGCCTACGTGTTCCGCTTGTTCGACGGCAAGCTCGGGCTCTTCGTCGACGCGGTCGACGACTGCTATGACCAGGTCGCCGCAGCCATGCTCGCCGGCGCAGGAAGGACCTCCTCCACGAATCCGGAGGACAAGCTCGCCGCGATGACGGATGCGTACATCGAGTTGGTCTCAGACCGCGACCTCATCGCACTCCAGGTGCACGCGACGAGCGCATGCGACGTTCCGGAGATCCGCGACGCCGTTCGGCGGGGTCTGGCTAAGACCACCGAGACCGTCGCCAAGGCATCCGGTGCTGACACTGACGCAGTTCAACGGTTCATCGCCTACGGGCAGCTGTGCCATCTCATCGTTCAGGCTGACCTGTTCGACATCGACTCGACCTGGGCACGAACCCTTTCGCACGGCATCCGTCACCTCTAGACCACACCACCCTCGATTTCCCGGCACGTGTCTGGGTCCAAAAGTGACTGTTCAGACAGTCACTAACGAATAGGAATCTCATGAACCTCCTCCGTCCTCTCTCTGCAACCGCCTATCTCCTTGGTTCCGCGGTCTACCTGGCCGCTGAAGCGATCGCCGCTTCGGCCTGGAAGCAACCCGCCTACAGCTACGCCGACAATTGGATCAGCGACCTCGGTTCTGCAACGGCGGGCGTGTTCCAGGGCCGGGGGCTGAACTCACCCCTCAACGCCGTCATGAACTCCGGGTTCATCATCCAAGGGCTGTTGTTCGGACTGGGAACCCTGCTGCTCTCGCGCACCCTCACCGGCCGCACCCGCACCTTCACCGTCGTGATGGCGCTCCTGGTCACGATCGGGTACGTCCTCGTCGGCTCCTTCCACGGCTCTCTCCAGGCGCAGCAGAACGGTACCCTTCCGCTTCACTTCACCGGAGCAACTCTGGCCATCCTCGGCGCGAACCTGCTCGCGCTCGTGCTCGGCATCCACTGGCGCAAGACGCCTGAAACACGAGTGATCGGTATCGCCAGCGTCGTCGTCGGGGCGCTCGGCCTGGCCGCCATGGTCACCCTTCTCCTCACCTTCGGCGCTGGTCTGCCATCGGGTGCCATCGAACGCGCTTCCGTCTACACCATCGTCATCTGGCAGGTCGCCGTCGCGATTGCCCTGCTCCGTGGCCGTCGCGCACCCGTTCGTCCTTCAACCACCGCCCCCGCGGTAAGGGCCAACTGAGCCCGGTTCGCTCTCGGAGAGTCACAGATCACCTGCACACCGACCATCGCCACCACTGGAGAGAATCATGAGCATCGTATTCGCCACCACAGTCGACATCGCCGCCAGCCCCGAGCAAGTCTGGGACGTGCTTTCGGACTTCCCGGCCTATGGAGAGTGGAGCAACTTCTCCCGAATCGACGGCACGCCCGAGCTCGGCTCACAACTCAGAATGCGGATGCCGGGGTTCTGGTTCACGTCGACCGTCACCGCCGCGACCCCCGACGAGGAACTGCGGTGGTCGGCGAAGCTGCTCACGGCAGGACTGTTCCTCGGGGAACACCGCTTCACCCTCGTGCGCAATGCCGACGGTTCAACCCAGGTGAACAACTCCGAGACGTTCTCCGGAGCCCTCACTCGCCCGTTCGAGAAATTCTTCGCCAAGAACCACGACGAAGGCGGATACGCCGTCTTCAACCGGGCATTGAAGAGCCGGGTGGAGGCGCGAGCATCCCTCCCTGAGACAGCCCGCGCTTTCCGCTGAACAGCCGATACACCACCACTGGAGAGAATCATGAACAACACTGACACCACCACCACCAACGACGCGGCCACCGCCCTCGTCGACAAATGGGTCGACCTGTGGAACGGCGACCTCGCGATCGCCGATGAGATCATCGCGATCGACAACCGGGTTCACGCCGCGATGTTCGACGGCGGCGACGGCAGCGCCGTGGGTGGCGTCTCCGGAATGAAGAACTTCGTGGCCCAGATGCACTCACTCATGTCCGACCTCGTCTTCTCCGTCGAGGTCGGCCCCATCGCCGACAACGATCACGTCGTCGTCCGTTGGGTTGCAACCGGACACTACGGGGGAGGCATCCCGAGTGCCGGCGCACCCGTCGGAACCGAGGTCACCTTCCACGGCACCGACATCCTCCGCGTCGCCGGCAGCCAGGTCGCCGAGTACTGGCTCAACGCCGACACCCTCGACCTGATGACCCAGCTGCAGGTCGGCGCTGGTTGACGCAGCGGGCGGCTTGGCGTTGGGCGGCGATCCGCCGAGGGCCTCAGACCGGCTGAAGGGTGACTCGAGCGCCCAGTGCCGTGGTGATCCTCACGAGAGTCTCTTCCGTAGGATTGCCCAAGCCATTCTCGATCCGACTTATCTCGGATTGGTTGATCCCGCTGAGATCCTCGAGCTGTTTCTGATTGAGTTTCCGAAGAACGCGGAGCTCGGCGATCTGTCTGCCGATCGCAATCTGCTGTTCGGAAATGGCTGCGAAGTAGGCCGCGGCGGCATCGTTGACAGCACGGGCGTCGTCGCTCCACTGAGAGCGAGCTGCATCGCGGATCTCACGGAACGGTCGAGTAGGCATACGTCCATTATGGGTTATGACCCATGAGCAGTCAAAGCCCTCGCTTTGATCGCTTCTTCTCGCGCTTCCGCTCCTCGTGGAAAGCTCGCAGGAGCTTCTTTGCACGTTGAATCGCCTTGTTCTGAGCCCTCTCGTTCTTGACCTTGTCGAGGCCGCTCAGAAGCAGGACAACCTTGTCGCCGTAGAAATGACAGAAAAGCCTCAGAACCACAGTCTTGTCGTTTGCTTCGCTCTCAGGCGTTCTCAGGCCGCCGTACTGACGAATTGCCCGAAGGCTCTGTCGGACACGAAACTCGTAGAGCCGCTTGCTCGTACTCGCCCAGACCGTTGTACCAATGAGAGAAACTTGGCTCCCAAGTTTCCGAAGTCCACACCATTTGAGAGAGCCTATTGGGCATCGGCGGGCGGTTCCGCCGCACCGAGACGCCAAGCGGAAACTAACGGCCTTAGCGCTGGCCGAAGACACGTTTCCACAGCACCACAGCGCCGATGGCGAGCGCAGCAATGGCGATGACTACGCCGATGAGCACCAGGTTCCAGCCGAGCACGCCCTCCACGAGTCAAGGCCGGTATTCGGCTGGCCTTTTTCGCGTGCTTGCTTCGGGGGGTCTGCCAGGGGGCATCATCCCGCCCGAGAGCAGACCGGAGATCGCGGCGGCGAAGCTACCCGCGATGGCGAGAAGCCCTGCGATCACCGGGTTTCTGCCGTCCCCGCGTGTCTGACTCATGTACCCAGGCTAACTTCGACAGCCGATGATTACCACTAGGCGGGTGAGCCGACGAGCTATGGCCCGAGGGAGCTTCCCTCGATACTCGCGCGATGATTCGATTTCGGGCTTCGCGGATCCGGTCGTATTCAGCCAGCTGATGATCGAATTCCTCCTGTATCGAGCCGGACCAGCTCGTCGCCGGCCAGCCCTGGCCTCCGGTCCGCTTCTCCGGCCTCCTGCCGGACGAGACCGTGTTCGCGAGGAGCGTCCAGACCGGGGGCCCAGGAGCTACAGCTTCCAAGGGTTCGGCGCAGCCGACATCGAGGGAAACGCGACGATCATCGTCCGTAGGAGGGTGCTGAGGACCGATCGTTCTGTTCATAGATCGATCCTTCACCGGCCGTGACCTTCTCACGCTTCTGACGCGCGCCAGGCCCATCGTGACCAGTCGAGTGCCCCCTGAAAATACACCGGAACGAATCAGCTCTGGTTGCCGAGGAAGATGAAGTGGAGCCCGCGCTCGACGTCGTTCTCTGCGCTACGCATCATTTGTGGCACAGACCATCGGTCAAACCGGCGTCTGCTCAGGATCGATCGTAAACTTCTGACCGCAGGGCACCTGATCCTGCCCCTGCTCCTGGGCGCCCGTCGGGACGGTCCGCTGAGTGCCCTCGATGTAGTACGTGTCCGTGAAGGTCTGGTCGCCTCCGCCGCCGTTGTCGTAGATGTCAACCCGCATGCGCCCCTCTTCGACCGCAAAGGTGGTGCCCACGGTGGCAGCGACCTTCTCCCCTGGGCCGGCCTCGAGTGTGCGGTTGACGCCTGTCGTCGTCGCCGTCGATGCGGAATATGACGAGTTCCCCTCGATGCTGATGCCGCCGCCCGAGACACCGAACTTTCCACCAGCACTCCAGGTCTCGGTGAAGGTGCGGGAGGCGACGATCTGCGACACCACGTCGTTCGAACCTCCAGCGCAGTTGGTGACCGGGTCGCCATAGCGGTGCCATTCCTGGAAGTAGCTGGAGGCATAGGCGGCCTCGAAGGTGCAGCTCACCGAGATATTGGCCTCGCCGATGCCGTCGGTGCAGGCCGAAGCGAGCTCTTCCGGCGAGGTGCCGTAGGCCTGCGCCGTGGCCGCCGGACCGGCGAGGCCCGCCAGTACGAGGGCAGCGGTAGCGGCCGCACCTCCCAATCCGAGGCGGGTGCGAATGGTGTTTTTCATAGTCATTCCTGTCTCTCGTAGCCGATCTCGTTCGTGACGCGTGCGACACGTTCCGAGTCTGCAACGATCGGCAGTCTCCACAGAGCCTCGCAACAGAGGTTTGGCCTTTGGTCTAGTCCTCGTTGCGATCCGGACGACGGAGCGGTATTAATACGCCTCGCAGAAACGCTGCTGCGACGAGTGCGGATCGGTTGCCGACGCTCCACGAGCGCATCAGTCGGGAGAGGTGCCACTTGACCGCCTGTCGGCTGTAGCCCGTCGACGCGGCGATCTGATCGGTTGACTCCCCGGCTGCCGCAAGCGCGACCATCTGGATCGCCGGATCATCGGGCACATGATCGCCCTCCGCGACCGCGACCGATTCGACGGGAGGGGCTTCTGCCTGGAGCAGCCCGCCGCCCGGCAACCAATCTTCAACCCACCACGCAGTGATGTCGTGCCCGATCAGCGCGGCGCGGCCGAGAAGGAGGGCGACCTCGGATGCTGTGAGCGCTGGCATCCGGGTGCGCAGGAGTGCTAGCAGCGCGCGCAGGGCCGGCTTGGCTCCGCGGAGCACCACCCCGAGGGGCAGGGACAGTCCGCGCGATCGCAGCGCGCTGCTCCGGATGGCCTCGCGCGTCTGGGCCGATAGGGGTGTGCCCAGGCTGACGGAGCTGATCACGTCGTCGAGCGTCAATGGAACGATCTCTGCGTATTGGTCGAGCAGCCACTGGGCCTCCTCCGACAGGTCCCCGCCCTTGTGCTTCTCGAAAAACACGGGCTGCAGCAGCAGCCGCCGGAGCTCCTCCCGATGGGGAGTCAGATCGATGGCATTCATCTCATTTCACCTGTGTCCAATGCATGTGGTGGGCCAGGCCAGACAGACGCGGGTTCGGCCGAATCGCACTGATGGACGAGCATCTGCGCGCCGGATGAATCGGAGATGAACGTGGCGGGAATGAAGACGGTGGCGAGGTAGGCAAATCCCGGCGGAGCGTGTCTTCGAGCGCTTTTCAGAGCCTGGCATTGAAACGGACTCTGAAGTCCGCTACTATCGATAGCGGACTTGGTAGTCCACTTATCCGCCCTCTTTCTGAAAGCATCCCGATATGAGTAACGCACGTATCAGTGCGGCGCTTGATGACCTCGTTTTCAACCCTGAGCAAGGCGTCGCCCTGCAACAGGTCATCGACCGCTACTACGCACCCGACTACACCCACCGCAGCGACGGCAAGACCCTCGATCGTGAGGAGTTCACCGAGATGGTGGCGCGCACTCGCGATCAGGTCGCATCCGGCAGTGTGCGGGTGATCGACGAGCTGCGAGTGGGTGATTCCTACGCCGAGCGACACGTGCTCGACCTCACATTGAACAACGGGTCGACTCAGCACCGCGAGATCGCGATCTTCGGCACGTTTGCCGAAGACGGCCGGTTCCGGCACCTGAGCGAGACGGGCTTCTCCCTCGAGGCTGAGAGGCCCGCTTCTGCAGCCGGTGCCGACTCGGTCGATGTGGATGCCGGCGAGATCGGACCGTCGCGATGACCCGCCTGGCCGCCCAAGACCCCGCGACGTTCCCCGTCGAGGTGCGCGAATTCGTCGCCACGCTTCCGCCCGACCCGATGGTCGAGATGATGTCGCTCTCGACCGGTACGGTGAAACCGTTCGTGCAACTGGCGAAGGCACTCTTTACATCGCTCCAGTTGCCGGCGCGCTCCCGCGAGGTGGTGATCCTTGCCGTGGCGCACCTGACGGACAGTGTCTTCGTGGCCGGTCAACACGAGACCATGGCAAGGGCTGCGGGCGTAGAGGATCGCGTCGCCGGGCTCATCAGCCTCGGCGAATTCGACAGCGCAGAGCTATCCGCAAGTGATCGCGCGCTTCTGGCGCTCACCTCCGAGATAGTGCGCCAGCCCCGCGTATCCGACGATGTGTTCGATCAGGCTCGGCGCCACCTCACCGATCGAGAGATCGCTGAGGTGCTTCAAGTGGTGGGCTACTACTGGTCGTTCGGCCGGATCACCACCACTCTCGACGTCGAGCTGACTACGGTTTATGGCGACGAACCCGTGCTGGACGCCCCGTGACGATCCGGTCGACCCCCGCATCAGAACCTTCCTCACCGAGGCGTGCGGACGCGCGTCGCAACAACGAACGCGTCGTCGCCGCCGCGATCGAGATCTTTCGACAATTCGGAACGCAAGCCTCCGTGCCACAGATCGCTGCCAAAGCGCAGGTCGGCAAGGCCACGGTCTATCGCAGCTTTGCGACCAAAGAACTTCTGTTGGAGTCGATAACGCAAACGAGGCTCGAAGAGGCAGAACGGCGAATGGTCATCGCGCTTGAGTCGAGCGGTCCGGAGCGTGCGTTCCACAACGCCATGCTGGAATTGTTCGACGTGCTAGCGGGTGACCGGCTGCTCGCCGAACGCCTGGCCGACGACCAATCGTCTGCCACATCGGCGCTGCTCCAGACCCTGGCCGAAGCCCAACAGCGCTCGCGAATTGCCGGGGCGTTACTAGGAGCTGCCACCCTGCAGGATCTGCGCGTGCTGGTCTGTGGGGTTGCCATGCAGCTGACGCGGTTGGGCGAGCGCGACCCCAAGATCTGGCGACGCTACGGCGAGCTGGTGATTCGAGCCTTCTCCAGCTGACCCAAGGGTCCCTCAGTGTGCACGACTGGGGAGCAGGCTGAAACCATCGTTGCGTCTCTGCGAGACGGACTTTGGCTTGAGAACGACGAGGCTGCATTCGTGAAGCTTGCAGCGACCGGTTTCACCGAGAGACCCGGGACCGTGGTCGAGCTGTCACCTGGCCTGATTCAACGCAAGTTCGAAGCCCAAGTAGAGGTCGAGTTCGCGTCGCAGTCCGGCCTGGATGGACAGCCCACGAGCACTTCCGAAACTGTTGGCGCGTCGCAGAGGGTTTGGGGTCCGGGCGGCCTGTAATCGCGTGCCAGAGCTGGCCGATGGATCGAAGGGTGAAGAAGACGAGGGCCAGCAGGCCGACTACGACGGGGATCGCGATGGGCCACGCTGTTGTGAATCCCAGGATGAGCGCGAGAGCCTCGAATCCGATGAGAGAGGCGGCCCCAACGTACAGAGACGCTGCGAGACCGTTGAACTTCCACCACACGGCTGTGATGACCGTTCGCACGCCAGGGGTGTGATGGCGTGGTTCGAGCTCCGACGTCATGGTGACGGGGCCGATGCGGTCGGCGACACACGCTGGGCGAACTCGATGTTGACGTGCTGCAGCTCGTCGCGAGGGATCACCGCGGTGAGAACCGTGTCGGGGGCGAGCTCCACCCCGATTGCGTACACGAACGGGTCGGTGTCGATCTCCATCGCCGGCACCTCGATGCCCTCGACGACCGCGGTTGCCCGTGGGTTGACGGCGCGCTCGGTGAGTCGAGCGGCGAAACGACCAGTGCTGATGTCGCCTAGTCCCAGCTCTTTGCGGAAACGGTTCATCAGGATGTGATTGGCGTGCTCGACGAGAAGGTACGACGGTGTTGACAGCTCGGTGGGGTCGCGATGCCAGGCCGTTCGCACCGCTTCCCACAGCATCGGGTAGCGCATCCACTTGACCTGCTCGATGAGCCACGCGGGGCGAAGGTGCGGCGTCGGCACGTCGAGCGCCCGACGTGTCGATTCGTCGAGATCGGCGAGATTCACGGGGTCGGAGCGGTCGAGTGGATTGCGCCAGAGGGTGTAATTGATGCTCACCGCCATCTGCGACATCCCGCTCTCGCCCTGCGAAGACATCGTGCTCTCCATATGCACGTCGTCGAGTGACGGTTGCGGGATGAATCCCATCACCGGCACCGGCATGAGCTTGACCCTCTCCGATTGCGCGAGCCGCGGATCAGGGGCATCTTCCGGGAGGAAACCGGCGAAGCGCATCGGTGCGGACTCCATTTTCGTCACTCCTTCAGCTGCGGACTACAGACCCGTCTTTCGACGCTAAGCGACAACCGATGATTAGTCGACCCCTGCTCCGACGGATGATCTCCCCACGCCCTCTCGAGAAGACCAAGTTCACTGTCGACGCGCGGCGGCTATCCCCACCGCGACCGTCACCACCACAAGGGCGATCAGCGTCGCGAGAGAGGCGTAGACCTCGCCTGTCTCGTCCATGCTGATGATTGTCGCCGCCCCGTATGAAATCGACGTTAACGATTCGCCGCTCAGGAGCGTGGAGATGAGTTTGAAATAAATCTTCACTGCGATGACCGTTAATGGTACTTTTCATCATCCCCGGAGGCCACGACGAAGTGCCTCTTCCCGCGGCGGCTCCGGGGTCCTGTTGATCGATACATTTGGAGCCGCGTACATGAAGCCCTCGAGGTTGCTCGCCCTCGCTGCCGCTGCCGCCATCGGCGCATCGGTGCTCACCGTCACACCGAGTTTCGCGGCGGATGCCACGAACCTGACCGTGCACTACTACAAGCCCGGCGGCGATTACCAGCACGCCATCACGACTGCTGCCGTCGGCGGCACTGCCGGCCAGCGCACCGACAGCAGCGTCGACGACTTCGGCTCCGTCGACACCTTCACCTTTCCGGGGGAGCAGGCGGATGCCTACCTCGGCTTCACGATGACCGAAGACGCCGCCTTTCCCGACGACCGCCGCATCGTGCGAGCCGACGGCGGCACCGCCGAGGCGTGGGTGGTCGACGGAGACGCTCGTGCCTACGAGGCACCCCAATTGATCGATCCTTCACTTCTGGTCAAGCGTGACCGCAAGGCGTACGTGGCGGTCGAAGACCTCACCGACCTGGTCGGCCTGACGTTCTCCTACGGCAAGAACGGATACCTGTTCGACGGCGCCGCCACGGGAACCGCCGACATCCTCACCGTGCACCGCGACCGCGACTACTTCGAGATCGACGTGAACCGGGACCGCATCGGTTCGAACGTCACCGGCAATATGCTGAACGACTACACCGATCTCGTCTTCGACGACGTCGACGGTTTCGCCGAAGGCGGCAAGTACTACCTCTCGTTCGGAGCCGTCGAGAAGCTGTTCCAGGTGCGCACGCTCGTGAAGGGCGACAGCGCGTTCCTGCTGCACCCGCAGTTCGCCGCCCACGACCAGCTCGAGACGGCAGACCCGGAATCGGTCGGGTTCTCGCCCGACAAGCTCGCCGAATTGGACGACTACATCCAGGCGCAGGTCGACGACGGCGGCCCGGCGGTCGCCGTGGTGGTGACCAAAGACGGCAAGGTCGTGAAGAACTCGGCCTACGGATACGCCAAGAAGTACGGCACGACCGTCGTCGACGGCGAGATCCAGCCGGCAACGCTCCTTCCGGAGAGCGAATGGGAGCCGGCGACGACCGACACCCTCTTCGACCTCGCCTCGAACAGCAAGATGTACGCCACGAACTACGCCATCCAGCGGCTGGTCTCCCAGGGCGAGCTCGACCTCGACCGCACCCTGCAGAGCTTTCCGGGCTGGCAGAACTTCACCGACGCCGACTCGGTGTACACCGGCAAATGGACCGTCGGCGGCCCGGGCGGCATCACCGCCGTGCGGACGGGCAAGGAGACGGTCACCATCCGCGACATCCTGCATCACAACGGCGGCCTGATCCCCGACCCGGAGTACCCGAACCGCGCCTCTGCGGGCGACCTCTGGTACCAGACCGACGACGCCGACGACCGCACGGGCATCATCGACGTGATCTCGAAGACGCCACTGATGTACACGCCACGCACCACCTTCGCCTACAGCGACGTCGACTTCATGATCCTGGGCCTTCTGGTCGAGCAGATCACCGGGAAGCGGCTCGATCAGTACCTGCAGGACGAGTTCTACGGGCCGCTCGGCCTCGAGCACACGATGTATCGCCCGCTGGACCACGGCATCGACCCCTCGCAGATCGCCGCCACCGAGCTCAACGGCAACACCCGCGACGGCAACATCTCATTCGGAGCTTTGCCCGACGGCAGCCCGGTGCCCATGCGGCACTACACGCTGCAGGGAGAGGTGCACGACGAGAAGGCCTACTACTCCATGGCCGGTGTGGCCGGCCACGCCGGACTGTTCTCGAACACCGCCGACATGGCCGTGCTCACGCAGCTGATGCTCAACGGAGGCATCTACGGCGACCAGCAGTTCTTCAGCCAAGACGTGGCGCAGCAGTTCACCACGCCCTTCAGCCTGAACCCGGCCACGGTCGACAGCGCCACGATCGGTCTCGGATGGCGCGTGCACTCCAAGAGCGCCTCGGCCTACTACTACTTCAACTGGGGGCCGAGCCGCAGCACCTATGGCCACCAGGGTTGGACGGGAACGCTCACGATCATCGATCCGCTCAATCAGATGACGATCACCATCCTCACCAACATGCGTCACTCGCCCGTGGTGTCGCCGCCGAACGGCTTCGAAGGGGCGCAGTACCCGGTCGCCGACCTCGTGCCGATCTCGGCGCACGTGTACCGCGCGCTGAACGGCGAATCGACGCAGTACAACCCGATCGCGTCGGTGTCGCCGGTCGACGGCGTCACCGTGGCGAACGGCACGAGCGAGCAGGATGCCATCGCGGCGCTGTCGCCCACGACCAGTGTCACGGATGCCGATGGAGCGACCCACACGGTCGGGCTGAGCTGGGCGCTCGCCGACTACGACGCGTCGACGGCGGGTCGGTACGATGCTGTCGGCCGGTTCTCCTTGCCGGTCGGCGTGACCCAATCCGACCCGGAGACCGAACTGAGCGTCACGGCGACGGTCACGGTGGAGGAGGCTGCGGTGACGCTGCCGACCGTCCCGCCGACAGGCCCCGGCACCTCGCCCGGCTCCGACCCCGGCGCCCCGGATTCGACCGGCGGCGCCCAGGCATCCGGTGGCGACCTCGCGAACACCGGCCTCGCGATCGGGGGCTGGGCGGCGTTGGCGCTTCTCGCAGCGGCTCTCGGTGCCGCGATTCTCGTGCGACGCCGACGGGCTTCGCACTGATCGTTCCCTCCCGGAACGGCGCGGGCGGATGCTGCAGCTTCGGCTGGGCATCCGCCCGCGGCCGCGGAAGGGTGGTCGCCGAGGCTCAGCGCCCGGAGTAGACGGGTGGCCGGCCTTCCGCCTCGGCGCGTCGGCCCTCGGCGAAGTCGTCGGTTCGGTAGAGCGCGCCGTATTGTTCGTCGAGTTTCGCGAACGCTGCGGCCTCCGACTCGTCGATCGCCAGGTGCGCCGACTCCAGAGAAGTCTTGATGCCGAGGGGGGCGCAGGCGGCGACCTTCTCGGCCACCTCGATCCCCTTGGCGATCGCTGCTTCGCGATCGGATTCCACGAACTGCACCATGCCCATCCGCTCCGCCTGGTCGGCGCCCCAATGGTCGCCGGTCAAGATGTAACGCATCGCTGACGCCCACCCGACCTCACGGGGGAAGCGGATGGTTCCACCGCCTCCGGGGAAGCGCGCGTGGGTGGTTTCGTCCTGACCGAACTCGACGTCTTGACTGGCGACGCGGATGTCGGCTGTGAGGAACAGTTCATGACCCATGTTCCAGGTGTCGCCGTGTGCCACGAAGACGAGCGGCTTGCTGAGGTGAGCGGACTTGAAGAAGGGATCAGCCATGCCGTCTGTCAGTTCGAGATGCTGCCCCGTCGAGGTCAGAGCGTTGAAGGCATCCACGTCGACTCCCCGCGACAACGATCGGCCGTGGCCGAACACGACGGCCACCCGGAGGCTCGGGTCGTTGTCGAAGTCGTAGTAGGCCTTGGCGAGCCCGTAGTAGGCGTCGGGATCGAAACGATTGTCGCGGTCGGGACGGTTGATTCCGATGAGCACGACGTGCCCGCGACGTTCGATCGTGATTCTCGCCCCTCCCGTCAGCGGGACTTCGGCCATGCGGGTCGGGTCTTGCGTAGCGTCATCCATGTCACGGCTCCTCAATCGCTCTCGTGAGACCATCCTGCTCTTCGGCTTCGCCCATATCCGGTGAATCCGCCGTCAGTATCGGGTCGGCAGCTCGGGTGCCGGTTCGGTCGAGGGCAGCACCCGGTGGTCTTTGGCGAGCTGAGCGACGAGGTCGTGGAAGACCGGTGCCGGTGCCAGGGCAGAATCGACGGAAACCGGTTGGGCGATCGTGACGGAGACGACGAATTGCGGAGCTTCGGCTGGGAAGAGCCCGGTGATGGAGGTGATGAAGCTCGAACTGTAGGCGCCGTTGCCGTCGCTCATCTCGGCGGTGCTGGTCTTGGCGGCCACGCGGTAGCCCGCGAGCTGCAGTTCGGATGCGGCGTATCCGCCCTCGACCACGGTCTCGAGCATCTCCACCACGCTCTGTGCCGTGTCGGCCGAGATCACCCGCACACCTCCCGCCGTGCCGTCGGCGGCGCCCTTCGGATGCGGTGCGCCGTCGGCCGTGCTGCAGCCCGCGACGAGTCGCACCGGCATCCGCACGCCCTGGTTTCCGAGGGTCTGGTAGACGCTCGCCATCTGGATGGCGGTGGCGGACAGCCCTTGCCCGAAGGTGGTGACGAGTTCGGTCTGGTTGTCCCATTCGGCGGGCGTGCGGAGGATGCCGCCGGATTCGCCCGGGAAGCCGACCTCGGAGGGCTCGCCCAGCCCGAATCGCAGCATGTCGTCGAATCGCTGGTCGGGGGTGAGGCCCTTGCTGAGAATCGCAAGGCCGGTGTTCGACGACTCCTGAACGACTCCTGCGAGCGTCAGGCGGAGCGGTTCGTCGTGGAACTCGCTGTCGCGGAACGACGCGCCGTTCGGATCGGTGTAGATGAAGGGTGACTCCACTTCGGTCGCAGCGGTGGCGACTCCGGCGTCGACGAGCGAGGCCGCAGTCAGTGCTTTGAAGGTCGAACCGGGTTCGTAGGGCGCTTGGAAAGCGATCGATCCGCGGAATTGCTCAGGGGTGTCGTCGATGCGGGCCGGGTCGACGCTCGGGTAGTCGGCGACCGCCAGCAGGTCGCCGGTGTCGACTCGCTGCACGATCGCGGTTCCCCACGCGCCCCCGACCTCGGACATCCGTTCCGCCAGCGCGGTCTGGGCGAACCACTGCAGGTCGCTGTCGATGGTCAGGGTGACCGAGCCGCCCTTCTGAGGCGGCACCGCGTGTGACCGGGTGCCGGGGATCGCGACGCCGTCAGCCCCGCGCTGGTAGGTGACGGTGCCGTCCGATCCACTCAGGCAGGTGTTCTCCAGCTGTTCGACGCCGGCGATCGAGGCGCCGTCGTTGTCGTAGAAGCCGACGATGTTGCCCGTCACCGAGCCGATCGGATAGACCCGCTCGGGTTCTGACTCGTAATACAGCCAGGGGATCTCCAGCTCCTTGACCGCCTCGAAGGCGGTCGCGTCGATGTCGCGTGCGACATAGGCGAAATCGAGGGACGGGTCGTCGGTGAGGATCGACAGGATGTCGCCGGTCGGGCGCGCGAGGATGCCGGCGAGCTCACCGGCCGCCTGGTGCGGAGTCACCGTCTCGAGGGCGGGTTCCCCGTTCGCCGTGTCGCGCTCTCGGGTGAAGTCGGCGACCGCGCGCGGCGACACCGTGATCGTGAAGGTCGAGATGGTGCTCGCCAGAACCGTGCCGGCGGAGTCGAGGATGTCGCCGCGCACACCCTCCGAGACCTCCGTCACCCCACGGGTCTCGGAGGCAGCACGGGAGAGCGCATCGGCGCGCACGACCTGGATGTCGACGAGCCGGAAGACGAACAGTGCGCCGATCGCCGCCGCTCCGATGCCGGCGATCGCGGTGCGACGCCGCGTCGACCGGCGCGTTGCCGATGGCACGTCAACCGCCGGCAGGGGCCGCGGCGGGTGCGACGGTGAGCGCGATCCGGTCGCCGGGGCGCACATCGACACCGGCGGCGGGGGAGGAACCGAGCACGGTGCCGCCACGGGTCTCGACCCCGCCGCTCACGCCGACGAACGTCACCGGGCCTAGTTGGAGGGCGGCGAGCTCGGAGGTCGCCGCCGCCGTCGTCTGACCGACGACATCCGGCATGACGCGCAAGGCTCCGTTGCTCGGCACCAGGGTCACCGTCGAACCAGCGGATGCCGACTCTCCCGTCGCCGGCGTGCTGGCAGCGATGCGGCCGCCGGGCACCGAGGAATCGATCGCGGCCGCGACGTCGGCATCGAAGCCCGACGCCGACAATCGTTGGCGGGCGTCGTCCTCCGTCAGGCCGGTGACGTCGGGAACCCGGAGCTGCGACCCGCGAACGAAGGCGGCATCGGCCTCGGGAAAGGCATCGCCTCCGTACTTCGAATCGGCGATCGTCATGTACTCGCGCCAGACGTGATGGCGGAGATCGCCGCCGTTGCGACCGGCGATGGTGTTGTGCCGCAGCGACACGGTGCCCTGCACGTTGCCCACCCACACGGCGGTGGTGAGCTTCGTGCTCGAGCCGACGAACCAGGTGTCCTTCTCCAGGTCGGTGGTGCCGGTCTTGCCGATGTGCGGGATGCCGTCGTCGGGGTCGGACAGCGTGCCCGAGCCGGCGGTGACCACTCTCGTCATCGCGTAGGCCATCGCCGCCGCGATCTCGGGAGCGACGGCCTCGCTGCAGGTGGAGACCGGAACCGGCAGCTCCTCGCCGCCCGCATCGACGATGCGGTCGATCGCCACGGGGGAGCAGTAGGTGCCGTTGTTCGCGATGGCGGCGAACGCGGCCGCCATCGTGAGCGGCGCGAGTTCGTTGGTGCCGAGCACGTCGGCCACGTACTCGGTCAGCGGGCTCCCGTCGGCCCGATGCACGCCGAAGGCCTCGGCGGTCTTGCGGATGGCGCACTGATCGAGTTTCTGGGCCATGGCGACGAAGGCGTTGTTGACCGAATCCTGCACGGCCGTCGTGACGGTGACCCGGCCGGGGTTGGCGCCTCCGTCATTGCTCGGGGCGTACGAGCCGCTGGCCGCACCGTTGCAGCTGTCGGCGAAGGAGGCCTGGTTGAAGCGCTGCGGGCTCCCATTCACGACCTCGCTCAGCGATCGCCCGTTCCTCAGCCACTCGGCCAGAACGAACATCTTGTAGGTCGAGCCCACCTGGAAGCCGGTCGAGCCGCCGTGGTCGAAGTCGGTGCTGTAGTTCAGCGCCGTGTTGTCGGGAGCCGCCACCTCCGGGTCTTGATTGAAGTACTTGTTCTGGGCCATCGCCAGCACCCGCCCCGTTCCGGGCTGCACGGTCACCAGCGACGCCCCGAGATCGAGCACCTCCGACGCCATCGGAACGTATTCGTTCATCACGTTCTGCGCGTTCTGCTGCAGGTCTACGTCGAGCGAGGTGTAGATCTGGTATCCGCCGGTCTTGAAGTCGGCCCAACGGGTCTCCGCGTCGGTTCCGAAGGCGGGATCGTTGCGCACGATGTTGGTGACGTAGTCGCAGAAGAAGCCGGCCCCGATGCCGTTGGCGCTCTGACAGCCGGTCGACGGCGGAGTGATCACCGGCGTCACCGGGGTGGCGACCGCTTCGTCGTGCTGGGCTCGAGTGATGCGGTGCTCGGCGAGCATCGCTGCCAGCACGTCGTCATTCCGGCGCGCCGTGTTCGCGTCGAGGTTCTCCGCGAGGTCGATGCGCAACCCGTTGGGTTCGTTCACGGTCGCGATCAAGCTGGCGGCCTGCGGGAGGGTGAGCTCCGACGCGTTCACCCCGAAGTAGTATTTGGCGGCCGATTGGATGCCGTACACGCGACCGCCGAACGAGGCGATGTTCAGGTAGCCCAGGAGGATGTCGTCTTTGGAGTACTCCTTCTCCAGGCCGATCGCGAGCTTCATCTCCTTCAGCTTGCGATCGATCGTCGTCTTCGTCGCGTCGTCGAAGGCGGCTTCGCGTTCGCCCTCGTCGGCGATCTCGGTCGCGCGCTGCACCAGGATGTTGCGCACGTACTGCATGGAGATCGTCGAGGCACCCGGTCCCTCGCTCTCGACCGTGTTCTCGATCGCGGCCCGGGCGGCCGACGCGAGGTCTACACCGCCGTGCGTGTAGAAGCGGGGATCCTCGGTCGCGACCACGGCGTCTTTGGCGAACTGCGAGATCTGATCCCAGCCCACCTCCTCCCGATCCTGATCGAAGACGGAGGCGAGGAGCACCGGATTCGAGGCGCCGTCCACCGCGTAGATGTTCGTCTTCTCGGCCAGACGATCGGGTTTGATGTAGCCGGGCAGATTCTCGAACATGCCGATCGACGAGCTCGTGGCGAGCCCGGTCACGGCGAGTGCGGGCGTCACCAGAGCCGTCACGAGCACGCCGGCCACGACGGCGAGGCCCACCATTCCGCCTAGGGCACCGAGTGCTGATCCGATCGGTCGCTGAGCCATACGAGGTCGCCTTTCGCGGTTCCGAGCCCCCTGGTGGGCTCCGTTCTCGATTAGAGCAAGCACGTTCGGCACATGTCCAAGTCGCATGATGGGGCAAACCATGCAGAATAGGCATATGTGGTCTGTCGATGCACTCCTGCATCTGCGCACCTTCGTGGCTGTCGCGGAGGCGCGCAGCTTCTCTCGCGCGGCAGAGGAACTGATGATCGGGCAGCCGCTCCTGAGCCGCCGCGTAAAGGCACTCGAAGTCGAGATCGGCGGCGAACTCTTCGATCGATCACACCGTCAGATCGAGGTCACGGAGCTCGGCCGAACGTTGCTCGACCCGGCCCGCGACCTGCTCGGCCGCGCCGATCGTCTGGAGTCGTTCATCCGTTCGGCACAGGGTCTGGACACCGTGCTCCTCGCGCTTCCGCACGACTGCGATCCGCGCGCGATCGCCCGGCTCATCACGGCCGCCACCAACGCGGGTTCCCGACTGCAGGTCGAGTTCCTCACCGCCCTCGAGCGGGAGACTGCCGTGCGCGACGGGGCTGCTGCGGTGACCGTGGTGCGGGTGCCGATCGACCTGGTGGGCTATACCGTCGAGCTGGGCCTCGGGTCGACCTCGGCGTCGACCGATCGGGATCGCCCCGTGCATCTGGCCGACCTACGACGTCACCGCCGCGACCGGAGCCCAGCACGCCGCATCCTGCTGTCGGCGGAAGACGACATTCCCCTCTTCCGGGAGCCGTTCTTGAAATCAGCTGCGCAAGCCGGCCTTGTCGTGTCGCAGATCGAGGTCGAGAACTC
The DNA here is from genome assembly GCF_024979235.1 of Herbiconiux aconitum. Lineage (NCBI taxonomy): Bacteria > Bacillati > Actinomycetota > Actinomycetes > Micrococcales > Microbacteriaceae > Herbiconiux > Herbiconiux aconitum. The sequence goes on from NZ_JANLCM010000001.1 coordinate 1,415,238, forward strand.
CACGACGAGTGCCATCGCCGCCGTTTTCGCCTCCGCCGATCTCTTGGTCTGCACCCGCGCGTTCGCCCGCCGGAACGGACTGGCCTGGTCGCCGTTGGCCGACCGCTCGATCCGCAGAACCTACCAAGTGCAGGTCGCGCCGGCCCACCGGAGCAACGCCCGCCTGGCAGAACTGGCCTCTGAGCTTGCCCCTCTCATCGGCTCGGCCCTCGATGCGGGGTCGTCGCGGCGGAAGACGGATGACGGGGAGCCGAATCGCCACACGCTCACGGAGGCCTGGCGATGACGCCGTTCCCCGTGCACCTGGTCTCGACCGCGCCCGAGCACCTGGCGGTGGCCGAGACCATCGCCCGCGACTGGGAGTCCCTCGGGGTCTCCGGACACTTTCTGGCACGCAACATCCGCACCGGTCAGCAGTTCGGGTTCGACGAGACGACCGCCGTGCCGATCGCCTCGGTGGCGAAGGTGCCGCTGGCTCTGGTGCTGCTCGATCTCATCGAGCGGGGCTCGATCGACGAGTCCATGTCGATCGTGATCGACCCGGCCACCAGCAGCGTCGGCCTCACGGGGCTGTCGGCATTCCGCTACCCGGTCACGATCGCGGTCGCCGACCTTCTGGCGTCGATGCTCTCCGTGAGCGACAACGCGTCGGGCGACGCCCTGCTCGATCTGGTCGGCATCGATGCGGTCAATGACCGGCTGCGGGAGTGGGGGTGTCACGACATCGTGTTCCGCCATCGTTTCCAGCGCATGTACGACTGCGCGGCCGGGGCGGCGGGAGACGACTTCCGGATGGCCATGGAACTGGCGATCAGAGGCGACCGGCCCGGGGAGCACCACGCGATCGAGACGATGGATGCCGCCAACGCCACCGTGGCCAGCGCAGAGGCCCTCGTCGACCTCCTCGAACGTGTGTGGCTCGACCGCATCGCCGACCCCCGCTCCACGCAGTCGCTCCGGCGCCTGATGTCCACGCAGATCTTCAACCACCGGCTCTCCAGCGATCTGCGTGCCGAAAGTTACTCGATCAGCGCCAAGACCGGGACGTTCCTGAACCTGCGCCACGAGATCGGTGTGGTGGAAACGGATTCAGCCGACCAGATCGCCATAGCGGCGCTGACTCGCTCGACCGCTCGCGCCACCGTGCAGCAGGACGTCGATCTGGCGATCGGGGCCGCGGCCCGCTCAGCGGTCGAGCGTCTCCGGTAGGTCGTCCCGACGGCTCAGGCGCCCACCCGCGAGAGATTGAAGTAGGAGCGGGCGCCCTCCGGCCTGATGTCGGCCACGGCGTCGTCGAAGATCCGCATCGGATGCGGCGTGTACGGATGCTCCGCGATGGCGTCGAGGTCGAGTTCGATGCCGAGACCGATGCCCTCGGGGATGAGGATGTCGCCCTCGTCGGTCAGGGTCAGCGCCTCGTTCGAGATCTCCGAGCGCCACGGCACGTCGGTCGCCATGATCTCCAGGTAGCGGAAGTTGGGCAACGTGGCACCCAACTGCAGGGTGGCGGCCGTGCTGAGCGGGCCGCTCGGATTGTGCGGCGCGAACGGCACGTAGTACGCCGCCGCCAGGGTGGAGATGAAGCTCAGCTCCAGCAGTCCGCCGGCGTGGGTCACGTCGGGCTGCACGTAGTCGACGGCTTGGCGCGCGAGCACGGGAACGAATTCCTTGCGGCCGAACCAGCGCTCTCCGGCAGCGATCGCCACGGGCGACTTGGAGCGGATCTCGACCAGTGCATCGATTCCGTCAGGCGGGCAGGGCTCCTCGAAGAACACCGGATTGAAGCGCTCGAGCTTTCGGGCGACCTTGATCGCCGTCGGCACGTCGAATCGTCCGTGGCCCTCGATGAACAGCTCGATGTCGTCACCGACCGCGTCTCGCACCGCGGCGACCGACTCGAGCATCCGGTCGAGATCGCGATCCGCGACGATGAGATCGGATGCCTCGAACGGGTCCCATTTCAGACCCCGGAACCCCGTGGCGATCGTGTCGACGGCGGCCGCGGCATAGTCCTCCGGGGTCTCCGCGCCCGAGAACCAGCCGTTGGCATAGGCGCGCACCCGATCGCGCGTCCGGCCGCCGAGGAGCGCGTGCACCGGAACCCCGAGCGAGCGTGCCGTGACATCCCACATCGCCGTCTCGAGCGCGCTCAACGCCGTCATCGTGACCGGGCCACCGCGCCAGTAGGCGTCGCGGCTGAGCTCGTAGATCGTCTGCGCGATGCGGGTCGGGTCTTTGCCCTTCACGGCTTCGCCGAGAATCGCCACCGCACCCTGCACCGCGAGTTCCTGGCCCTCGAGCGTGGCCTCCGAGACACCGATGATCCCCTCGTCGGTGTGCAGCCGCACGATCACGAGATTGGTGCGATAGAAGTCGACGGTGAGTGTCTCGAGTCGGGTGATCTTCATGGATTCTTGGTTCCTTATCCTTTGACAGCGCCGGCGGTCATGCCGCCGATGACGTATTTCTGAGCGAAGAGGTAGAAGGCGACGGCCGGCAGGGTGAAGATCAGCGCGACAGCCATGATGGTCTGGATCGAGGTGTCCTGCTCACCGATGTACCCCGCCACACCGACCGACGCGGGCTGCAGGCTCTTGTCGTAGATGAAGGTCACGGCGAAGACGTATTCGTTCCAGGCCGTGAAGAAGGCGATCACCGCCGCCGCCGCGATGGACGGGGTGATCAGCGGCACCAGGATGCGCAGCAGCACCGACCCCGGTCGCGCGCCGTCCATCCGTGCCGCTTCGTCGACCTCGCGCGGCACCCCGTCGAACGCACCCTTGAGGATGAGCGCCACGACCGGCAGCACGAACGCGGAATCGGCCAGGATCAGACCCGGAATCGAGTTGAGGAGCCCGGTCTCGCGGAAGATGGCGAACAGGGGCACGACCAGAAGCGCCTCCGGAAGCATCTGGGTGAACAGCAGCGCGATGCCCACCACGACCTTGCCGCCGAACGAGAAGCGCGACAGCGCATAGGCCAGCGGGATGCCGAGCGCGAGCGTCACGGCCATGGTTCCGGTGGCGATGATGAAGCTGTTGAGCAGCCACCGGAGCACGTCGCCCTGAGCGAGCGCCTCGGCGAAGATGCCGATCTGCGAGAAGTCGGGCAGGAACTGGGTGGTGCCGCTGAACAACTGCTCGTCGCTCGTGAGAGCCGTGACGAACATCCAGTACAGCGGGAACACCACGATGCCCAAGAGGATGAGCACGGCGATCACCCGGAAGGTGACCCCGAATCGGGCGCGGGTCTTCATGAGTTCCTCTCCGCGGCGTTCGCCACCAGGCGCCCGCCCACGACGATGATGAGCGAGATGACGATCCCGACCATTCCGATCGCGGCAGCCGTTCCCAGCTGCTTCGAGTCGAAGGCCTGCGAGTACAGGTCGATGACGAGTGTCTTCGTCGTGCCGAGCGGTCCGCCGCGCGTCATCAGCCAGATCAGTTCGAAGCGGCGGATGGACCAGATCGCCATGAGCACGGCGATCAGCCCGATCGTCGGGCGGATGACCGGCCAGGTGACCACACGGAACGTCCACCATCGGCCCGCGCCGTCGACATGGGCCGCTTCGACGAGTTCGTCGGGCACGGACTGCAGGGCCGAAAGCAGAACGACAGCGGTGAAGGGGAACAGCTGCCAGACGGTGGTGATGAGGATCGCGGGGAGCGCGAGGTTCGGGTCGTCGAGAACCCCGCCTTCTCCCACGGCGACGCCGAGCCCGCTCAGGAAGCGGCTGAGCACCCCGTACTGAGCGTTGAGCATCCACACTGCGATCACGGCGACGGCGATGCCGGGCGCCGCCCAGGGAATGGTGACGAGAGCGCGGGCGATGCCGCGGCCTGGGAACCGGGAGTTCAGCAGCAGCGCCACGAGCAGCCCGATGCCGACACTGCCCGCGACGCACACCACCACGTAGACGAGCGTCACCAGCATGGTCTGCTGGAACGACTCGCTCTGGAAGGTGGCGATGTAGTTCTCGAAGCCGACCCAGACGTTCCTTCCCGGGTTGAGAAGACTCGTCTTGGTGAAGCTCAGATAGATCTCCTGCAGCAGCGGAACCAGCTGGAAGATCGTGATGTATGCCATCGCGGGCACGAGGAAGATATACGGGGTCCACTTGCTGCCGAGCGGGCTGCGCCGGAATCTCCCGCGGCGAATGCCGGTCTGGCTCATGTCGTTACCACTCTCGGTCTGCTGTCGGGGGTCGGATGCGGGGCGGGGCCTGTGGGCCCCGCCCCGGGCGATCAGCCGCCGACGAGGGCTTCGGCCTGCTCCTGCGCCTTGTCCATCGCCGTCTGCATGTCCTGCTGCCCTTGCAGCGCGGCGAGAACCTCGGTCACCACGATCTTGCGGATGTCGGGCGTCTGCGCACCGAAGCCGAGCACGATCTGAGGCACACCGGAATCGGTGAGCTCGTCGAAGACCGACAGGTACGGGGCCTCCGCGAGGCTCTCAGCGCTGCGCTCGGTCGGTGTCGCGACGCTGCTGGCGCCGAGCACCCCCTGGAGCTCCACCTGCTGCTCGGGCTCGAGCATCCAGTCGATGAAGGTCATGGCCGCGTCTTTGTGCTCGCTGTTCGCGTTGATCACCATCGGGGCGATCAGGGCGCCCTGCTTCTTCACCGGGAACGGAATCCGCACGACGCTGAAGTTCAGGTCGGGGTTGGCGTTCTTGGTGGCCACGACGTAGCCGCCGTTGTTGAGCTCCATACCGACCTTGTTCTGGGCGAACATCTTGCGGAAGGTCGCGGCGTCGGCGCCCTTCGGAATGACGTTCGCGTCATACATCTGCTGGTAGGCCTCGAGGCCCTTGACGACGTCGGGCGAGTTCAAGGTGAGCTTCTCGCCATCGGACCACTCGCCGCCGAACCCGTAGACGTAGTTGAAGATGTCCTGCCAGACGCCCGCCTCTTCGGCCTGGGTCTGACGGAAGGCGAGGCCGTAGACGTCGCCGTTGGTGGTCGACTTGGCGATGTCGACGAACTCGTCGAAGGTGGTCGGCGGGTTCGGGATGAGGTCGGCGTTGTAGAAGAGACCGTAGTTGGCGTCTTCGAAGATCACGCCGTAGCGGGAGCCGTCGACCGTCATGTACTTGTCCGGGCCCGGCTGCAGGTTGAGCTTCTCGGCGTCGACCCTGTCGTCGAGCGGTTCGAGCAGGCCCGCGGATGCCGCTGCCTCGAACTCCGGCATGTCGAAGCGGATGATGTCGGGGCCTTCGCCGCCGCCGAGCTGGGTGAGGACGGTCTGACCGAAGGTGGGGTACGGAACAGACGCCGCTTCGATCTTCACGCCGTCTTGGCTCGCGTTGAATTTGTCGATCATCGCCTGCAGGCCCGGTCCACGACCGGGATCGCCGAGGGTCGAGGCGGCGAAGGTGACGGTGACCGTGCCACCGTCGGTGCTGTCGGGGGAGCCGCCGGATGAGCATCCGGCGATCGTCGCCGCACTGACGGCGAGCACAGCTGCGGTGGCGAGCATCCGCCGTGAATGGCGAGAAGGCATCACTTACTCCTTTGTAATCGGTGCATGAGAAGGCGGAAGGTTCCCGCGCTGTTAGGAATAATAATGATAAATATGGAAAATACAAGTGAAAGCTCCCGCAATGCGGTCCGTGCCCGCTAAAGTCGGTCTCCATGGCTGAGTACCCTGGGCGCGGACTGCACCGCGAAGTGGTGGAACAGCTCGGCCTGCGCATCGTGCGCGGTGATTACCCCCCGGGCACGCGCATCGACGTCGAAGCGCTCGAGCCCGAACTCAAGGTGAGCAAGACGGTCGTGCGGGAGGCGTTGCGAGTCATCCGCGAGAAGGGGTTGATCGACTCCTGGCAGAAGCGGGGAACGTTCGTCACGAGCCGTGACTCCTGGAAGCTCCTCGACACCGATGTGATGATGTGGCGGCGGGAGGCGCGCCGCGACGACGACCAGCTGCTGAGCGACCTCTCGCAGCTGAGGAACGCCATCGAGCCCGCCGCTGCAGGGCTGGCGGCCTCCCACCGCACGCCAGACGACCTGGCGAAGTTGGATGCGGCGTTCGACGCATTTCGTCAGGCGGGGGAGAACGTCGACCGGTTGGCCGCGGCCGACCTCGACTTCCATCTCCTGATCCTCGCGGCGACGCACAACGAGCTGTTCGTACGACTGGACACCGTGGTGATCCACGCGCTCAGTGCCCGCAACCGCATCCAGCATCATCCGGGTGCCAGCTGGCACGATCCGGTGCCTGATCACCGCGCCGTGCTCGAGGCGATCAGGCAGGGATCCACCCCGATCGCCGAGGCGGCGATGCAGTATGCGTTGCGGGAATCCGACCAGGATCTCACCAGTGGAGAGCCTCCGTTGAACCCGGGCTCCTCCGATCCGCGACGCTATTAGTATGTTTTAATCGCAATTGACGCGAAAAGAAGGAAAGCGGGGCACGACGACGTGATCGAGATCGACGAGACGGTGACAGCAGCCGACCGGGCCTACCGGGAGGGGTCGAGCGCGTCGCCGACGACCAGGCGGGGCTGGCTCGTCGCCGTGGCGGAGGCGCTCGAAGAGCACCGTGCGGAGCTCGTGGAGCTGGCCCAGGAAGAGACGCACCTCGCCGCGGCGAGGCTGAACGGCGAACTCACCCGCACGGCCTTCCAGCTGCGCTTCCTCGGCGACGAGATCGTCGAGGGCTCCCATCTCGCAGCAACGATCGACCACGCCGATCCCTCCTGGGGAATGGGCCCGCGACCTGATCTGCGATCCATCCGGCAGGCCGTCGGGGTGGTCGCCGTCTTCGGCGCCTCGAACTTCCCGTTCGCGTTCAGTGTGGCCGGCGGAGACTCGGCCTCTGCGCTCGCCGCGGGCTGCGCGGTGGTGCACAAGGCGCATCCGGCTCATCCCCGCCTCGCTCGGCTCACCGCCGGCATCGTCGTCGACGCTCTCCGCTCAGCGGGCGCGCCGTCGGGTCTGTTCGCGCTGGTCGAGGGCCAGGACGAGGGCGTGCAGTTGGTGCAGCATCCGCTGGTCAAAGCCGTCGGATTCACCGGGTCGACCCGAGGGGGTCGCGCGCTGTTCGACCTCGTCGCGGCACGACCGGAACCCATTCCCTTCTACGGAGAACTCGGCAGCACGAATCCGGTCTTCGTCACTCCGCGGGCGTGGGAACTGCGCGGTCAGGCGATCGCGGAGGGTTACCTCGACTCGGTCGGCCTCGGGCGGGGCCAGTTCTGCACGAAACCGGGATTCCTCGTCGCACCCGCCTCGGCGGACGCTGCCCGCACCATCGCCGAGACGGCCCGGAAGCGGGGCGATGCCCCGACGTTGATGCTGACACCGCAGCTGCGCGAGTCGTTCGAACGATCGCTCGACGAGCTGGCGGCGGAGGACGGTTTCGTCGCCGTGGTGGGCGGACCGTCCATCGCCGAGGAGGCTCCGCTCACGCTGTTGCGCGTGGCCGCCGAGACGGTTCTCGCGCGCCCGGAGCTCCTGGAGCATGAAGCGTTCGGCCCCGCCAGCGTTGTGGTGGAGTATGCCGACGAAGCGCAGCTCGGCGCGATCGCCGCCCTGATCGGCGGGCAACTCACGAGCACCGTGCACGGGGAGCCCGACGACGAGGTCGACGATCTGCTGGCGGCCCTGTCGGAGCGGAGTGGGCGCGTTCTTTGGAACGGTTGGCCCACAGGGGTCACGGTCAGCTACGCGCAGCAGCACGGCGGCCCCTACCCGGCGGCCACCACCGACACGACCTCCGTCGGTGCGGCGGCGATCACCCGGTTCCAGCGGCCGGTGGCCTACCAGGACCTGCCGCAGGATCTGCTTCCGCCCGGCCTTCGAGACGACAATCCGCTCGGCATCCCGCAGCGCGTCGACGGTGTGCTCGTGACACCGCAGAGAGCTGCTGCCCGATGAACGCGTCAGCCGTGTTCCCCGGAGGCGACGCCGTGCTGGTCGGTCGGGTCTTCGACCCGCTGAGCGGCGGGCCACGAGTGGTCGGCGTGCACCGCGGTGTGGTGTCCGACCTGACCGACCGGTTTCCGACGGTCTCCCAGCTGCTCGAGCGCGACGACGCGGTCGATCTCGTGACCTCGGCGCCGGCCCGCGCGGACTGGACCCTCGAGGCTCTTCTCCGTGCCTCGTCGACGGATGCTGCAGACGAATCGGATGCTCCCGCGGCACCGGATGCGCCGCGCCTCCTCGCTCCGATCGACCTGCAGGTGATCAAGGCCTGCGGTGTGACCTTCGCGAAGAGCCTGGTGGAGCGCCTGATCGAAGAGCACACCCGCGGCGACTCCTCGCGGTCGCACGAGGTGCGAACCACCCTGCTCGAGGCGATCGGCGCCGACGCCCTGACCGTGCGGCCCGGGAGCGCCGAGGCCGAGCAGGTGAAATCGGTGCTCGTGGAGCGCGGCATGTGGTCGCAGTACCTGGAGGTCGGCATCGGGCCCGACCCGGAGGTGTTCACGAAGGGGCCGGTGCTCTCCGCTGTCGGCTACGGTCAGGCGGTCGGTGTGCCGAGCTTCTCCGACTGGAGCAACCCGGAGCCCGAGCTCGTGCTCGTCGTCGACTCCGCGGGTGTTCCTCGAGGGGCGACTCTCGGCAACGACGTGAATCTCCGCGACGTCGAAGGCCGCAGCGCCCTGCTGCTCGGGGTGGCCAAGGACAACAACGGATCGACGGCCGTCGGCCCGTTCATAAGACTCTTCGACGGGAACTTCAGCGTCGACTCGCTGCGCGACGAGGTCATCCATCTCGAGATCGAGGGTGAGGACGCGTTCACGCTCGACGCCACGAGCAACATGGCCGAGATCAGCCGCGACTTCGAGGAGCTGGTGAGCGCCACGCACGGCGCCCACCACCAGTATCCCGACGGCTTCGCGCTTTTCACCGGAACCCTCTTCACCCCGACCGAAGACCGCGACACCCCGGGGCGCGGCTTCACGCACCGGCTCGGCGACCGGGTCACGATCAGCAGCCCCCAGCTCGGGACGTTGCTGAACGTCGTGGGCCGGTCGGAAGACATTCCGCGGTGGGAGTTCGGCATCGCCGCCCTGTTCGACTACCTGCGCCGAGCGGTGCCGTCGTCGGGCGAGTGATGACCCGGGTCGGCGGCCGGCTCACGGTCTGTTCATGAAGGCGTCGCTCACCGCGGCCGTGTCTTCGTAGAGGTGCATCTTCACGATCTTCCCGTCGCGCACTACGATGTGGAAGACGCTCGGCGTGGAGAACGGTCTGCCCGTGACGTGCACCACGTGGGAGAAGTGCGCGAACACGGCGGCATGGTCGCCGTCGACCAGCACCGCTTCGACCTCGACCACGCTCTTGCCCGGTGAGAAGGCCGGCCACATGGCGTGGAAGTAGTGCGGCACCTCCGAGCGCTTCGACCTCCTGCCGGTCCACGGCAACGCCTCGTTGCCCGGAACGTACCAGTCGATCTCCTCGTCGAAGAGGTCGGCGATCCCGTCGGCGTCCTGCTCGCCGACGCGCTGGAGGAATCGATTGACCACATCATCGGTATTCATGATCTTCCTGTTCTCCTCGTGGTTGTCTCGTCATCGGCTGTGTAATCGGAGCGCGACGGCGTCGTCTGCGCGCCGGAGAGCTTGCTCGGCTCGGCGCACGCCGCGGCGAACGGTGCTCACCAGCACGATCGAGCGCAGGCCGATGGCGGCGATCAGTGCGGTCGCGCCGGCGGCGATGAGGATCGCCACGAGCTGCCAGCCGTCGAACGTCTCGATCGTGAGCCAGTCGATGCCGTAGGAGGTCGCGGAGGCGACCGGGAAGGTGAACGACCAGAACCCCAGCGAGAAGGGCAGCCGTCGATACGTGCCGATGAGGAACAGCTGCATCACGGCCATCAGCACGAGCAGACCGAGCATGCCGGCGGAGAACGCGTCAGGATGCACCCCGTTCATGGCGAACCAGGCGATCCCGGCGACCGCGGGCGGGGCGAGCAGGATGGCCAGCGTCGGGGTGAGCGGATCGGGCAGGGGCGGAAAGAAGGCCAGCCGCGAGAGCAGCACGGTCACCAGCACCACCCAGAAGAAGATGCCCACGGCGAAGGCGCCCATCGCGAGGAGCGGTAGATCGAGTCGGGCCGAGACGGTGGATGCGATCAAGGGTGAGGCGACGGTCGGCAGAAGGTAGGCGCCGTGGAACGCCTCAGGGTTCAGGCGGCCCTTGTGCCAGAAGGCGAGCAGCCACCCCGCGAAGAGGGTGGCCACGATCAGGGAGGCCAGGGCGAGCATGGTGCCCCCGACCGGCCAGATCAGGTGGAGCTGAGCCCCCAGCAGCATCCCCACGGCGGGCACGATGGCCGCGATCGGGCCCTGAGCCGGATGCTCGAGTTGCGAGCGAAGGGTGTCCGAGCTGTGGGCGCCCCGCGTCAGGTGCGCCACGATGGTCCAGACCCACGCCACACCGGCGCCGCACCACAACACGACCGGGATGATCACGGGCAACTCGAGCGCAGCGGTCGCGGTGGACCACAGCGTCGCGAGGCCGGCGATCCCGAAGCTGATGGCGAGCGTGTTGAGTGGGATGCGCGGCAAGGTGCGCGTTCGCCCAACCAGGGCGGTCATCGCCGCGCTGCTCTCGCGAGCTGTTCCACCTCGCCGATCGCGGCCGCGAACGCCTCGGGGTTCTCCTGCGGAAGGTTGTGCCCGACCCCCGGGATCACGTGATGCCGATGCTCGCCCACGAAGTGCCGGGAGTAACCGACACCGTCGGTGGCGGGGAAGTTCCCGTCGGCGCCGCCGTCCAGGGTCACGGCGGGCACGTCGATGGTCGGGGCGGCAGCGAGCCTCCGCTCGAGCTCGACGTATCGCTGGTGGCCGGGCGCCAGACCGAGTCGGTGCCGGTAGGAGTGGATGACGACCTCGACGTAGTCGGGGTTGTCGAAGGCCGCCGCGGCCTGCTGGAGGTCGGCGTCGGTGAAGGGCCACTCGGGCGAGTTGCGGGCCCAGATGACGCGGGCGATCTCCCGGCGACCGATGTCGAGACCGGCGCGGCCGCGCTCGGTGGCGAAGTAGAAGAAATACCACAATCCGGCTTCCGTCGCGGGCGCCAGCGGCTTCGACGCGGCCGCGATGTCTTGGATGAGATAGCCGGTCACCGAGACGATCCCCGCGCAGCGCTCGGGCCAGAGCGCCGCCGCGACGCAGGCGGCTCGGCCGCCCCAGTCGAAGCCGGCGAGAACGGCGCTGCCGATGCCGAGCGCATCCATCAGCTCGATGACATCGGCCCCGAGCGCTGCCTGTTCGCCGGATCGACCGGCGGCGTCGAGACTCATCGTCTGTCCGTGGCCGCGCAGGTACGGAACGATGATCCTGCGGCGGTCGTCGGCGAGGAGTTCTGTCACGGCGCTGAAACTGTGGGGGTCGTAAGGGAACCCGTGCAACAGGATGACCGGATCGCCTTCTTCCGGCCCGACGTCGAAATACGCGACGTCGAGCGGACCGGTGCGGATGTGCCGCACCGGGTATTCCTCCAGCAGATGCATCGGAGTCAGCTCCTCGTCGAGTCGGCCTGTGCTGCAATCGGACCATCTCGAGGCACCTGCCGGATCCAGGAAAGACCCCAGTCTCCCGCAACCGGAACGGGGTTGCGCCGCCTCTGTCCGCCCGGTTACCGTGAGGCAATTGACCGTCACCCGAGACGGAATCGGTGAGCAGATGTCCGAGATTCCCCAAGGGCCGTTCGTCGGCCGTGTGGCGGAATGTCGCGTGCTCGACGAACTGACCGATCTGGTCACGCGAGGGTACAGCGGGTCGGTGGTCTTCCTCGGTGAACCCGGGGTCGGCAAGACGCGGCTGCTGCAGCATCTCGACACCCATTCCTCGCGCATCCGGGTGACTCGGCTCGTGGGCATCGAGTCGGAGCTCCGCCTCGGGTTCGCGGGGCTCCATCGCCTCCTCGCGCCCCTCCACGACGACTTCGCGCGGTTGCCGGCCCCGCAACGCGACGCCCTGCTCACCACGTTCGGCGTGCTGGACCACAATCCACCGCCGCGGTTCCTCATCGGGCTCGCGGCGTTGGGCCTCCTGGCCCGGGAGGCGGAGCGCACGCCGCTCGTCTGCGTCATCGACGACGCCCAGTGGCTCGACCAGGAGTCCCTCGACGTTCTCGGTTTCGTCGCCCGCCGCGCCTACGCCGACGCCTTGGGTTTCGTCTTCGCGGGTCGGGAGAACCAGGATTCGCTGGGGGCGTTGAGCGGACTGCCGACCCGCCACCTCGCGGGCCTCGACCACGACGCGTCGTCGCTCTTGATCTCCACCGCCCGGTGCGCCGCACCCAGCCCCCTGGTGGCCGCCCGGATCGTCGCGGAGACCGACGGGAACCCGCTCGCGATGCTTGAACTCGTGGATCGACTCACGAGCGATCAGCTGGCGGGCCGGCTGCCGCTCCCCCCGCAACTGCCGGCCGGTGGAGGTCTGAACGCCCACTTCCTGCGTCAATGGGAGACCCTGCCGGTGGAGACGCGGTCGCTGCTGCTGCTCGCCTCGGCGATGTCGACCGACGACGTGTCGGTGTTCTGGGGCGCTGCAGCGCTCCTCGGATTGCCGGGCGAAGCGGTCGACGCTGCAGAACAGCTCGACCTCCTCTCCCTCTCCGACACGGTGGCGTTCCGCCATCCGCTCATCCGGTCGGCCGTGTATGCGGCAGCCGAGCCGCAGCAACGCCGCCTCGCGCACACCGCGTTGGCGACCATCGCCGAGCACGACGGCGACCCCGATCTGGCGGCGTGGCATCGGGCCGCCGCCACCACCGCTCCGGATGAAGAAGTGGCCGCCGACCTCGAACGCTCGGCCGAGCGCGCGGAGCGACGCGGTGGTCAAGTCGCCCAGGCCCGGTTCCTCGGTCGTGCCGCCGACCTGTCCCCGGCGGCGCGCGATCGCAGCCTGCGCTTGTTCGCATCCGCTCGGGCTTACCTGGCGTCCGGAGACGGCATCCTGGCGGAAGCCCTGCTGGACAGGGCGGCTCCGGCACTGGATGCGGACGGACGGCACGTCGACGTCGAACGCCTGCGTGCCTCGATAGCGGTCTTCTTCTCCCGTCACAAAGACGTTCCCGCTATCCTCCTGGGTGCGGTGGCATCGCTCGACCCCGACGATCATGCGACCGCCAGGGACATGCTCTTCGACGCCCTCCAGGCGGCCCTGGTCGCCCGCGACCACACGGTCGGGATGACCCCGACCGACATCGCCCGTGCCACGCTCGCCCACCCCTTCCCAACGGGCCCCGCGGCTTCAGGGCGCGACCTGCTGCTGCACGGACTGGCCACGCGATTGGCCATCGGGTACGAACCGGCGGTGCCGTTGCTGCAGCGGTCGGTGCGGGCTTTGTTCGCAGACGAGCGGGTGGGGGTCGGAGCGCTCTCGACCATCATCCTGGGCTGGTTCGCCGCCGACGACGTCTGGGACGACGAAGGCCGTGCCGCGATGTTCGAACGCGCGCTCGCCGTCGCACGCGAACACGGCGTGCTCGGAGCGCTCCGGGTCATCCTGGCCGGCCGCTGTGTCGGTCAATGCTGGACCGGCGCGATCGACGACGCGGAACAGAGCTACTTCGAGGCGGCCGAGATCTCCGCGCTCATCGGCGTTCCGCCGCCGGCGACCACGGGTGTTCTGCTCGAGGTCAGAGCGTGGCAGGGGAGGGAGCGCGAGAGCCGCGAGATGGCGGAGTCGACAGCGAGCTGGGGGAGACAGCAGGGCGCCGAGATCCTGGAGGTCTTCTCGTGGTTCGGCCTGACCGTGCTGGAGATGGGGCTCGGCAACTACGGCGAGGCGCTCACCTCGGCCCGGGAGATCTACGACCGGGATCCTCCGGGGTTCGGCAACCGCATTCTTCCGGAGCTCGTCGAGGCGGCCGCACGCACGGGGCAGGTCGAGATGGCCGAGGCGGCTCTCCGACGGCTCAGCGACCGAGCACGGGCCAGCGGAACGCCGTGGGCGATGGGGATGCTGGCCCGGTCGACGGCGATCCTGGCCGACGACTCCGAGGCGGCTGCCCTCTTCGAGGAGGCCATCGACCGACTTCTCCCGACCTCGGTGCGCACCGAGTTGGCGCGCTCCCACCTCCTGTACGGCGAGTGGCTCCGACGGAGGAGACGCCGGAGCGACGCCCAGGTGCACCTGTCCACCGCCTGGCAGATGTTCGAGGCGATGGGGGCGACGGCGTTCGCCGGACGAGCGCGGAACGAGCTCCTCGCCGCCGGCCAACGACCGATCGCGGCAGTGGACGGTCGAGCGGACTTCGGGCTGACCGCTCAGGAGGCGCAGGTCGCCCGGCTCGCCTCCGGGGGAGCCACGAACGCGGAGATCGCGGCCCGGATGTTCCTCACCACCTCCACGGTCGAATACCACCTCGGCAAGGTCTTCAGAAAACTGTCGATCACCTCTCGCCGCCAACTCGGCCGAGCGTTCTCGTCGTAGTCACCCGCGGAGCGACGCCGACGGGCGGTGGCCACGATCGGCTGCGAACGCGTCGACGAGCTGGCGCAACGCCTCCGTCGACGACACCGTCGGCTCCCAGCCGAGCACGGCGCGAGCCCTGTCGGTCGACAGGACGGGAACGGATGTCGCCAGGTCGATCCATCCCGGATCGGTGGCCTGCAGATGCAGTCGCCAACTCACGTCGACCAACGCCCTCAGCACCTGGCGCCGCAGCGGCACTGCGCGAGGCACCCCGAGTGCCTCCGCGACCTCGGCCGGGCCCAGAACCGGCTCGGCCGCGATGTTGAACGCCCCGCCCGCCCGGCGATCGATCGCCCGCCAGAACGCGTCGGCGACGTCGTCGGCGTGCACCGCCTGCGACACGAGCGAGGTGGGAAGCGGCAGCGCCGGCAGGCGGCGCAACAGGCCGAGGAGCGGAACCGGAACCAGCGGGCCCGCGAACAGGCGGGCGATCTCGCGGGCCGCGTCGGGCTGAAAGACGAGCCCGGGCCGGATGCGGGTCACGACGACCCCCGGATGCGCACGCTCGAACGCATCCATCGCCCGCTCGTTGATGGCCTTGTGCCGAGCGTAGTGCGAGCTCTGCACGCCCCCGGTCGGCCAGTCCTCCGACACCCGCGTGTGCTTGGGCCCGAAACTGTAGGCGCCGACCGACGACGCCACGAGCACCTGGGGCACGTCGGCCGCCGCGACGGCGTCGAGCACGGCGCGGGTGCCGCGAACGTTCGTGCTCGCCATCGTCGCCTCGTGACGGTTCGGTTGCAGAGCCCAGCCGAGGTGCACCACGGCGTCGGCCCCGGTGAACACGCTCCGCAGACGGTCGGCGGCGGCAGCCCGGGAGATGTCGATCTCGTGCCAGTGGGCCGACGAGTAGGGCTCGGCCGCGAGCGGGGCACGACGGGAGACGCCCACGAGTTCGAGTTCGCTCGGGGTCTGGTGCGCGGCATCCTGATCGCGGAGCGCCCGGCGCAGCAGCGCCGTTCCCAGATTGCCGGATGCCCCGACGACGACGATCTTCATGCCGCCTCCGCGCCGGCTTCGTCGACCACGATCTCGAGCGTGCGCGGGTGGCGGAGGATCGTGAAATGGCCGCCGGTGGGCAGCCCGACGTTGTGGGCGCCCGGCAGCACGCTGCTCTCCGGGATGATGGGGTCGAACTCGCCGAACACCGAGGTGATGCGATCGTTCACGAGATCTTCGGTGGCGAGCATCGACGTGATCGGATCGCTCGCCCGGAACGCCCGGAGGGTGCGATTCGGCGCCCAGTCGGCGTAGCGGCTGCCCGAGAACGGTGTGGCGATCGCCACCATCCGCACCAGACGACGATCCGGATCGAGTTTCAGCATCGCGTACTTGCCGATCAGCCCGCCCTTGCTGTGGGCGGCGATGAACACGTCCTCCAAGCCCCGGTCGGCCACGAAGCGGGCCACGACCTCGGCGCCCTCGAGCACCGGGCGGCTGTTGTTGCGCAGGTCGGAGACGACGAAGACCGGATGCCCCCGGTCGTGCAGCGCTTCGATGAGCGGTTGCATGAAGTGCCAGGTCTCGTACACTCCGGGGATGACGATGCACGGTCGCCCGGTGCCGGAGCGGTAGACGCGAGGGTCGGTTCGCGAGGTGATTCCGGTGACCAGGAGCCCCGCCGCCATCAGGTAGTCCTTGACCCACCACGCGGCCCGGTCCTGCCACCGCCAGGTCATCGAGGCAAGCCCTGCATGTCGATATCGGCGAACGCTCTCACGATCCGGGCGAAGCGCTCGGGATCGGTGTGCTGGAGCACGTGCGCGGCTCCCGCGATCTCCGCCAGCTCGCCGTCGACGGCACGGGCTGCCAGTTCTTCGCAGAAGGCGCGGCGGGCGATGGGATCGTGCTCGCCGCGCACGACGAGAACCGGGCAGGTCACCGCGCCGACCTCGTCGACGATCCGGTACTCGAGCATCGAGCGCAGTTCGGTGAAGAACCAGCGGGGGCCGGTGCGCACGTAGTCGCCGGTGACGAGGCCCACGGTCGGGGCCGGTTCGAGAAACAGGTCGTGCAGCAGATCGAGGGTCTGGTGCCGGGCCGTGCGCCGGCGCGGGTCGACGACCGGCGCGGCCAGCACGACCCGCTCCGGGAGTGAGGGCCGGATGCGCGACAGCTCCACGGCGAACTGCGCACCCATCGAGTGCCCGATGATCACCGCCCGCCGCACCTCGCGGTCGTCGAGCGCCCGCGCGATGGCCTCGGCGTAGTCGGGCACGGTCAGCCGTGAAGCAGCCGGTTTCGGCACCCCGCCGAAACCGGAGAGGTCGAGGGAGTGCACGGTCGACGTGCGGGCCAGGGTGTTGTGCAGACGCGCGCTGTAGCGGTGCGACATCCCGAGCCCCGGGATGATCACGAACGGAACATCGGTGCGGCCGTGCGCGGGGCCGGTGTGCACGACGACCTCAGGCGCAACGAGACGTGTCATCGTCCCAGCATCGGCCGCCGAGCGCGTACGCGCACCGGGTTGACAGGGCATCGGCAGCAAGTCGCCCTGACGCGGCGTGCAGGGCCGCCGACCATCGGATGCCGGTCAGGCTTCGGATCGGGTGCGGAGCAGCAGCAGGTAGGCCAGGCTGACGACGGCACCGAAGACGCCGAGCGTCAGAGCCACCACCAGCCCGGCCGAGACGGTGTCGAGGCCGTCGCCGACCCCCGGCCCGACCACGACGGCGGCCGTGATGGCGACCACGACCGAGCCGATCGTGTTGAGCACGAGTCCCACCCACACCCACCGCCGGGCGGCTCGCGGTCTGACGCCCGCCGAGGCGGCGGCAACCGCCACGACGGCAAGCAACCAGGCGCCTGCCCCGACCCCGGCGCAGGCCGCGACCATGACCCCGTCGACGCGCTGGGTCGCATCCGTCGCCCCGCTCATGACCGTCAGCGCGATGATGCCGATCGTCGTCACGCCGGCCAGGTCGAGAACGAGCACGACCAGCAGGCCCGTGAGTCGTGCGCGACTGGGCTTCATGCTCCCACCTTGGCCCCGCGCCCCACTCTGCACACCGGCTTGACGCGGATGTCGCATCAGTGCGACCGGTAGCCACGAGATGCCGGGCCGGGCGATCAGGGTCGAGCGCGCCGGGCCCGGGCGCCGCGACATCCGCTCGTAGGGGGTTGACAGCATCCGCGAGCCGCATCCGTGGTGCCCATACCGCACCATCGGAGGGTTGTCGAGCCCGCTGGCGCTCGAGGAACCCCGCCGTACGGTGAGGGCATCGAATCGAGAGTGAAGGGATTCTCATGGACCTCGGACAGTTGGGCGGCTACCGCCTTCCCGCCGCGATCAGAGACGCCTACGGCGTCGCCACCGCACAAGAGCTCGCCGACCAGCTCGGCGTCACGAAGAAACCCACGTCCGACCTGGGTGGCGAAGCGGATGCCGCATACCAGTCGTTGAAGCAAGGCGACCAGGGCCCGGCGCGCGAACTGCTCGTGCAGAGGCTCGGCGTCAGCGCGTCGAACGCCGACGCGGCTCTCGCGAAATTGCCGAAGCTCTGACCTCCTGACCCGCCGTCGCGCAGGAGTCGGCGGGGTCGACGAAGGTGAGGTCGCGCAGTGCGCCGGCTTCGACAGTGAGGGTGAGGAAGGTGCAGCGGGGCTGCCTCCGACGATCGGTGGGCGAGCCCGGGTTGAGGAGTCTCAGGCCCTTGGGGGTCGTCGAATCCCAGGGGATGTGGCTGTGGCCGAAGACGAGCACGTCGACATCCGGGAACGCGGCGTCGGCTCGTGTCTCACGACCGCTCGTAGGGCCGGTCTCGTGGATCACCGCGAAACGGAGCCCCTCGATCTCCAGCCGCGCCACCTCGGGCAGGCGGGCTCGCAGCTCCGGTCCGTCGTTGTTGCCGACGACGCCGACGAGCCGGCGGCGCGTGCCTCGAGGGCATCGAGGGTCGCCACGTCGACCCAGTCACCGGCGTGCAGCACGACATCCGCCTCGTCGACCGCGGCCCAGACCGCGTCGGGCAGACGCCGGGCGCGCTTGGGCACGTGGGTGTCGGCGAGCACGAGCAATCGGGTGGCCATGCGGCCAGCCTGCCACGCACTCACGGATGGACGCGTTCGGCCCGGGCAGACGTGAGGGGCATCACGCTTCGCGCGCGACGCCCCTCACCTGGCCGGCAATTCGACCGGCACTGGTCCGACTCAGTGCTTGAACGCGTCTTTGACGTTCTCGCCGGCCTTCTTGGCGTCGGCCTTGGCCTGGTCGGCTTTGCCCTCGGCGACTTTGGAGTCATCGCCCGTGGCTTTGCCGAAGGCTTCCTTCGCCTTGCCGCCCAGGTCTTCGGCGGCGTTCTTGATCTTGTCGTCTGCACCCATGTGAGGTTCCTCCTGTGTCGAAACCGCTTTTCGCGGTACTTTTCCAGTCTGCTCCGGTCGCCGAAATCGGCTACCCCCGTTCAGGAATCTCCAGGGTCGTAGGGTGTGGGCATGGTGAACCCGGCGAGCTACAGCGGCAGTCGCGACCCGCGATTCGTGAGCCGGCGGCGCGGCGGACTGCTCGACGACGAGACGCACCGGCTGCTGGCGCTGTGGGCCGCGGACTGTGCCGAACGGGTGCTTCCGCTCTTCGAGCGGGAACGCCCTCACGATGCGCGCCCCGCGTCGGCGATCGCGACGGCACGCGCTTGGGCTGCCGGCGAAGTGTCGATGACCACGGCTCGCGAGCACGCGTACGGCGCCCACGCCGCCGCGCGCGAGGCGTCGGGCGCCGCTGCGGAGGCGGCCCGTGCCGCCGGGCATGCGGTCGCCACGGCGCACATGGCCGACCACGAACTCGGTGGTGCCTTCTACGCGCTCCGGAGCATCCGCATCGCTCACCCCGACGACCTCCAGCGCCTGACGCGCGAGAAGCAGTGGCAGGTCGCGGCGCTGCCCGACGGCATCCGGGCGCTGGTGCTCGACGACATGCGCCGCCGCGCCACGAAGTTCCGAGGCGCCTTCGACTGAGTCGCCCACCGCATCGCGAGATAGCTTGTAGCGATTGTATGTCGTGTCATATGATGACGTGGAATACAAGGGAGGATGCCCGTGAGTCCGATTCGCAGGATCGAGGTGTTCAGCACCGGGCAGGTCGAGATCCGGCCCGAGCACGCGGCGGCGAGCCGCGCTCCGATGGCCTGGTGGCTGATGACTTCTCGGCGGTGGACCGCGCCACGGCCCATCAACGTCTACGTCATCGAGCACGACCGCGGAGTGGTGCTCTTCGACACCGGTCAAGATCGCGCCTCGGTGACCGATCCCGCCTACTTCCCAGCGGGCCCGACCGGCCTCCTCTACCGGCGCCTCGCACGCTTCGCGATCGACGCCGACCAGACCTTGACGGCGGGGCTCGAGCGCATCGGGCTCGCGATGTCCGACGTCGACGTGGCTGTGCTGTCCCATCTGCACCAAGACCACATCGGCGGACTGGGCGAGCTCGCACGGGTGGGCGAGGTCACCGACCCCGGGGCGCACCGCCCCCGCATCCTCGTCGACCCGGCGGAGTGGGCGACACTCGATCGACCGCTTCCCGAAGCGGCCGGACTGCTCGAGTCGCACATCCGACTCGAGGGCCTGAATTGGGAGACGGTGAGCTGGGAGCCCGCCGACGAATCCGTGCGGCCGTTCGCCCGCGCCCACGATCTCTTCGGCGACGGCAGTCTCGTGCTCCTTCCGACTCCGGGACACACCCCCGGTTCGCTCTCGCTGCTCGTGCGGCGGGCAGGCTCCGCGCCCATCCTCCTCGTCGGCGATCTGAGCTACGACGTGCACAGCCTCGAGAGCGGCCACCTTCCCGGGGTCGGCAACCGTGCGCGCCTGCGCGAATCGACTAGCGCCGTGAACGAGTTGACGCGACGGCTGCCGGGGCTCATCGTGGCCGCGGCCCACGATCCGGGCGCCGCGGATGCGGTGCGCGCGGTCGGTGCGGGCAAGGCACGCGGATGAGGCGGGCCGAGCAGATCCGCTATCTCGTGCTCGCTCTGCAGCGTGAAGGCGATCGGCAGCTCGCCTCGGCTCTCCGCCCGCTCGGGCTGACGCCGTCGCAAGCCGAGGCCATCCGCGTCGTTGCGGAGTTCGGACCGCTGAGTCTGCAGCACGTGGGCCGGCTGCTGATCTGCGAGAACGGCACCAATCCGAGCCGGCTGATCGATCGGTTGGTGGATGCCGGGCTGGTTTCGCGGGAGGTGGCTCCGGATGATCGGCGCCGGGTCACGCTGTCGCTCACGCCGGCGGGTCGAGCGGCCGAGACCGCGGTGCGCGCGATCGAGGAGCAGCTGTACCAGCAGATCGATGCGGCACTGGAGGCCGCTGCGGGTGCGGGTGCGGGTGCAACGCGCGGTGAGAAGCCGGGTCCGGATGGCGATGCGGATGAGGGCCGAGGCTCGGGTTCGCGCGCCCAGACCGACGTCGACGCGGCCATCGCACTGCTCGCTGCGCTCGCGGGCGGCACCCCAGCGGCCGAGGCGCTCGAAGGTCGCGGGGTCGGCCGCTGAGCCAGGCCGTCGTACCGCCTGCGCTCAGCTCCTCCCGAAACGACGCCGGGTGCCGCTCCCCGTGTCGCTGCACCCAGCCGGACAGGGTTGAATGGACAGCAATGCTTACCGTGAACGCTTACGCCGCCCCGTCCGCCACCGAACCCCTCGTCCGCACCACCGTCCAGCGCCGTGACCTCGGCCCGAAGGACGTGTTGATCGAGATCGCCTACGCCGGAATCTGCCACTCCGACATCCACACCGTGCGCGGTGACTGGGGGCCGCAGCAATACCCGCTGACCGTCGGCCACGAGATCGTGGGCTTCGTGACCGAGGTGGGCTCCGACGTCACCGCCCATCAGGTCGGCGACCGCGTGGGTGTGGGCTGCATGGTGAACTCCTGCCGCGAGTGCGCGAACTGCCTCGCCGGCGAGGAGCAGTACTGCCTGAAGGGCAACACCGGAACCTACGGCTCCGTCGACCGAGACGGCACCATCACGCAGGGCGGCTACTCCACCCACGTCGTGGTCGACGAGCACTTCGTGCTGCGCGTGCCCGAGAACATCCCCTTCGAAGCCGCCGCGCCGCTGCTCTGCGCCGGCATCACCACCTACTCACCCCTCGCCCACTGGAACGCCGGCCCCGGCAAGAAGGTCGCCGTCGTGGGTCTCGGCGGCCTCGGCCACATGGCGGTGAAGATCGCGCACGCGATGGGTGCCGAAGTCACCGTGCTGTCGCAGACGCTCAGCAAGAAAGACGACGGCCTCCGCCTCGGTGCCCACCGCTACTTCGCCACGAGCGACCCGGCCACGTTCGCCTCGCTCGCGAACGAGTTCGACCTCATCATCAATACCGTGAGCGCGGTCATCGACATCGACGCCTACCTCTCCCTGCTCGCGCTCGACGGCACCCTGGTGAACGTCGGTGCTCCGCCCGAGGCGCTGCCGATCCACGTCTTCACGCTGTTCGGCAACCGTCGCTCCTTCGCCGGATCGAGCATCGGCGGCATCCGTGAGACCCAGGAGATGCTCGACTTCTGCGCCGAGCACGGCATCGCTCCCGACACCGAGCTCATCGCGGCCGACTCCATCAACGAGGCTTACGAGCGCGTGCTCACCTCGGATGTGCGCTACCGCTTCGTGATCGACGTCGCGACCCTGCGCTGATCTCCCGGGCTCAGGCCCAGGGGCGCGCGGCGCGCTCCGCCCAGTACTGCTCGGGCGGTTCGGCGAGGGCCTCGAGTCGTTCCTCCGAGACGGCCGGGGCCTTGGCCTCGAGGTTCACCCGCAACTGCTTGCGGGTCACGGCTCCGCTCAACACGATGTCGGCCCACGGATGCGCCACCGCGGCGCCGATGGCGAGCCCCTCGAGCGGCTGCTCGTCGCGCGCGGCCAGCGCTGACGCATCCGGTTCGCCGCCGCCCTCTGCGCTCAGTCGGCCGTTGGCCAGCACCTCCTTCACCACCACGAGCCAGCGGGCTTCGTTCGCGCGTTCGAGTGCGGGGGCGGCCGACTGCTCGAGCAGGTTCCAGGTGCATTCCACCGCCGTGAACGGCGAGTCGGGCAACGCCAACGCCGCATCGATCACGGCGCCCTGTTCGGGGCCGCTCGTGGAGAACCCCACCCGCACGCCGCTCTCGGCGAGCGTGCGCAGCCGGTCGAGAAGCGCCTCGTCAGTGAGCACGGGGCTGTCGGCCGTGAGCGAGTGCACGAAGTAGACGTCGGGATCGGTGCCGAGCGCCTCCTGGGTCTCGGGCCACTGCCGCTCGAACATGGCCAGGCTGTGTTCCTTGCGCTCCTGTGTGGGCGCATCCATCCGCCATTCGCCGACGTAGTCGTAGCCCCATTTCGAGCCGATGGTGAGCTCGTCGCGGCGCGCCGGATTCGTGGCGAGCCACGACCCCAGGAACTGCTCGGCCAGGCCGTACGAGCGTGCGACGTCGATGTAGCGGATGCCCAGCCACCAGGCCGCCTCGAGCAGCCCGTGCGCACGGTCGCGCATCGCCTCGATGGACCGCTCGCTGCCCGCACCGAGGTCGCCGTCGCGGCCCACCGTGATGTAGGCCGGCCGGCCGATCGCGGCGAGCCCGAGGCCGAGTCGGGAAGAGAGGTCGCCGTCGCCTTCGTCGTGGTCGTGCTGCGCGTCGCTCACCCTTCCGACTGTATCCCCGCTCGGCGGTGGGGTGAAGGCCGGTCGCGGCTCAGGTCGAGGGCCCGAGGCTTCCGCCCCCGGGATCGCCTGCCGCCGCGCCCTTCAGCTCGACGAGGATCGTGTGCGTCGGAGTGCTGCCCGTGTTCTCGCCGGAGTGCCTTTGCGCAGGCAGCCAGACGGCCTCACCCGCCGCGAGTTCGGTATCGAAGACGCGTCCTCCTGCGGAGAGTGTGCGTGCGAAGTCGCTGAGTGTCACCATCACCGTGTTCGGATGCTCGTGCGGCGTGGTCTTGTCGCCGGCCTCGTCGCGGTATTCGAGCACGCGCACGAACTCGTTCTCCCAGAGCGTGCGGTAATGCTCGGGGTTCGTCAGCACGGGGTCGTCGGTGACCATGGCGAGACTGTACGCCCGTTTCGGGCCGTAGGGCTAGGCCCGGAGGGCGCCTGATGCAGTCGATAATGGAACACACGTCGACGATGACATGCGAGGCAGTTCATGCAGTTCCACCACCACGGCTACGTGTCGGGCGATCCGCGGGTGAGCCCCGCCGCCGGCACCGGGGTCGATCGCCCAGCCGAACTCCCCGACGAGGTCGACGTGCTGATCGTGGGAGCCGGCCCCGCCGGCATGATCCTCGCGGCGCAGCTCTCCCAGTTCCCCGAGATCACCACCCGCCTGGTGGAGCGCCGGCCGGGGCGGCTCGCCATCGGCCAGGCCGATGGCATCCAGGCGCGCAGCGTCGAGACCTTCCAGGCCTTCGGTTTCGCGGGCCGCATCATCGACGAGGCCTACCGCATCACCGAGATGAGTTTCTGGACTCCGGATGCCGCCGATCCGTCGAAGATCGTGCGCAGCGACCGGCCCGTCGACGACGCGACGGGAGTGAGCGAGTTCCCGCACCTCATCGTGAATCAGGCGCGCGTGCTCGACTACTTCGCCGAGGTGATGGCCTCGTCGCCGACGCGGATGACGCCCGACTACGGTCTCGAGTTCGTCGGCCTCGAGGTGGCCGACAGTGCCGCGCGTGCCGACGGCGCGGCGCGTGCCGACGGCGCCGGCGGCGAGTTCCCCATCACCGTCGCTCTGCGGGCGACTGCGGGCGAGCGCGAGGGCCACGAGCGCACGGTGCGCGCGAAATACGTCGTGGGCTGCGACGGCGCGCGCAGCGGTGTGCGCGAGGCGATCGGCCGGCAGCTCGTCGGCCAGTCGGCTGCGCACGCCTGGTCGGTGATGGATGCGCTCGCCGTCACCGACTTCCCCGACATCCGCACCAAGTGCGCCATCCAGTCGCAGGCCGGCAGCATCCTCCTCATCCCGAGGGAGGGCGGCCATCTGTTCCGCATGTACGTCGACCTCGGCGAGGTGGCGGCCGACGACAACGGCGCCGTGCGCACCACCACCGTCGAGGCCGCGATCGCCCGGGCGAACCGCATCCTGCATCCCTACACACTCGACGTGAAGGATGTCGCCTGGTACAGCGTCTACGAAGTGGGCCACCGTCTCACCGACAAGTTCGACGATGTGTCCGACGGGCAGCCCGATCGCATTCCCCGCGTCTTCATCGCCGGCGATGCCTGCCACACCCACAGCGCCAAGGCCGGCCAGGGCATGAACGTCTCGATGCAAGATGGCTTCAACCTCGGCTGGAAGCTCGCGTCTGTGCTCACCGGGCGCAGCCCCGAAAGCCTGCTCCACACCTATTCCGCCGAGCGCCAGGTGATCGCGCAGAACCTGATCGATTTCGACAAGGAGTGGTCGACCCTCATGGCCAAGAAGCCCGAGGAGTTCGCCGACCCGAAGGAGTTGGGCCGGTTCTACGTGAGCACCGCCGAGTTCCCGGCCGGCTTCATGACCGAATACCCGCCCTCGATGCTGATCGGTGATGCGACGCACCAGTGGCTCGCCACGGGCTTCCCGATCGGCAAGCGTTTCAAGTCGGCGCCCGTCGTGCGGGTGGCCGACGGCAATCCCGTGCACCTCGGTCACCACGCGCGCGCCGACGGCCGCTGGCGTCTTTACGCCTTTCCGGGAGCCGCGGTGGCGACACCGGAGGGCGACCGGGCCTTCGACATGTGGGCGGAGTGGCTCGGCACCTCGTCGCAGTCGCCCGTCATGACGTTCACGCCGACGGGCGCCGACCGTGACAGTGTGTTCGACGTCAAGGTCGTCTACCCGCAGGCGCACATCGAGGTCGACATCAGCGCCGTGCCGCCGATCTTCCTGCCTCGCACCGGGCCGTTCGGGCTGATCGACTACGAGAAGGTCTACGCGACCGCTCCCGGAGACGACATCCGGCAGCAGCGGGGGATCGACCAGCACGACGGATGCGTCGTCGTGGTGCGACCCGACCAGTACGTCGCGCACGTGCTTCCGCTCACCGCCACGACCGAGCTGGCCGAGTTCTTCGCAGGCAACATGGTGCCCATCACACAGTGACCCTGGCCAGCGTGTATCAAAAGATATACGATCCTGGCATGACCGACAACGACCGTCGTCCGGGCAAGATCATCGCAGTTCACCTCAATTACCCGAGCCGCATCGCCCAGCGAGGCCGCATGCCCGCGCAGCCTTCCTACTTCCTCAAGCCGAGCACCTCGGTGGCAGCCAGTGGCGGCGTGATCGAACGGCCCGCGGGCACCGAACTGCTGGCTTTCGAGGGCGAGGTCGCCCTGGTGATCGGGGAGCCCGCCAAGAATGTCGCCCGAGAGGATGCCTGGGCGCACGTGGCGTCGGTCACCGCGGCGAACGACTTCGGCGTCTACGACCTGCGATCGGCCGACAAGGGGTCGAATCTCCGCTCGAAGGGCGGCGACGGCTTCACCCCGCTCGGGCCCGACCTCATCGACGCGCGCTCTGTCGATCCGGCCGCGTTGCGCATCCGCACCTGGGTCGACGGGGCACTCGTGCAAGACGACACGACGGCCGGCCTCGTCTTTCCCTTCGAACAACTGATCGCCGACCTCTCGCAGCTCATCACGCTCGAGCCCGGCGACGTCATCCTCACCGGCACGCCCGCCGGCTCGAGCGTCGTGATCCCCGGCCAGACGGTGGAGGTCGAGGTCGACGCTCCGGATGCGCCGGGTGCGCCCTCGAGCGGCCGGCTCGTCACGCACGTGGTGCAGGGTGCGGTGGCTCCCGGCGCCTTCGGGGCCGGCCCGCAGATCGACGACCTGCAGCGGGTCGAGGCCTGGGGCAGCCGGGAGGCGGCCGGGCTGCCACCGCTTCCGGTGCCCTTCGAGCTCACGCCCGAACTGCGGTCGAAGCTGGCCTCGGTGGGCACGGCGACGCTCAGCGCGCAATTGCGCAAACGCGGGCTCGACAGCGTCACGATCGACGGCGTGCATCCGACGCATCCGGGAGAGCGAATGATCGGCCGCGCGCGCACCCTCCGTTTCCTCCCGAACCGCGAAGACCTCTTCGAGTCGCACGGCGGCGGATACAACGCCCAGAAACGCGCCTTCGACTCGCTCGGGCCGGGTGACGTGCTCGTGATCGAGGCCCGGGGGGAAGCGGGCACCGGAACGGTCGGCGACATCCTCGCGCTGCGCGCTCAGGTGCTCGGCGCGGCCGGGATCGTGACCGACGGCGGCATCCGCGACCTGGCCGCGGTGACGGCGCTCGAGATCCCCGCCTATTCGCAGGGCGGGCATCCCGCCGTTCTGGGTCGTCGTCACGTGCCGTGGGACACCGACCTCACCATCGCCTGCGGGGGCACAGCGGTGCAGCCCGGCGACGTCATCGTGGGCGACGACGACGGTGTTCTCGTCATCCCGCCGCGCCTCGTGCAAGAGGTCGTCGACGCGGCGATCGCGCAGGAGCGCGAAGAGACGTTCATCGCCGCGCAGGTCGCGGCGGGCGAGAGCGTCGACGGTCTCTACCCGATGAACGCGGAGTGGAAGAAGCGCTTCGACGAGGAGACGCGGTGAGCGACAGCAGCAAGTCCGAGCGCGCCTACGCCTTCGTGAAGGCCCGCATCGACGACGGCAGCTACACGCCCGGCTTCCGCCTGGTGCTCGGGCAGATCGCGAAGCAACTCGACGTGAGCGTGGTGCCCGTGCGCGAGGCCATCCGCCGCCTCGAAGCGGAGGGGCTGGTGACCTTCGAACGCAACGTGGGCGCCCAGGTGGCGATGGTCGACGAGCGCGAGTACTTCTACACGATGGAGACATTGAGCCTGGTGGAGGGCGCGGCCACCGCACTCTCGGCTCCCCTGGTCACGCCGAGCGACCTCAGGCGCGCCCGCGAGATCAACGCCGAGATGATCGACTGCCTCGACCATTTCGATCCGCGCCGCTTCACCGAGCTGAACCGGGCGTTCCACTCGGTGCTCTTCGAGCACTGCCCGAACCCGCACGTGCTCGACCTCGTGCACCGCGGCTGGAAGCGTCTGGCCGTGCTCCGCGACTCGACCTTCAGCTTCGTGCCCGGCCGCGCCCGCGAGTCCGTCGATGAACACGAGCGACTGCTGCAGCTGATCGAGTCGGGCGCCCCGCCGCTCGAGATCGAACTCGCCGCCCGTGCCCACCGCACCGGCACGCTCGACGCCCTCCTCTCCTACCAGGCCGCCCACCACACCGAAAGCGCCAGGCGATGACCAGCTTCCGAACGAACCCCCAGTCGATCCGCGGATCGATCGCCCCTCTGATGACTCCCTTCACCGCCGACGGCGCCGTCGACCACGAGAGCCTCGCCAACCTCGTGAACTGGCAACTCGCCAACGGCACGCACGGGCTCTCCATCGGAGGCTCGACCGGTGAGCCCGCGGCGCAGAGTAACGCCGAGCGCCTGGCCGCGATCGAGACCGTGATCGCCGCCGGGGCGGGCCGGGTGCCCGTGGTGGCCGGCACCGGCAGTGCGAAGCTCGACGAGACCATCGAATTGACGGCGGCAGCGCGGGATGCCGGCATCGACGCCTCGCTCATCATCACGCCCTACTACGCCCGGCCCACGCAAGAGGCGCTCTACGTCTGGTACAAGACGATCGCGGCCGAGTTCCCCGACCTGCCGATCCTCGCCTACAACGTTCCCGTGCGCACCGCGGTCGACATCGCGCCCGAGACGATCGCCCGCCTCTACCGCGACGTCGACAACTTCGTGGGCGTCAAGGAGACCACGAAAGACTTCGAGCACTTCTCCCGAGTGATCCAACTCTGCGGCCGCGACCTCATCGTGTGGTCGGGCATCGAGCTGCTCTGCCTTCCGCTGCTCGCACTCGGCGGCACCGGATTCCTCTCGGCCACCGCGAACATCGCCCCGGCCGCCCACGCGCGGATGTACGAGCTGTGGCAGGCGGGCGACATCGAGGGGGCGCGCGAGATCCACTACGGACTGCATCCGCTCGTCGACCTGTTGTTCGTCGAGACCAACCCGGCGCCCGGCAAATGGGTGCTCGAGCAGCGCGGGCTCATCCGTTCGGGCCACGTGCGGCCGCCCCTCATCACGCCGACCGAGGCGGGACTGACGAAGATCCGGGCCTTGCTCGAGCAGGGTGCCGACTACCTCACTCCCGTCGGCGAATTCGGCCTCGGCGACTCCAGCATCGGAGCACAGCGACCATGACCTCCCCACAGAGCCCCGCGATCCCGCACGTGCCCGAGGGCCTGCCCGACCGCATCCGGCACTTCATCGACGGCGAATTCGTCGACAGCGTCGGCGGAGCCACCTTCGACGTGCTCGACCCGGTGTCGAACACGAGCTACGTGCAGGCGGCCGCAGGTCAGATGGCCGACATCGACCGCGCCGTCGCTGCCGCCCGCCGCGCCTTCGACGACGGGCCGTGGCCCCGGATGCTGCCGCGTGCCCGGTCGCGCATCCTGAACCGCGTCGCCGACATCGTGGAGTCGCGGGATGCCCGGCTCGCCGAGCTGGAGTCGTTCGACTCCGGGCTCCCGATCACCCAGGCGCTCGGGCAGGCCCAGCGGGCTGCCGAGAACTTCCGCTTCTTCGCCGACCTGATCGTGGCGCAGACGGATGACGCCTACAAGGTGCCGGGGCGGCAGCTCAACTACGTCAACCGCAAGCCCAAGGGCGTCGCTGGTCTCATCACCCCGTGGAACACCCCGTTCATGCTCGAGAGCTGGAAGCTCGCCCCCGCGCTCGCCTCCGGATGCGCGGTCGTGCTGAAGCCGGCCGAGTTCACGCCCCTCTCGGCCAGTCTCTGGGCCGACATCTTCCGCGAGGCGGGGGTGCCCGACGGGGTGTTCAACCTGGTGAACGGGCTCGGTGAGGAGGCGGGCGACGCTCTGGTGAAGCATCCGGATGTGCAGCTCATCTCGTTCACCGGCGAGAGCTCGACCGGGCAGGTCATCTTCGCCAACTGCGCGCCCACGCTGAAGGGCATGTCGATGGAACTCGGCGGCAAATCACCCGCCGTGGTGTTCGCCGACGCCGACCTCGACGCCGCGATCGACTCGACGCTGTTCGGGGTGTTCTCGCTGAACGGCGAGCGGTGCACGGCCGGGTCGCGCATCCTGGTCGAGCGGCCCGTCTACGACGAATTCGTGGAACGGTTCGCCGCCCGCGCGGCCGACATCGTGGTGGGCGACCCGCACGATCCTGCCACCGAGGTGGGGGCGCTCGTGCATCCGGAGCACTTCGCGAAGGTGATGAGCTACGTCGAGATCGGCAAGAGCGAGGGGCGCCTGGTGGCGGGCGGCGGTCGACCGGCCCACCTGCCGACCGGCAACTACGTCGCGCCCACCGTGTTCGTCGACGTGGCGCCGTCGGCTCGCACCTTTCAGGAAGAGATCTTCGGACCCGTCGTGGCGATCACCCCGTTCGACACCGAGGAGGAGGCCCTCCACCTCGCCAATGGCGTGAAATACGGCCTGGCGGCATACATCTGGACCACGGATCTCGAGCGCGCCCACCTCTTCGCCCAGGCGGTCGACTCGGGCATGGTGTGGCTGAACTCGCACAACGTGCGCGACCTCCGCACCCCGTTCGGCGGGGTGAAGGCCTCCGGGCTCGGCCACGAGGGCGGTTACCGCTCGCTCGACTTCTACTCCGACCAGCAGGCCGTGCACATCACCCTCGGCCCGGTGCACACGCCCCGCTTCGGCGCCCACTGACCTCGATCCTCCTCACGAAAGACAGTTCAATGACGAACGACAGCCTTCCCACCCCACCTGACATCCTGCGCTCTGCCTCCATGGAGATCGTGGTCACCGACCTCGCTCGCTCGCGCGAGTTCTACGTCGACATCCTCGGCCTCGTGGTGACGGAGGAAGACGAGAACGTCATCTGCCTGCGCACCTTCGAGGAGTTCATCCACCACAACCTCGTGCTGCGGCAAGGACCGGTCGCCGCGGTCGCGGCGCTGAGCTTCCGGGTGCGGAGCCCCGAAGACGTCGATCTCGCCGAGGCGTACTATCGCGAGCTCGGCTGCCGCACCGAGCGGCGGCAGGACGGCTTCGTCGCGGGTGTCGGCGACTCGGTGCGGGTCGTCGATCCGCTCGGCTTCCCGTACGAGTTCTTCCACCAGGTGGAGCACGTCGAGCGGCTCGCCTGGCGCTACGAACTGCAGGGCCCCGGCGCGCTCGTGCGCCTCGACCACTTCAACCAGGTCACCCCCGATGTGCCGCTCGGCCGCGCCTACCTCGAAGACCTCGGCTTCCGGGTGACCGAAGACATCAAAGACTCCGACGGTGTGACCTATGCCGCGTGGCTGCGGCGCAAGAACACGGTGCACGACACCGCCCTCACCGGCGGAGACGGACCCCGGATGCACCACATCGCCTTCGCGACGCACGAGAAGCACAACATCATCGCCATCTGCGACAAGCTCGGCGCCCTGCGTCGCTCCGACTGCATCGAGCGCGGCCCCGGCCGACACGGTGTCTCGAACGCGTTCTACCTCTACATCCGCGACCCCGACGGCCACCGCGTCGAGATCTACACGCAGGACTACTACACGGGCGACCCCGACAATCCGGTCGTCACCTGGGACGTGCACGACAACCAGCGTCGCGACTGGTGGGGGAACCCCGTCGTGGCGAGCTGGTACACCGAAGCCTCGCTCGTGCTCGACCTCGACGGTCGCCCGCAGCCCGTCACCGCCCGCACCGAGGCCAGTGAACTGGCTGTGACCGTCGGCGCCGACGGCTTCTCCTACACCCGCGCCGGCGACACCGAGCAGGGTTTCAAGCTCGGTTCGTCGCTCTGAGCCCAACGCCCGGTCGGCGCCGCACTCGTGACCACCGGGTCAACGACTGAGCGCCACCACGACGAGCGCAGCGGTGCCGGCGAGGAGGGTGGTGCCCGCGATCCCCTGCACACCGCGATTGCGGGACAGCCGTTCCCAGCGCGTCTCGAGTTCAGGCCGGTGGAAGCGACCGCGTTTCGTGGCCTTCGGGGGTTTGGTGGCTTTCAGGGGGTCCTCGTCCTTCATGGTGTGCCGCCTGGCAGGAGCCGGCGACGAAGATCATGGTCGCCGTTCAGGCGAGAGCTGCGGCGTACGCCGAGAGAGAGCGGCGATACCGGGTGAGATGCCCCGAGAGTGCCGTGAGCGCCACCGCGACCGCCTCGCGCTCGCGCCCGGCATCCGCCAGCGCGAGTGCCAGGAATCCCGCCACGGCATCGTCGAGCTCGTCGGAGGGCTGCCCTTTTTCGGCACTCAGGAGTTCGACGCTCTCTTCGGCCCGACCCAGGGCCCGCAACGAGCTGGCGAGTTGGATGGTGGCCTGCCGACGGCGCGACGAGTCGAGTGCTCCGGCATCCGCACCGGCGGCCAGTGCTGCTCGATAAAGAGGAATCGCCTCCCCGGTGCGTCCCGTGGAATCGCGAGCCCCGGCTCGCTCGAAGGCGGCGACCGCACTGCCGTCGGGCAACTCCGAGGTCAGGGAATCGATCGCCTCCACGAAGGCGTCCTCGTCGAGCTCGTCGAAGCGCTGCCAGAGCTGCTCGGCGCGCGCCTCCCATTCGGGGGCGATCGGTTCCATCCGCCCAGTCTCGCACCCGGTCAGCCGTTCGCGGCATTTCTCCCGGACGGGGATTGCAGTTGAGCCGCGAACCAGTCGCGGCTCGCCTCGAGTGAGAGCCACAGACGTTTCGCTCGCGGGCTGCCGATCGGCCCTCCCTCGAACACCTGACGCTGACGCACCCAGCCGATCGGTCCGAGTGCCGCGTGCCGTCGGCTGAGCACGTGCCAGCGTGTGTCGTCGACCTGCACGAAGTAGATGTCGGGTTCGCCCATGAAGGAGGTTCGGAGCGCTCGCCGAATCGGATGGGCCGACTGAGCGAAACGGGTGCGCACGGCGTGGCCGCTTCCAATGTCGGTGGTGCGGCGCACAATGGCGACATGAACAACATGGAGATCTGCGAACGCTGCGAGGGTTCGGGCGCCGACCCGATGCAGGCCCTCGTCGACGAGTTGGTGGAGCTGTGCATCGAGTGCCGGGGAGACGGTCTCGTGTGGAGCTTCGACGAGATCGAGCACGAGGAGCTGCTGCCCCTCTCCGCCTGATGGAGCGCCTCGCTGCGAGGTGTACACATGAAACAAACAGGTAACGAATCGAGACGTGTGGTGCGAAAACGCGCCAAACACGCGACGATTCTTGTAGGAGGATCAGGATGGGCAGACACTACCGCCGTAGCGTTTCTTCCCAGCCTGCCGTGGTCGCGGAGCAGGACTCTTCCGATCCGTATGCCGCCTATCTCAGCTGGGTCGAGCGCGGCAAACCCTCGCTGAGCGGCGGCGGGGCATCGAACATCCGGCCCGAAGCCGGCACGGTGCTCATGAGCGAGCACGTTCAGGTGCAGGAGCTTTCCGGGCTGCCGGGCGCACAGAGCAAGTCCTCGCCGTGGCAGCGGCTGGTCGAGATCTTCCGGCGCTGACGTTGAGGCTGTCGCTCACGCTGACCTCGGGCGCCTGACCGCCGGGTCGGTGCCTTCCATCGGCCGCGTCCGCGGGGGTAGCGTGGAGCCGTGTCCGCCGCCGACGACGACTACCGCAAGGCCCTCGACCGGGCGCGGGTGCATTCGCTCGAATGGCTCGCGTCGATGCCGACGCGACCGGTTCGGCCCCGTCGCACGGCCGACGAGATCGAGGCCGAGTTCCCAGCCCGGCTCGACGATGCCCCGCGCGACGCCGCCGATGTGGTCGACGAATTGGCCCGGGTGGCCGAACCGGGCCTCATGGCCATGCCTTCCGGCCGGTTCTTCGGCTGGGTGATCGGCGGCACCCTGCCGGCAGCGCTGGCCGCCGACTGGCTGGTCGGGGCGTGGGACCAGAATGCGGCACTGCGCTACGCCACACCCGCCACCGCCGCACTCGAGGAGGTCGCCGGCCGGTGGGTGCTCGACCTGCTCGGCCTGCCCACCGCATCCGGAGTCGGCTTCACGACCGGAGGAACCACCGCCAACTTCGTCGGTCTCGCCGCCGGCCGCCGCTGGGTGCTCGACCGAGCGGGCTGGAACGTCGACGCCGAGGGGCTGAGCGGCGCACCCCGGGTGCGGGTGTTCGTGGGGGCGGAGCGGCACGCATCCGTCGACATCGCCCTGCGATATCTGGGGCTGGGCAGGCCGACGGTCGTGGCCGCCGACGCGCAGGGGCGACTGCGGGCCGACGAGCTCGCTGCAGCGCTGGCCGAAACGGATGCGTCGGAAGGCGTCGAACGCGGTCACGGGGGTCCGCGCATCGTGGTGCTGCAGGCCGGCGATCTGCACTCGGGAGCGTTCGATCCCTTGCGCGAGTCGATCGCGATCGCCCGTCGTCACGGGGCGTGGGTGCATGTCGACGGCGCGTTCGGATTATGGGCCGCCGCGAGCCCGACCCTCCGCGGAACGTTGCTCGACGGCGTCGAACTCGCCGACTCATGGGCGACGGATGCGCACAAGACACTCAACGTGCCCTATGACTGCGGCATCGCGATCGTGGGTCGCGCCGATCTGCTGCGGGCGGTGTTCACGATGGAGACGAGTTACCTCGTCCACGAGGGGGTCGGCGTGAGCGACCCGTTCGAACGCGTGCCCGAGCTGTCGCGACGGGCGCGCGGCGTGCCGGTCTGGGCCGCGCTCCGCTCGCTCGGGCGAGACGGCGTGGTCGATCTGGTCGAGCGGCTGGTCGCCACCGCGCGCCACCTCGCGGAGGCGCTGGGCCGGCTGCCGGGAGTCGAGGTTCTCAACGACGTTGTGTTCACTCAGGTGTGCGTGAGCTTCGGCAGCGACGAGCGCACCCGGGCCGTGACGCAGGCCCTGATCGCCGAGGGAGAGGTGTGGATGTCGGGATCCCGCTGGAGCGGGCGCGACGTGCTGCGCATCTCCGTCAGCAATTGGTCGACGGATGCGCGCGACGTGCAACTCTCGATCTCCGCCGTCGAGCGCGCCCTCGATTCGGTGCCGATCGCCCCCTGACCCCCTCAGGGGGAGGGGCGTCAGTGGGGAGCGGTCAGGTGGGTGGCATCACTGCACGCCGAGGGAGAAGTGCACCGATCCGTTCTCGTCGACCTCGGCGTCGAGCACCTTGTCGCTGAGCGCATCCGCGGCTCCTGGCTCGAGGTAGACGCGGGCCCCAGACGACTCGACGACCTGATCGGTCGGCTGCGGGCGCGGTGCGACGGCGACCTCGAAGTTGCTGCTGTCGGCGGTCGAGATGCGCAGTCCGCCCTCCGCCGCGGTCGTGGTGTCGCTGTCGCCCGAGGCGGCGAGTGTGCGGTCGGCGAGGTTCTTCACAACGGCGCCGGCGTTTTCGGTGAGGGTGAGCATGGGCTCTCCTTCCGGTTGGGAGGTCCCCACCCTTCCGAGAACACCCGCCCGTCTCAACCCCGAATCAGGGAGCTTTGCGGCGATTCACACCGAACTCGCCAGTGCCGCGACCCGTGCATCATCCGGATGTGCGGCCCAGGTTCGCCGGTGTGGTGCCTTCTGGAAACGCGCCCTGGTCGCCGATCAGACGCCAGACCGCGCGCGTGAGCCCCGGGTGATCGAGCGCGATCTGCCGCAGTACGCGATAGTTGCGCGACGACCCGGGTCGCTGACCGCCGTTCTCGTTGATGTTGTCGGCACGCAGCAGGTAGACCACCAACTCGTCGACCGTGGGGAGCTCTTCCATGAAGTCCCACGGGTCTTCACCCGCCAGCAACCGCTCGTGCACGATCGTGTCGAGCTCGTCGGCCGCCTCGGCGCGCAGCACCTCGAGACTCGCCCGCCCGCGGGGAAGATGCTCGTTCGTGCTCACCCCCCGAGCCTAAGCACGCGCCGCCCCGGTAGCCAATCGAGCGCACCTCACAGCTCGGAGGCGGGCACGCCGAAGGTGTCGCACGCACCGGGGCCACCGGTGAGACCCGTCTCGAACCAGTGCTGCCGCGAGGCGCTCGACCCGTGTGTCCAGCTCTCGGGGTCGACCTGCCCCCGGCTCTGCTGCTGGATGCGGTCGTCGCCGATCACCGAGGCGGCGTTCAGCGCATCCGCGATCTGCTCGCTGGTCACCGGTTCAAGAAAGGTGACACCGTTCTCGTCTTCGATCGTCGAGGCCGCGCCGGTCCAGGCGCCGGCGAAGCAGTCGGCTTGCAGTTCGGTGCGCACCGAGTCGGAGGCCGGGCCGGTGAGCGAATGATCGGTGCTGCCCAGGATGCCGGCGAGCTGCTGCACGTGGTGCCCCCACTCGTGCGCCACGACGTACATCTGCGAGAGCGTTCCGCCGCTCGCTCCGAAGCGGCTGCGGAGCTCGTCGAAGAACGAGGTGTCGACGTAGAGGGTCGCATCCGGCGGGCAGTAGAACGGGCCGGTGGCGCTCGAGGCCTGGCCGCATCCGGTGCTCGTCGCCTGGTCGAAGAGCACGAACTCGGGGGTGCTGTATTCCACGCCCAGCGCCGGTGCGGTGTCGGCCCAGTAGACGTCGAGCGAGGTGGCCGCGCCCACCATGAGGCAGTCGGTGCTCGCGTTCGCGGCGGCCCCGCTGGGGCAGTCGAGGGTCTCCTCGGTCTGCGTGCCGCCGACCCCGACCCCGCCCCCGCCCGCGATCCCCATGAGGTCGATGCCGAGCACCTGGGAGAGGATGAACAACCCCACCACCACGACCGCGCTTCCGCCCCCGATCGCCGCGTTGCGCCCGCGTTTGGAGACCTTGCCCGAATCGAGTTTCGAGTTGTCGTTGAAGGTCATGGCCGAAACGCTACGCCGTCGGACGCCGCCTGGCGAGAACCTCAGCGCCTCTCGAGCAGGGTGATCACCTCGAGGTGCCCGGTTTGCGGAAACATGTCGAGCATGCGCGCTCGACGCACCACGAACGAGGGCATGGCAGCGAGGTCTTTCGCGAGTGAGACCGGGTTGCAGCTCGAGTAGATGACGGTGCGGGCTCCGGATGCGTCGAGCCGCGCCGCGAGGTCGGGCCCGATCCCGCGGCGGGGCGGGTTGACGATCACGAGCTCCGGCCGGGGGAAAGCGGTATCGCCGGGGCCGGCGCCGCCTCGCGCGCTCGCGATCTCGCTCGCGCCCACGCCGGCGCTGCCTCCCGCGCTTGCGCTCGCGTTGTCGCCCTCGCCCACACCGGCGATCTGGGTCACGCCGGCGCTCCCGCCGAGGAACGCGGTCGCATCCCCCACCTCGAACGTCGTGTCGGACAGCCCGGCGTCCCGCGCACTCAGCCGGGCGCTCGCCACCGCGTCGGCGCTCGTCTCCACGCCCACGACCCGGCGTCCGGGCGCGGCCACGTGCAGGGCGAAGCCGCCCACGCCGCAGTAGAGATCCCACACGGAGCTCGGCGCGGCCTCGTCGACCCAGCGCTGCGCCTGAGCGTAGAGCTGCTCGGCGACCGCGGTGTTGGTCTGGAAGAAGCTCTGTGGCCGCAGGTGCAGTGCCACCTCGCCGAGACGCATCGTGAGGGTCTCCCGCTCGGTCAGCACGATCTCGCGGTCGCCCTCCACCACCGCCTTGTGCTCGGGCAGCAGATTGACCGACACGACGACGGCGCGCGGCAGTACCTCCTGCAGCCACGGCAGGTGCTCGCGGATGCGATCCACCGTGGCTTCGTTCCGCACCACGAAGCGCACCAGGAGTTCGCCGCCGGGCGCCTCCGTCACGAGCACGTACTTCGCCTCGCCACTCCGGTCCGGCACGTTGTAGGGGGTGAGGCCCGCGCGCGTGATGAAGGCGGCGAGCGCGGGGAGCGCATCCTGGATCCCGGGCATCAGGATGCCGCACCCCTGCAGATCGACGCCCTGCCCGCGGCCGTCCAGGATGCCGAGCGTCGGCCGTTCGAGAGTGCCGCCCACCACCATCTTCGCCTTGTTGCGGTAACCGGCTTCGGTGCTCGCCACGGGTGGCAGCCAGTCGATCGCACCGAACCCGGCCAGCAGCTTCCGGCACAGGGCGTCTTTGGCGGCCAGTTGCTCTGCGTAGGGCTGCCCCATGTGCGTGCACGACCGGCAGAGCCCGGCGTCGAAGTAGGAGCACTGCATGGGCCCCCATTCTACGAACCCTCCCGGCCGGTATCGGCGGAGATCCCCAAACGTCGCGACCACCGGCGAGCTATGGGGGCGCGGATGCCACGACGCTTGGAGAAGTCAGCGGTGTGCGGTGGGGCGTCGGCTAGCATCGGCGGCAGGACGCGTGAAGGGGCGCATCCCGCCTGCACCGGCTCCGGTGCCTCGCTGAGGAGCTCCGCATGACCCACGCTTCGTCGCTCGACGGCCGTTCCTTTCGTTTCGACCACTTCGACGGGGTGCCCTTCGTGCCCGGCGGGTTCGTGGCGCTCACCGAACCCGACGGGCGAATTCAGCTCGGTCAGGTCGACGCGGTCTCGGTCACGGTCGACGGCGCGCACTCCGGCACCGGCCGCCTGCTCGGCCTGGTGGGCGACGACGGCCGGATGCGCAGCCGGGTCGGAGCGCCGTTCCGCATCGCCGAGGTCACAGAGGCGGGCGACGACGCGATCGACCACATCTTCACCGACGCGGGAGCCACCCTGGCGATCGGGCAGCTCAACGAATCGCCCGAGGTGGCGGCGCGCCTCGTTCCGGGCCGCTTCAACCGGCACACCTTCTGGTGCGGTCAGAGCGGATCGGGCAAGACCTACGCCCTCGGCGTGGTTCTCGAGCAACTGCTCGTCGCGACCCGCCTGCCGATGGTGGTGTTCGACCCGAACGGCGACTTCGTGCGCCTGCG
Organism: Herbiconiux aconitum; assembly: GCF_024979235.1. Taxonomy (NCBI): domain Bacteria; kingdom Bacillati; phylum Actinomycetota; class Actinomycetes; order Micrococcales; family Microbacteriaceae; genus Herbiconiux; species Herbiconiux aconitum. Next base: position 1,453,392 of record NZ_JANLCM010000001.1, read on the forward strand.
CGAGCTGCGCGAGGCCACGCAGCAGGACGCAGCCGACCAGACCGCCCTGGCCGGCCGCGCCATCCGGGTGCTGCGCCCCGAGCATGCCGGCGGCGATCCGCTCCGGGTGCGCTTCACCGAGATGAGTATGCGCTCCCGGGCCGCCGTGCTCGGCATCGATCCGCTGACCGACCGTGCCGAGTACAACGCGCTGATGCACCTCGAGCTCGAGTACGGCATCGAAGATCAAGACCAGATCATTCCGCGCCTGCGCGCTACCGGCGACCCCGCCGCGGTGGCCCTCGCCCTGCGCATCGACAACCTCCGCCTGCTCGAGTGGGACCTCTGGTCGGGCGACACCGAGGCCGTGACAGACGCTCTCGAGGAGCGCCCCGATGCCACCGTGCTCGACATCGGCGGCTTCACCTTCCCCGACGAGCACCTCGTCGTCGCCCTGTCGGTGCTCGACGACCTTTGGGCAAAGCGCGAGCAGCGCCGCCCGATCCTGATCGTGATCGACGAGGCGCACAACCTCTGCGCACCCGATCCGGACAGCCCGCTCGGCCGCGCCGTGCGCGACCGCATCGTGCAGATCGCCGCCGAAGGGCGCAAGTTCGGGCTCTGGCTGCTGCTGTCGACGCAACGGCCCTCGAAAGTGCATTCGGGCATCCTGTCGCAGTGCGACAACCTGGCACTGATGAAGATGAGCTCGCCGGTCGACCTCGCCGAACTCGCCACGATCTTCGGTTTCGCGCCCGCTGCGCTGCTCGAGCGATCGCCGGCGTTCCGGCAGGGCGAGGCGCTCTTCGCGGGCGGCTTCGTGCCCGCTCCCACCGTGGCCCGCATGCGCACCCGCCTCACCGAGGAGGGCGGAGTCGACGTGCGCGTGCCGATGCGCTGACCGCCTCACCCGGCAGCAAGCGTCGTTTCGGGAGGAGGAGAAGCGAACGAACCCCGTATACAGCCGTCGTTCACATCTCCTCCCCCCGAAACGGTCATCATGACGATGGCGACTCGTCATGCGTCCACCGCATCCCGCGCTCTGTATACAGAAGAGCTTGAGAAGGGCCCTTCGCGGAGGTAGAGTGGCCATAATGTATACACAGGGGATGGGCCGCTGATGGCGCGCGCGAGCGAGACGGCCTACGCCGCTCTCCGCGATGAGATCCTCTCCTGGGATCTCGCGCCCGGCACCGTGCTGGCCGAGGTCGAGCTCTCCGGCCGCCTCGGCATCTCTCGCACCCCGGTGCGCGAAGCTCTTGCCCGCCTCGTGGCCGACGGTCTCGCCGCGCCGCAGGGCGGTCGCGGTCTCGTGGTCACCCCGGTCGAAGCCGAGAACGTGACCGAGCTGTTCGAACTGCGCCAGGCCCTCGAGTCGCAGGCGGCGTCGCTGGCAGCGCTGCGCCGCGAGCTGCCCCCGTTCCGAGCTCTGCAAGACGAGTTCCGCGAGGTGCCCGCGTTGCTCGCCGACCCCGATCCGGGCCGCCACTCCTACTACGACCTGGTTGCGCGCTTCGACGACGCAGTGGACGAGGCGGTGCAGAACCCCTTCCTCGTCTCAGCCCTCACCGCGGTGCGCACGCACCTCGCACGCCTCCGCCGCCTCTCGCGCGACAACCCGGCGCGCCTGCTCGAGGCCGCGCGGGAGCACCTGCTCATCGTCGACGCCATCGTCGACGGCGACGCCCGGCTTGCCGCCGACGCGACGCGGGTGCACCTCTACCGGAGCCTCCAATCCACCCTGGGTTCGCTCGACCGTTCACTCGGCGGCAACCCTTCCCTGATAGACAGCACAGCAGTGCGAGAAAAGGATGCGACACCGCGATGAATCTGCACGAGGTACGAGTTCACCCGAGCGACGAGAATCTCCCGCGCGAGGAGCAACTGGCGTGGAAGATCGCCGAGGTCGCCACTGACCCGGTCGAGGTCACGCCGGAGGTCACCGAGATGGTGATCAACCGGATGATCGACAACGCCGCGGTGGCCACCGCCTCCATCACCCGTGCCCCCGCCGTCGCGGCTCGGGCGCAGGCGCTCGACCACCCGTACACGCCCGGATCGACCGTGTTCGGCGTCGAGGGCCGCTTCGACCCCGAGTGGGCGGCCTGGGCCAACGGCGTCGCCGTGCGCGAGCTCGACTACCACGACACCTTCCTCGCGGCCGAGTACTCCCACCCGGGCGACAACATCCCGCCGATCCTCGCCGTCGCCCAGCACACCGGGAGCACCGGCTCCGCGCTGCTCAGAGGGATCGCCACGGGCTACGAGATCCAGGTCGACCTGGTGAAGGCGATCAGCCTGCACAAGCACAAGATCGACCACGTCGCGCACCTCGGCCCGAGCGCCGCGGCCGGCATCGGAACGTTGCTCGGACTGGACACCACGACCATCTTCCAGGCCATCGGCCAGGCACTGCACACCACAACGGCCACGCGCCAGTCGCGCAAGGGCGAGATCTCCACCTGGAAGGCGCACGCCCCCGCCTTCGCCGGCAAGATGGCCGTCGAAGCGGTCGACCGGGCGATGCGCGGCCAGACCAGCCCCACCCCGATCTACGAGGGTGAAGACGGCGTGATCGCGTGGCTACTCGACGGACCGGATGCGCGCTACAGCGTGCCGTTGCCCGCCAAGGGCGAGGCCAAGCGCGCCATCCTGGACACGTACACCAAGGAGCACTCGGCCGAATATCAGGCACAGGCCTGGATCGACCTGGCCCGAAAGCTCCACAACGAGCATCCTGAACTCATCGACCCGGCCAACATCGGCAGCGTCACCATCCACACCAGCCACCACACGCACTACGTGATCGGATCCGGCGCCAACGACCCGCAGAAGTACGACCCGACCGCGAGCCGTGAGACGCTCGACCACTCGATCCCGTACATCTTCACCGTCGCGTTGCAGGACGGCGCGTGGCACCACGTCGACTCCTACGCGCCCGAGCGTGCCGGCCGGGCGGACACGGTCGAGCTCTGGCAGAAGGTGCGCACCCTCGAAGACCCCGAGTGGACCCGCCGCTACCACTCGAACGATCCTGCCGAGAAGGCGTTCGGCGGCCGGGTGGAGATCATCCTGACCGACGGATCGACCGTCACCGACGAGATCGCGGTGGCCGATGCGCATCCGCTCGGTGCCCGCCCCTTCGCCCGGGCCGACTACATCCGCAAGTTCGAGACGCTCGCCGATGGCGTGGTGGAGGATGCGGAGATCGCCCGCTTCCTCGCCCTCGCGCAGCGCCTGCCCGAGCTCGACGCCGCCGAGCTGCCGGGCCTCACCGTCGCAGCGCGCCCGGGCCTTCTCGAGTCGATTCCGCTCCCGAAGGGACTCTTCTGATGCTGTACTCCACCATCCCCGCCGCCGAGAAGCGCGCCGCCTTCCGTGCCGCCCTGAACTCCGGCGAACTGCTCCGGATGCCCGGGGCCTTCAACCCGCTGTCGGCCCGCCTGATCGAGGAGAAGGGCTTCGAAGGCGTCTACATCTCGGGCGCTGTGATCGCCGCCGACCTGGGGCTCCCGGACATCGGACTCACCACCCTCAGCGAGGTGGCCGGTCGCGGCGCGCAGATCGCGCGGATGACGAACCTGCCCACCCTGATCGACGCCGACACCGGATTCGGCGAGCCGATGAACGTGGCGCGCACCGTGCAGACCCTCGAAGACGCCGGCATCGCGGGCCTGCACATCGAAGACCAGGTGAACCCGAAGCGCTGCGGACATCTCGACGGCAAAGCCGTGGTCGACGCCGACACCGCGGTGAAGCGCATCCGTGCCGCCGCCGACGCTCGTCGCGACCCGAACCTGCTCATCATGGCCCGCACCGATGTGCGCGGAGTCGACGGCCTCGGTGCGGCGATCGACCGCGCCAAGCAACTGGTGGATGCAGGCGCCGACGCGATCTTCCCCGAGGCGATGGCCGACCTCGGCGAGTTCGAGGCGATGCGCGCAGCCGTGTCGGTGCCGATCCTGGCCAACATGACCGAGTTCGGCAAGAGCGAGCTCTTCTCGACGCAGCAGCTGAAAGACGTGGGCGTGAACCTCGTGATCTATCCGGTGTCGCTGTTGCGCATCGCGATGGGCGCGGCCGAGCGCGGCCTCGATACCCTGGTGGCCGAAGGATCGCTGAAGAGCGAGGTTCCGACGATGCAGACGAGGGCTCGGCTCTACGAGCTGCTCGACTACGCCGCCTACAACGCCTTCGACACGTCCATTTTCGATTTCGATGTTCCGGATGCGCGCTGAACGGCGCATCCTTGACTGCGCGACGCATGATCTGATGCACGGAGGAGTGAGATGACAGAGGAAATCCGCAAGGGACTCGCCGGGGTGGTGGTGGACTACACCGCGGTCTCGAAGGTCAACCCCGACACGAACTCGCTGCTCTACCGCGGCTACCCGGTGCAAGAACTGGCGGCAAACTGCACGTTCGAGCAGGTGGCCTATCTGCTGTGGAACGGGGAGCTGCCGACCGATGCCGAGCTCGCAGCCTTCGAGCAGGCGGAGCGTTCGCAGCGGGCGCTCGACCCGGCGGTGAAGCGCATCATCGACGAACTGCCCCTCACGGCGCATCCGATGGACGTGCTGCGCACGGCCGTCAGCGTCGTGGGAGCACTCGACCCCTCGTGGAACGACTCGTCACCCGAGGGGAACCTCGCGAAGTCGGTGACGCTGCTGGCCAAGATTCCGGCGATGGTCGCCTACGACCAGCGGCGTCGGCGTGGGCAAGACCTGGTGGAACCGGATGCCTCGCTCGGCTTCTCGGCGAACTTCCTGAACATGACGTTCGGTTCGGTGCCCTCCGACGTGGTCGTCGACGCCTTCGACGTGTCGATGATCCTCTACGCGGAGCACTCCTTCAACGCCTCGACCTTCACCGCGCGCGTAGTGACCTCGACGCTCGCCGACCTCTATTCGGCGGTCGTCGCTGCGATCGGTGCGCTGAAGGGCCCCCTGCACGGCGGGGCGAACGAGGCCGTGATGCACGTGTTCGACGAGATCGGGTCGGCCGACCGCGCTGAAGCCTGGCTCGACGACGCCCTGGCGTCCAAACGCAAGATCATGGGCTTCGGGCACCGGGTCTACAAGAACGGTGACTCGCGCGTGCCCACGATGAAGACGGCGCTCGACACGCTGATCGAGGAGTACGATCGCCCCGATCTGCTGGCGCTCTACACGGCGCTCGACGAGACCATGCAGGCGCGCAAGAACATCAAGCCGAACCTCGACTACCCGTCGGGGCCGGCGTATCACCTGATGGGCTTCGACACCGAGATGTTCACGCCGCTGTTCGTGGCGGCGCGCATCACGGGCTGGACGGCGCACATCATGGAGCAGCTCGCGTCGAACGCGCTCATCCGCCCGCTCTCGGAGTACAACGGGCCCGAGGAGCGCCACCTCGCCGGCTGACGCCCAGGTGCGACGGATGTGACCCCCGCGACCGGCGCGGATCGTGTTGACTGTCCCTGACGACGGGGAGGGTCGGCATGGACGTGAATCCGGTCGCGTTGGTCATGGTGCCGCTGCTCGCCGTGCTGGCGCCGCTCGTCGCGGCCGCGGTGGGGCGGGTGGCGAAGGTGCCGCTCGTGGTGTTCGAGATCCTGCTGGGCCTCCTGGTGGGGCCGAGCGTGCTCGGCTGGGTGCCGGCCGACGAGTTCATCGGCGTGCTCGCCAATCTCGGGCTCGCGATGCTGTTCTTCATGGCCGGGAACGAGATCGACTTCCGGGCCATCAAGGGGCGGCCGCTCGGGCGGGCGAGCCTGGGCTGGGTGATCTCGTTGGCACTCGGCCTCGTCGTGGGCCTGCTGCTCGCACCTTCGGTCGAGGCGGGCATCTTCATCGGCGTGGCCCTCACCTCCACCGCGCTCGGCACGATCATGCCGATGCTGCGGGATGCCGGCGAGCTGTCGACCCCGTTCGGGCGTGCGGTCACCGCGGTCGGCGCCGCGGGCGAGTTCGGGCCGCTGATCGCGATCTCGCTCTTTCTGAGTGGTCGCAAACCGCTGCTCGCGGCGCTCGTGCTGATGGCGTTCGTCGTCATCACCGGGCTCGCCATCTGGCTCGCCTCGCGAGGGCCGCACACCCGGCTGCACGCCATCATCTCCGCCACCCGGCACTCCAGCGGCCAGTTCGCGGTGCGACTGGTGCTGCTGTTCGTGGCCGCACTGGTGTGCCTCAGCATCACGCTCGGGCTCGACATGCTGCTCGGCGCCTTCGCAGCGGGCGTGCTCTACCGGGTTCTGCTGGCCGGTGCCCCCGTGGCCGACAAGGAGATCATCGAGTCGAAGCTCGAGGCGGTGGCGTTCGGCTTCCTGGTGCCGATCTTCTTCGTCTACACCGGGGTCACCTTCGACCTCACGTCACTCCTCACGTCGCCGAACGCTCTGCTGCTGCTGCCGGTGTTCCTCGTGCTGTTCCTCCTCGTGCGCGGACTGCCGGGCCTGCTCGCGGCGCCGCCGGGCGCATCCGGCAACGATCGCGCGGCGCTCGCGCTGTTCAGCGCCACGGGTCTGCCCATCATCGTGGCGGTCACCGACATCGGGCTCGACGAAGGCGTGCTGCAGCCGGGCACCGCGTCGGCGCTGGTGGGAGCCGGGATGCTCTCGGTGCTGCTGTTCCCGCTCGTCGCGCTCGGCCGCCGCCGCAAGGCCCTGCACGGCCAACGCCTGCCGCCCGACGAGACCGTGCACGTGCCCGTGGAGGGCTGACGCGGGCGGCGTCGCGGCCGTTCGGCGGTCGATGCCGCGGACAACTCCCGTCGTGACGCCCACCTCGCCCGCAGAGCGGTGCACCTGCCGCCACGGTTGGAGAAGTCCGGTGTCGGAAGACGGGTGTCGGATGACGGGTGTCCGGCGAGGCCGGATCGCGGGCCGGTGCGCATCCGTGTCAGGCTGAGGCATGGCCGCATCCGACTCCGCCGCATCCGACCCGCACCGCCCCACCAGCTCGACCGGGCTCGACCCCGACGAGCTCGACGCGGGCGACCGCGAGCACCTCGAGCGCGCCGTCGCGCTCGCGCAGGCGGCCCGCGACCGCGGCGACCACCCGTTCGGCGCGTTGCTCGCCACCACCGACGGCACCGTGATCGAGGCGATGAACACCGTGAACACCGGCCACGACCCCATCGGGCATGCCGAGACGAACCTCGTGCGCGACTCGGGTCAGCGGCTCGAGATGGCCGAGCTCGCCACGAGCACCCTCTACACGAGCACCGAACCCTGCGCGATGTGCACCGGAGCCATCTACTGGGCCGGCATCCCGCGCGTGGTCTTCGCGCTGTCGGAGCAGGCGCTTGGAGCCCTCGTGTCGGAGCAGTCCGGCGTGCCGACACTCGCCCTGCCGAGCCGCGAGGTTCTGGCCCGCGGCGGCCGCCCGGTGGAGGTCGTCGGTCCGGTGGCGCTTCCGGCTGCAACCGACGTGCATCGCGACTTCTGGGACTGATCCTGAGCTCGAAAGTACACAAACAGTAACAACTTTGTTTCCCGCCTGTTTAATCGACACTCGACGATTGCTGGACTCAGTACTGTTTCGAACAACCCACCGTCGGGCACGCGCCGGAGGTGGGGCTCCCGCGCGAGGCGAATGAGGTGGGCATCCCATTCCTATTGCTGAGGAGCACCTTGTCCACCTCCGTTCGAAAATGGAGGCAGATCGCGCTTGCAACAGCGCTCTGCCTTGCCGCAACCCCGGTGCTCATGAGCACCCCCGCCTTCGCCGCGACCGAGGATGTCGTCGTGGCGCAGGGTTCCGACTGGGTCGTGAACCCGGTTCCCGGCGGGTATGAAGTCACGAAGACACTCGCAGAGCCGATCGAGCTGCGGGGTGCGGCGCCGACCCTGTGGGCCGACGGCGTCGACCTCGGCATCGCCCAGGAGTCGCTCGACGGGCTCACCCTCACCCTCACCACCTCCGACCCGGCGGTGGCCACCGCCTCGGCGATCGACCAGGGCTGGGACGGCGAGGGCGACCCGACGGTGCCGCCCGTCGCGGAGACCGAAGGTGGTCTGACGTCGCTCAGCGAGTCGATGAGTCTCGCCCAGCCCGCGACGCTGGCCGACGACCCGGCCACCCACGGCCAGTTCTCCGTGGAGCGACTCGACTACGACCTCGGCGACGAGGCGGAGGACATCCGCGGCTTCGGTCGCAAGGGCGAGATGCGCGCAGCCGTCTTCATGCCGGTCGGCGCCGCCGGCGAACGCCCCGTGGTCGCGTTCCTGCACGGACGCCACACCTCCTGCTCGGGTGGCACGCGGAACCCGGATTCCTGGCCCTGCAACGACGACCAGGTCGACGTTGCGAGCTACCTCGGCTACAACGCCTCCGCCGAGGCCCTGGCCAGCCAGGGCTACGCGGTCGTGTCGATCTCGGCCAACGCCATCAACGCGCTCGACGGCACCCTTTCCGACGACAACGGCGCGGTGGCCCGCGGGCAGCTGGTGCTCGATCATCTGGCCCTCCTCCAGCAGGCAGACGACGGCACTGCACCGGCGCCGGTGAGCGCCGCTTTGAAGGGTCGCCTCGACCTGCAGCACGTCGGGCTGATGGGCCACTCGCGTGGTGGTGACGGCGTGGTTCGCGCGGCTCTGCTGAACGCCGAGCTGCCGCATCCGTTCGGCATCGAAGCGGTGCTCCCGCTCGCGCCGACCGACTTCGGCCGCATGACGCTGCCCGACGTGCCGATGGCCGTGGTGCTGCCGTACTGCGACGGCGACGTGTCGAACCAGCAGGGTCAACACTTCTTCGACGACTCCCGTGACGCCTACGGAGACGACGTGCTCCGTTCGTCACTGCTCGTGATGGGAGCCGACCACAACTTCTTCAACACCTCGTGGACCCCGAGCAAGTACCCCTACTCGTCGTCCGACGACTGGGCGGCTCAGGACAGGACGCAGACCAACCCGATCTGCGGCTACGGCACGGCTCCGACGCGTCTGACCGACGACGAGCAGTATGCGGTGGGCACGGCGTACATCGCCGGCTTCTTCCGACTCACCATGGGTGCCGAGAACCAGTTCCTGCCGATGTTCGACGGTTCCGACGCCAAGCCCGCCTCGGTGGGCCGTGCCGACATCCGCGTGTCGGCCTCGCTGCCGGCCTCGCTGCGGCTCGACGTGAACGACTTCGACAAGCCCGACACCACGGTTCGGGTGCTCGGCGCCGGCACCTACGCCACCTGCGAGAGCCAGGCGAACCGTCCGGTGCCCGGTGTGCTCGCGCCCTGTGCGACCACCGCTCTGACGACCTCGCAGATGCCGGACTACACGGCGGCGAGCTTCGCGCAGTCGGTGCCCGCGACGACGGCGCTCCATTTCACCTACACGACGCCCGCGAGCGACACCGCTGGGGCCGGCGAACTCCGCGTGCCCACCACCAAGGGCGCCAAGGATTTCAGCGACTACGAGAAGCTGTCGTTCCGGGTCTCGCCTGACGAGACGGTCGTCGACGGCACCGACCTCACGGTGAGTCTCGCCGACGGCAAGGGCGGCCTGGTCTCGGTCGACGCTGCCGCCTACGGTGACGCGCTGAGCGTGCTCCCGGGCACCGTGTCGCCGCTCCGCAAGCTGCTGCTGCAGCAGATCGAGATCCCGCTGTCGGCCTTCGCCGGTGTAGATCTGGCGGATGTGCAGGAGGTGCGGTTCACCGCGCCCCGTGCCGCCGGCGGCGTGCTGCTCTCCGATCTCTCGGCGCTGAAGGCTCCCGCGGTCGGAACCGCGAAGATCTCGACGCGTCCGTTCCTTTCGATCCCCGACGTGAACGTCGACGAGGGTGACGGAATCAGCACGGTCGACGTGCCCGTCGTGCTCTCGCGAGCCCAGGATGTGCCCACGACGGCCTGGTTCAGCGCCGTCGGCACCGCGAACGGCAAGGTCGACCTCGCCATGAAGAAGCTCACCTTCGAGCCGGGTCAGGTCTGCATCGCCGTTCCGGTTCCGATGAACGGCGACACCACGACGAGCACGGCGCCGACGGCGAAGTTCAAGATGACGATCGCGAACACCCAGGAAGGGTCGACCATCGGAGACTCCTACGGCTACCTGCAGGTGAGGGAGGACGACGGTGTCGTGCAGCCCGAGCCGCCGCGGGGCACCGTTCCGCCGGAGGGTACTCCGGAGCCCGGAACGCCGATCGAGTCCGCTCCCGCCGTGGGAGTGCCGGGTGACGCCTGCGCCGAAGCGTTGGCCGAGCCGGGAACCCTGACGGTCACGCCGGCGTCGGCGAAGCCGGGCGACACGGTGACCGTGACCGGTTCTGGCTTCCGGGTCGGCGAGTCGACCTCGCTCGCGCTGCACTCCGACCCGGTCGACCTCGGCTCGGTGGTGAGCACCGACGGCACCGTGTCGTTCACGACCACGGTTCCGGAGGACACCGCGTTCGGTGACCACGAGCTGGTCGCCACCGGGTATGGATCGGCCTTCGTGGCAGACGCGACGATCACCGTGGTCGACCCGGATGCGCCGATCTCCACGCCCACGCCCAGCCCCACCCCGACCGACACTCCGACCCCCTCCGCCACGCCGGCGCCCCCGGTGACCGGTGGCGGCGCCGGGAGCGGATCGGCGGCCTCCGACGTCGCCTCGACCGAGACGGGTTCGGGTTCGCTCGCCTCCACCGGCTTCCAGGTCGCCGGCTGGTCGGCGATGGCGATCGTGCTGATCGCCGGAGGAGTGCTGGTGTTCTTCCTCCGTCGCCGCCGTTCGATGGCGGGGCACGACTCCGAGTAACACTCCGATTCGCCGCGGCTCCCACCGGGCGATGACGACAGGCCCCCGGCAAAGGGAACGGATCATTCCGTTCCTGGAACCGGGGGCCTTTCGTCGCGCAGCGCGGCATCCACCCGGTCGAGCACCTCGGCCGGACCGCCCTCGATGCTCACCTGCGCTCCCGCCTCGTCAGGGGCCAGCGATTCGAGCGTGGCGAGCTGGGAGTCGAGCAGCGAGGCCGGCATGAAATGGCCGGGGCGGGCCGACATCCGTTGCCACAGCAACTCCCGCGACCCCGTGAGCTCAAGGAAGACGGCGTCGGGAGCGGCGGCCCGGATGCGATCGCGGTAGGCCCGCCGCAGGGCTGAGCACGCCATCACGATGCCGTCGGTCGACCCCGCCAGGGTCGCCGAGACGATGTCGAGCCACGGCCAGCGGTCGTCGTCGGTGAGAGGGATGCCCGCGGTCATCTTCGCGACGTTGAGCTCCGGATGCAGGTCGTCGCCGTCGATGAAGGCCCACCCCCGGCGCGCGGCGAGACCCGAGCCGATCAGCGACTTGCCCGAGCCGGACACCCCCATGACGACGATCCGGGCGGTGGCGGGCGAAGCATCCGTGGTCACCCGTCGAGCCTAGAGCGTGCCTAGGGGAGTGCGCGCGCCGGTGGCGCCGCGACGGCCTCGCGCACCTGACTCCAGCTCGAGCCCTCCTGCATGTGCTGCACGCCGATCAGGTGGTCGAACACGATGTTGGTCTGGGTCGAGGCGACCGAGTTGTCCATGCTCAGCTCCGTGGCCACGAAATCGCGCAGCTGCCCGGTGGAGGTGCAGGCCACGTGGATGAGGAAGTCGTCGGCCCCGCCGAGGAAGAACACGTTCAGAACATTGGGCAGCGTGATGACTCGCTGGGCGTAGGTCTTGATCTGCGCCCGGGCTTGCGCTTTGAGGCGCACCGCCACGATCGCCTCGATCGGCAGACCCAACGAGGCCCAGTCGGGTTGCGCGTGGAACGAACGCAGCACGCCGCTCTGGTGCAGTGCCCGCACCCGCACGAGGCAGGTGGAGGGTGCGATGCCCACGCGCTCGGCGAGCACCTTGTTCGGCAGGCGGGCCTCGCGGCAGAGTTCCCAGACGATGCGCTCGTCGATTTCGTCGATTGCGGGCATCCGTCGAACCTTTCGAACTATTGCGCTCAGATTCGCGCCTCCATCGGATTATATTCGGAAGCAGTGACATCCATCCAAATCGATTCGATAATTTCAGTGCAGAAAGCGAAGAAGCCGTCCCGCAGTGAAGAAGGAGAACGACCGTGATCATCGGTGTTCCGAAAGAGATCAAGAACAACGAATTCCGCGTGGCGATGACGCCGTCGGGGGTATTCGAGCTCGTGAAGCACGGGCACCAGGTGATGGTTCAGCAGGGCGCAGGGCTCGGTGCGGCGATTGCCGACGCGGAGTATGAGGCGGCGGGCGCATCCGTCGTCGACGTCGACGCCGTGTGGACCGCCGAGATGATCGTGAAGGTGAAGGAGCCGATCGCCCCCGAATACGCCCGGATGCGCGAAGGCCAAGTGATCTTCACCTACCTGCACCTCGCCGCGGCCGAGCCTCTCGTGAGCGCGCTGCTCGAATCGAAGGCCACCTCCATCGCCTACGAGACCGTTCAGCTGGCCGACGGATCGCTGCCGCTGCTCGCCCCGATGAGCGAGGTCGCCGGCCGATTGAGCGTGATGGTGGGCAGCTACCACCTGATGGGTTCGAAGGGCGGTCGCGGGGTGCTGCTCGGCGGCGTGCCCGGTGTGCGCCCGGCCAAGGTCACCGTGATCGGCGCCGGCATGGCGGGCGAGAACGCGCTGGCCCAGGCGCTCGCCGCAGGAGCCGACGTGACGGTGCTCGACCTCTCGATTCCGCGGTTGCGACACATCGACGAGGTCTTCGGCGGCCGAGCCAAGACGGTCGTGTCGAACGCCTACGAGATCGAGCGCAGCGTGCTCGAGGCCGACCTCGTGATCGGCGCTGTGCTGGTGCCGGGGGCGAAGGCCCCGAAGCTGGTGTCGCACGAACTGGTGAGCCGGATGAAGCCGGGCTCGGTTCTCGTCGACATCGCGATCGACCAGGGCGGCTGCTTCGAAGACTCTCGCCCCACCACCCACGACGAGCCCACCTATCGCGTCGAGAACTCGATCTTCTACTGCGTGGCGAACATGCCCGGATCGGTCTCATCGACCTCGACCTTCGCGCTCACGAACGCGACCCTGCCCTACGTGGTGCAGCTCGCCGACCGGGGCTGGAAGGATGCGGTGGCGCGCAACGCGGCGCTCGCGCCCGCCGTCTCGACGGTGGCCGGGCATCTCACTCATGCGGGCACGGCCGACGCGTTCCCACACTTCGGTTACACGCCGTTGGCAGAACTGGTCGAGCTACAGGCCCTGTGACGGAGAGTTACCGGCTCCCGACGGGGGCGAGCGCTGCGGGCGATACTGGGAGAACACCGTCCGCCGGTCTGGAAGGGAACTCATGACACTCAGCGTCACCGTCGTCGTCGGAAATCCGAAGCCCGAGTCCCGCACCCGCACGGTGGCGGAGACGCTCGTGCAGAAGCTGCTGCAGCCCGGGAGCTATGAGCTCCAGGTGATCGACCTCGCCGATCACACGGCCGAGATCTTCGCCTGGCCCTCGGAGCCGATGGCGGCGCTCAACGCGCGCGTCGCCGCGAGCGACCTCGTGGTGTTCGCGTCCCCGACCTACAAGGCGACGTACACGGGACTGCTCAAGGCGTTCCTCGACCGGTATCCGGCCAATGGCCTGGCGGGGGTCACCGCCATCCCGGTTCTGACCGGGGCCGACCTCACCCACTCCATGGGGCCCACGGTGAATCTCGCGCCGCTGCTCGTCGAACTCGGCGCGATCGTGCCGGGGCGCGGGTTCTACTTCGTCGCCGGGCAGATGGACCAGCTCGACGAGATCGTGGGCGCAGCTGCCGCGCAGTATGCGGCCAATCTCTCCCGGCTCGCGTCCGTCGCGTCCGCAACGGTTTAGGCGAGGAGGCCCCGGATGTCGTCGGCCGTGAGCGCCTGCGAGAAGAGCGCGTCGTCGTCGAGCACGGCGTCGAAGAGCTTCGCCTTCTGCTCCTTCAGCGCCATCACCTTCTCCTCGATCGTGTCGGAGGCCACCAGCCGGTAGACGTTCACCGGATGCGTCTGCCCGATGCGGTGCGTGCGGTCGATTGCCTGCGTCTCGCTCGCCGGGTTCCACCACGGGTCGAGCAGGTAGACGTAATCGGCCTCGGTGAGGGTGAGGCCGAAACCGCCCGCCTTGAGGCTGATGAGGAAAACCGGCGCATCCCCTTCGCGGAAGCGATTGATCACCTCGGAGCGCCGGCGGGTCGAACCGTCGAGGTATTCGTAGGAGATGCCCTCCGCATCCAGCCGGGCCGCGACCTTCGCCAGATACGACGTGAACTGGCTGAACACGAGGGAGCGGTGACCCTCGGCCACCACTTCGCCCAGGTTCTCGACCAGCACCTCGAGCTTCGACGACGGCACGGATGCGTGCGCCTCGTCGATGAGCGTCGCGTCGAGACTGAGCATGCGCAGCAGAGTCAGCGAGCGGAACACGATGAAGCGATTGCGATCGAGATCCTCGATCAGACCGAACAGCTTCTGCCGCTCGCGCTGCAGCACCGTGTCGTACAGGTGCCGGTGCGCGGGCGCGAGTTCGACGTGCAGCACCTGCTCCTGCTTCTCGGGCAGCTCGGGCGCCACCGCCTCCTTCGTGCGCCTCAGGAGGAACGGCCGGATGCGCCGCCGCAGCCGCGTCAGCAACCGCGGGTCGATGCCACGCTCGATCGGCCGCTGGTAGTGCTCGGCGAAGCGCACATGGCTCGGGAAGAGGCCGGGAGCCACCAGGTCGAAGAGCGACCAGAGCTCCATCAGGTTGTTCTCGAGCGGGGTGCCGGTGATGGCGAGGGTGAAGTCGACGTCGAGCTCGCGGGCGCGGGCGTGCACCTTCGAGGCGTGGTTCTTCACGAATTGCGCCTCGTCGAGCACGAGGCCCGCCCAATCGAGGGCCTGATAGGCCTCGAAGTCGAGGCGGAAGAGGGTGTAGCTGGTCACGACGACGTCAGCTCCGTGGGCGACCTCGCTCAGGGAGGCGGGGCTCTTCGCCTGGGTCGCGGTGACGGGGCGCACCGTCAGGCCGGGGGTGAAGCGGGCCGATTCGTCGGCCCAGTTCGACACGACCGACGTGGGGGCCACCACCAAGAACGGGCGGGACGCGGCATCCGGCCCGCCCGTCGATGTGGGCGCTGTCGCCGTCGTGCTCTCGGCCGCCGCCGCAGCCGTCTCGCGAGCGTGAGCGATGAGCGCGAGGGTCTGCAGCGTCTTGCCGAGCCCCATGTCGTCGGCGAGCACGCCGCCGAGGCGGTGGCGCCAGAGAAAGGCGAGCCAGTCGAATCCGGCCTTCTGGTAGGGGCGGAGCACGGCGTTCACCCCGGCCGGGAGCGGCGTGGGCTCGACCGACTCGACGTCGCGGAGACCCGCGGCGGCGGCCCGCCAGGTCTCGGCCTCGATGGACTCGTCGGCGAGGTCGTCGAAGTCGCTCCAGAGACTCACCTGGTGCTTGCTGATGCGCACGCCGGTCTCCCACTCGTCGAGCGTGCCCGACTCCTCGAGCAACTCCCGCAGGCGATCGAAGGCAGGGTGGTCGAGTCGCAGGTAGGTCTTGTCGACCATGAGCAGCTTCGTCTGGCCCTTCGCGAGGGCCTTGAACAGCGGGCCGAACGGTATTCGGTAGCCGTTCATGTTCACCACGATGCCGAGGTCGAACCAGTCGCGCTTGAGCGACTCGACCATGGTGATGGTGACGTCGGGATGCCCGTCGAGCTCGCGGTAGGCCGGTCGGGGTCCGATGACGTCGACGCGCACGCCAGCGAGCCCGTCGAGCATCGGCAGGGCGCGCTCGGCGAAGGCCGCAGCCTCGACGCCGCGAAGGGTCAGCGACGGGGAGAGCGGGTCGATGCGGGGCGGGAACCGCACCAGCACCGCGTCGAGCTCGATGGCCGTCTCGGCGAGGATGCGCCGCTCGGCCGCGTCGTCGCGCTGGCCCACCCAATCCCAGTCGAGCTGCAGCACGTCGCCCGAACGGAAGCGGGCCGTGAGCACGAGAACGGGCGGCGGCACCTCAGGGAGCTCGAGCGAGCCATCGGGGCTCGTGATGGAGACGCCCTGCTGCAGGCTCGGGTAGTACTCGTCGAAGAACTGCGCCGTCTCGGCGGCGGGGATGCGCAGCGTCGGCTGGCCGAGCAGGCGCAGCTCACCCGGGGTGAGCGTCGTGCTCGCCGGGGCCAGCACGATCTCGGGGCGCTCGCCGAGGCGGGCGTAGCCGTAGACGCCGTGGTCGCCGATCGGGCCGGTGTCGGTGGCGGGCCAGTCGATGGAGGTCGCCGCATCCGCGCCGGTATTGGCACCGGCGTCGACGGAGGTGTCGGCCCTCTCGCTCGAGCTCTCGCCGAACGCAACCGTCGGGGTGAGCTGCAGCGCGCCGCCCGGCCGTAGTCGCGCATCCAGGCCCACGGATGCGCGGCCCAGCACCCGCACCGACCCGCCCCTCGCCGAGGTGAGCAGTTCGATGCCGCGGCGCTGACCCTCGGCCAGCAGCTGCCAGAGCAGGGGGCTGGCGAAATCGTCGAGGTTCAGCCAGTCGGTCTCCGGCGGGGTGAGCCCGTCGCGGGTCGCGCGGTGCAGGGCGGCGAACTGGGCGAACCAGCGATGGTGGTCGGGATCGAGATTGAGGCGGTTGACCTGGTGCGCGAAGGAGCCCCAGGTGACGTTGGCTTTGACGTAGGCGCCGGATGCGGCCCGGATGACCGGCCGCACCCCCAGCCGGCGGGGCGCCCGGGTCGTCGGGTCGGCCTCGGGGTCGGTCGCCGTCTTGGCGGTGGGGCCGCGCCAGCGGTCGTGGGTGCGGGGCGAGAGCTCACGCACCTCGAACTGGAGGCCCATTGGGGTGGTCCTGCCGTCGGCGCCTGCATCGGTGCCACGGGCGCCGCCGTTCGCCAGCGCGCCGACGACGGACTGCCAGCTGCTGCCGCGGGAGGCAGGAGAGGCGTCGGGCATGAGTCCATCGTCTCACCAGCCTCCGTCACTGGGGTCCGGTCGCCCCGCTCAGCCGCCCATCGCGGGCGCCCGCTGCGACACGCAGAGGAAGTTGCCCTCACTGTCGCGGAACCACGCGGCCATCGATCCGTCGGGCATGGTCACGATGCCGTCGACGGTCGTCATCTCGGGAAAGTCGTACTCCTCGAAGACGACGCCGTGGTCGCGCATCCGTTTCACCTCCGATTTCAGGTCGTCGGTCATCCAGCCCATCTGGGTGTTCTGGGCGGTGCCGGCGTTCTCGGTCTCGTACAGTTCGAACGCGGAGCCTTCGTCCGGACGGTAGATGAGCACGCCGTCGAGCTCTTCGTTCGGGTCGAGTTCGAGCTTGTCGTGGTAGTAGCCTCGCGCCCGCTGCAGGTCGCTCGCGGGCAGCACGGTGTGGAGTTCTTTCAGCATCGCAATCGTCTCCTCGTCATTGAGTGGAGACTCGGTGAGGAGCGCCGAGAGGCAAATCGCGGCAGGGCTGAACAGGGCGTCGTGAATCGCGGGTCGGTGTCCCCGCTTCGTCGTGATCCCGAGGGTACGCGCCCCAGAACGGCGGGGCCAGGGGGCTGACTTTGACGCCCATTCCGGGCGTGCTAGGCTCTGATGTTCGTGCGGAGAAGTCATCCGCATACTGCGCCCTTAGCTCAGCTGGATAGAGCGTCTGACTACGGATCAGAAGGCCAGGGGTTCGAATCCCTTAGGGCGCACAGAACATGCCACCACAGCAAGACCCCGAGTCATCGACTCGGGGTCTTCGTCGTTTCAGCGCGGGGTGGAGGCGAAGCCGAGCCAGGTGTGACGGTTGCGGGCCCAGCACCAGCCGAGCTTCGGGGCGCCGCGGCGCGCGCGACCGTCGCGGCCGGTGCCGCCGCTGATCCAGAGGGCGGGAGTGCGGGCATCCAGGGCGCCGTCGCGCACGAGCCGAGATCCGATGGTCATGAAGCACTTGCCCGGCTGCAGCTGCTCGGGCTGTTGCAGCAACCAGCTGATTCCCTCGTGCACCGTGAGCGGCCGGCGACCGCGCGCCACGATCTCGGGCAGCGCCTCGGCGGGGCTCCAGTTCGACATGTCGTCGCCTCGATCGATGTCGTGGACGAGGTAGAGCGGGCGATCGGGCAGGTCGACGCCATCGACGGCAGTGAACTCGTCGAGGTCGGCCATGTCGCCCACCACGAAGCCGGGCTTCCCGTTGCGGGTGAGAAGCGGCACCAAAGCGCTCGCCGGGGCGAGCCGCGGGTGGATGGCCAGGATGGCGTCAGGCCCCGCGCGAAGACCGGATGCGAGGCTGCGCAGCTCTTCGGCGCTGATGCCTGCGGCAGCGGGCAGACCCGCCTCGATCAGGCGATCGACCTGCTCGCGCACGGTCGGGGTGGGGGTCATCGAAACGGGCGTGATGGTCATGCTCGGCAGCACCTCTTCGTTGCGGGGAGTGCTGGAGGCAACCTCCGGCGCGCGCCGAATGTTCCCGGAGTGGTGTTACTCGCCGTCGATGAGGTTCAGCAAACGCTTCGCGGCCTTCGCGATGTCGTCGTGGTCGTTCTGTGCGGCACGATCCTCGGCCGCGATCACACCGCCACGGCGCACCTTCGTGAAGTCGCCGTACGGGAAGCTGTAACGGCCCTTGGTCTCCTCCGACTTCTCGGAGTCGACGCCGAGGAACCACTTCGCGTATTCCCCGTAGCCGTGCTTGTCGATGAAGGCGTTCTCGTCGGCGGCGCTCGGCGCGGCCTTGCCCCAGCCGTCGTGCTCGTCGTGCACCACGTCGCCCGCCTCGATCAGCGAGCGCGCGTGGGAGACGGCGGCGCGGTTCAGTTTCACGACCATCGTCGGTCCTCTCAGTCGGCTTTAGGATCGATGACGCCGGTCGGGTCGTCGGGAGCGGCGGGGTCGTCGATGTCGGTCACGTCGCCGTCGGCATCCGGATGCGGGTTGTCGGCGTGCTCGTCGGCGCCGGCGACGGCATCGTCCCAGCCCCCGGTACCGGTGCCGGAGCCATCGGGGTAGTCCGGGTCGCGGGAGTCCTCCACTCGGTGCTCGTAGGCGTATTCGTCGAGGTTGGGGTCTTTGTCGCGGTCGCTCGGTGCGGTCATGGGGAGCTCCGATCTCGTCTCGGTGCTCTCCATCGTGCGCCGCTTTCGCGCATCCGCAACCCTCTTCGCGAGACTCAGCGGCCCGCGGTGCCGTCAGCGGCCGCGGTCTTCAGCCAGTCGACGAGCTTCGGCACCGCCCGCAGCGCGACCAGCCCGTGCCCGGTGTCGCCGATGGTCTCGTACGTCACCTCCGTGCCGAGCGCGCGCTCTTCGGCGACGAACTGCGCCGTGATCTCGGGGCGCACCAGCTGATCGGTGTCGCCCTGCGCCACGAACAACGGCACGGGCAGCCGGGTTCCGCCCGGGGTGTTCTGGGCGAGCAGGGTGGCCCAGGGCTCGGTGGTGCCGGGGTCGCTCGCGAGGTACGTGCCGATCAGGGGTGTCGCGATGTCGTGCAACTGCTTGTTCTGGCCGAACAGGCAGAGGCCTGCCATCGTGTCGGTCGCCGCGGCGCCCTCCGGCGTCAGGATGGAGTCGAGCGTCGTGCCCGGCGTCGACGGACCGAAGACGGAGGAGTATGCCGCGAAGGCGTATGACCCGATCGTCACGCCCGACACGTCTCCGACATCGGCCTTCAGCAACTCGGCGAGGTTCGTGGCCGGAGCCGCGACCGCGACCGCCTGGAGCTGGAGCTCGGGTGCGTAGTCCGGGGCTCGCTGCCCCGCGAAGAGCGCGGCTTGGCCACCTTGGGAGTGGCCCCAGAGCACGAGGCGGGTGCCGGCATCCGTGCCGTCGAGAGCGCGGGCGGCGCGGGCCGCGTCGAGCACGTTGTTGCCCTCGGTGTCGCCGATCAGGTAAGAGGGGGGACCGGCGGCCCCCATGCCCGAGTAATCGGACGCCGCCACCACGTACCCGGCGTCGAGGAGTTGCGGCAGTCCCTCGATGAGGTCGAAGGGGTCGATGCCGAGCGACGGCGCGCAGCGCTGGGCGGCACCCGTGGTGGGGTGAGCCCAGGAGACGATCGGTCGGCCACCGGGCGGGGCCGGGGCGTCGGGCGCCACGACGACGCCGGAGACCACGATGTCGGTGCCGTGCACATCGGTGGAGTGGTAGAGGATGCGCCAGGCCTTCGCGCCGTTCGGTGCGCTGAGGATCGGTTCGGAACGGAGGACGGTTCCCGGTGCGGCCGACGGCACCGGATCGGGCAACCGATAGAACGGCGCCTCGGTCGCCTCCTCCAGAGCCCCTTCTGCGATGCGGCGGTCGGCGGTCCAGAACCCGGAGGCGATCGCCAGTCCGAGCCCGATGGCGAGCACCAGACCCACGCCGGTGAGGATGCGGCGGATCACACGCCCTCGACGTCTCGTATCGGGGTCAGGCGGCGTCGACATAGAACCACCGGCCGCCGGTGCGCCTGAAACGACTGTTCTCGTGCTGCGAGCCAGACGTGGAGGGAGCGTCGGGGGCCGTCGAGCGCACGCGGTAGTATGCCTCGAACTCGACCGTTCCCTCGGAGTCGAACACTCCGCCGCCCGTACGGCCGAGAATGTCGAGCCGGAACCAACGGATGGCCGGGTCGAGTTCGAGATCGCCCGGCCGGGAGTCAGGATGCCACGTCTCCATCAGGTAGGCCGGGTCGCCCACCGCGAAGGCGGAGTACCGCGAGCGCATCAGCCGCTCGGCGGTGGGAGCGTGCGACTCGCCGCGGTGGAACGGGCAGCAGCACTCGCCGTAGACGTCTCCGCTCAGGCACGGGCAACGCGCCGTGTCGGCGATCGGCCGGGCGGCGTCGGATGCGGGTGGCACGCGTTCATTATCGGCCACGGTCGGGGCACTGGGCGAGTGCCGGATCGCGGCGGGCGTGCGGCGCCCTGTAGAGCGCCGGCCGCGACCCGCCAGGGATTCGGGCACCGGGCTGGGCTGTCGCGTGGGCGGTTTAGGCTCGAAGGGTGCCTGTCGTTCTGTCGCAGGGCGTGCGGATCGCCTACGAGCGGTTCGGCGACCCGACGCATCCGCCGGTGCTGCTCGTGCACGGTTTCGCGTCGAGCCGCGACGGCAACTGGTTGCGGGCCGGCTGGGCCCGTCCGCTCACCGAGGGTGGTTTCTCGGGCATCGCCGTCGATCTGCGGGGCCACGGCGAGAGTGATCGGCCGCGGGCGATCAGCGCCTACGGTCCGTCGCGCTTCCTCGCCGATCTGGTGGCGGTGCTCGACGAGTCGGGCGTCGCACACGCTCACCTGCTCGGCTACTCGCTGGGGGCACGGCTCTCCTGGGAGTTCGCGCTGCGGCATCCACACCGCGTGCGCTCGCTGGTGCTGGGCGGGCTTCCGGTGTCGGGCTCCTTCGTGGGCTTCGACCTGGCTCAGGCGCGCGCCGCGGTGGAACGGTCGGCAGCGGTGGATGAACCGGTGACCGCCCGCTACCTCGCCATGATGCGGGCCACGCGCGACAACGATCCGCACGCGCTGCTGCGACTGGCCGAGGCGGTGCGACGGCGGGAGTTCCGCCCGGCGGCGAGGATTCCGCGCCAGGACATGCTGATCGTGGCGGGCAGCGACGACGACATCGCCGCCGAATCGGAACAGCTCGCGGCACGCATCCCGCACGCCTCGTTCCTGTCGCTCCCCGGGCGCAACCACCTCGACGCCATCACCTCGCGCGTCTTCAAGCAGGCGACGGTGGAGTTCCTGCAGTCCCACCCCTGACTCGCGGCCTCAGGTGAGTGCGGGGTGCGGACTTCTCCAAACGAGATGGCGGCCGCGGCTGCTACGGGCGGGGGCTGCCGGGAGGGTTGGAGAAGTCCGGCGTGGCGCGAGGGGAACGCCACTACGGTGTGGAGCGCGGTGGGGCCTCCACGATCGAGAGGCCGGTAGCCCGCAGGCGGCGGCGCTCGCCGGCCAGGTGATCGACGAGCCTCTCGTTCGTCGACCGGATGTGCAACGCGAGCAGGAGCGCCGCTTGCTCGGCATCGCGCTCCCGCAATGCGTCGACCACGGCGCGGTGTTCGCCCCACGCGTGCTCCCGCGACTCGGCGGTGCGCACCTCGAGCCACCGGGTGCGGGCGAGCCGCGTCATCGCGCCGCGCACCGCGTCCGTCATCGGCGCATTGCCCGAGAGCGATGCGAGCTCGACGTGGAAGTCGCCGCCCGCCCGCACGACCTCCTCCTCGTCGCCCCCTGGTCGCGCCGTCTCGAGCAGTTCGGCGAGCCCAGCGACGTCGGCGTCGGATGCGCGCAGCACAGCCAACCGCACCGCTGCCGTCTCGACGGCTTCGCGCAGTTCGGCCAACGCGCGGATCTCGTCGATGTCGATCGGCGCCACGATCCACCCCCGCCCGTCGCGCTGCGCGAGCCCTTCGGTCTCGAGGCGCATGAGCGCGGCGCGCACGGGTGTGCGCGAGGCGTGGAAGGTGGCCTCGAGACCCCGTTCAGTGAGTCGCTCGCCGGGCATCAGGTCGAGGTTCAGCACGGCGGAGCGCAGCCGTTCGTAGAGGTGCAGGGTCTGCGATCCGGGGTCGGCGAGGGAACCCTGGGGGGTGGGTGGGCTGGTGGGGGTCATCTGCTCCCGATCGCGAACGGTACACCAGGGTGGTATACCAAAATGGTGTACCGTCAGGATAGTGCACGATGACCTCCGAACCCCAGCACCACGCGCTGCCGCGCCGCGCGCCCCCTTTCCGCGAGCGGCGCGCGCTTGGACCGTGCTCGCCCTCGGGCTCGGTGCCCAGATCTCCGGCACCGTCTTCGTCAGCACCCCCGCCTTCCTGATCCCGCTGCTCCACACCGAACGCGGCCTGACGCTCGCCGAAGCCGGGTTCCTGGCCTCCACGCCCACCATCGGCATGGTGCTCACCCTGATCGCCTGGGGCGCCCTCGCCGACCGCATCGGCGAGAAATGGGTGATCGCCGGCGGCCTCGCTCTCACCGCGCTCGCCGCCTTCGGGGCCATGCAGGCGCAAGGTTACATCGCGCTGGGGCTGTTCCTCCTGCTCGGCGGCGCGGCCTCCGCCAGCGCGAACGCGGCGAGCGGGCGCGTCGTGGTGGGCTGGTTCCCCAAAGACCGCCGCGGCCTCGCCATGGGTGTGCGCCAGATGGCGCAGCCGCTCGGCGTCACGATCTCGGCGTTGCTGGTGCCGACCCTCGCGAGCACGGCAGGCGTGGGCGCTGCGCTGGCGGTGCCGTTCGTCATGACCGCGGTGTTCGCGGTGGCCTGCGCGATCGGCGTCATCAATCCGCCGCGTGCATCCGTTCCCCGGGCGAGATCGACGGATGCGCCCACTCGTCGCCCCCAGAACCCCTACCGTTCGAGCGGCTTCCTGTGGCGCATCCACGCCGTCTCGGTGCTGCTCGTGGTGCCGCAGTTCACCCTCTCGACCTTCGGGCTGGTCTGGCTCATCACCGATGTTGGCCTGGATGCGCTCACCGCCGGGGTGCTGGTGGGTGTCGCGCAGTTCGTGGGCGCGCTCGGGCGTATCGCCGTTGGCGTGCTGAGCGACCGGATGGGCAGCCGGGTTCGGCCGTTGGCCTACGTCGCGATCGCGGCGGCGGCGGCGATGCTCGTGCTCGCCGGCCTCGACGTGGTGTCGGCCCCGTGGGCGGTGGTGGCCGTGATGTTCGTGCTCGCCACCACGATCACGGTGGCCGACAACGGGCTCGCCTTCACCTCGGTGGCCGAGGTCGCCGGCTCGGCCTGGGCCGGCCGGGCGCTCGGGGCGCAGAACACCGCGCAGTTCGTCGGCGCCTCGGTCGTGGGGCCGGCGGTGGGCGCGTTGATCGGGCTGGTGGGGTTCCCGCTCGCCTTCGTGGCGGTGGCGCTCTTCCCGGCGGTGGCGGTGCCGCTCATCCCGCGCGCCTCCGCCGAACACGACCGCCTCTGAACCGCGGCCCCGGTCGGCGGGGTGATCAGGCCACCGGCGTCGCGGAGCGCCTCCGCACGCGCTCGACGATGGCCTGCACAGGCCCCGTCAGGGCGAGCCCGAACAGGGAGAACAATCCCAGCTGCGGAAAGATCACGACCACGAGGAACACCGCGAACATCATCGACGACGCGACCAGCGACGGCACGAGGGTCAGCGTGCCGCGCGCCTCGGGCGTCTGCAGTTCGGGGCTTCGCAGGATGATGATCATCTGTCCCGTGCCGGAGAAGCTCGACAGCACCATCGTGCCGACGTAGAGCGCCGAGGTCGCGGGGGAGTTGTCGCCGCTGCCCGCCGCGATCAGCTCGGTGGGGAAGGGCAGGAAGACGATCGTGAGCAGCCAGAAGAGGTTGACCCAGAGCAGCGGTTTGTTGTAGCCCGCGATGTTCTCGTACATGCGGTGGTGGGCGAGCCAGAACCGCCCTATCACGGCGAAGCTGATGACGAAGACGAGCAGCTTCAGCCAGTTGTCGACCAGCAACTCCGACACCGTCTTGTCGTTCAATTCGGTCGCGGTGTCGACCAGCGGCAGGATGAGCAGGGTGATCGCGATCGCCACCACCGCGTCGCTGAAGTTGACCAGCCGATCGAAGCCGCGCTCAGTGTGCATGCCCCTTATTATCGCGATCCGCGGAATCCGGGTGGAATACTCCCGCACGAGGTGAGGTTGACCCCCCTGACTACTTGACTGGGGGCAATTACTTTCGTGACTGACAGCACACACGACGACGGGCCGACCGAGGCGGAACGCGCACGGCTGCGCCGACCCGTCAACCAGCGAGCGGTGGTCTTCGCCCTCGCCTTCACCGGCCTCGTGGCCGCGTTCATGATGACGCTGCTCACGCCGCTGGTGCCGGAGCTCCCCGAGCTGCTGAACGTCTCGGTCGAGGACTCGCTCTGGGCGGTGACGGTCACCCTCCTCGCGGCGGCGGTCTCCACACCGATCGCGGGCCGGCTCGGCGATCTCTACGGCAAACGCCGCGTCGTGCTCGCACTTCTCGTGCTGGTGGTGGCCGGTTCGGTGATCGCGGGACTCTCCTCGAGCCTCCTGCCGCTGATCGTGGGCCGTGCCCTGCAAGGGGCCGGGATCGGCGTGATCCCGCTCGGCGTGAGCATCCTGCGCGACGTGCTGCACCGCGACCGGCTGGGTGGTGCGGTCGCTCTGGTCAGTGCCACGCTCGGCGTCGGAGGTGCAGTCGGTCTGCCGGTCTCCGCGGTCATCTCGCAGTACCTCGACTGGCACTTCCTGTTCGTGGTGTCGGGCCTGCTGGCGGCGCTCGGCTTCCTGCTGGTGTGGAAGTTGATTCCGGTCAGCACACTGCGGAGTGAGGGCAGCTTCGACGTGATCGGCGCGGTCGGTCTCGGAATCGGTCTCGTCGGCATCCTGCTCGGCGTCTCGAAGGGCGGCAGTTGGGGCTGGGGGAGCCCGGCCACGCTCGGCACGATCATCGGCGGCGCCGTGGTGCTGGTGCTCTGGGGCTGGTTCGAGCTGCGCACGACCAGTCCGCTGATCGACCTGCGGGTGGCGGCACGTCGCACCGTGCTGCTCACGAACCTCGCTTCGGTGACCGTCGGTTTCGCCTTCTTCTCCAGCACGGTCGTGCTGCCGCAACTCCTCGAGGCGCCCACCGGCACCGGGGTCGGGCTCGGCCAGACGATGCTCGTGGCAAGCCTCTGTCTCATGCCGAGCGGCCTCATCATGTGGGCCATGTCGCCCGTCGCCGCCCGCCTGACCCGCGCTCGGGGAGCGCGCACGAGCCTGCTGCTCGGCATCGCCATCATCGCCGTGGGCTACGTGCTGGCGATCTTCTTGATGAGCGAGGTCTGGCACACCATCGTGATCGCGACGGCCGTGGGCTTCGGCGTCGGGTTCGCGTATGCCTCGATGCCCAACCTCATCATGGGCGCCGTGCCGGCGACCGAGACGGCGGCCTCGAACGGGTTGAACTCGGTGATGCGCACGCTCGGCTCCACAGTGGCAAGTGCGGTACTCGGCGTGGTGCTCTCCACGAATCTGGTGACCGTCGGCGACGTCACGACGCCGAGCGCATCCGCGTTCCAACTGGCGTTCGTGATCTCCGCCGTCGCCGCCGTGGTGGGAGTGGTGTTCACGGTGTTCATCCCGCGGCACCACAAGGCCTACCGCCGGGCGAGCCTTCCGGATGCGGATGACACCGCCGCTGAGGTCAGCCCGGCCGCGCAGGCGGCCTGACTGGGGGTTGAGGTTCGGGCCTAGCCGATCGCCGAGATCGTCCAGCTAGCCGACGCGCTCTCCTCCGGAGCGATCACGATGAGGTCGTGACCGGAGTTGAACGCATCCGGCGGGCAGGTCATCGGTTCGACGGCGAGGCCGATGCGGCTGGTCTCGGGCACGGGGGTGTCGGCCGTGTGGATCTGCACCCACTCGCACTCGGGGCCGAAGCTCATGGCGACGCCCGTGCCGTCGGGTGCCGTCACGGCCACGACGGCCGTGCCGCCGTTGCGATGCAGATTGGTGAAGGCGTGGTCGATGAAGGTGTCGCCGATGGTGCGGGCTTCGCGGAAGTCGAAGACGCCGCCGTCTTCGACCGCGACCTGGGAGAGCCCGATCGGGATGAGCCGTTCAGGAGTGACGGTGAGCACCTCCTCGGCGGGGAGCGACAGGGTCCAGTCGTCGACGTGGCCGGGGCCGGCGACGAGATACGGATGCGGTCCGGTTCCGAAGGGGGCGGGCTCGGCGCCCGGGTTGCGTGCCGTGACGGTCTGGTGCAGACCCTCCTCGTCGAGTCGGTAGTCGACCCGCAGTTCGAGGCGGTGCGGATATCCCGTCTGCGCCTCGATCGCGGCCACCAGCGAGACGCTCTCGGGCGTGCGGTCGACCATGCCGAAGTCGAGCCAGGAGACGAGTCCGTGCAGAGCGTGCGAGCGGGCCGGCTCGGTGAGGGCGAGCTGCTCCTCGACTCCAGCAAAGGTGTACCGGCCGTCGACCACGCGGTTCGGCCAGGGCGCGAGGGTGACGCCGCGGTAGGCCGGGCGCTGTTCGTCGACCTCGAACGGCACGACCAGGTTTCGGGTGCGGTGCTGCAGCACGCGCAGAGTGGCGCCGATCGAAGCGATCGAGGCGCGATAGTCGCCCGCTTCGAGATCGATGCGGGCGCCGGACAAGGGGCGGACTGCGGCCACGGGCGGGTTCTCCTTCAGCAACGGATGTTCGCCCTCCACGCTAGCGCCTCCGCGGAAACGCGCCGGACCGGCGAAAACCGCGACGGGGAAGCCGCTTAGCGGTACTGTTCGAATCATCTTGGTTCGTCCAGAGAAGGGTAGTCCGCTCATGACCGACGAGAATCAGCCGCCCAGCGGCGCTTCGGTTCCGCCGCAGCAGCCTGTTCCGCCTCCCCCGCCGGCGCCTCCCGCGGCACCGCCGTACGACGCCGCTCCACCTCCGCCGCCGGCGGCTCCGCAATACCAGTCCGCGCCCCCACCCGGAGCCCCGGCCTATCAGCCGGGCTACGGCGCCCCCGCCGCTCCGGTTCCGGGCAAGACGCTCGGCATCGTGGGTCTGGTGCTCTCTCTGGTAGGGCTCGTCATCATCCCGTTCGCGGCTTCCGTCGCCGGTCTCATCGTCAGCATCATCGGCGGGCGCCAATCGAAGGCTGCCGGTGTGCCGAATGGCCCCGCCAAGGCCGGTCTCATCATCTCGATCGTCGGCATCGTGCTCTCGATCATCGGGATCATCATCCTCATCGTCGCGATAGTCGCCGGCACCTCGGCGCTGATCGCCACCTGTGGCGACCTCGGTCCGGGAGAGCACATCGTCAACGGCGTCCCTGTCACCTGCAACTGACCGCCGCTTGGACGGGGCCCATCCGCCTCCGCTGAACCCCCGCTGTCTCCGAAAGTCCTGCTCGAGGGAATTCGTTCCCACCTGATGTCGTTAATGCAGCTGAACGAAATCACACATCGAGCCGGGTGACCGGAGACAGCGGGGGTTCTCGCATGACACGCATCATGGTTGTGGTCGGAAGTGTGCGCCCGGGGCGCATCGGACTGCCGATCGCCGAATGGGTGAGCAACGCCCTCGCCGGTCACGACGGAGTCGAGGTCGATCTGGTCGATCTCGCCGAGGTGGCGCTGCCGCTGATGGACGAGCCGAACCATCCACGACTGCAGAACTACACGCACCAGCACACGCTGGAGTGGAGCGAGCGCGTCGACGCGGCCGACGGCTTCGTGTTCGTGACGCCCGAGTACAACCACAGCTTCTCGCCGGCGCTGAAGAACGCGATCGACTTCCTGCACAACGAGTGGTTCCGGAAGCCCGTGGGCTTCGTGAGTTACGGCGGCATCTCGGCCGGCACGCGCGGCGTGCTCGCACTGAAGCCGGTGCTCGCCGCCGTGGGGCTGGTGCCCGCCTCGGCGGCCGTCGAGATTCCGTTCGCCGCCCGTCAGCTCGACGACGAGGGCGCGTTCCAGCCGATCGAGGCGCAGGAACGGAACCTCGCGGCGGTGGCCGACGAGCTGGTGGTGCTCGGCTCGGCGCTCGAGTCGCTGCAGCGCCGGCAGTCCGCCCAGCACACTGCGGCGTAGCAGAATCGTGGCATGGCCCTCTTCACGCTCGGTGCGCTGACCACCGTTCCCGTCGCCACCCGCCCCGATCTCGTCGCTCCGCCGGTCTGGGAAGCGCTCGTCGCATCCGGGGTTCAGGATGAGGTGGGCGTGGTGGAGATCGATCCGTCCGTCTCCGACACGGCAGCGACCCAGGAGAGCTACGGGCCCGCCGCCGACACCCTCGCGAACTGCGTCGTGGTGGCGGGGAAGCGGAGGGCGAGGAGCGCATCGCAGCGTGCGTCGTGCTCGCCACCACCCGCGCCGACGTCAACGGCGCCGTGCGCCGGCGGCTCGACGTGCGTAAATCCTCGTTTCTGCCGATGGACCGCGCCGTGGGTCTCACCGGCATGGAATACGGCGGGATCACGCCGATCGGGCTGCCATCGGACTGGCCGGTGCTCGTGGACGGCCGGGCGGCGTCGAGCCCGGCCATCATCGTGGGCAGCGGCATCCGGCGGTCGAAGCTGATTCTTCCGGGCGCCGTGCTGGCCGGGTTGCCGGGCGTCGAGGTGGTCGAGGGGCTGGCGAAGCCGATCGAGGGCTGATCGCGGCAGGAGCTCGTCAGGATCGCGGCGCACCGCGCGAGGGAAACGTGAGGATGCGCCCTCGGGTCGACGTCGGGGCCTGAGATGGAGGGATGAGTCTTTCCCATTCGATCCGGTGGTATCAGCGCCGGCAATTGCGGCATCCCGATCTTGCGGCCTGGCCGGAGTTCACCTCTTTCACGCCGTCGGATGTGCTGGCGGCCGGTGAATCGATGGTCGCCGCGGCTGCCGCGACCGGAACCCCGACCGTGCGCATCGGGCGTCGGAGTTCGCTCGCCGAGGCCGACGCGGCGGCGGTGTGGTCGCATCCGGAGAGCCTCGGCCAGGCCTATTGCTCCATCGTGGTGTGCACCGTCGAAGGGGTGTTCACTGACGGGCCCGACGACCCGAACGGACTCGGCGGCACTCACGGCCACGACGCCTCACTCACCCGCGAAGTCTGGCTCGACGCCGAACTCGACGTCTGCCGACCGATCGAGGGAACGATGCGTGTGATCGGCCGCCCGGTGCCGCCCGTGCGCGAGATCGTCACGGTGCGGCCGACCCCTCGGGTGGGTGCGACGCACGCGTGGCTGCCGCACGACATCCGGGCCGGTGATCTGGTGGCGTTCGCGTGCGCCGATCCGGTGTCGTTGCAGGATCTGCGGCGTCGCTCCCACCATCCCGAACGGCTCGACGACGACGGGCGGTGGGGAGCGGGCTGGTGAGCAGCCCCGTCCCGCCGTAATGTCCGGGCGGCCGGGCACCGCGCGGAACTAGAGTTGGCAGAGACGATCCATGACCCTGCCCAGCTGAAGAAGAAAGCCGAACGCATGTCTGCTCGTATTTACAACGACGTCACCGAGCTCGTCGGTCGTACGCCTCTGGTGCGCATCAACCGCCTCGCCGAAGGCATCGACGCGACCGTGCTCGCAAAGCTCGAGTTCTACAACCCCGCGTCCAGCGTGAAAGACCGGATCGGCGTCGCCATCGTCGACGCGGCCGAGAAGTCGGGTGAGCTGAAGCCCGGCGGCACCATCGTGGAAGGCACGAGCGGCAACACCGGCATCGCGCTCGCCCTCGTGGGCGCGGCTCGCGGATACAAGGTCATCCTCACCATGCCCGAGACGGCATCGACCGAGCGTCGCGTCGTGATGCGCGCCTACGGAGCAGAGATCGTGCTGACGCCGGGGTCGGAAGGCATCCGGGGGGCGCTTGCGAAGGCGAACGAGATCGTGGCCGCCACCCCGAACTCCATCCTCGCGCGGCAGTTCGAGAACGAGGCCAACCCGGCGATCCACCGTGCCACCACCGCGGAGGAGATCTGGGCCGACACCGACGGCGGCGTCGACATCTTCGTCGCCGGCATCGGTACGGGCGGCACGATCACGGGCGTCGGTCAGGTGCTCAAGGAGCGGAAGCCGGGGGTGCAGATCATCGGCGTCGAGCCGATCGACTCCCCGCTCTTGACGCAGGGCACCGCAGGGCCGCACAAGATCCAGGGCATCGGTGCCAACATCATCCCCGACATCCTCGATCGCACCGTCTACGACGAGATCATCGACGTGACGCTCGACGACTCGCTGCGGGTCGCGCGCGAACTCGCCAGCGAGGAGGGCATCCTGGCCGGCATCTCGTCGGGAGCCATCATGCGGGCGGCCCTGGAGGTGGCCAAGCGGCCTGAGAACGCGGGCAAGACCGTGGTGGCCATCGTCTGCGACTTCGGCGAGCGCTACATCTCCACGGTGCTGTACGCCGACCTCGTCGACTGACGGCGGACGCATCCGTGAGTTCTGATGCGGGCGGTCGACGGAGCGGCTCACGCCCCGGGCTGCTCGTGCGCCTGCGTGAAGACGTGCATGCGGCGCGCACGCGCGACCCCGCGGCGCGCAGCACGCTCGTGGTCGTGCTCGCCTACCCGGGAGTGCACGCCGTGTGGGCCTATCGGGTGGCGAATCGGTGGTGGCGGAGTCCGGGTTTGAAGCTCCCGGCCCGGCTGCTCTCGCAGTTCGCGCGATTCCTCACGGGCGTCGAGATCCATCCCGGTGCCCGTATTGGCCGGCGGCTGTTCATCGACCACGGCATGGGCGTGGTGATCGGCGAGACCGCGGAGATCGGCGACGACGTCATGCTCTACCACGGCGTCACTCTGGGCGGGAAGAGCGAACGGCAGGAGAAGCGGCATCCGACCCTCGGCAATCGGGTGGTCGTGGGGGCGAACGCCACGATTCTCGGCCCGGTCTCGATCGGCGCCGACAGCAGCGTGGGAGCAGGCGCCGTCGTGGTGAAGGACGCACCCTCCGGAGCGATCCTGGTCGGCATCCCCGCACGCGATCTCACGCGGCTGCAGCGGGGAACGGATGCGCGCAGCCCGTTGACCGACCCGGCCTTCTACCTCGATCCGGCCATTTACATCTGATCCGGAGGGTGTCAAGGGCCTCCTGAACTTCGGGAATGGTCGATGCACTGGGAGTCGACGACGACCGTGTTCGACTGCGAAGGAGGCGCCGTGCGCGCAATGGTGTACCGCGGACCGTACAAGATCCGCATCGAAGAGAAGGACATCCCCCGGATCGAGCATCCGAACGACGCCATCGTGCGGGTCACGAAAGCCGCCATCTGCGGCTCCGATCTGCACCTCTACCACGGGCTCATGCCCGACACCCGGGTGGGCACCACCTTCGGGCACGAGTTCATCGGCATCGTGCACGAGGTCGGCCCGTCGGTCGAGAAGCTCGCCGTCGGCGACCGGGTGATGGTGCCCTTCAACATCTTTTGCGGGTCGTGCTTCTTCTGCGCCCGAGGCCTGTTCTCCAACTGCCACAACGTCAACCCGAACGCGACGGCGGTCGGTGGCATCTACGGCTATTCCCACACCTCGGGCGGCTACGACGGCGGTCAGGCCGAGTTCGTGCGGGTGCCCTTCGCCGACGTCGGGCCGAGCGTCATCCCCGACGGTCTCGACGACGAGGATGCGCTGCTGATGACGGATGCGCTCGCCACCGGGTATTTCGGCGCCCAGCTCGGCGACATCCACGAGGGCGACACCGTGGTGGTGTTCGGGGCCGGACCGGTGGGGCTCTACGCGGCGAAGTCGTCGTGGTTCATGGGTGCGGGTCGCGTGATCGTGGTCGATCACCTCGAGTACCGGCTCGCCAAGGCGCGGGAGTTCGCCCATGCCGAGACCTACAACTTCGCCGAACACGACGACATCGTGGTGACCATGAAGCGAGCCACCGATCATCTCGGGGCCGACGTCGTGATCGACGCGGTGGGCGCCGAGGCCGACGGCAACCTCGTGCAGCACGTGACGGCCGCGAAGTTGAAGCTCCAGGGCGGTTCTCCGATCGCCCTGAACTGGGCGATCGACTCGGTGCGCAAGGGCGGAACGGTGTCAGTCATGGGCGCGTACGGGCCGATCTTCAGCGCGGTCAAGTTCGGTGACGCGATGAACAAAGGGCTCACGCTCCGGATGAATCAGTGTCCGGCGAAACGGCAGTGGCCGCGACTGCTCGAACACGTGCGGAACGGCCATCTGAAGCCGAGCGACATCGTGACCCACCGCATCCCCCTCGAGGAGATCGCCGAGGGATACCACCTGTTCTCGTCGAAGCTCGACGGGTGCATCAAGACCATCATCACCACCGACGCCGCCTGAGGAGGACGCCGACATGTCTGACTTGCCCGACCTTCCTTACATCGCCGACAAGCCCGCACCGCGGGAGAGCGTCGACGCACTCCGTGCGCGCATCCCCGGCTGGGGTGTCGATCTCGATCCCGCCGATCGTCCGGCCGTGCCTCGGGAGCAGCACGCTCCCGAGGGCACCGGTGCGCACTGGGACTTCCCTGACCGCCAACCGGAGCTCTCGCCGCGCGAGCGGTCGATCGAACATTCCATGCTCACGCCGGTCTTCGGCACGGTCGCGCCGCTCCGGGGCGTTTCGGGGGCCGTTCGACGCTACGCCTATCGCTACAGCGAGGCGCGGGCCGCGCACTGGCTGCTGCTCATCGCCGGCGACCGGATCGACTCGGTCGGCAGCCACGTGAAGTCGTTCGCGACCCTGCGCCCGGACAACCCCCTCACGGAGACCGGACTCCTGGCGGAGTTCCGATACCAGGGTCTGCGCTCCCGGATCGGGCGACGACGGGTCGACGGCTACCACGCTTGGCTCGACCCGATCATCGTCGCGGGGCCCTGGGTGGTCGCCGGTATCGTGACCGTGAAGCTGGCCGGCAAGCTCCTCTCTGCGGCGAGGCGCTGACGCAGCCGGCCTTCTGCAACTAGTAGGGCTTTTCTCGGGCAGCGAGCGCTGCGATCTCCGGGTCGGAGGTTCGCTTGTGCTTCTTGTCGATGACGACCCGCACTCGCGCCGCCGCGATCTGCACACGCAATATGGCTTTCTCTTCATCAGTCAGCGCTTGGGTCGGCGGTGGTATCGGTCGAAATTTGATCACCATGTCTCCTTCCATCGCTCGAGGAGTTTAGCTGAGAAATAGTCAGGTCACCACGAGGTCGGGTGATCGGGTGGTCGATGACTGCTGCGATCACATCGTCTTCGTGTTCACCCGCCCATTCGCTCGACGCGAGCGCCTCGAGTAGGGCGATCCCGACCTCACTCCTCGTGGCGTCGTCGTTGAAGGTGAGATTTAAGGCCCACTCCGCCCGCTTCCACCACTGCTCCTTGCGTTGGGCCGCTCGCTGCAACCGTGCTTGGTGACGCGAAGCCGCGAATGCGATCATGGCTGCGACCACTGCCGCAACACCCCCGAACCCGGGGGTCTGAGCCCATGGTAAGAACCATGAGGCTGCCCAGTCGGAGGGGGAGAGTGCCTGCATGTGAAGACCGTAGCCAAGGAGGTGGCGGACGCCCGCGGAGACAGCGCGAGTGTGGAGTGCGGAGGGGATTGCCCTCACTGTGCAGGAGTGGCTTGCACCTGAGGCGCGCGGGCGCGTGCGGCGGGCCGGACGCGCGACCAGGTCAGGGGCGAGGGCGGAGGGCGTCGAGGAGGTAGGCGAGGAGGCGGTCGGCCTGCGCGGGCGTGAGCGCCGCGAGTGCGATGCCGTTGCCCGCCACCAGCACGTCGAGGGGCTCGGCATCGGAGCGCACCGAGCCGGCGCGCACTCCGGCCGCCAGGAGGCGACCCACGGCGTCGAGCGCCAGGGCACGCGCGCCGGGAAACGCGACGCCGCTCCCGCGGTGAGGCGCGCCCTCGTGGGTGTCGCTGTCGGCAGTGGCTCGGAGGGCGCGGGCGAGACCGTCCTTCGCGCGGAGGTAGTCGATCCAGCGCCCGAGCCAGATGCGCAGCGCGCCTTCGGCGGTCGGCTCCTCGGCGAGCAAGCCGTCGACGGCGGCACAGAGCTGCGTCAGCTCGTTCTCATGTGCTGCCTCGATGAGCGATTCGCGGGTCGGGAAGTGGCGGTAGAGGGTGCCGATGCCGACGCCGGCGTCTTTCGCGATGTCCTTCAACGAGGCCGCAGGCCCGTCGTCGGCGAACGCTCGGGCCGCCGCGGCGAGCAGGCGTTCGCGGTTGGCGCGGGCGTCGGCGCGGGGCGGCCGGCTGTCCAAGGCATCCATGGTCGTGCTCTCCTTGCCGGTGTGACATGCTCGCTTGCAAACGGAGTCGGCTCCGTTTTACGATAAACGGACCCGACTCCGCTTAAGGCTACAACGGATGCGCCGCGCACGACAGAAGGAAGACTCATGCCCCCCACCCGCCTCACCACGCCTTTCGGCGCCACCTCGACCGCCGACGACATGGTCGCCGGACTCGACCTCTCCGAGCGTCGCGCCATCGTCACCGGCGCCGAGACGGCTCGCGCGCTCGCCCAGGCGGGGGCCGAGGTCACCCTCGCCGTGCGCAACGTCGCCGAAGACGAACGGGTGTGGGCGAAATCCGCACCCGCCCCGACGGGGGCAGCGCAGCGGTCTCCGTCGCTCGTCTCGACCTCGCCGACCAGGCTTCGATCGCGGAGTTCGTCGCATCCTGGCGTGGGCCGCTCCACATCCTGGTGGACAACGCGGGTGTGATGGCCATTCCGGAGAGTCGCGCCGCACCGGACTCTCACGCCACATGTCGACCCCGCCGGCGGCGTTCGAGGCGACATCCAGCGACGGCGTCTCGGTGAAGGACATCCCGCAGGGCGCCGCCACCTCCGCGCTGCTCGCGGCATCTCCCCTCGTCGAGGGCATCACCGGCCGCTACTTCGAAGACGCCCAGGAGGCCGAAGCGTTCGTCGAAGGGCTCCGACGCGGCGTTGCCGATTACGCGCTCGACCCCGCGGATGCGGCCCGGCTGTGGGAGCTCTCGCAGCACCTCCTCGATGGCGGAGCATTGCCGACTCGCTGAGGCGATGGCATCGTAGACCTATGACCATCGAGGTGCGGCCGGCGACGTCGTTCGCCGATGTCGCCACGATGGTCGGTCCGAAAAGGCCCGACGCGAACGTCTGCTGGTGTCTCAGCTATCGCATCCCGTCGAAGGAGAACCTGGCCCTGAACGGCCTCGAGCGTGGTGAACGCGTGAAGAAGCTGGTGCGCCAGAAGCCGCCGCCGGGTGTGCTCGCCTACGACGGCGATGGGGAGGTCATCGGCTGGGCGGGCGTGCATCCGAGGCGCGACACGAGCTTCGCGGGGAACCGCAAGATTCCCCACGTCGACGACCTCGATGTGTGGTCGGTCTGGTGCATCCGGGTGCGACCCGGGCATCGAGGAAAAGGGATCTCGCACCACCTACTGGCCGGCGCGATCGACTTCGCCCGCGCCAACCGTGCCCCCGCGATCGAGGGCTACCCGGTCGACAACGGCGGCAAGAAGGTCGACCTCACCATGGCGTACGTCGGCACACGGGCGCTGTTCGAGAAAGCCGGATTCGTGAAGGTCGCCGACACCGAATCCGTGCTGAACGGTTTTCCGCGGGTGCTCATGCGGCTCGATCTGTCGTGACACCGTCGGCCTCGGCGATTGGGATTCGTCAGCGCACGCAATCCTCCCGAGCGCGAAAGCTCAGGTTCGAGGCGCAGCCCGCGGCAACCAGTCGATCGAGTTCGTCGCCCTCGACCTCGCGGAGGTCACCCGTCGGACCCCAGACGATCGCGCGGGTGGCGTCGGCGGTCGCGCTCGATTCGAGCTCGCCCGAATCTGACTCCGTGAAGAACACCGCCACGCCGAGCCGGTCGAAGTCACTGCGCAGTGCGCAGTTCGTCGTCGACGAGTTCAGGCGATCACTGCCCAAGAACGCGGTGAGGCAGACCCCTTCTTGCGGGTCGGCCGGATTGTGGAAGGTGTCGCCCACCAAGGCCGCGAAGACGCGCACGCCCTGCATTTCCCCCAGGTAACGCACCGGGCCGGCGCCCATCACTCCCTGCAGCAGCACCTGATTCACGAAGTCCGAGCGCCCCTGGTCGGCCGGCTCGGCCGGTTCGGCGAACACTTCCAAGGAGGGGCGGGGAACGGATGCCTGCACCACGCTGACAGTGATGCCCGCGATCGCCGCGACGCCGAGCGCCGCGAACAGGAGGCCCGATCGCGTCCACCAGCGCGGACTCGGCCGGCGACCAAGAGCGGCGGCACCCGCCGGTGCCGGTGCCGGTGCCGCTGCCTCCGCCGGTTTCGCGTGCTGCGAAGGGGCGGGCATCGAGGTCGTGAGCGACCCGGAGGCGCCCTGGTCGAGCATCCCGCTCGCCGCGACGGCGCGGTCGAGCGCCTCCTGGTCGGCCTGCAACCGCAAGAGCAGCGCCGCCAGTTCGCCCTCGGCCTCGACGGAGGCGCCGGGGCGGTAGACCGCGTGTTCGAGGGTGTCGAGCTGCCGTCGCTCTGCGCGGGTGCCGAACGTTCCGTCGCGTCGCTGTTCGAGCAGGGCCTGCGCGTCGCGGCCAGGAGGCAGAAGGGCGTCGAGCTGCGAGCCGAGCCGGGCGTTCCCTTCGATCAGCCGCAGGCACTCACGCGCCCCCGCGGCTGTCAGCGATCGCCCGGCCCACGCCTCGCCGCTACTCCTCGTAGCCGAGGTTGTCGTTGAGCACTTCCTCGTCGTCGTCGAAGATCGGGTCGACCGAGTCGGCCTCGACGTCTTCGACATCGTCGAGTTCGTCGGTGTCGTTCAGATCGACGTCTTCGAGGTCCTGATCCGAGAGCGAGAACTCTTTGGTCTCGTCGGGCTCGTCGATCCGTTCGTTCAGGTCGGACATCACTGCTCCATTCGCAAACGTGAGGTGGGCTGCGGAGTCGGGCCGATCCGCAATTCCCACCGTAGGCATGTGGCGGCTCCGCTGTCGAGCCATGCGCGAAACCACAGAGCTTGCCGTGCACGGGGCGCGCAGCCGATCGTCGGTGTGTACTGGAGGAATGCAGTCCTTGTGGCTCGACGGACGTCAGCCGATCCCCACCCACCCGTTCATGGCGGACGAAGAGTACGACGACGTCGTGGTGGGCGCCGGCATCACGGGGCTCTCGACCGCGCTGATGCTCGCCGAAGCGGGTCGCCGCGTTGTGGTGCTCGAGGCGCGGGAGATCGGCGCACTCGCCACAGGCAACACGACCGGCAAGATCTCGCTGTTGCAGGGAAGCCGGTTGTCCACGATCCGCGCGCACCATCCTCGGCGGGTGCTCCAGGCCTACGTCGACGCGAACCGCGACGGCCAGGAGTGGCTTCTCGACTTCTGCGACCGCGCGGGGGCGCCGGTGCAGCGCCGCACGGCCTACAGCTACGCCCAGCACCGCACGGGCGCCGACGTCGTGGAAGCCGAATACCGTGCCGCGCGCGAGGCCGGTCTGCCGGTGTCGCTGGTGGAAGGTGTCGACGTGCCGTTCCCCTTCGCCTTCGGTGTGGCGCTGCCCGACCAGGCCCAATTCGACGCGATGGATGCGCTCGACGCCCTCGCCCGCGAGCTGATCGCGGCGGGCGGCACCATCCACACCCGCGTGCGCGTCACCCGCGTGCGGGCCAGCTCGCCGGCCCGGGTGACGACCTCGGCGGGAGAGGTGCGGGGCAGCAACGTCGTTCTGGCCACCGCGACGCCGATCCTCGACCGCGGTCTCTACTTCGCCAAGACCCACGGCCAGCGGTCGTACGGAATGGCTCTCGAGATTCCGGATGCCGGCCCCGGCGACCTCCCCGAAGGCATGTTCCTCTCGATCGGCGACTCCGCTCACTCCCGCTCAGTGCGCACGGCGCCGCGCGACGGGCGCGATCTGCTGGTGCTCGGCGGCAACGGCCACGAGGTCGGGCGCCCGGGAGCCGAGTCGGAGGCCGAACTCGTCGACGACCTGCGCGACTGGGGCCAGACCTTCTTCCCGGGCGCCCGGATGACGCATGCCTGGTCGGCGCAGGACTACGAGTCGCACAACCTCATCCCCTTCGTCGGTGCCCTGCCCCGAGGGCGCGGCCGCATCTATCTCGCCACCGGCTACGCGAAATGGGGCATGACGAACGGGGTGGCGGCGGGCATCCGGATCTGCGCCGAGATCTTCGGCGATCCGTGGCGCGAACGGCGGCATTGGCATCAGGTGCTGAGCACCCGGATGACGCTGCCCACCGACCTCGCCCGCGGAGCCAACGCGCTTGCCCAGGTGGGCGCGGCGGCGCTCGCCGGGTGGCTCGGTGCCGAGAAGGAGTCGACCCCGATCGCGCGACCGGAGGAGGGGGAAGGGGTGGTCGCGAATGCGAGTGGTCGCCCGGTCGGCATCTCGACCGTCGAGGGCACGACCTGTGCCGTGAGCGCCGTCTGCACCCACCTCGGGGGCGTGCTGCACTGGAATGACGCCGAGCGCTCCTGGGACTGCCCGCTGCACGCCTCCCGCTTCGCGGCCGACGGCACGCGACTCGAGGGCCCGGCGGTCGACGACCTCGAGCGGCTCCCGCGCCGCACCCGCCCCCCGCGCGTCGCCGGTACCTGAGCGTCCGGTTCCTGGCTCGTGAGGTTGCCGTACTACCATCTGGCCTATGACGCTCGTCGAGCAGGAGACACTCGTCCGCCACACCACCGCCGGTGCGGTGCGAGGTGCGCGTGAGGGCGGTGTACTGAGCTGGAAGGGCATCCCGTTCGCCGCCGCCCCCATCGGCGACCGGCGGTTCCGGCGGCCGACGGCGCCCGCGCCCTGGGCCGAACTCCGCGACGCGACCCGTTTCGGTCCGATGGCGCCGCAGCGGGTCCTGAGGTCGATGGACGTCGATCCGGGCATCCCGATCAGTGAGGACTGCCTGAGCCTGAACATCTGGGCGCCGCGCGGCGCTGCTCCGGCCAACACGATCGACGCCAAGCCCGTGATGGTGTGGATTCACGGCGGCGGCTACTTCCAAGGCTCCACCGGCCAGCGCTACTACGACGCCCGGCACTTGGCCGAGAACGGTGACGTCGTGGCGGTGAGCATCAACTACCGGCTCGGCGTGCTCGGCTTCGTCGACTTCTCGAGCTTCTCGAGCTCCGACGGCGCCTCGAGCTTCGGCCACGGTTTCGACTCGAACGTGGGTCTGCGCGATCAGATCTTCGCCCTCGAGTGGGTGCGCGACAACATCGCCCGGTTCGGCGGCGACCCCGGCAACGTGACCTTGTTCGGCGAATCGGCGGGAGGCGCATCCGTCATCGCCCTGATGGCCTCGCCGCTCGCGACCGGGTTGTTCCACCGTGCCATCGCTCAGAGCGCCCCCGTCACCTCCGTCTACGGTCAGCCGCGGGCGGCCTCGGTGGCGCGGCGGTTCCTCGAGATCGTGGGCATCGAATCGGAGGAGGTGCAGCGGCTTCGCGACCTCGATCCGCTCGATCTGGTCGACGCCGGAGCCGAGCTGGTGCATGAGGTCTCGAGCCAGGTGCCGGGAACGCTGGCGATGGCCCCGGTGCAGGGCGACGACGTGCTGCCGGATGCGCCGCTCACGGTGTTCAGAGAGGGTCGCGCCCCGCGCATCCCGCTCATCATCGGCACGAACCACGACGAGTCGTCGTTCTTCAAGTTGATGCGTTCGCCGCTGCTGCCGATCACCACGGAGTCGGTCGAGCGGATGTTCACCGAGATCGCCGCCGACCGCCCCGAATTCGAGGGCGTCGGCAAACGAATCACGGGCGCCTACCCGGCGTATCCCCGCCGCCGCACCCCCGCGGAGGTCTCGCGGGATGCCGGGTTCCGGATGCCGTCGATCTGGCTCGCCGAAGCGCACAGTCGCTTCGCGCCCACCTGGATGTACCGCTTC
This sequence comes from Herbiconiux aconitum, assembly GCF_024979235.1. NCBI lineage: Bacteria > Bacillati > Actinomycetota > Actinomycetes > Micrococcales > Microbacteriaceae > Herbiconiux > Herbiconiux aconitum. The sequence continues at coordinate 1,493,442 of NZ_JANLCM010000001.1, forward strand.
GACCACGCCACACCGCTCCTGCGGGTGACGGGCATCGGCGCCACGCACGCCGCCGAACTCGCCTACGTCTTCGGGTCGTTCGCACCGCGGGGCAAGGACATCGTGTTCCGGCTCGGCGGGCGGCCCGAGGCGCTGCGGGTCTCGGCGCGGATGCAGGCGCGGTGGCTCGCCTTCGCACACGGGCGGTCGCCGGAGGCCGACGCCGCCCCGCTGGAGTGGCCGCAGTACGACGAGGCGGGTCGTCGCACCCTGATCATCGACCGCGACGACGCCGTCGTCGACGACCCCGATCCCGAGATCCGTGAGGCCTGGGGGCCCGAGGTGCTGTCGTTCCGCTGAGGCCCGCAACGGCGTAGTGTCTCGGGAATGAACGGCGAGACGAACCCGGTCGTGCACTTCGAGATCATCGGCGCGGATGCCCCGGCGCTCCGTGCCTTCTACGCCGCACTGTTCGGATGGAGGTTCGACACGACCTCTCCCGTGGCGCCCGAGATCTCCGACGCGGGGCAATACGGCTTCATCGAGGCACCGAGCGTCACCGTGCCGGCATCCGGGCTCGACGACGACGGCGGAGAAGCGGGCGACGACACGGATACGCCGCGCGGGTTCGGCATCCCCGGCGGAGTCGGCGGTGGGCCCGGCCGGGCACCGCACGCGCTCTTCTACGTCGGAGTGCCCGACGTCGAGGCCGCCCTTCGGGAGGCCGAGCGGCTCGGCGGCACGCGCGTGCTCGGCCCTGCCGCGAACCCGAACGGGATGCTCGTGGTGGGCCACTTCGCCGACCCCGAGGGCACCCTGGTCGGCGTGGCCGGGCCCGCCTGACCCGACCGGGCGCCTCCGCGACCGCAACCACTCCCGGAGACTCCATCCGTCACCAGGCCTGTACTGCCTGTTACTGTTCTCGTATTCAGTAACAAGCAGTAAAGCGAGGTACCCGTGCAGCCAAGCCCCTATACTCCAGGTGATCTTGCTCGGGAGGTTCCGGGCCGTGCGATCCAACTCGCCGAGTTCGAGGAGCGTCTTTCCTACCTCGTCGACCTGAAACGCCTCGTCGGCCGGATTCGGGTCGACAATGGTCCACGCGGGTATGGCAAGACGTCACTCCTGCGTCAGTATCAAACCCGTGCTGAGGCCCGTGGAGCGATCACCGTCTGGGTGACCGCAGGGGAGGAGGTGGGTTTGATCGCCCAGCTCGCCGATGCGATCAGTCGAGTGACGGCATCGTGGCGATCGGATACCCGGTCGCGACTTCGCCAATCACTGCAGGTGCTCACCCTCAGCGTCGGAATCCCGGGCGTCGCACGCATCGATGCTGCCATCCACCCACCGGTGACGTCGACTCCGTCGGGGGCGCGCGAGTTCGAGGACGTCGTGCGAATGGTGGCCGCGGCGGACGAGGCGTCTGCTCTCGTGATCCTGATCGACGAGATCCAGGCGGCAGACGCATCGGGTCTGCGTACGCTCGCTTACGCGTGGCAACATCTGCAGGCCGAAGGCATCGATGTGCCTGCCGCTGTGTTCGCAGCGGGATTGCCGAACAGCCCTGATGTCATCGCTTCGGCGGTGACCTTCTCCGAAAGGATCGCCTATCGCCCCTTGCACCCGCTTTCGACGGAGGCAGGAGAGATAGCGATCCTGGAGCCGTCCCTGCGGCTCGGTGTTCAATGGAATCGGAAGGCGCTTGCATCCGCGCTCGAGGTGGCGGCCGGATATCCGTACACGCTGCAACTCATCGCCGATGGGGCGTGGCTCGCCGCCGAGCGGCCCGACCCCGGAGCGACCATCACTGAGGACCACGTGCGGATCGGGCGCGCGGAAATGCAGGCTGATCTCGAAGCCCTCTTCCGCGGACGGTGGGCGAACGCCACCGCGCAGGAGCAGCAGTTGATGTCGGCCATGGCCCACATCGGCGACGGGCCGGTGAGACGTGCCGACATCGCGCGCCGAATGGGAGTGACCGCAGAGAGCCTCGGGGTGCCACGAGCCCGTCTGATCGACAAGGGCTTCATTCAGGCCGCCACCCGCGGAAGCCTGGAATTCACGATCCCGGGATTCGCGGTGTTCCTCCGCGATCTCGAAAGTTGATGAGGACGGATTCGCGGAGAGCCCGGCCGCCTCGGCGGGTCACGCCCGCGTGATATGACTGGTGCATGGTCGCCGAACAGTTCGAGATACCCCTGTGGCTCGACCTCGGGGCCACCGCCCTCGGTAGCGTCCAGGGCGCGATGTTCGCGGCTCAGTTCAAAGACAAGCGCCTCGATCTTCTCGGCGTGGGCCTCATCGGCGTGGTCACCGGGTTCGGCGGCGGTGTCATCCGCGATCTGCTCCTCAACCAGGTGCCGGCGGCGCTCGAGTCGAACTGGTACATCCCGGTCGCCATCGTCGCCGCTCTCCTCGGCATGTTGCTGGAGCGGCTGTTCTCCCGGCTCAACGTCGCCATCACCATCCTCGACGCCGTGAGCCTCGGGCTCTTCTGCGCCATCGGTGCGAGCAAGGCCCTCTCGGTGGGCTTGCCCGTGGTGCCGGCCGTCTTCGTGGGCATCGCGGCGGCGGTGGGCGGCGGCATGCTGCGCGACATCCTTCTCGGCATGCCGATCGGTGTGATGCACGTCGGATCGCTCTACGCCGTCGCCGCCGCGGCCGGCGCCGTCTTCCTGGTGGTGGCCGTGTCGACCGGCGCGAACATCACGGTGGCAGGCATCGGCTGCGTCATCGTGACCACGCTCATCCGGGTGCTCGCCGTGCGCTTCGGCTGGAGCCTGCCGGAGCAACGCACCATCAGCACGCTGCGCAGGCTCCGTCGCCAGAAGTCGCAGTGAGCGACGCCCTCGCGTGTCATCTCAAAGCAAACGCATTCGGCGCTCATAGAGACCTGTCAGCCTCGATCGATACGTTCGTATCAGTCGCCACCGTCGCCGACGTGCCACGCCGCCACACGACTCGGAGATCTCATGAACACGCGCCAGAAGAAGTTCGCTCTCGCCACGATGACCGGTGTCTCCCTCTCCGTCGCACTGGCCGGATGCGCCACCGACTCGGGCGCGCCGGCGGCCGACGCGCAGACGGTGCCGCCGAGCACCTCGTCGGCCCCGACCGCGCCGGCGGCGACACCCTCGGCCACGTCTGACGCGGGCTCGTCGAGTGGCTCCAAGTACGCCGACGGCGACTACGAGGCCACCGGCAACTACGTCTCGCCGAACGGCAAGGAGGAGATCGACGTCTCGGTAACTCTCTCCGGCGACGTCATCACCGCCGTCACCGTGACGCCGGAGGCGACCAACCCCACAGCCATCCAGTACCAGACCCAGTTCGCCGACGGCATCGCCAAGGTCGTGGTGGGCAAGGACATCGACGAGATCGACGTCTCCCGGGTGGCCGGCTCGAGCCTCACCAGCGGGGGCTTCAACGAGGCGATCGAGGCCATCAAGGCCGACGCCGCCTAGGGTCATGACCGACCCCGCGTTCTTCGATTTCGAGGCGATCGGCACGCACTGGCAGATCGAGACGGCCTCGCCGCTCGACGCGCACGTGCGTCAGGCTGTGCTCGAACGGGTCGAGCGCTTCGACGCCACGTACTCCCGCTTCCGCACCGACAGCCTCGTCACCGCGATCGCGGAGCGGCCCGGTCGGTATGCGTTCCCGGATGACGCGGTGGAACTCTTCGCCCTCTACGACCGCTTGGCCGTCGCCACCGCGGGCGCCGTCGACCCGCTCGTCGGGCGCGATCTCGAACTGCTCGGCTACGACCGCGACTACAGTCTGCGGCCGGCCGTCGACGACCCGCGGGCGACAGCATCCGGAGCGACGGATGCGCGTGGCCGGCCCTCCTGGAACACCGACATCGTGCGAGAAGGCCGCGTCGTCACCACCGAGCGTCCCGTCGTGATCGACGTGGGGGCGGCCGGCAAAGGGCTTCTCGTCGACCTCGTGGCGGGCGTGCTGCGCGAGCAGGGAATCGACCGCTACGTCGTGGACGCGAGTGGCGACCTCGTGCACGCCGGGCCGCAGCCCATCCGGGTCGGCCTCGAGCATCCGCTCGTCGCCGGACAAGCGATCGGCGTCGCCGAACTGCAGAACGCGTCGCTCTGCGCATCGGCCAGCAACCGGCGGAGCTGGGGCGAAGGGCTGCACCACATCCTCGACGGGCGCACGGGCAACCCGGCCCGCGACGTCATCGCGACCTGGGTCGTGGCCGCCGACACCGCCCTCGCCGACGGGCTGGCGACCGCCCTGTTCTTCACCGGGGCACACCGGCTCGCCGAAACATTCCACTTCAGCTATGTACGCTTGTACGCCGACGGACGAGCAGAGCGCTCGCGCGATTTTCGGGGGGAACTGTTCACATGAAATCCCGTCTTGACACCCTGCTCGGCCACGTGACGATGTATCGGCTGATGATCGTCGTGCTGGGCGCGATCGCTCTCGTCGCGATCATCGCGAGCGCCTTCGGGCAACTCTTCTACACGCCCCTCCAGCTCGTGCTGAGCCTTGCGGTGGCGCTGATCGCGACCGGGTTGTCGGGATGGATCTTCGCGCTCGCGTTCCGCACCCGGGCGCACCTCGAGTCATCGGTCATCACCGGTCTGCTGGTGTTCATGATCTTCCTGCCGACCGACGCCCCTGCGGGCCTGCTGCTGCTCGCCGTGAGCGGCATCGTGGCCTCCGCGTCGAAGTACCTGCTGGCCATCCGTGGCCGGCACGTGCTCAACCCGGCGGCGGTTGCGGCCGTGGTGATGACGGTCACGACGCTCGACATCGCCGGGTGGTGGGTGGCGAACCCGGTGCTGCTGCCCTTCGTAGCGGTCGGCGCGCTGATCGTGCTCTACCGCACGCGCAAACTCACCGTGGGCCTGGTCTTCGTCGTGATCGCGACGGCACTGTTCACCGCGCGGTTCGTGGGGAACGGCGAGCTGCCGTTCGACGCGCTCGGATTGGCGCTCGGTTCACTCCCGATCGTCTTCCTCGCCGGGTTCATGCTGAGCGAGCCGCTCACCCTTCCGCCGCGTCGCTGGCAGCAGTTGCTGGTCGCGGCACTGGTGGCCGTGGTGTTCTCGATTCCTTACCAGATCGGTCCGGTGTACTCCTCACCGGAGATCGCTCTGCTGGTGGGCAACATCGTGGCCTTCGCTTTCTCGCAGCGGCGGGGCATCCGGATGCGCTTCCTCGGCAGTCGTGACCTCACACCCACGAGCGCCGCCTACGACTTCGAGCCGCTGACGCCGGTGCGGTTTCGGCCCGGGCAATACCTCGAGCTGACCCTGCCTCATCGCCGGGTCGACAGCCGTGGGTCGCGTCGCATGTTCAGCATCACCTCGGCGGCCGACGACGGGTCGCGCGTGAGTGTCGGAGTGAAACTCGCCCAGCCGTCGAGTTCGTTCAAGCGCACCCTCGCCGCGCTGGAGCCCGGGGCGACCGTGCGGTCGACCTGGGTGGGCGGCGACTTCCTGCTGCCGGACGATCCGGGCGTTCCTCTCGTGTTCGCCGCCGGCGGGATCGGCATCACCCCCTTCGTGAGCCAACTCGCCGAGCGGTCGCGCGGGGAGGGCCGGCCGGTCGACGTGGTTCTGCTGTATTCGGTGGCGTCGGTCGAGGAGCTCGCCTACGCCGACGAGCTGGTGGCAGCCGGCATCCGCGTGCTCGTCAGTGCTCCGGATGCGCCCGACGACCTGCCGCCGGGCTGGGAGTACCTCGGACCAGGCCGCCTGAGCGCCGAGGCGCTCGGCACGGCGATCCCCGACCTGCGCGGCCGTCGCGCCTACGTCTCAGGCCCGCCCGGCTACGTCGACCACGTGGCGCGCGAACTCCGTCGCGCCGGCGCCCGTGCCGTGCGCCGCGACGCCTTCGCGGGTTACTGACCCTCCTCGCGGTCAGTCCGTGGCCGCGGCTTGCTCGGGGCCCTCGGCCGCGATCGGAGTGCGGGCGGGACGCTTGAGCGTCACAAGATACGAGCCGGCGAGCACCACCGCGAAGCCCACGATCGTCCAGACCGTCACCCGTTCGCCGAGAACGAGAGCTCCGGCGATGATGGCGACCGCCGGATTGACATAGGTGATGGTGGTCGCCTTCACGGGCCCGATCTCGCCCACCAGGGCGAGCATGAGCAAGAAGGCGAGCGCGCTGCAGATCACGGCGAGCACGACGATCGAGACGATCACCGACGCCGAGGGCCAGGCCGAGGGCCAGGCGCCGGTGAGCAGCACGAAGGGGATGTACACCACGGCGGTGATGGCGAGCGAGAGCGAGACCACCCCGACGCCGGGCAGATCGCTCATCCAGCGCGCCAGGATCGCCGGCCCGACCGCGTAACCCACCACCACGACCGCCATCTCGGCCACACCGATGAGGTCGGAGCCGGCAAGGTCGAACCCGACCAGAATCGCGACTCCGAGCATCCCGGCCCCGAGCCCGAGCCAGTTCAGCACCGACAGTTTCTCGGGTCGCCCGAGCACGAAGGCCACGGCGACACCCGCCAACGGCACGGTGGCGAGCAGAAGCCCTGCGGTGGAGCTCGGAATCCGCTGTTCGGCCGAACTCAGGAAGTACCACGGCAGGATGATCTCAGCCACCGTGTAGGCGAGGAGGGGTTTCCAGCGCCGCAGCACCTGGCCGACCTCGCGCCGGAAGAACGCCAGGGGCAACAGCAGGATGGTGGCGAGGCCGGCGCGGGCGAGCACCACCATTGCGGGCTCGAGCTCGCCGACCGCGACCTTGATGAAGAGGTAGGGGATGCCCCACGCGATCCCCAGCGCGACGAACAGAAAGAGGCCGCGTCGAGTCATCCCTCCATTCTGGCCTGTCAGCGAATGGTGGCGTAAGCGTCGAGAGCCGCGCGACGCGACTCCGCGAGGTCGACCATGGGGGCGGGGTAGGCATCCGTTCCCACCTCGGGCACGTAGCGCTCGACGTAGGCGCCGTGCTTGTCGAATTTCGACGCCTGCAGTTCGGGGTTGAACACGCGGAAGTACGGCGCGGCATCCGGCCCCGATCCTGCCACCCACTGCCAGTTCAGGGCGTTCGAGGCGGGGTCGGCGTCGACCAGGGTGTCCCAGAACCAGGCCTCACCCACCCGCCAATCGACCCGCAGGTTCTTCACCAGGAACGACGCCACCACCATGCGCACCCGGTTGTGCATCACGCCGGTCTGCCAGAGCTCGCGCATGCCGGCGTCGACGAGAGGGATTCCTGTGCGCCCCTGCTGCCAGCGCTCGAGTTCTGCGGCATCCGGCTCCTGCCAGGGAAAGCGGTCGAACTCGGGCCGCATGTTCTCGCTCGTGATGGAGGGCAGGTGGAAGAGCAGGTGATACGCGAACTCGCGCCACACCAGCTGACGGAGATAAGCGGATGCGCCGCCCTCGTCGCCGCGCACGCGTGCCCGATGCTGGTCCACAGCGTGCCACACCTCGAACGGACTGATCTCGCCGAAGCGGAGGTGCGGTGAGAGGTTGGAGGTAGCGTCTTCGGCCGGGAAGTCCTGCTCGTCGACGTAGGTGCCGACGCCGTTCCTCACGAAGGAGCGCAGGCGCTCGTGGGCACCGGCCGACCCGGGTTGCCAGCGCTCGCGGAGTCCGGCGGCCCAGTCGGGGCGGGTGGGGAGCAGGGCCCAGGAGTCGAGGTCGTCGGAGTCGACCGGGCGGTGGCGCGGCGGTTTGTCGTCGTCGGCGAGGTGGGCATCCGCGGCTGTGGCTGTGGCTGTGGCTGTGGCGGCTGCCGGCGCGGGCAGCGGATGCCGCGGCGGCGGCCCCGCGGTCACCGATCGCCAGAACGGGGTGAACACCTTGTAGTAGCCGCCCTGGCCGGTAAGCACGGTCCAGGGCTCGAAGAGCAGGGAGGCCTGGAAGCTCTCGACCGTCAGGCCTTCCGCGCGCAGCGACGACTTGAGCGCGGCATCCACCGCCCGCTCCGCCTCGCCGTAGCGGCGATTCCAGAGCACGGTCGTCGCATCCGTCTCCTGCACGATCGCCCGCACGGCCGCCTCGGCCGGACCGCGGCGGAGGGTCAGAGGCAGTCCGAGTTCGTGCAGCTCGCCGGCCAGCGCGGTGAGGCTGCCGTGTAACCACCAGCGGGAAGCGGCTCCGAGCGGTCGGATGCCCGCACTCTCGTCGTCGAGCACGTAGAGGCACACGATCGGGTCGCCCCGTTTCACGGCGGCGTGCAGCGCGGGATTGTCGTGCACCCGCAGGTCGTCACGGAACCAGACGATGGTGGTGCCGGTGGTGCTCATGCCCTCATTCAACCCCGCCCCCACCCCACCCGCCTCCGTCTGCCGAGATCGAGAGGGCACGATTCGTCGCTTCCCGCCGCGTCGTGCGACGAATCGTGCCCACTCGATCGCTTCGAGCGCCCGGTATCGTGGGGCGAATGCGGGGCGCAGCGGTGAAGGACGTGACGTGAGCCGGCGACCCGTCGTCGTCGCCACCGTGTCGTTGCTCGCCGCGACGTTGTTCTGGGCCGGCAACTACGTGGTGGGGGCGGCCGCGGTCGCGGAGCTCGATCCGCTCAGCCTCGTGTTCCTCCGCTGGGCGTTCGCGGCGATCCCACTGCTCGTGCTCGCCCACCTGATCGAGCGGCCGAAGTGGCGCGATGTCTTGAGGGCCTGGCCGTGGCTCATCGCGCTGAGCGCCACGGGAGTCATCGGATACACCCTGCTGCTCTACACCGCCCTGCAATACACGGATGCCTTCAACGCCTCGCTCATCAACGCCTTCAACCCGGCCCTCATCAGCGTCGCGGCCGTGCTCTTCCTGCGCGAGCGGCTCTCCGCCACCGCGGTCATCGGCATCGTGCTGGCGCTCGTCGGCGTGCTCATCGTGCTCTCGCGCGGCTCGCTCGACGGCTTCTTCGACGGCGGATTCGGCATCGGCGACGTGTTCATGGTGGGGGCGATCGTGGCCTGGACGGCCTACACGATCCTCGGCCGGCGTGGTCCGCGCATCCCGCCCATCACCTCGACGGCGTTGCAGGTGGTGATCGCCGTGATCGTGCTCGCGCCCATCACGGTGCTCTCCGGCGGCCCTGCGATTCCTCAGACGCCGAGCGTGTGGTGGGCGCTGGCGTTCATCGTGGTGTTTCCCTCGGTGCTGTCCTACCTGCTCTGGAACCGGGCACTCGGCGTCATCCCGCCCGCTCGGGCCGGTGTCTTCCTCAACCTCATCACCGTGTTCACCGCGGCACTCACGCTGGTGCTCGGCCAACCGTTCACCGTCGCTCAGGTGGTGGGAGGCGTCATCGTGCTGGGGGGAGTGGCCCTGGCGAACCTGCAGGCCTTCCGCGCACCCAAGCAGGAGGTGGCGGCTCCCACGAGCACCGAACCCACTCTCTGAACGCGGGCTATCGCCCCGAGACGCCTTCGCGCAGCTTGTCGCAGAGCCGGGCGAGCTCGTCGAGCTCGTCGGACGAGAGGTGACCGGTCATGTGCGCGCTGATCGATTCGGCGTGGATGACGGCCGCTTGCCGGTAGACCTGCACCCCGTGCTCCGTGAGCCCGACGAGCGTGCCTCGGCCGTCGGTGGGGTCGTCGTTCTTCTCCAGGATGCCGCGCGCCACGAGACGGTCGACCAGGCGGCTGATGCTCGGCTGGGTGAGCAGCACCTTCTCGCCGAGGTCGCGGATGCGCAGCACCTTCCTCGGCTGGATGAACAGATTGAACATCACGTCGTATTCGTTCAGCGACACGATGTCGGTGGGGAACTCGGTGGCGAGCTGGCGCATCACCGTGACCTGAGCCCGGAACAGCGATTCCCAAGCGGCGACGGGTGAGACTTCTGCTGCCATTCCCGCTCCCGACGCTCGTGGAATCCGTTCGTGGAACTCATTGTGACACGCTGTACACCCGCTCGCCCGCGAGATAGGTCTCGACCACGTCGAGGCCCGGTAGCGCATCCGGTGTCACCGTGGAGGGGTCGGCGGAGAGCACCACGAGGTCGGCGAACTTGCCCACCTCGAGGCTGCCCACTTCGTGCTCCGAGAACAGCTGCCAGGCGGCGTCGAGGGTCTGGGCCCGGATCGCCTCGTCGAGCGTCACCCCGGCAGCGCCTTCGAGGTGCCGGCCCGATCGCGTGGTGCGCGTCATCGCCACCGCCATGTTGCGCAGCGGTTCGGCGGGCGTGACCGTGCCGTCGTTGTGGAACGAGATCTTCAGGCCCGCATCGAGCGCCGCGCGTGCATTCGCCCACGGACCGCCGTGCTCGGGCCCGAAGAGGTCGTCGACGAGTACCTCGCCCCAGTAATAGATGTGGTCGACGAGGATGCTCGCCGTCACGCCGAGCGCTGCCGCCCGCTCGAACTGGGCCGGTGTCATGGCGCCGACGTGCTCCATCCGCAACCGGTGGTCGGCGCGCGGATGCCGCTCCAGCAACGCTTCCCAGCAGTCGAGCACGCGGTCGACCGCGAGGTCGCCGTGCACGTGGCAGGCGAGCTGCCAGCCCTCGGGGAAGTAGCGCTCCACCACCTCGTCGAGCTGCTCGCGCGTGTAGTTCGCCGAGCCGTGCGAACCCGGTTCCACCCCGATCGACCGGGTGCCGGGGGTGTCGAGGTAGGGGAAGGAGAGGAGGATGTTGCCGACCCAGGGCGACCCGTCGGCCCAGGTCTTCATCCCCACCTGGCGAATGAGCTCGTCGCCGTTCTGCGGGGCGACGGATGCGACGACCTCCGGCGCTGACATCTCGTACAGTCGCAGCCGCGCACGGAGCCCACCGCCCGCACGGGCGGCGTCGAGGGCGGGCCGCTTCGCGGCATCCCAGCTCATGTCGCTCACGGTCGTGATGCCCACGGCGTTGAGGGTTTCGAGGTAGGCGGTGAGCAGCTCGGGGAGGTCGCGCTGGGCAGCCGCGAGGGTGTCGCGGAGCAGAGCGAGAACGGTGCCCACTTCGAAGCCCTTGCCGGTCAGTTCTCCTGCGGCATCCTTCTCCCAGTGCGAGCCGGCGGGGTCTGGGGTGTCGCGGTCGATTCCGGCGCGGCGGGCCGCGGCGGTGTTGAAGAAGACCACGTGGCCGGAGTTGTGCAGGATGACCAGGGGTGTGTCACCGGCCCAGTCATCGAGTTGCTGGAGCGTGGGGTCGCTCAGGCCGGTCTGCAGCAAGCCGTCCCAGCCGTTGAAGACGGCGCCCTCGGGGCGCGCGGTGAGACCCTCGCGGATCGCCTGCATCACCTCGCCGGCGGTGGCGAGCACCACCGGGCGGATGTCGATCATGGCTCGGCTCAGCACCACCGCGGCGTCGGTCGGGTGCCCGTGCGCCTCCACGAAGCCGGGCAGCAGCGCCCGCTCGCCCAGCTCGACGACCCGCGCATCCGGTGTCGCCTGCGAACGCACCTCGACGGCGTCGCCGACCGCCGCGATCCGGCCGTCGCGCACCAGCAGAGCCTCCGCTCGAGGCCGGGTCTCGTCGACCGTGATGACCGTGCCGAGGAAGAGGATCTCCGTGCTCATGGCGCAACTGTAGCGGCCGTCTCCCGGGCTGGTGCCCCGGTGCTTTCAGTTCTACGCTCGGGTCTCAACCGATCCCGAATCCACCCGGAAGGAACTCTCATGACAAGCGAAACTTCGCCGACGCCGGCCGACTTGACGGGAACACCGGACGAGCGCACGAGACGGCTCGCCCACTTGGTCGACGCGCCGAGCGCGGAGTGGCTTCGGCGCCAACTGGAGGCGGCTCTGCGCGATTGGGCTGCCGATGAGAGCGAACTCGACATCATCAAGGAATCCCGCGCCGACTACTGAGTCGTGGCAGAAGGGCGAAGGTTAAGTTATTGAGGGCCCGTCGTAGAGGCTAACGACGGGCCCTCTCCCTTGCACCAAGAGTGTCCTGCAATCACATTCCGCGTTAGCTGCCACAGCAAACAACTAACGCTCTATGAATATATAACGGTCCGGTAACGGAGCGCTAGTTATCAAAACGTTATTTTTCTGAGAGTTCGCTGTGTGCCTCGAACGGGGGTGAATCACGGCGCTGAGTACGATGGCAGGCATGGCTGAAAAGGCGCGCACGGGCAGTGCTCGGACTCGATTCACCACCGAGGTCCTCCTCGTCGGCGAGCGGCTCATCGCCCGGTTCCCGGAGGTCGCGAGCGCAGAACTGCCGTCTCGAGGGCAGGTGGCTGTGACGGGCCTGATCAACGAGCATCCCTTCGAGGCGGTCGTCGAACCGGACGGCCTCCGGGGGCACTGGCTCGACGTCGGGGAGGTGCTGCGAGGGATCGACGACGATGCCGACACCGGCTCTGGCGCTGGCTCCGTGGGCGAAGGCGACACGGTAGAGCTCGAGATCGAGCGCAACGAGGCGTGGCCCGAACCGAACGTGCCGGCCGAGTTCGACGAGGCGCTCGCGGAGACGCCGGCGGCGGGGGAGACCTGGGAGGGCATCACGCCCATGGCCCGGTGGGAGTGGGTGCGCTGGGTCAATGCCACGAAGAACCCCGCGACCCGCGAGAAGCGCATCGAGGTGAGCATGTCGAAGCTCGGAAAGGGGATGCGGCGGCCCTGTTGCTTCGACCTCTCCTCGTGCACCGACCCTGAGTTGTCGAAGAACGGCAAGTTGCTGGGTCTCTCGTGAAGCGGCGGTCAGCATCCGTAAGTCTTGTTTTGAATGGTTCACGATAGCTGCTACGGTCGAACCATGTACGAGACACCCGAAACCGAGCTCCGCGAAGCCGGTCTGCGGGTCACCGCCGGGCGCGTCGCGGTGCTCGACGCTCTCGGGTCGATGCCGCACGCCGACGCGGATGCTCTCTTCCGGTCCATCTCCCCGGGCCTCGCCAACACCTCGGTGCAGTCGGTGCACAACATCCTCGCCGACCTGTCGTCGGCCGGGCTCCTGCGCCGCATCGAGCCGGCCGGTTCGTCCGCCCGCTACGAGCGGCGCATCGGCGACAACCACCACCACGTGGTCTGCACGAACTGCGGAGCGGTGGCCGACGTCGACTGCGTGCACGGCGCGGCACCGTGCCTCACCCCGTCGACGGATGCCGGCTACCGCATCCAGACCGCCGAGGTCACCTTCTGGGGCCTCTGCCCCGCATGCCAGGCGGCCACCGGGTAAAGCCGTCGCGCCAGCCTCCACTGTCTGGGGTCATCGACCCCGTGCATCCGATCCACCATCCGGTCCGCCCGTCTTGGGCACCCCTCTGAAGGAGAACAATGTCCGAAACCACGCCCACCACCACCCAGACCGGCACCCCGGTCGCGAGTGACGCGCACTCGCTCACCACGGGTGCCGACGGCGTCGCCGCCCTGCACGACCGCTACCTGGTGGAGAAGTTGGCGCAGTTCAACCGCGAGCGCATCCCGGAGCGCATCGTGCACGCCAAGGGCGGGGGAGCGTTCGGTCGCTTCGAGGTGACCGAAGACGTCTCGGCCTACACGCGCGCCGCCGTGTTCCAGCCGGGCGCGACCACCGAGACCCTCACCCGGTTCTCGAGCGTCGCCGGCGAGCAAGGCAGCCCTGACACCTGGCGCGACGTGCGCGGCTACTCGGTGAAGTTCTACACGACCGAGGGCAACTACGACATCGTGGGCAACAACACGCCGGTGTTCTTCATCCGCGACGGCATCAAGTTCCCCGACTTCATCCACTCGCAGAAGCGGCTGCCCGGATCGGGTCTCCGCGACGCCGACATGCAGTGGGACTTCTGGACGCTCTCGCCCGAGTCGGCCCACCAGGTCACCTACCTCATGGGCGACCGCGGCCTGCCGCGCTCCTGGCGCGAGATGCCCGGCTTCGGATCGCACACCTACCAGTGGACGAACCTCGACGGCGAGCGGTTCTGGGTGAAGTACCACTTCCGCTCCAACCAGGGCAACGTCGAGATGGCCGGCACCGAGGCCGAACTGATCGCGGGAGCCGACGCCGACTACTACCGCCGCGACCTCTACGAGGCGATCGAGCGCGGCGAGTTCCCGTCGTGGGATCTTCACGTGCAGGTCATGCCCTACGACCACGCGCACGACTACCGCTTCAATCCCTTCGACCTCACGAAGGTCTGGCCGCACGCCGACTACCCGCTCATCAAGGTGGGAACACTGACGCTCGATCGCAACCCGGAGAACTTCTTCGCGCAGATCGAGCAGGCGGCCTTCTCGCCCGCGAACACGGTGCCGGGCATCGACATCAGCCCCGACAAGATGCTCATGGCGCGCGTCTTCAGCTACCCGGATGCACAGCGCTACCGCGTAGGCAGCAACTACGCCGAGCTGCCGGTGAACGCGCCGCACGCGGCCCCGGTGCACAGCTACACGCAAGACGGCGCCGGTCGCCACGGCTTCAAGCCGGCCTCGGCTCCGGTCTATGCCCCGAACTCCTTCGGCGGACCGGTGGCCTCCGCTGCCGCGGCGGGCGCCGGCAGCTGGGAGACGGATGGCGCACTCGTGCGCTCCGCCGCGACCCTGCACACCGAAGACGACGACTTCGGCCAGGCCGGCACGCTCTACCGCGACGTGTTCGACGCGGCGCAGAAGCAGCGCTTCCTCGAGACCATCTCGGGTGCGGTCGGCGGAGTGCAGGATGCGGGCATCCGGGAGCGCGCCATCCAGTACTGGACGAACGTGGATGCGACACTCGGTGCACTCCTCCGCGCGGTTCTCGAGGCCGGCGCCGAGCCGTCCCTTGCGGCCGCGCAGCCGGGTCTCGCCGAGTAGTCACACGAAAAACGTCCCCCGATCGCACCTCCCGCTGAGGGGAAGGTGCGATCGGGGGACAGATCCGCGGAGGCCGCTGAACCGCTAGCGGGACTGCTCGCGGCGGCGCTGACGGTAGAGCGCCGCCCCGACACCGAGAAGCATCAGCGCGAGTGCCGCAAACGTGGGCAGGAGGGGCTCCGACCCGGTGGCTGCGAGCGTCTCGCCGCCGGCCGTGGTGGTGTCGGGGGTGCCGCCGACCTGGCCGCCGCCCTCGCCCTCGCCGTCCGGCGTGCCGGGGGCGACGTAGCCGGCGATCACGAGCGTCGCGGTGCCGGAGTGCGTCGAGTAGTCGACGCCCTCGATCGTGTTCGTGAACACCGCACGGTACTGCGTGAGATGCACGGCATCCGATGCGGTCACGTCGAGCGAGCCGCTGGTCGCGCCCTCGACGGGAACCCAACTGGCCGAACCGGCTGCCCGCGACTCCCACGCGACGGTGGGGGCCGGGATGCCCAGAGCGGCAGCCGAGAAAGTGACCGTCGATCCCGACTCGCCGTACTGCGCCACCGGCGACGCGGTGATCCGCGGCGCCTGCTGGCGGCCGACGACGATCATCGGAGCCGGTGACTTCGCGGTGCTGGAGAGGTAAGCGATGCCCTTGCCCGCATCCACTCCCACGCCGCCGATGGCGCCGCCGAAGTCGTCCGTGGCGTAGTGCGTGACCGTGTCGTCGATCAGGTCGACCACCGAGAGGCCGCCGTGGCCCGCCTCGGCGGAGGTGTGGCCGACGTAGGCGAGGCCCTTCTCCATGTCGATGTCGACGGGCCCGGCGTTCCGATCGAGCTTGTACTCCTTCAGAACGTTCATCTCGTTTCGCGTCTCGTAGAGACGGAGGCCCACGCTGTCGTCATCGGCGTTGTCGAACGTCGCGTAGAGCACGCCCGTGATGTCGTCGATGCGCATGCCACGCAGGTTCGAACCCGCAGAGAAGGTGCCCTTCAGCTCGAACCCTTCGGCGTCGAGCCACATGATGGTGCCGTTGTCGAGACCCAGGTAGACGAGACCGCGGTATCCGTCGTACTGCAGAGAGCGCACCGACGCCCCGACGGGGATCGGCTCGATGTACGGGGTGCCGAAGACAGCCGGGTTGGTGAGGTAGGAGGCGATCTTTCCGCCCTCGATCGCCACGAGCACGCCGTTGAAGCTGGAGTCGTAGGCGAGGTCCCGCACGGGTGCGCCCACGTCGAACTCGTCGATGACCTCACCGGTCACCGGGTCGATCGCCTGCACGGTTCCCTTGCTGCCGGATGCCTGGTCGGCGACGTACACAACGTGGGTCGTGGGGTTCACGGTCGTCGGTCCGGGCAGGCCGGCGGTCGGCGAGGTGAAGGTGCCGATGACCTGGTGGCCCAGAGCGACCTCTGCAGGCTGCTCGGCCGGCTCCTCGTCGGTGTTCGGTGGCACGGTGGTGGGCGTGCCGGTGCCCTCGGCCGGGATCGGCATGCCGTCCTCGGTCACGTACTTCTCACCGTTGTCGTACTTCGTGATGGTGAACGCGTCGAGCGTGTCGCCCACCTCCTTGTCGGTGGTGGATTCGCCGTCCCACTTCGCCGCCACGATCGACTCGTAGCGGATCTGGTCGTCGGTCACCGTGATGCCCTGGAACGTCGAGGTGTGGCCCGCGCGAGTCACCATCGTGGCGCCGTTCTGGGTCCAGACGTTGTCGTCCTCCGGCTGCAGCTCGTAGTACTTCGGGCCCGAGACGGCGACGGTGTACACCGGACCGGTGGTCACGCCGGGGGTGTCCGTCGCATCCGTGTTCACGAAGCCGCGTCCGTAGGTGTGGTCGTGGCCCATCAACACCAGGTCGATGTCGTTGCGCTGGAAGACAGGGAGCCAGGATTCGCGCACGTCGACCTCGTCGCGTCCTTCAGCCGTGGAGAACACGGGCTGGTGGAACACGGCGACGGCCCACTTGTTGGGGTTGTTCGCCAGGATCGAGTCGAGCCACCGGCTCTGCATGTCGAGCCAGAGCGCGCTCGGGTTCGGGCAGGCGATGTGGCAGGGCGGCAGATCCGTCGGCGTCATCAGCTCGACGGCCTGGTCGCGGCTCGCGTTGAGCGAGATGAAGCGCACACCCTGGTAGTCGGTGTAGTAGGCCGTCTCTTCGAGGGCGATCGCCATCTGCTTCTCGTAGGCGGCCTTCTGCAGCTCGCCCTCCGAGGTGCCACCGGTGGCGGCGTCTTCCTTCGGGCCATTCGCGTCGTACTCGAAGTTCGACTTCCAGACCTTGAGGAAGGCGTCTCCGCCATACTCGTGGTTGCCGGGGGCAGCGATCACGTTGCGCGACTGGCTGTAGCCGTCCATGGCGCCGAACCACTCGGTCCACTCGCCGTCGTTGCCGCCTGTGTTCACGAGGTCGCCCGCGTTCACGGTGCCGACCGCATCCGGGAAGGTGTCGAAGGCCTGCTTGACGACCGGCGTCCACTTCTCGGTGAGGTCGTTCTGCGCGTCGCCGAAGTAGATGAAGGTGAACGGATCGCCCGCCTTGCCGGCCGTGGTGAAGCGGTAGGTGTCGCTGACGGCGGTGCCGTTGCCCACGAAGTACTCGTACTCGGTGCCCGGAGCGAGACCGTCGACGGTGGCCGAGTGCGTGCGCGTCGGCACACCGGCGCTGTCGAGCTGCTCGTTGGCGTGGGAGTCGATCGTGCGCCAGGCTGCGTCGGCCTTGCCGGCCTCGCGGATGCTCACCTTGCCGTCATTCACGTTCGCGCCGGTGCGCCAGGTGAAGGACTGCTCGGTGTCGGGGTGCTCAGGGGGCGTCAGGATGACGCGCTCGGGGGCGGCCTGGTCGGCGTCGGTTGCTGCGACGAGGCCGGTGGCTGCTGCGTTTGCGGCTGCTGGGGTTACTGACGTTGCTGACGATGCTGCCGTCTGTGTTGCTGCCGTTGCTGTGGCGGCCACGGTCAGCGGCGCGATGCCGGCGACCAGGGCGGTGGTGATCGCCGCGACTGTTCTCAGGGGTCGTCGCGAGGTCGTTCGGGGAGAACCCATGTGACCTTGTTCCTCTCGGTTCGGTGCGGGGATTCGTCCGTGAGTGCACGGAGAATCTCAATAGTCGAGCGTCTGGGGAACTCGAAGCCAACCCTCAGCCCAGCGACAGGCAAACAGCCGTCGAACAGTGTCCGTCAGTCGCTTACCTGAGAAAACATCGCATTAGTGGTTTACCTGAGGTATTCTCGTCTTGACCCGCGGCGTCGCCGCACCCACAGCTGACGTTTTGGACGGCACATCATGAACGAAATCTCGCAAGGCCGGAGCGCTCGCCCGGCGCGCTGGCTCCTCGCGCTCGCCCTCGGCACGGTGCTCACAGCGGCACCGATGCTTGCCTCTGCCCCACCGGCGAACGCGGCAGGCCCCTACGTAGCGGTCGATGATACGTACTCGACGACGCAAAGTGCGAAGTTCACGAGCCAGCTGGGAGTTCAGGCAAATGATTCGCTAGGCGGCGAGGACTTGGCCTGGTGGGCACCTCTGTCATCTTTGCCCAAGCATGGGCAGGTCTTGCCTCTCCTTGAGAAGGGCAAGTTCACTTACACGCCGGATGCTGGGTTCAGCGGCACGGACTCCTTCCAATACTGCCTCACCAAAGTGTTCGCGGAATGCGCCTCCAATTACGCAACCGTCACAATCACCGTGGATGCCGCCGTACCGGTCGACGATCATCTCGCCACTCCTGTTGGTGCGCCGTTGTTGCTTTCTAGCGCTTTATTGCTTGCTAACGACGTGAATGCAGCGCATGTCCAGCTTTCGGCAAGTCCCCGGCCCACTATGCATGGGGTGCTTGCCATAAACCCTGACTTATCGGTGACATATACGCCGAATGCAGGGTTCATTGGAGTTGACACGCTCACCTACTGCCTTGCTGAGTTGGCCCATGCTGCCTGCCAGACGAGCTCTGCGACGGTGTTCATCAACGTGGGAATGCCGGTGACTTCGCGGGTTTCTGGAGCGGATCGGTATGAAGTGGCGGTTCAGATCGCCAACGGGATGTTCCCCACGACCGCGCCCGTCTTGTTCGTTGCCTCGGGGGTCAACTACCCCGACGCGCTGAGCGCTGGACCGGCCGCGGCGAAGCTCGGCGGAGCGCTGCTTCTGACTCTGCCCGATCGAGTCCCCGACAATGTTGCGGCGAAAGTCTCTTCGTTGAAACCAGGCCGGATCGTCATCATCGGTGGGGTCAACTCAGTTTCCGAAGCCGTTGTCGGCCAGCTCAAGACACTCGTGCCCGGCGCGACTCTGGAGCGTGTCGGTGGTGCTGATCGATATGAGGTGAGCCGCGCCATCGCCGACAAGATGTTCGGACCCTTTGCCCACGCCCAGGTGACGACCGGCGCCACCTTCGCCGATGCCCTCTCTGCCGGCGCGGCTGCGGGCGCCGTGGGTGAACCCGTCGTCTTGGTCAAGGGTGATGCTCCGGCCGCGGATGCGCCGACGCTAGCGTTGTTCGCGACCCACAACGCATCCGCTCTCACGATCGTGGGTGGTGTCAACTCGGTATCGACCGCCGTTGAGATGTCACTGCAGAAGGTCGGTCCCGTCAACCGAATCGGTGGAGCAGATCGGTTCGAGGCGTCCTACAACCTCAACCACGCAGCGTTCACCAAGGCCGACACGGTGTATCTCGCGACAGGGCTCAACTTCCCTGATGCTCTCGCCGGCAGCGTGCTTGCCGGGTCGGGCAAGTCGCCGCTGTATGTGATTCCGAAGTCGTGCGTTCCGCGCGTCGTGATCGATGACATCGTCCGCCTAGGTGCGAAGAAGGTGGTCCTCCTTGGCGGGACCGATTCCCTCACCGACGACGTCGCCAAACTCATCGCGTGCAAGGTATAGCAACCCGGCTCCACGACTGAGCCACGATCTGCCGAAACAGCCCGGCGAGCTCTGCGCTCGCCGGGCTGCGGCATTTCAGAAGAGGTCGGGGGAGGGGGTCGAGGTGTGACGGACGGAGACATCCGCGTGGCGGTCGAAGCGGTAGCCGACACCGCGCACCGTGCGCACGATGTCTTCGTAGTCGCCAAGCTTCGAGCGCAGGCGGCGAACGTGCACGTCGATGGTGCGCTCGTTCGGCACCTCCTCGTCACCGGCGCTCCACAGCGCGGTGATCAGCTCGGCGCGTTCGATGGTGCGGCCCTCACGCAGCACGAGGTACTGCAGCAGCTCGAACTCCTTGTAAGTGAGGTTCGCGGCGTTGTTGTCGAGCAGCACCCGCTTGCGGCTGAGGTCGACGACGACGCCGTCGCGGGCGCGGTCCTGCGCATCCGGAACCTGGCGGTGCTTGGCCAGCGCCGTCGGGTCCTGCAGCGCAAGACGCACCACGTCGACGTCACGGCCACCGGCGCCGCGAGGCGCGAGGGCGACGGCGGCGTAGGTCTCGGAGGAGGGCGCGAGCTCGGAGGCGAGGGCTTTGAGTGCTTCGACGATCCGTCCGAGGTCAGTGCCGTCGGCGGCGGCCTTGTCTTCGTCGATGCCGACGTAGAGCACGAAGCCGCGTGCTTCGGTGCCTTCGGGCACCGCGCGGATGCGGGGAGTGGTCGTTGCGACGTCGTCGACGCGGCTGATCGGGGTGATGGTGGCGGGGCGGGAATCGAGATGGGCGATCGACATGAGAGCTGTCCTAAGCGGCAATGACCCGTCTGAGCGGGTCGGAGATGTGTCAGGCTACGGACCGCGATGAGAGTCCGGGCTGCACCGGAAGATTCCGGATGCGGAGCACCTGCACCGTTCGATCAGCGGTATGAGGCTGAGAGGTGGAGGGGTGCTCGACGAGATGTCTCGTTAGCGACACATTCGACAACACATGACGACGCCACCGGCGATCATCATGCCGGCATGCCCAGGAGCCTCAAAGGAGGTCAGGGTGTGCACACTGTCAGTCATAGAGAGCATCTAAACAAATTCGAAGACGATTTGTCAAACGCCGGATCGTCGTCGCCGACCGAATGAGGACGGCTGCGACGGCCGAGGCGTCGGTATAGGTTCGACAGCATGGCTGTCGCATCCTCGCCTTCGCCGGTTGTCGGTCGTGCGCGATGGCAGGCCTTCGCTGTGTGCATCGCGGTCGCCGCGCTCACCATCCTCGATCTCTCGAAGGTCAATGTCGGACTGCCCTCGATCGAGAAGTCGCTGGGTGCGGGGTCGACGGAGCTGCAGATCATCGTCGCAGGTTACGCACTGGCGTTCGGTCTGGCACTCGTGCCCTCCGGCCGACTCGGCGACCTCTACTCGCGCAAGGTGATGTTCGTGGTGGGGCTCAGCGGCTTCACGGTGGCGAGTGCTCTGTGTGCGATGGCGCCAAGCATCCAGATCCTGGTGATGGCACGCATCCTGCAGGGCGTCGCAGCGGGTGTGCAGATGCCGCAGGTGCTGGGGCTCGTGCAGCAGCTGTTCCAAGGCGAGGAGCGCGGGCGTGCGTTCGGGCTGTTCGGCGCCACGATCGGTGTGGCGACGGCGTTCGGACCTACCCTCGGCGGTCTGCTGATCGCGGTCGGCGGCGAGACCGACGGCTGGCGGCTGTTGTTCTGGATGAACGTGCCGCTCGGCATCCTGGCGCTCGTGTTCGCCCTCCGCCTGCTCCCACGGACGCAACCCCACCAGGCCGGGCCCCGCAACCTTGATCTCGTGGGCATCCTCCTGCTCGGCGCGAGCGTTTTCAGCTTCATGCTGCCCTTCGTGCTCACCACCGGAGGGCCGGATGACAGCCCCTGGCGCTGGTTCTGGCTGCTCGGATGCGCGGTGGCGGTCGTGCTCTTCATCGCCTGGGAGCGTCGCTACGCGGCGGCCGGCAAATCTCCCGCCATCCATTTCTCGTTGTTCTCGCTCGGCTCCTATCGCAACGGGCTGCTACTGGCGACGGCGTACTTCGCGGCCATCCCGGCGATCTTCCTGCTGACGACGTTGTTCCTCCAAGAGGGGCTGGGCTTTCCGCCGGTGTTCGCGGGCATGGTGAGCATCTCATTCGCATTGACCTCGGCCATCGCATCGCTGATCGGCGGTCGGCTGGTCGGACGCTACGGGCGGTCTCTGGTGGTGGTCGGGCTTGTGGTCGCGTTCTGCGGCTTCGTGCTGGTGCTGCTCGCGGCGGTGCTGCCGCCGGCGGGCTGGTCGATCTGGCTCATGGCGGCCGCGATGGCGGTGGCCGGAGCGGGAGGTGGGCTCGTCATCTCGCCGAATCAGACGCTGACGCTCGCCGAGATCCCCGTGACCGAGGGTGGAGTGGCCGGCTCGATGGCGCAGGTGGGTCAGCGGGTCGGAACAGCGGTGGGGGTGGCGGCCGCGTCGTCGATCTTCTTCTCGACGCTCTACCGGGAGGGTCCGGGCAACGCGGACAACGTGTCGGTGTACCACGACGGTTTCCGCAACGCCTTCTTCGTGACGCTGGGGCTGATCCTGGTGGCGCTCGCGATCGGGCTGCTCGATCTGCTGCGACGCAAGCGAGCGGCGGACGAGCCGGAGGATGACGCCTCTGATTCGGACACGGCGCCGGCCGTGCCGACGGCCGACCCCGCAGGCACCGAGCAGTAGTCGACGCTATCGCGCCAGTCCCACGGGTTGCGGCACGAGATCGCAGGCCGCGGGCCGCGCTCGATGACCCAGGGTGAGGCCGAGGCCGCGAAGCGACCTCAGCCGAACATGTCGCCCCGCGCCGCAGAAGCGGCGGCGCGGGCGGAACTGTCTGCCGCCGCAGGCGTCAGACAGTTCCGTATAAACGGTCGCCGGCATCGCCGAGGCCCGGAACGATGTAACCCTTTTCGTTGAGGCGCTCGTCGAGGGCGCCCAGCACGAGGGTGACGTCGCGACCCTCGGTGGCCTTTTCGAGGGCCGCCACACCTTCGGGGGCTCCGAGAAGGCAGATGGCCGTGACATCCTGAGCGCCCCGCTTGAAGAGGAACTCGATGGCAGCGCTGAGCGAACCGCCGGTGGCGAGCATCGGGTCGAGCACGAAGCACTGGCGGTCGGAGAGGTCGTCGGGCAGGCGCTCGGCGTAGGTGGTGGGCTCGAGGGTCTCTTCGTTCCGCACCATGCCGAGAAAGCCCACCTCGGCCGAAGGCACCAGCTTGACCATGCCCTCGAGCATGCCCAGTCCGGCGCGCAGGATCGGCACCACGAGGGGGCGCGGGCTGCTGATCGCGACGCCGGTGGTCTCGGCGACAGGCGTCTGGATGGTGACCGGCTCGACCCGCACGTTGCGCGTGGCTTCGTAGGCCAGAAGGGTCACGAGCTCTTCGGCGAGGGAGCGGAAGGTGGGCGACGGCGTGTTCACGTCGCGCAGAACCGTCAGCTTGTGGGTGATGAGCGGGTGATCGGCAACGTGTACTCGCATACGGTCAATCTACTGGACTCGACCGCCCCTGCCGCAGGACGATATAACCTGTCGCCTGATGACGAGAGGAAGTGACGTGGTCGATTCGTTGCTCAGCCCTCTACCTTCGGCGGGCGTGCTGTCCGACTGGATGGGGCTCGCGCTCGACGAAGCGCGCGCTGCACTCGAGACCGAGGACGTGCCGGTCGGTGCGATCGTGGTCGACGGTTCGGGTGCCGTGATCGGTGTTGGCCGGAACGAGCGCGAATTGCGGCAGGACCCGACGGCGCACGCCGAGATCGTGGCCATCCGCCAGGCGTCGTGGAAGCTCGACGACTGGCACCTCACCGACGCGACGCTGATCGTGACCCTCGAGCCCTGTGTGATGTGCGCTGGGGCGATCCTGTCGGCTCGCATCCCGCGTGTCGTGTTCGGCGCCTGGGACGAGAAGGCCGGCGCGGCCGGCTCGGTCTACGACGTGCTGCGCGACCGGCGCCTGAACCACAGTGTCGAGGTGGTGGCGGGGGTCGAGGCCGAGGCCTGCGGGGAATTGCTCACCGCATTCTTCCGCGACGGCCGCGGGCCGATCTCGACCCGCTGAGCCAGCCCTTCAGGCGGCGGGCAGGCGGTCGAGGTACTCGCCGAGCATCCGTTGCGATGCCGTCTGCATGCGGGCACCGTAGCGTTGCCGCTCGGCACGCAGCGCTTCCGGCTCGTACCCGGCCGACGCGACGTAGGCGGCGTCGGCCACCAGCCACTCCTCGTGCATCTCGTCGGTGAGCTCGGGATGGAACTGCACCGCGAGCATCCAGTCGCCGATTCCGAAAGCCTCGTTCTCATACGCGGCCGACGTCGCCAGCCGCTCGACGCCGGCCGGCAGGTCGAAGGTGTCGCCGTGCCATTCGGCCACCGGAACGCCGGCGACGTGGCGCACCGGGGATTCGCGGCCGGCATCCGTCGGCGCCACGTCGCGGTAGCCCACCTCGACGGTGGGGCCCGGCCGAACCTCCTCGCCGAGCGCCGCCGCGATCAGTTGCGCGCCGAAGCACACACCGAGCGTTGGGCGCATGGCCGCCAGGCGTTCGCGCACCAGGGCGATCTCGGGCGCGATGAAGGGGTGCCGGTCGGCTTCGTAGACGCCACGGGCCGATCCGAGCACGATGAGCAGGTCGGCGCCGGATGCCGCGTGCATCGCCTCGGCGAACGCTTCAGGAGCAGACTCGGCCAGCGCCGCGTCGATCGTCTCGATCTCGTAGCCGTGCGCCCGAAGCACGGGCTCGAAGTTGCCGAGCGACACCATCCGCTCGTGCCGGATGACCGTAGCGCGCATTCCGGTGGCGCTCAGTCGGTGCTCTTGATGATGATCGCCTCGGTCGAGGTCTCGACCTCCACCGGCGGCACGTAGACGTCGGGCTCGATGTAGATGACGCGGGCGACCGGCACGGCGGAGCGGATGTTCTCCTCGACCTGATTGATCGTGGCCGCGACATCGCGCAACTCGCTTTCCGGTGGCAGCGCGATCTTGGCGGCGACCATCAATTCGTCGGGCCCGAGGTAGAGCGACTTCATGTGGATGAGGCGATCGACGTTCGCGGTGCCCTCGATCGCTCCCGAGATGGCGGCCGTGTCGACGTCGCTCGCCCCTTCGCCCACCAGCAGGCTCTTCGTCTCCATGCCGAGCACGACGGCGACCGCCACCAGCAGGGCGCCGATGAAGAGGGTTCCGATGCCGTCCCACGTGCCGTTGCCCGTGATCACGGAGAGCACGACACCAATGAAGGCGAAGGCGAGTCCGAGGAGTGCTGCTGTGTCTTCGAGCAGCACGACCGGGAGCTCGGGCGCCTTGGCGCGGCGCACGAACTGCACCCAGCTCTGCTTGCCGCGGGAATGGTTGCTCTCGCGAACGGCGGTGCGCAGCGAGAACCCCTCGAGCACCATGGCGATCACGAGCACGAGGATCGGCAGCCAGGCGTTCTCGATCGGGTGCGGCTCCGCCAGCTTCTCGATGCCCTCGTAGATCGAGAACACGCCTCCGACGGAGAACAGGATGATCGACACCACGAAGGCGTAGACGTAGCGCTCGCGGCCGTAGCCGAAGGGATGTTCCTTGTCGGCCTTCTTCTTCGCCCGCCTTCCGCCGAGCAGCAGGAGCAGCTGGTTGCCGGAATCGGCGAGCGAGTGAACGCCCTCCGCGAGCATCGACGAGGAGCCCGAGAAGAAGAATGCGATGAACTTCGTCACGGCGATGCCCAGGTTGGCGCCCAACGCCGCGAGAATCGCCTTGTTGCCGCCCGATGTGCTCACGAGTGCCTTCTTTCTGCTCGGCCGCCGCAGCCGCTGCGGCCAATCCTAGGATGGACTGATGACGCTCGCCGACTCCACTCAGCTCCCCTCCATCGCGCTGCTCGGCGCCGGCTCCATGGGCCGAGCCGTGCTGAGCGGACTGCTTGCCCCGACGGTCGAGGTGATCGGGGGCATCCGGGTGACCAACCGCTCGGCCGCGCGCGCCGCCGAGCTGGCCGACACCCCCGGCGTGACCGCGTTCGCCACCGACGACGACCCGGATGCGAACCGGCGCGCAGTCGCCGGCGCCGCCGTCGTGATCGTGGCCGTGAAGCCGGCGATGGTGCCCGATCTGCTCGACGAGATCGCCGCGTCTCTCGAGCCGGGCGCGATCGTGGTGAGCGTCGCCGCGGGCGTGACCGTGGCCACGTTCGAGGCGCACCTGCCGTCGACCGTGTCGGTGCTGCGGTCGATGCCCAACACGCCGGCCGTGGTCGGCCGCGCCGTCACGGGCCTATCGGCCGGCACTCGATCGAGCGAGGCCGACCTCGCCCTCGTGCGCTCGCTGTTCGAGACGGTGGGCACGGTGGTCGAGGTTCCGGAATCACAGCTCGATGCTCTCAGCACCATCTCCGGTTCGGGGCCCGCCTACGTGTTTCTGTTGATAGAAGCGTTGACGGCCGCTGCTGTGGAGAAGGGGTTCACAACCGAGCAGGCGGCCGAACTGGTCAACGGAACCTTCGCCGGCGCATCCGAACTCCTCGTCGCATCCGGAAAGACCCCGACCGAGCTCCGCATCCAGGTGACGAGCCCGAAGGGCACGACCGAACGCGCGCTCGCCGTGCTGCAGCAAGCCGACCTCCCCGCCCTCTTCACGAAGGCGACGGATGCGGCCCTGGCGCGCGCGAAGGAGCTGGCCGCCGGCTAATTCCCCAGTGCCGCGAAGGTCTCGATGTCGGACGACTTGCCCGACACGATGATGAGGTCATGGTTCGACACCACCGTCGACTCGGTCGCGTAGGTGAACGGCTTGCCCGGGCTCTTCACCCCCACCACTGTCACGTGATACTTCGTGCGCACGCCCGACTCGGTGAGGTTGAGCCCCCGGATCGGCTTCGGCGGATACATCTTCACCAGCGCGAAGTCGTCGTCGAACTCGATGAAGTCGAGCATGCGCCCCGATACCAGGTGCGCCACCCGCTCGCCGGCCTCGGCCTCGGGGTAGATGACGTGGTTCGCGCCGATCCGCTCGAGGATCTTGCCGTGCGACCGCGAGATCGCCTTCGCCCAGATCTGCGGCACGCGCAGATCGACCAGGTTGGCCGTGATGAGAACGGACGCCTCGATCGAGGACCCCACGGCGACGACGGCGATCTGGAACTCCCCCGCCCCGATCTGCCGCAGCGCCTCGACGTTCTTCGCGTCGGCCTGAACGGTGTGCGTCACTCGCTCCGACCACTTCTGCACGAGCCGCTCGTCTTCGTCGATCGCGAGCACTTCGCGGCCCAAGCGGTCGAGCTCGCCGGCGGTGGCCGCGCCGAAGCGACCCAGGCCGATCACGAGAACCGGGGCGTCGTGTTTGATCCGGTCAACCAACGATGGGCCTCTCTTCTGGGCGCTTGTAGAGCTGCTGCCGCTGGCTCGCGGCCAGGGCGGCGGCGAGAGTCACTGTACCAACGCGCCCCATGAACATGGTCGCCGCCATGATGTACACCCCGGCATCGGGCAGGGATGCAGTCAGACCGGTGGTGAGACCGGAGGTCGCGAACGCGGAGATCACGTCGAAGAGCACGAAGTCGAGCGGTGCCTTCGAGATCTGCAGGATGAGGATGCTCGACACCGCAACCGTCGTCGCCCCCCAGAGCACGACCGAGACGCCCAATCGCAGCACGTCGCTCGGGATGCGCCGGCTGAACGCCTCCATCTCCTGGTTTCCGCGGGCTTCCGCGAAGGCCGCGAGGAACAGCACGGCCAGGGTCGTGACTTTTATGCCGCCGGCCGTCGAGGCCGAACCACCGCCGATGAACATCAACATGTCGGTGACGAGCAGGCTCGATCCGTTGAGATCGGGGATGCTGATGGTCGAGAATCCGCCCGACCGTGTCATCACCGAGAGGAAGAAGCTCTGGAACACCGTGTCGCCCGCGCCGAGCGACCCGAAGGTCTTCGGATTGTCGAACTCGAGGATGATGTAGAGCGCCGCCCCGAACACGATGAGCAACGCACTCGTGACCAACGTGAGCTTCACGTGCACCGACCAGCGCGGGGGTCGGTTCAGCTTCTTCTGCCTGCGCCGGAGCTTCCAGCCCTTCATGCTCCGGGAGAGCGTGTAGATGACCGGGAACCCGATGCTGCCGAGAAAAACGCCGATCATCAGGATGGTGAGAAAGAAGTAGTCGTTCGCGAACGGTGTGAGACCTTCGGCGTTCGGCGAGAATCCCGTGTTCGTGAATGCCATCGCGGAGTAGTAGAGGCTGAACCAGACCGCTTCGCCGATCGGGATGCCGTCGATCAGCATCCGGGGCAGCAGGAGCACGGCGAGGGCGAGCTCGATCACCAAGGCGCTGATCGCGACCGTGGCGAGCAGCGAGCCGATTTCGCCGAGGCGCACTGCCTGTCCCTCGGCCACCGGACCATGATGCATCCGGAGCGGGTTGGTGTCGCTCGCGGCGATCAGGCGCGCACGCAAGCCGAGTCGACGGGAGATGACGAGCCCCAGGATGCTCGCGAGAGTCAGCACGCCGAGCGCACCGATCTGCACTCCGATGTAAACGAGCACGTGGCCGAACACCGACCAGTAGGTGGCCATGTCGACCGTGGAGAGACCGGTGACGCAGATGACCGAGACCGCGGTGAACAGCGAATCGGCCAGGCCCGTCGCCTTGCCCGAGGCGCTTGAGATCGGCAACGAGAAAAGCACGGTGAAGATCAGAACGAGCGACGCGAAGATGAGGATCGCGAATCGCGAGGGCGAATGCTCGGAGAATTCGCGCATCGCATCGCGCACGCGGCCGATCCAGGTGCGGCTCCGGTGCAGCGGGCTGCGGGCGGTCACCGTGCTGCGGATGCTCATCTCTGATCCTCGCCTCGCGCGGGCCAACGAGCTGCCCCTGTTTGAACGCTGCAATGCTACCCGGGGTGGCGCGGATGCGGGGGCGCACCACTACCCTGGACGCATGGCCGACATCTTCTCAGTGATCGCTGACCCCACCAGGCGTCAGCTCCTGTCGTTGCTGCTCGAGCGTTACGTCTCCTCCGACAGCCCGAGCGCATCCGGCGCGGGCGAGGGGGAGTTCAGCGTCTCGGAACTGGTGTCGCAGCTCGAACTGAGCCAGCCGACCGTCTCCAAGCACCTCAAGGTGCTGCGGGATGCGGGGTTGGTGATGGTGCGCGAGGAGGGCCAGCACCGCTTCTACAAGATCGACGTGTCGCCGCTCGAAGATGTGGAGGACTGGATCATCCCGTTCCTCTCCGCCGACTTCGACGAAGCCGCGTCGGACGAGCTGTGGGACAACGCGTCCGACGCCGTGAAGTCGGCCGCCGCGACCTTCGGCCAGAACGTGGGCCGGCGCGCCGCGGCCACCTCGCACGCGGTGAAGTCGGTGGCCGACGACCTGGTGTCGAAGCTGAGGCGCTGAGTTCGCCCGGTAGCGGTGCGGATGTCGCGCTGGTGCGCATGGGACTGCTGTTGCCCGTGGGGCCATCCAGCCGCTATGGTTTCGCCATGGCTGCGGACCTGGATGACGTGAAGTTCCTCACGGTCGCCGAGGTGGCCGAGATGATGCGGGTTTCGAAGATGACCGTGTATCGGCTCGTTCACTCCGGTGAGCTTCCGGCGATCCGTTTCGGCCGTTCCTTCCGAGTTCCGGAGTCGGCGGTGGCATCGGCCGTGGAGAACCACGTGGCAGACCACGTCGCCGATTCGGCCTGACGGTAGCTGGTACACTTCTCCGAGGCCCTTTGGCCGGCCGCCGGTTTTCGGCGTGGTCATCCTGATACGTGTGAGGTTTGTGTGGGTTCTGTAATCAAGAAGCGTCGCAAGCGCATGGCGAAGAAGAAGCATCGCAAGCTGCTTCGCAAGACTCGCCACCAGCGTCGCAACAAGAAGTAGCCCGACCTGAGGTCTCGCTACGCGAGCAGAGCGCCAGACATCGCGTCTGGCGCTTTTTGCTTTGGCCGCCCATGAGCGATGCTGCCGTCGAGTACTGCGCCACCCTGGTCGTCCGCGAAGCGGTGACCAAGCTCGACGCGCTCGTGGTCGTGGCGCTCGCGGTCGACCGGCCGATTCATGGTGCCGGCACGGCGCATCCGTTCATCGAGCTCGAAAGCGGTGCCCGGGTGGAGGTCGAGATCCCCAAGTTCGGCGAGCCGCCGCCGCTGGCTGTCGATGTCTACTCGCACCTGGGTTTTGAGCACGCTGCGATGAGTGCGCTGGCGTTGCTCGGCCGACTGGAGGAGTCCACGGCCTGGATGGTGAAGCCCGACTTCACGCTGTGATCGCGACCGGTCACGGGTCGAGTGCTCGGTAGGCTGAGACGGTGCCCTCCGTCTCACTCACGCTCATCGGCAAACCGGGGTGTCACCTCTGCGACGACGCTCGCGACGCGATCCGAGGGGTGCTCGACGACCTGGCTGCCGATTCCTCGGTTCCGTCAGTCGACGTGAACGTGACCGAACTGTCGATCCTCGACAATCCCGCCCTCCTGGACGAGTTCGCTGAGGAGATCCCGGTGGTCATGATCGACGGCCGGGTGCACACGATCTGGCGGGTCGAACCGGCCCGTCTCCGCACCGCTCTCCTGGAGGCATCCGCATGATCCGTCACGTCGTCGCGTGGAAGCTCGAGGCAACCGACCCCGCTGAGAAGGCTGCCGATGCAGCCGAGATCGCCCGTCTGCTCTCGGGCCTCGTCGGCGTCGTGCCGTCGATCGCGGCTCTCGACGTCGGCCCCAACATGGCCTACTTCGAGGCGAACTGGGATGTCCTGCTGGTCGCCGACTTCGCGTCGCTCGCCGACCTCGACGCCTACCAGACGCATCCGGCGCACCTCGAGGTGGTGCCGCAGGTGAAGGCGCGCGTCGCGCAGCGCGCGTCGGTCGACATCGAGCTCTGACCAGCTTTTTATGCAAATAGTGAGGACCGACCCCCTATAGGCGGTCGGTCCTCACTATTTGCATAAAAACTAGCGCTACGGCAGCAATCGGGTCGGCCCGCGGAACAGGTAGACGACCTCGCGGAGGTTCGTTTGGTGCAGCATCAGCATGAGCACGCGCGACAGGCCCATGCCGAACCCGCCGTGCGGCGGCACCCCGTAGCGGAAGAAGTCGAGGTAGAACCCGAGCTCCTCGGGGTCGAGGCCCTTCTCGCGCGCCTGCTCGATCAGCACCTCGACGCGGTGCTCGCGCTGAGCGCCGGTGGAGATCTCGACCCCGTTGTAGATGAGGTCGTAGCTGTTGGTCAACGTCGGATCGGACGCGTGGCGCATGTGGTAGAACGGCCGGATGCTCGACGCATAGTCGGTGAGGAACACGAAGTCGTGCCCGTACGTCTCCTTGACGTAGGCCGCGATCTGGCGTTCGCCCTCCGGGTCCATGTCGTCGTCTTCGCGTGGCACGACGTAGCCGCGCGACGCCACGATCTCCTTCGCCTCAGCGAGCGGGATGCGCGGGAACGGCTGCGTCGGCACCTCGATGTCGACGTCGAACAGAGCTTTGATCTCCTCGCCGTGCTTCTCCTTGACCGCGCGCAGGCCCGCGACCATGAGCTCTTCGTGCAGCTGCATGACGTCTTCGTGCGAGTCGATCCACGAGATCTCCGCGTCGACGCTGGTGAACTCGGTGGCGTGCCGAGAGGTGAAGGAGGGGTCGGCGCGGAACGCGGGCCCGACCTCGAACACCTTGCCGAAGCCGGCAGGCTGTGCCATCTGCTTGAAGAACTGCGGGCTCTGGGCAAGGTAGGCCTTGCCCTCGAAGTAGTCGACCTCGAACAGTTCGGCGCGCGATTCCGATGCCGAGGCCATGAGCTTCGGAGTGTGGATCTCGATGAAGTCGTGCTCGACCCAGTAGGTGCGCCAGGCGTGCTCGAGCGTGGTCTGCACGCGGAAGACGAGGTTCTGCTCAGGGCGGCGCAGGTCGAGGAAGCGCCAGTCCATGCGCTTGTCGATGCCCGAGTCGGCCGCGATCGGCGTCTCCGGGATGGCTGCGGTCTCCACCACGAGCGTCGCGAGCTTCACCTCGATGCCGCCGAGCTTCACGCGCTCGTCGTGCTTGAGCTCGCCGGTGACCGTGATGAAGGAGCCCTGTGAGAGGCCCGAGATGATCTCGGCGACCTCTTCGGTCTCATCCGTTCGCGGGTTCACCAACTGAACGGCGCCGGACTCGTCACGAAGAACGACGAACTGCACCTTCTTCTGATCGCGCACCGTATCGACCCAGCCGGAGACGGCGACGGGCCCATCGGGCGATGCGGCAAGGTTCTTGACGAGGGTGCGTTCGGTCACGGGTAACGAGTCTACCTGCGAGCCAACCCGGCAGCGCCGGTGGCCGACGGATGCGCCCGGCTGCGACGGATCAGGACTCCTGCGTGGGAACGCGGCGGTATCCGTCGACGCGCATGGCGGCGATGGTGGCGGCGATTCCGGCGGAAGCGACGACGGCGAAGATGGAGAGCGTGATGATGGTCATGATTAAGCCTTTCTGAGATCCATTTCACCTCAGGAAACTGTTCAGCACAATTGCAGAGTTCTACATAATCCGTGTAGCGGAGCTAACAGATGACGATGCTCTCGGCGTTCTCGCGGTTAGGCCGCTCGTAGACTGGGTATCGTGCCCGCCAGCCAGATCCACCTCGTCCGCCACGGCGAAGTCTTCAACCCCGACGAAGTGCTCTACGGGCGTCTGCCGAATTTCGGCCTCTCCGATCTCGGGCACCGCATGGCGAAGGCCGCGGCCGACGACCTTGTGGCCCGCAAGCGTCCGATCAGCGCGCTCTACACCTCTCCGCTCCAGCGTGCCCGCGAGTCGGGTCAGCCCATCGCTCGGGCACTCGAACTGACGCCGGGCGTCGAAGAGCGCATCATCGAGCCCACCAACGCCTTCGAGGGTCGACGGATGCGCGGCCCCGGCGGGGCACTTCGCGATCCTCGCATGTGGCGCTTCCTCTGGAACCCCTGGCGCCCCGCCTGGGGCGAGGCCTTCACCTCCATCTCGGCACGGATGCTCGCTGCCATGACGGATGCGCACGCCTCCGTCGACGACGGAGACGTCGTGATGGTCAGCCATCAGCTGCCGATCTGGATGGCGCACCGCACCATCGTGGGCGAGAGACTGCCGCACGACCCGCGAAAGCGCCGGTGCGCGCTGTCGAGCATCACCACCTTCGAGCGCCGGGGCGACCGCTTCGTCGAGGTCGGCTACGTCGACCCCGCAGCGGCCCTCGCCGCCTCCGCCACCGACGTGGGGGCAGTGTGACCCGCACCTCGACCAGGTTCCGCATCGCTGCCGCCGCGGCACTCGCTGCCGTCGCCCTGTTGCTCGCGGGCTGCTCGAACGACCCGCTCGCCCAGCAGTATCTCGAGGGCAGCAACAAGAACTACATCTCCGGTGACGGGTCGATCACCGAGGTTCCGCTGGCCGATCGCGGAGCCGCCGTGCAGTTCTCCGGCACCGACGAGAACGGCGACCCGGTCTCCGCGAGCGACTACACCGGCCAGGTCGTCGTGCTCAATTTCTGGTACGCCGGATGCGCGCCCTGCCGCGCCGAGGCCCCCGCACTCGAGAAGCTGAACGGCGAATTCGAGGGGCAGGGCGTGTCGTTCCTCGGCGTGAACGTGCGCGACCAGCCGCCCACCGCGGTCGCGTTCGCCGAGAAGTACGGCGTCTCCTACCCTTCGGTGGTCGACACCGACGGCGCGATGCAGCTCGCCTTCGCCGGCACGGTGGCGCCGAACGCGGTGCCGACCACGCTGGTGCTCGATCCGCAGGGCCGGGTCGCCGCGCGCATCCTGGGCCAGCTGACCGACGCGTCGATCCTCGAGACGCTCATCAAGTCGAACCTGCCGGGGGGCGACAGCGGAGAGTCAGGCGACCCGACGCCGACACCTGCCGCGGCCGGTTCCGGTGGCACGGCGGCGGCCCCAGCCGGCCCCGACGGATCGAGCTGACGCCGTGGGCAACCCCTTCGCCGAGGTCGTGCTGAGCGGTCAGCTGCTCCTCGCCATCCCGATCGCGCTGCTCGCCGGCCTCGTCTCGTTCGCGTCGCCCTGCGTGCTCCCGCTCGTGCCGGGCTATCTCGCCTATGTCGGAGGCATCTCCGAGGCGGGCGCCGGGGCCGGAGACCGCAAGGCGGGGCGGCGACGGATGCTCCTCGGCATCGCCTTGTTCATCCTCGGCTTCTCGGTGATCTTCCTCGCCTATTCGGCCGCATTCGGGGCACTCGGCACCTGGCTGATCGTCTGGCAAGACCTCGTCACCCGCATCATGGGCGTGGTCGTCATCGCGCTCGGTCTGGTGTTCATCGGCCAGTTCAGCTTCTTGCAGCGCACCTTCAAGCCGAGCTGGCGACCGGCGACGGGATTGGCCGGCGCGCCGATCCTGGGCGTGGTCTTCGGCCTCGGCTGGACCCCGTGCATCGGCCCGACCCTCGGCGCCATCCAAGCGCTCAGCCTCACGAGCGGATCGGCCTGGAGCGGTGTGCTGCTCGGCCTCTTCTACTGCATCGGGCTCGGCCTGCCCTTCCTCCTCGTGGCGCTCGGCCTGAACTGGGTCACCAGTTCGGTGAAGTTCCTGAAGCGCCACATCCGCACCATCAACATCGTGGGCGGCGTCGTTCTGGTGGCCATCGGCATCCTCATGGTCTCCGGCCTCTGGACCATCTGGATCTACGAGATGCAGGCGGTGATCAACGGCTTTGTCTCGCCCATCTGATCACTTCGACTCCGCGGAGGTCACGCTTCCGCGGCTCGGCTTCACGGGCTGGCTGCGCTGGTTCTGGCGGCAGCTCACCAGCATGCGCACCGCCCTGTTCCTGTTGTTGCTGCTCGCGCTCGCGGCCGTGCCGGGGTCGCTCGTGCCGCAGCGGGCCGCCGACCCGAACGGGGTCACGCAGTACTTCGTCGACAACCCCGATCTCGCGCCGTTCCTCGACAAGCTGCAGGCCTTCAACGTCTACACCTCGGTGTGGTTCTCGTCGATCTACCTGCTGCTGTTCATCTCGCTGATCGGATGCGTGATCCCGCGCACCAAGCACCACTTCGACGCCCTGCGCGCCCAGCCCCCGCGCACGCCCGCGCGGTTGTCGCGGCTGGCGGGGTTCACGACGCGGGACATCGACGGTGTCGCAGGTGGCGCATCCGTCACCCCCGCCTCCGTCATCGAGTCGGCCCGGGCGTTGCTGAAGCGGCAGCGCTACCGCACCGTCGTGTTCACGGGCGTCGACGCACGCACGGGCCGCGAGACCGTGTCGGTCTCGGCCGAGCGCGGCTATCTGCGCGAGACCGGCAACCTGGTGTTTCACTCGGCGCTGGTCGGCATCCTCATCACCGTCGGCATCGGCGGCGGGTTCGGCTACAACGGCCAGCGCGTCGTGGTGGAGGGGCAGACCTTCGTGAACACGTTGCTGGCCTATGACTCCTTCAACCCGGGGCGCTTCTTCAGCGACAGTCAGCTCTCGCCCTACGCCATCACGCTCGACTCCTTCTCGGCGAGCTACGAGACGCAGTCGCTCAAGGCCTTCGGCCAGCCGCTCGACTACAACGCGGCCGTGACGACGACGGATGCCTCGGGTGACACCTCGGACAACGACATCAAGGTCAACAGCCCGCTGAAGATCGGCGGCACCGACGTCTACCTGCTCGGCAACGGCTACGCGCCCACGATCACGATCCGCAACCCCGCGGGCGACGTCGTGTTCACCGACTCGGTGCCCTTCCTGCCGCAGGATTCTGCGCTCACCTCGCTCGGGGTCGTGAAGGTTCCCGACGGCTTGCCCGAACAGGTGGGGCTGATCGGCTTCTTCTACCCGACTCAGGCGCAGGCGGACTCCGGGGTGTACTACTCCTCGTTCCCCGATCTGCAGTATCCGGTGCTGACGCTGAACGTGTACGACGGCGACCTAGGGCTCGACGGCGGGGTGCCGGCATCCGTTTACACGCTCGACACGGATGCGATGACGCAGCTGACCGGTGGTGACACCGGGGTCGACTCGATCGAGTTGAAGCCGGGCGAGACGATGGATCTGCCGAACGGACTCGGCACCGTGACGCTCGACGGCGTGAAGCGGTTCGCCTCGTTCGAGGTGCACCACGATCCGACCCAGGGGTGGGTGCTGCTGTTCGCCGTGCTCGTGCTCGGCGGGCTGCTGACGTCGCTGTTCATCCCGCGCCGGCGCGTGTGGGTGAAGGCGGCGTCGAAGGCCGACGGCGCGGTGCACGTCGAGTACGCGGGGCTGGCGCGGGGCGACGATCCGCGGCTCGTGGAGGCCGTGGCGGCGCTGGCGGCCCGGCATGCTTCCGGATTCCCCGCGGCGTCGTCTGCTGACTCCTCCGCCGGTTCCTCTGTCGACCCCTCCTCCACATCCGCGGGTTCCGAGGATTCGTCCTCAGCTGCGGTTCCTCCCTCTTCCCCGACCGATCCGAAGGCTTAGGCTCTAGCTGTGACGACGCAAACCCTCGACGAGATCTCCGTCATCCTCATCTACTCGGCCATGGCCGTGTATGCGCTGGCCTTCGTGGCCTTCGCGCTCGACCTGGCCCGGCGGTCGTCGACCGTGCGCAAGGCGACCGAGGGCGCAGAGGCGAAGGTTCCGGCTGCGGTGGGGGTTGCGGGTTCCTCTGCAGCACCGGGTTCCGGTGGAGTCGGTTCCGCTGAGTCGGGCCTCGTGTCGCTCGCCGGAGTCGACGGTGCGGGCAAACGATCGGTGGCTCTGCGACTCGGGGTGTCGTTCACGATCCTGGCGTGGGTCATCCAGCTCGCCGGCGTGATTCTCCGTGGCATCGCGGCAGCGCGGGTGCCGTGGGCGAACATGTACGAGTTCTCGATCACCGGAACCCTGTTGATCGTGGCGGTGTTCTTGGTGCTTCTGATCCGTGAAGACCTGCGCTTCCTCGGCACCTTCGTGACCGGTCTGGTGCTGGTGCTGCTCGGCATCTCCACGGTCAACTACTACGTGAGCGTCTCGCCGCTGCCGCCGGCATTGCAGTCGGCCTGGCTCGTCATCCACGTGCTGGTGGCCATCCTGGGCACGGCGTTCTTCTCGCTCGGCGGTGCGCTGTCGGTCATCCAGCTTCTCCAGACCAAGGGCGACTCGGTGTCGAGGATCGCGTCGGCGCTGCGGTTGCGGTTCCTGAAGACGCTGCCCGACTCCGAGACGCTGGAGCGCCTCGCCTACCGGGTGAACATCGTCGGCTTCGTGCTCTGGACCTTCACGCTCATCGCCGGCGCCATCTGGGCCGAACGGGCCTGGGGTCGCTACTGGGGTTGGGACACGAAGGAAGTCTGGACCTTCATCATCTGGGTCATCTACGCCGGTTACATCCACGCGCGGGCGACCCGCGGATGGCGCGGCTCACGCTCGGCGTGGCTCGCGATCGTGGGTTTCGCGGCGGTGCTGTTCAACTTCGGTGTCGTGAACGTCTTCTTCAAGGGGCTGCACGTCTACTCGGGCCTCTAGGCCGTCGCCGGATCAGACGACAGGCGTCAGAGAAGCGACGTGGGTTCTGGGTCGACGAGGTCGGATGCCGCAGCGGCGGCCAGGAGGGCGTGGCACCGGGCGAGGCGGGCGCGCCACCAGTCGGTGCGCTCTGCGGAAGCCTGGTAGCGCGCCAGGAGGTCGGAGTCGACCTCGGGGCGGCGCACCGGGATGCGACCGCCGCGCGGCACGAGGCTCTGTGCCGGTGCCACGACGTCGCCCTCGAAGAGGTCGACCGTCGCGAGGCCGCAGTCGTAGTCGAGCGACGGCAGGGCAGCGGCCAGCTGAGCACCCATCGCGATGCCCACCGAGCTCTCGAGTGCCGATGACACCACGGCCGGAAGTCCAGCTTCCCGCACGATCGCGAGGGCGCGACTCACTCCGCCGAGCGGTTGCGCCTTGACGATGAGGATGTCGGCGGCGCCGGCCCGCGCCACCGCGAGCGGGTCACTCGCCTTGCGCACGCTCTCGTCGGCCGCGATGGGGATGCCCATGTAGGCCACCCGTGACCGGATCTCGGCGAGCTCCTCGATACTCGCGCAGGGCTGCTCCACGTATTCGAGGTCGAACTCGCAGAGCCGGTGGATGGCGTGCTCCGCCTCGTCGACGTTCCACGCGGCGTTCGCGTCGATCCGGATGCGCCCCTCGGCACCCAGCACCGCGCGAGCCGCGCGCACACGGGCCACATCGTCGTCGAGCGTCTGTCCGCGTTCGGCCACCTTCACCTTCACGGTGCGGCAGCCGTCGTAGTGCGCCAGCACCCGTTCGACCTCGTCGGCCGGCACCGCCGGAAGGGTCGCGTTGACCATGATCTCGGTGCGCCCCGCCGGGGAGGGGGCCGATGGTGCCCAGCCGAAGTCGATGGCGCCGCGCAGCCACGCGGCGGCCTCCGCATCCTCGTATTCGGGGAAGGGCGAGAACTCCGTCCAGCCCTCCGGCCCTTCGAACACCGCGATCTCGCGCACTGTCTGCCCGCGGAACCGGGTGTGCAGCGGTATCGCGACCACCCGCACGCGATCGAGGATCTCATCGAGCCCGGGCAGCGTCACGGCGTCGTCGACTATCACTCCACAAGTGTCGACCCGCGAGCACTTATCCACAATTCTCCCGTCGCCCGGGCCCGGATGCGCTCACCGCGTAACCTTGCAGCATGACCGATCGCACCGCTGTCTCCGACATCTTCGACCCCGCCGAATGGGTCGTCGCGCCCGGCTCCGAGAGCTTCACCGACATCACGTACCACCTCGACAAGGAGGGGCGGGTGGCGCGAATCGCGTTCGACCGACCCGAGGTGCGCAACGCCTTCCGACCGAAGACGGTCGACGAGCTGTACGCGGCGCTCGACGACGCGCGCCAGAACCCGCGCGTGGGCGTGGTGCTCGTCACGGGCAACGGTCCGAGCCCGAAAGACGGCGGCTGGGCATTCTGCAGCGGGGGCGATCAACGCATCCGGGGCCGCGACGGCTACCAGTACTCGCGCGAAGAGACGGCGAAGGGAATCGACACGGCGCGCGCTGGCCGGCTCCACATCCTCGAGGTGCAGCGGCTCATCCGGTTCATGCCGAAGGTGGTCATCGCGGTGGTTCCGGGCTGGGCGGCCGGTGGAGGGCATTCGCTGCACGTGGTGTGCGACCTCACCCTGGCGAGCGAGGAGCACGGCCGGTTCAAGCAGACCGACGCCGATGTCGGGTCGTTCGACGGCGGCTACGGCAGCGCCTACCTCGCCCGTCAGGTGGGTCAGAAGGTGGCGCGCGAGATCTTCTTCCTGGCTGAGGAGTACAGCGCGCAGCGGGCCTACGAGATGGGCGCGGTCAACGCGGTCGTGCCGCATGCCGAGCTCGAGAGGGAGGCGCTGCGGTGGGCCCGCGTCATCCTCGGCAAGTCGCCCACGGCCATCCGGATGCTGAAATATGCCTTCAATGCGGTCGACGACGGGCTCGTGGGCCAGCAGGTCTTCGCCGGGGAGGCCACTCGGCTCGCCTACGCGAGCGACGAGGCGGTCGAGGGGCGCGACTCCTTCCTCGAGAAGCGGGAGCCCGACTGGTCGGCGTTCCCCTATCAGTACTGATGGCTGGTTCAGCTTCCTTTTCGGTGCCGCGGCGCCGATCTCCGTCCAACTCGCGCAGGGACCGCCGTGGCGGAGTGGGGCCGTGGAATCGGCGCACGTCTAGGGTGATGCCATGACTCGTTCCCTCGAGGTTCTCGACGGAGCCGACGCCGGCGGCGTCAGCTCGGCCCTCCGCGTCGCGCTGTCGAACGACGGGCCCGCCATCCTTCCCCGGGAGGGGGGAACGGGCCATGGTCGGCACGCCGCGCCCGCGCTCGGCGACCCCGAGGTCGCCCGCGACGCTCCCGTTCCCACCGAGGTGCCGCGTGCGGTAGCCCTGGTCATCGAGACCTCCGGATCGTCGGGCGTGCCCAAGCGGGTCGCCCTGAGCACCGACGCCCTGCTCGCGTCCGCCGCGGCTGTCGAGGTGGCACTGGGCGGTCAGGGGCAGTGGCTGCTCGCGCTGCCCACCCACTACATCGCAGGAGTGCAGGTTCTCGTGCGCTCCATCGTCGCCGGAACCACTCCCGTGGTGCAGCCCGCCGGCCACTTCTCCGCCTCAGCCTTCGCCGACCTGGCCGACGAGCTGGATGCCCCGCTGCGCTTCACCTCTCTCGTGCCCGCCCAGCTCGCACGCCTGGTGACGGCCGCCGAAGCCGACCCGCGCATCCGTCGGTCCGTGGCCCGCTTCGACAGCATCCTCATCGGGGGGCAAGCCGTTCCCGCGGCCCTCTACGAACGCGCGAAAGAGGCCGGCTTCCAAGTGGTGCGCACCTACGGTTCGAGCGAGACGGCGGGCGGATGCGTCTACGACGGCCGGGCCATCGGCCAGACCGTCGCGCGCGAGAGCGGGGGCGAGATCGAACTCTCCGGCCCCACCCTCGCCGAAGGCTACCTCGGCGACGAGGAGCTCACCGCCCGCAAGTTCCGGGTCGACGACGGTGTGCGGTGGTATCGCACCGCCGACAGCGGAACCGTGATCGACGGCGTGGTGCGCGTCACCGGCCGGCTCGACAACGTCATCATCTCCGGAGGAGTCAAGGTCTCGCTCGACCGGGTCGAGCGAGTGGTGCAGGGGGTGCCAGGCCTCGAGCAGGCTGTCGTCGTTCCGCAGCGCAGCGCCGAATGGGGCCAGGTGAGCGTTGTCGTCACCGAGGGAGTGGTGTCGGATGCCTCGCTCGAACAGGTGCGGGCGGCGGTGATCGACTCGGCCGGCCGGGCTGCAGCGCCGGTCGAGATCCATCAGGTGGAGCTCCTTCCGAGACTCTCCTCCGGCAAGCCGGACCGCCTCGCGATCGCCAGGTCGCTCCAAGGCCGCGCTGACTAGAATCAGCCCCGATGTCGAAAACGAAGAAGCGCCCTTCGGGCCACCCTGCCCGGGTCAATGCTGCCTCTCGAGGCGCCGCGACCCCCGCCAAGCCCGCTGGCCCGAAGTCGGCCGCCGGCGCCTGGATCGCGGGTGCGCGCCTGCGCACCCTCCCGCTCGCCATCGCTCCGGTCGCGCTCGGCACCGGAGCCGCGATGGTCGACACCGTCGACATCTCGAAGCTCCTCGTGGCGCTCTGTCTGCTCGTGGCCGTCTTCTTGCAGATCGGCGTCAACTACGCCAACGACTACTCCGACGGAGTGCGGGGAACGGATGATTTCCGGGTCGGTCCGCCGCGACTGACGGGGTCGGGGCTCGTGCCCGCCAAACGCGTGCTCGCCGCCGCGATCGTGTTCTTCGGTCTGGCCGCGATCGCCGGCGTCGTCATCACGGTCATCACCGGGCAGTACTGGTTGCTCGCCGTGGGCGCAGCCGCGATCGCCGCGGGCTGGTTCTACACCGGCGGCAAGCATCCCTACGGCTACTACGGCCTGGGCGAGGTCTTCGTCTTCGTGTTCTTCGGCCTCGTCGCCACCGCCGGAACCACGTTCATCCTGGCCGGCGACGTGAACGACGAGAGCTGGCTGGCCGGCATCGCCGCCGGCGCGATCGCCTGCGCCGTGCTGATGGCCAACAACATCCGCGACATCGAGCAAGACAAACTCGTGAAGAAGCGCACGCTCGCCGTTCTCATCGGCCGCACCGCGTCGCGCGTGGTCTACGTGGTGTGGATCGCGATCGCCTACGCGATCCTCTGGTTCTTCACCCTGCTCTATCCCAAAGCGCCGCTCGTCTTCTTCACGCTGCTGCTCACCGGGCCCGCGATCATCATCATGCTGACGGCGAAGAAGCCGCGCGAATTCGTGACCGTGCTGCAGCTCACGAGCCTGTTCGGCCTGCTCTACGGCATCGGTCTCGGTCTGGCCTTCGGCTACTGACCCTCCTCGAGTTGCGAGAAGGTCGGTGAGGCCTAGAGCGGCGCCGATCAGAAGTTGATCATGTGGCCCGTAAGGCCGTGGAAGCCCTCCTGCAAGGCCTCCGAGAGCGTCGGATGCGTGTGCACGTTGCGCGCGAGCTCGGTGGCCGTGAGGTCCCACTTCTGCGCCAGTGTCAGCTCGGGCAGGAGCTCGGAGACATCCGGTCCGATCAGGTGGGCTCCGAGCAGCTCGCCGTACTGCGCGTCGGCCACGATCTTCACGAAGCCCACCGGCTCGCCGAGCCCGTGCGCCTTGCCGTTGGCCTGGAACGGGAACGACACCACCTTGATGTCGTGCCCCTCGTCGCGGGCCTGCTGTTCGGTGAGTCCGAACGAGGCGACCTGCGGCTGGCAGAACGTGGCGCGCGGCATCATCCGGTAGTCGCCGAGCGACTGCGTCTCCGCGCCCGCGATGGTCTCGGCCGCCACCACGCCCTGAGCCTCGGCCACATGCGCGAGCTGTAGTTTCGCCGTGACATCGCCGATCGCGTAGACGTGAGGCACGTTGGTGCGCATGAAGTCGTCGATGGCGATTGCTCCGCGCTCGGTCAGCGCGACACCGGTGTTCTCGAGGCCGAAGCCGTCGACCCGGGGTGCGAATCCGATCGACATGAGCACCTTCGCGGCCTCGATCGAGCCGGTCGTGCCGTCTTTCGCGGTGTAGGTCACCGTGACCGACGACCCGTTGTCGACGACCGTCTCGACTTTCGTCGAGGTCAGGATGTCGATGCCCAGCTTCTTGTACTGCTTCGCGATCTCCTTCGAGACATCCGCGTCTTCGTTGGGCAACGCGCGGTCGAGGAACTCGATGATCGTCACGTCGACGCCGTAGTTCTTCAGCACATAGGCGAACTCCATGCCGATGGCGCCGGCGCCGATTACCACGATCGACGCGGGAAGATCGCGCGTCATGATCTGCGTCTCGTAGGTCACGACGTTGTCGCTGAGCTGCACGCCGGGGAGCAGGCGCACGGTCGACCCGGTCGAGATGATGGCATCGTCGAAGGTGACCGTCTCGGTGTGACCGCCGGCCAAGGTCACGTCGATGGTGCCCGCATCCGTGAACACCCCGTGGCCGTCGTACTCGGTGATCTTGTTCTTCTTCATCAGGAAGTGCACGCCCTTGACGCGACCCTCCGCCACCTGCCGGCTGCGGTCGAAGGCAGCGCCGAAGTCGAAGCTCACGTCACCCGAGATGCCGAACTGCTCGGCCTGGTGGGTGAAGATGTGGGCGAGTTCGGCGTTGCGCAGCAGCGCCTTCGAGGGAATGCAGCCGACGTTCAAGCACACCCCGCCCCAGTACTGCCGCTCGATGACCGCCACGCTCTTGCCGAGCTGGGCGGCGCGGATCGCGGCCACGTAGCCGCCCGGCCCTGCTCCGAGTACGACGACGTCGAAGTGTGCGGACATGGTTTCTCCTTGCGGATCAGGGCGGAGGTGAGTACCGGTGTGGTCTAGGGGCGCGGATCGTCGGTGGCGTGGTCGACGGCGTCGTCTTCGACGCTCTCGTCCTCGCTCGCCGCCGACGGTCGACTCGCGGCCTGGTTGCGGT
Organism: Herbiconiux aconitum; assembly: GCF_024979235.1. NCBI lineage: Bacteria > Bacillati > Actinomycetota > Actinomycetes > Micrococcales > Microbacteriaceae > Herbiconiux > Herbiconiux aconitum. The sequence goes on from NZ_JANLCM010000001.1 coordinate 1,536,324, forward strand.
TGTTGCGCGCTTCGTAGAGCGTCTTGGATGCTTCCTCCCGCGGTTTGCGCAGGAAGATGATCGAGATGCAGAGTGAGATCAGCGCTGCGATGACGGCAGCGAGCCATGGGGTGATCTGCAACACCAGGAGCAGGAGAAGGACGCCGGCGAACAGCCCCAATCGAATCAGGGTGTACACGAGCCAAGTGCGTCCGGGTTTCACATCATCGAGTCTACGGCGCGCATCCTGACCGCCCCCTCGAAGCACCGGAGAAGGCGGGCGGCGGAGGCCCGTCGATGCCCGGATCCGTGCGTCACCTGGGGGTCAGGTTGCGGTTTGGAAACACGCGGCCCACTCCCGAATACCGGGGGTACAGTTACTGCATGGCTCGCGTACTCCTTGCCCTCGTCATCATCGTGGTGGCTTTCACTGTGTACGCGCTCGTCGACTGTCTGATGCTTCCGAAAGCGCGGGTGAAGGCTCTTCCGCGGGTGGCGTGGTTCTTCATCATCCTGCTCTTCACTCCCATCGGCGGCATCCTCTGGCTCCTGATCGGGCGCGGTCGCCGAGCGACCACTCCCTCGGTGCGCGCGATAGGGCCTGACGACGATCCCGACTTCCTGGGCACCATGCGGCCCATCCACGATCCCAATGAAGACGAGCGCATCCGCGAACTCGAGAAGCGCCTCGCCGAGACCGACGACGAGCAGGACAAAGGCAAATCCGAGCGGTGACGGCCAGCCCGGCCGCGACGTTCGCCACCCGGCTCGTGCACGCGTTCGCCGCTCTCGGGGTGGAGCATGCGGTGGTCTCACCCGGTTCGCGTTCGCAGGCGCTCGCGCTCGCTCTCGCCGAGCTGGAGAAGCAGGGGCGCATCCGACTGCACGTGCGGATCGACGAGCGTGTCGCGGCCTTCACCGCCCTCGGCATCGCCCGCGAGAGTGGCCGGCCGGCGCTGGTGGTGACCACCTCGGGCACGGCAGCGGCCAACCTGCTGCCGGCCGTGGTGGAGGCCCACCACTCCGGAGTGCCCATGATCGTGCTGACCGCCGATCGGCCGGCTCGTCTCCGCGGCACCGGGTCGAACCAGACCACGTGGCAGCCCGGCATCTTCGGCCGATTCGTGCGGGCCGAGCGTGACGTGCCGGCGCCGATGCCGGTGTCGGTGACCGTGCAGGCGACGCCCGATGCGGCCCCGGATGCGCGGGAGCTGGCATCGTTCGCCTTCTCCGCAGCGACCGGCGTCGATTCCGGGCCGGTGCACCTCAACCTGCAGTTCGTGGAGCCGCTGTCGGGTTCGGTGCAGCAGGAGACGGATGCGCCACTCGGCGACCACGGGCAGGCCGGGGTTGGCGCGGTGGGCGAGCCCGCGGCATCCGTCGAGCCCGCCGCATCCGTCGCTCTGCATCTCGGTGGAGGGCCACGAACCGTCGTGATCGCCGGGGCTGATGCCGGCCCCGCCGCCAACGAGTTCGCCCTCGCCGCGGGCTGGCCGCTGCTCGCCGAGGTGTCGAGCGGGGCACGGTTCGGACCGAATCTCGTGCCGGCGTACCGCGATCTGCTCGATCATCCGGAATTCGGCGGTCGTGTGGAGCGGGCGGTCGTGTTCGGTCACCCGACGCTCAGCCGCCAGGTTCCAGCGCTGCTGCAGCGCGACGGGGTGGAGGTCGTGGTGGTGCGGGGCCCTGGTGAACCGGTGGTGCCGCATCCGGATGCCGTCGTCGTCGACGTCGTGACAGCCGATCCGGAAGACCGGTCGGACCGCGCCGCGCGCGCCTGGACCGGGCAGTGGGTCTTCGCCGGCCGCGAGTTGCTCGAGAGTGGGGCCGACGACGTCGCCGCGCCGCTCGTCGAGGCCGGAACCGCCGGAGATTTCGCCGGCCAGCGCGAGTTCGCGCGCGCGGAGCTTGCCGCCCTGCGCGCTCCGATCAGCCGTCGTTCGCTCGCGCTGGCGGTCTGGCGCGCGAGCTGGCCGCACGATCGGCTCGTGCTCGGGGCATCGCGGCTCATCCGAGAGCTCGACGCCGCGGCACCGGGCAAGAAGATACCGGTGCACTCGAACCGCGGGCTGGCCGGCATCGACGGCACGATCTCCACCGCCGTCGGGATCGCCCTGGCGAGTCAATCCGGGGGAGCCCGGGGAGGCAATCGCGTCGGCACCACGCGCGTGCTGCTCGGCGACGTCACCCTGCTGCACGACGTGGGCGGGTTGCTGCTCGCGCCGGGTGAGGTGCGGCCGCGCATCCAGCTCGTCGTGGGCAACGACGGGGGAGGCACCATCTTCGACGGACTCGAGGTGGCGTCGACCGCCGACCCGGACGCCTTCGACCGCGTGCTCTACACACCCCACGGCGTCGAACTCAGGTCGCTGGCGGAGGCATATGGCTGGGAGCACCGGCTCGTGGCCTACCGCTCCGATCTCGAATCGGTGCTGGCGTCGCCCGCGGCCGGCCCGAGCATCGTCGAGGTGGCGCTCGCGCGATGAGGTCGCCGGCGGCATCCACTCCTGCACAGCGGGGCTCCGGATGTCGGTTCCCTGGCGATCCTGTGGACGGCGACCGGATGTCGGCACCGCGAACTAGGCTCGTCACGTGACTCAGACATCCGCCTCCGCCGCTCTCGACACCCTCAGCCGGGTCTTCGGGTACGACTCGTTCCGGGGCGATCAGGCGGAGGTCATCGACCACGTCATCGCCGGAGGCGACGCGGTGGTGCTGATGCCGACCGGTGCCGGCAAGTCGCTCTGTTATCAGGTGCCCTCGCTCGTGCGCTCGGGCACCGGGGTGGTCATCTCGCCGCTCATCGCGCTGATGCACGACCAGGTCGAGGCGATGAAGGCCGTCGGTGTGCGCGCGGCGTTCCTCAACTCCACCCAAGACTCGGCCGAGCGTGCCGAGGTCGAGCAGGCCTACCTCTCCGGCGAACTCGACCTGCTCTACGTCGCGCCCGAACGTCTCTCGAACGAGAGCACCAAGCGGTTCCTCGAGAACGGCGAGATCGCGCTGTTCGCCATCGACGAGGCGCACTGCGTCTCCCAGTGGGGCCACGACTTCCGGCCCGATTACCTGGCGCTCGCCGAACTCGCCGAACGGTGGCCGACGGTGCCGCGCATCGCGCTCACCGCCACGGCCACCGAAGCCACGCACAAAGAGATCACGCAGCGGCTCTCGCTCGGCGATGCCCGGCATTTCGTGGCGAGCTTCGACCGGCCGAACATCCAATACCGCATCGATCCGAAGGGTGAGGTGCGCAAGCAGCTGCTGTCGTTCATCCGGTCGGAGCACCAGGGCGATGCCGGCATCGTCTACGGTCTCTCGCGCAACACGGTCGAGAAGACGGCGCAGTTCCTGGCCGAGAACGGCATCGACGCGATGCCGTACCACGCCGGTTTGGATGCGCGGGTGAGGGCTCGTACGCAGGCACGGTTCCTGCGCGACGAGGGGGTCGTCATCGTCGCCACCATCGCGTTCGGCATGGGCATCGACAAGCCCGATGTGCGATTCGTCGCCCACATCGACCTTCCGAAATCGGTCGAGGGCTACTACCAGGAGACGGGGCGCGCGGGGCGCGACGGTCTGCCATCAACGGCCTGGATGGCCTACGGGCTGAATGACGTGGTGCAGCAGCGGCGCATGATCGACGAGTCGCCGGGCGATCTCGCGCACCGGCGCAGGCTTTCGGCGCACCTGGATGCGATGCTCGCGCTCTGCGAGACGGTGAGTTGCCGGCGGGTGAACCTGCTCGGCTACTTCGGTCAGAAGAGCGATCCCTGTGGCAACTGCGACACCTGCATCACGCCGCCGGAGTCGTGGGACGGCACGATTCCGGCCCAGAAGCTGCTTTCCACGGTGGTGCGGCTCGACCGGGAGCGCAACCAGCGCTTCGGTGCCGGGCATCTCGTCGACATCCTTCGGGGCAAACGCACCGATCGAGTCGGTCAATGGGGGCACGATTCGCTCACCACGTGGGGCATCGGCACCGAACTCAGCGAGCAGCAGTGGCGCGGTGTGGTGCGTCAGCTTCTCGCGCAGGGGCTTCTCGCGGTGAACGACGACGGCTACGGCACGCTCGTGATCACCCCCGACAGCGGCTCGGTGCTCGCCGGGGAGCGAGTCGTGCAGCTACGGCGGGAACCCGAGCGGGTGGCGTCGAGCCGCTCCGGTGGGGGCGGCGGCGGTTCGCGCAGTGGTCGGGCGTCGACGGCGAAGGCCGACCTGTCAGCGGCCGACGCGGAGCTGTTCGAGCAGCTGCGGGCGTGGCGGGCGGCGACGGCGAAGGAGCAAGGTGTGCCGGCCTATGTCGTGTTCCACGACGCGACTCTGGCCACGATCGCCGCGCTGCGGCCGACCAGTGTGGCCGAGCTCGAAGGCATCTCGGGAATCGGCGACCGCAAGCGCGAGTCCTACGGCCCCGGGGTTGTCGCCACCATCGCGGCGGGGGAGTTCACGCCGGATCTCGCGGTGGGTTCAGCCTCGACCTCGGGTTCGACCCCGGCTTCGGGTTCGGGCTCGCGGGTCGGTCGTGGTCGGTCGGTCTCTCGGGCGGACGCCCCCGCCTTCTCCCAGACGGATGCGTCGCCGTTCGACGACGAAGAGCCGCCGTTCGACGAGCAGCCGCCGTTCGACGACGTGCCGCCCGAAGACCCCTACGGGCGCTGACGCCCATTGACACGGGGCGCCGGCAAGAGCCGTCAGGCGGGGCCGCCGCGCTCAGCTAAGAGATCGCGCATGTAGTCGATCTCACCGGTCTGGGCGAAGGTCATCGCCTTCGCCAGCGCCACCACGAGCGGATTCGTGGTGCGCGCGATCGCCGCCTCGGCCATCTCCACCCCGCCGAGGTGGTGCGCGATCATCAGCTGCAGGAAGAGTCGTTCGGCGTCGGCCCCCGTGAGTTGCGAGAGCCGCGCGAGATCGTCGGCCGTGGCCATGCCCGGCATCGGGTCGCCCGGCTTCATGCCACTGGCGTCGAGTGCACCCGTCGTGGGGGTGGCCCCGCCGTGTCCGTGGTCATCCGAGCCCGCTCCCGACAGTGTGGGCTGTGACATCCAGGTCATCGACGGCTCTGAGGATGCCTGCGGCAGGTTCCAGGAATTCAGCCACGCGTACATCTGTCCGGATTGCTGGGACTGCGTCGTGGCGATGTCATAGGCGAGCTGCCGGATCTCGGGGTCGTCGGTCTGCTCCCGCACGATCATGGCCATCTGCACCGCCTGGTCATGGTGCTGCTGCATGTCACGCGCGAAGCCCGCCTCGACGCTGGTATCCGACGGAGTGTCGGCCCGCGGTGCCGCGAGCCAGCCGGCTGCGAAGGCCACCACGGCCACCAGTACTGCGGCGATGACGGCGGCGATCGCGACCCGGCCGCGAGGGCGCGGCGTCAGGGCAGGCTCGACCGCATCCGCTGCGCCGCCGTCGGTCACGCGACCTTGCCGGGCGCGTCCAGTCCGCCGGTGCACGGAGCGCCGGGTTCGGGGGCGTCGTTCGACTTCCAGAACTTGGTGACGAACTCGTCGAGTCGCGGGTCGTCGACGCCGTCGAGGAACACCTGGTTCCCCCACGCGGAGGCGACAACCGGCGAGCTGAGGCCCTCATAGGGCGAGAGCACGACGTAGGTGTCAGGCAGTTGCGAGCGCAGGGTCTCGACGCCGGCGGCATCGACCTGGGCCGGGTCGTAGGTGATCCAGACAGCGCCGTGCTCGAGGTCGTGCACCGCGTTCTCGTTCGGCACCGGCTCCGAGTAGACGCCGCAGTTCAGCCACACGGCGTTGTGGTCGCCACCGGCCGGCGGGGTCTGGGCGTAGTCGACCGTGCCGTCGACGTGGTTCGCGGTGAGATCGGGGTAGGTCTGGAGGTCGGCGATGGAGATCGACGCCGGGTCGGCTTTCGGCGCGTTGCTCGTCACCACGAAGGTCACCAACAGCGCGACCGCCGCCGCGCCGGCCACGCCACCGATGATCCAGCCGACCAGCCGATTGCGGCGCTGCCGCTTCTGCTGGGCGACCATGGCGGCCACCTTTTCGGCGCGGCGAGCATCCCGCTCCTGCTTCACCGTGAGCTTCTTGGCCTGCTCCCTCGCCTTCGGCGGAACGGACGACGACGGGCGCGGGGGATCGGAACGGGGAGGCACGGCTCTCATTTCGATGGCGGCGAGCAAGGGGAGTTGAAGCTACAACTATCTCCAGAATGCCTGGAAGATCCATGTATGCGCAACGAGGGTCGACATAGCCGGAAGGGAATATGACCCGTGTGAAGATCAGTGGATGTTCAAGTCGGTTGCTCGAGCGGTCGTGCGACCGGTCTCACGGGTCGTCTACCGGCCGACGGTCACCGGTCGCGAGCGCGTTCCGCGATCCGGCGCGGTGCTCTTCGCGAGCAATCACCTGAGCTTCATCGACAGCGTTGTGATCACCGTCGTCGCGCCGCGCGACGTGCGGTTCCTCGCCAAGGCGGAGTACTTCACCGGGCCGGGGGCCAAGGGAGCGATCTCGAAGGCGTTCTTCGACTCGATCGGCGCCATCCCGGTCGACCGTGAGAGCAACACGGCCGCCCAGGACTCGCTCGAGCGCGGCCGCGAGGTGCTCGAACAGCAGGGAGCGTTCGCGATCTACCCCGAGGGAACCCGGTCTCGCGACGGCCGCCTTTACAAGGGCCGCACCGGGGTCGCCTGGCTCGGCCTCACCACGGGGTGCCCGATCGTTCCAGTCGCTCTGACAGGAACCCCGGATTTGCTGCCGGTGGGAGCGAAGATCCCGCGCATCCGGCCCGTCACCGTGCAGTTCGGCGAGCCGATCGACTCCGCCTCCTACGGTGACGCCGCCTCGGCCCGCGCCCGTCGGCGACTCACCGACGACGTGATGGCGGCCATCGGCGCGATGTCGCGCCAGGAGCTCGCGGGCGCCTACAACGAGCCGCCCGCGGCGAACGTGGTGGAGCGGATGCGCCGCGTCCTGCACCGCAACGACCCCAGCTGACTCGGCGCTTCGCGACTCGTCCCTCAAGCGGCAAGATCACGCGAATTCGGCCATTTTGGGACGAGTCAGCGATCGGATCGGCCGAGGGGAGGCCGGCCGAGGGGAGTGGGAGAGAGTGCGGCCGCGAGCTACCAGGCCACGCGAGCGGCGGGGCCTGGCACGAACGCCACCTCGTCGGGGCCCAGGGCCTCGCCCGAGGGGCTCACGAAGGCGAGCGTCACCGGTTCGCGATCCTGCGCACCGACGAGTCGCGAACTCGCGCCACCCGGGTAGGGGTTGTACTCGTCGCCCCACTGCACGAGTGCGCCGATCACCAGCGCCAGCCCCTGCCCGCTCTCGGTGAGGTGGTAGCTCGAGCGCTCTCGCGACCCGGGCTCGCGGTAGGCCCGCTTCTCGAGCACTCCCGCCTCGACCAGCTTCGCGAGCCGGGCGGTGAGGATGTCGCTGGGCGCCCCGAGCGAATCCCGGAACTCCGAAAAGCGCGAGTTGCCGCGAAACGCATCGCGCACGATGAGCAACGACCACTTCTCGCCGACGATGTCGAGTGTGCGCACGATCTGGCAGCGCGCTTCGGAGTCGGCACCGGCCTGCGCATCCTTCAGCTGTCCCATGCGCCCAGGGTACGACGAAAAAAGCTAAATTGGAAATTCCAACTGAGAAGGCGTACTCTGGGCCGCATGACGAAAAAGTGGAGCCTGTCGCGACGCGGCACATTCTGGGCGGCGTCGGCCGTTCTCGCCCTCTGTCTTTGGGCCAGCGGCGCTCCGAGCGTGCTCTACCCCGTCTACGCGGCCGAGTGGCACTTGCCGGCCGTCGTCATCACCTCGGTCTTCGGCACCTACCCGCTCGCCTTGCTGATCGTGTTGCTGTTCTTCGGCGGGCTCTCCGACAGCATCGGCCGCCGACGGGCCATGCTGCTCGGAATCGCCTTGATCGCCCTCGCGGCCTTGGCCTTCGCCTTCGCGCCGAATGTCGGCTGGCTCTACCTCGGCCGCTTGCTGCAGGGCGTCGGCACCGGCTTCGCCCTCGGCGCCGCCAGCGCCGCGTTGGTCGAGAACAACACATCCACGAACCCGCGCATCGCGAGCACCCTGACCACGGCATCCACCGCCGCCGGCCTCACGCTGGCCCTCCTGGTGTCCGGGGTGCTGGCGCAGTACGCACCGCTCCCGCTCTTCCTCAGTTTCGCGGTGCTCTTCACGCTCGCCCTGGTCGCCTTCCTCGCGGTGTGGCTCACGCCCTCCGACACAGCCGGGCTCGGAAAGCCCACGTGGCGGCCGCGCGCGCTCAAGCTGCCGCGCGGCATCCTGCTCGCCTTCGTGGTTGCGACGTTCTCGGTGTCGCTCGCCTACAGCCAAGGGGCGATCGTGCTGTCGCTCGGCGCCCAGATGGCCCGCGACTTCACCGGAACCACCAATCTGCTCGTGGTGGGTGCCCTGCTCGGCATCTCCTCCATCGCGATCGGTGTCACCGCCCTGTTCCTCGGCAAGGTGCCCGCCCACATCACGATCATCATCGGTGGTGTCGTCTCGCTCGCGGGTCTCGGCCTCATGGCGGGCGCCGCGGCATCCGGGTCGGTCGCGCTCTTCCTCGCCTGGTGTCTGGTGGGAGGCGTCGGCTACTCCTTCGCCTTCACCGGCGGATTGGGGCTGGTGAACCGGGCCGCTCCCGCGCACCACCGCGGAGCGACGCTCTCGATGCTCTACCTGTTCTCCTACCTCCTGCAGGCGATCACCGCGATCGGGGCCGGAGCTCTCGCCACGGCGCTCGGGCTCGGCCCGGCCGTCGACGTGCTCGCACCGCTGGTGGGCGTGCTCGCGGTCGGGGCTGTCACGCTCGCCGCGGTGGACTGGTCGGCGGGCCGGCGCCGCGCATCCGCTTTGTCGGCGTCGGTAGTTCAAACGCACGCGTGACTGTGGGATGTCCACAGTTCGTCTTCGCGCGCATCCGAGGGTCTTTGTAGGCGGCGAACGGCGGATTGTCGCGGTCGCAGATAGCCTCCTAGCGTAGGAATCGGCTCGGCATGCCCCGGTCGGGCGTGCCACGACGATGAGGACGACAATGACGCACACGGTCGACACCACGAACTCCGATTCCGGCCGCCGCGAAGACGACGCGGTGCAAGCGGATGCCATCGAGAGCGAACTCGACGCCTCTGCCCGCATCGCGAAGCGGCCCGGCAGCGCATCGGGAACCGGGCTATCCGGCGGTTCGGATGCGCGGCGCGCGTCGACCAACGACGTGGTCGTCGCCCGCACCGACGTCGAGTGGCTCGGTCGCTACCTGCTCGGAACCTGGGCCGATGTGCGGCTCGGCGCCCGCGAGCTCACCGCCCGCCCGGAGCTGCAGCGCATCGACGGCCAGAGCTTCGAGGAGCACCGCGCCCGGGTGTCGGGTCAGCTGAAACTCCTCGTGGAGGACGGTCAGGTGCACCGGGCCTTCCCCTCCGCGGTCGGCGGCGCCGACGACCACGGCGGCAACATCGCCGGGTTCGAGGAGCTGGTGCTGGCTGATCCGTCGCTGCAGATCAAGTCGGGCGTGCAGTGGGGGCTGTTCGGCGCCGCGGTGCTGCACCTCGGCACCGAGTACCACCACACCACCTTCCTGCCCGCGATCATGAACCTCGACGTGCCAGGCGCCTTCGCCATGACCGAGACCGGTCACGGGTCGGATGTCGCGGCCATCGGCACCACGGCCACCTACGACGAGGCCACGGGCGAGTTCGTTCTGCACACCCCGTTCCGCGGGGCGTGGAAGGACTACCTCGGCAACGCGGCCGTCGACGGCCTCGCCGCCGTGCTGTTCGCGCAGCTCATCACCAAGAACGTGAACCACGGCGTGCACGCCTTCTACGTGCCGATCCGGGATGCCGCGACGGGCGAGTTCCTGCCCGGCATCGGTGGAGAAGACGACGGTCTGAAGGGCGGTCTCAACGGCATCGACAACGGTCGGCTGCACTTCGACCAGGTGCGCATTCCGCGCCTGAACCTGCTGAACCGTTACGGCGACGTGGCGGAGGACGGCACCTACAGCTCGCCGATCGGAAGCCCCGGGCGCCGCTTCTTCACCATGCTCGGAACACTCGTGCAGGGGCGCGTGTCGCTCGACGGCGCATCCGTCGCCGCGGCGAAGGTGGCACTCACCATCGCCATCACCTACGGCAACGAGCGCCGCCAGTTCACCGCCGGCAGCGACACCGACGAAGAGGTTCTGCTCGACTACCAGCTGCACCAGAAGCGGCTGATTCCCAAGCTCGCCACGACCTATGCGGCGAGCTTCGCGCACGAGCAGTTGCTGACCAAGTTCGACGAGGTGTTCTCGGGCCGCGCCGACAGCGACGACGACCGGCAAGACCTCGAGACCCTCGCCGCGGCGCTCAAGCCGCTCAGCACGTGGCACGCGCTCGACACCTTGCAGGAGGCCCGCGAGGCCTGCGGTGGCGCCGGGTTCTTGGCCGAGAACCGCCTCGTGGGGCTCCGCGCCGACCTCGACGTCTACGCCACATTCGAGGGCGACAACCACGTGCTGCTGCAGCTCGTGGCCAAACGTCTGCTGAGCGATTACGGCCGCCGCTTCGCCAAGGCCGATTTCGGGGTGCTCGCCCGCTACGTGGTGGAACAGGCCGCCGATCGCGCCGTGCACGGCTCGGGGCTGCGTTCGCTCGGCCAGCGGGTGGCCGACTTCGGGTCGACCGCGCGTTCCGTCGGGCAGCTGCGCGAGGCATCCGCTCAGCGTCAGCTGCTCACCGACCGGGTCGAGACGATGGTGGGCGAGGTCGCGGCGAAGCTGCGGCCTGCGGCGAAGGCGTCGCAGAAGGATGCCGCCGACCTGTTCAACCTGCACCAGAGCGAGATCATCGAGGCGGCACGCGCGCACGCCGAGCTGCTGCAGTGGGAGGCCTTCACCGAAGCGCTCGAGGGGACGGCCGGCGTCACCTCGGGCATGGACGACGGAACCCGCGTGGTGCTCACGTGGCTCCGCGACCTGTTCGGGCTCGGACTCGTGGAGAAGCACCTCGCCTGGTACCTGATGAACGGGCGCCTCTCTCCGAAGCGGGCTCAGGCAGTGGGGCTGTACACCGAGCGGCTCTCGGCGCGCATCCGGCCGCACGCTCAAGATCTGGTGCGGGCCTTCGGTTATGGCCCGGAGCACGTGCGGGCCTCGATCGCCACAGGTGCCGAGCGCGAGCGCCAGACCCAGGCGCGCGACTACTACCGCGCCGCCCGTGCGGCGGGCACCCTCCCGGTCCCCGAGAAGAAGCCCGCCCGCCCGCGCTGACCCGCCCGCACCGACCCCACCTCCTCGAGACTCGCCAAAATCCGCCCTCCCGAGCTCGATTAGGGGCGGATTTTGGCGACTCGCGAGGAGATGGGTGGGGTGGTACCCAGGTATGAGCGCCGGGCCACGACGACGGCACCGGCGGGGGATGGGAGCCGGGCGGGGCTTCCGTAGCGTGGTGAGGGCGCAGAGAGCGCGCAGACACGAAAGCGGGAGACCATGATCGAGGCCACATCCTTGACCAAACGCTACGGAGCGAAGACGGCGGTCGATTCGATCGACTTCGCCGTGCGACCCGGTCAGGTGACCGGATTCCTCGGCCCGAACGGCGCCGGCAAATCCACCACGATGCGCATGATCGTGGGCCTGGACCGCCCCAGCGGCGGGCGCGTGACCGTCAACGGCAAGCCCTATGCCGAGCACAAGGCCCCCCTTCGCGAAGTCGGCGCCCTACTCGAGGCGAAGGCCGTGCACACCGGCCGCAGCGCGCGGAACCACCTGCGGAGCATCGCCGCGACCCACGGCATCCCGCGGCGCCGCGTCGACGAGGTCATCGACCTCACCGGCCTCCACTCGGTGGCCGGCAAACGCGTGGGCGGCTTCTCGCTCGGCATGGGCCAGCGTCTCGGCCTCGCGGCGGCGCTCCTCGGCGACCCGGCCACCCTCATCCTCGACGAGCCCGTCAACGGCCTCGACCCCGAGGGCGTGCTCTGGGTGCGCGGCTTCGTGCGGCACTTCGCCGCCGAAGGCCGCACCGTGCTGCTGTCCAGCCACCTGATGAGCGAGATGGCGCTCACCGCCGACCACATCATCGTGCTCGGCAAAGGTCGCGTCATCGCGAACTCGACCGTGGCCGAGATCGTCGGATCGACCCACACCTTCGTGCGCGTGCGCAGCCCCCGCATCGACGAGGTGACCCGCCGCCTCACCCAGCCCGACGTCACAGTCACGAGCGTCGAGGCCGACGCCATCGAGGTGCGCGGCCTCCCCGCCGACGTGATCGGCGACGCCGCTCTGTCGATCGGGGTCGCGCTGCACGAGCTCACCACCGTGCAGGGCTCCCTCGAGGAGGCGTACATGAACCTCACCCGCGACGAAGTGGAGTACCGCACCACGGTCACCCCGGAAGCCGCCGTCGGTCAGGGGGTGGCCCGATGAGCGCCGCCACCACCACCGCGCCCCAGGTGCGCGCCTCGCACCAGTCGGTTCCGGATGCGCGACTCCGCTTCACGGGCGTGCTCCGCTCCGAGTGGATCAAGCTCACCACCCTCCGCTCCACGATCTGGGCCTATGCCATCCTCGTGCTCGTGCAGGTCGGAATGGGCGTGGTGTTCGTGCTCGCCAGCGGCGGATTGACCGATGCGACCGGACAGGCCGCGAACCAGCTCGCCGTGCTCCCGTCGACCCTCGGCATCATGCTGGGGCAACTCGTGATCTCGGTGCTCGGCGTGCTGGTGATCAGCGGGGAGTACGGCACCGGCCAGATCCGTTCGAGCCTCACCGCCGTGCCCAAGCGTCTGCCGGTGCTCTGGGCCAAGGCCCTCGTGTTCGGGGTGTCGAGCTTCGTGGTGGGGCTCGTCGCGGTGTTCGCCGCCTACGCCGTCACCTGGCCGATGCTCGACGCCCGCGGCATCACCTCCGACATCACCGACCCCTCGCTCTGGGGCAGTCTCGTCGGCGGCGCAGGGTACCTGGCGCTGATCGGACTGCTCGCCTACTTCCTCGGCGCGGTGCTGCGGCACACCGCCGGCGGCATCGCCGCGGCGCTCGGACTGCTGCTCGTCGTTCCGACCGTGCTGTCGTTCATCCAGGCCGAATGGGCCACCGTGATCGGCCAATGGCTTCCGGGCGTGGTGGGGCAGTCGCTGTTCTTCGGGAGCGAGATCTTCGAGCCGTGGCAGGCCGTGCTGGTTATGCTCGGGTGGATCGCGGTCGTCGCCCTGCCGGCAGCGATCCTGCTCAAACGGAGGGACGCCTGACAGTGGCGACACCCGGCCCCATCGGGGGCTTCGGCTACACGACCTCGGCGCCGGCGGCATACCCGTCCGGCGCCGAGGACTTGCGGCTGCCCAAACCGCCGGGGTTCATTCGCTCCTACTTCAACCGGCATCCGTGGCTGCTCGACGGACTGATCGCCGGCGCCTACGCGCTGCCCTCGGGAGGCGTCGCGCTGCTCGTGTTCGTCGCGTCGCTGTTCGGTGCCACCCCCTTCGATTTCCAGGGCGACGGATGGCGCAGCACCCCCCTGTTCGGCATCGTGCTGCTCTACGCGGCGGCCGCGGTCTCGGTGGCGCTGCTCTTCCGGCGCTACGTGCCGGTGATCACGGCAGCGATCTGCGCTGCGTCGCTGCTGGTCAACGGCGCGACCGCGCAGCAGCTCGACGTGATTCCGATGATGTTCGCGCTCTATGCGCTCGCGGTCTACCGCTCGACCCGATCGGCCTGGATCTGGACCGCCATCGCCGTCGGCACCGGCATCGTCTCCGCCACGCTCAACGACCCCTTCGACCTCGCCGCGATCATCGGTTACGGCCTGCTCTCCGCGATGGCCATGGTGATCGCCACCCTCGTCGGCATCACCTTCGGCAACCGGCGGCGCTACATCCAAGCGCTTCTCGACCGCGCCCAGCAGCTGGCCCGCGAGCGCGACCAGCAGGCTCGGCTTTCGGCCGCGGCCGAGCGCGCCCGCATCGCCCGCGAGATGCACGACATCGTCGCGCACAGTCTCACGGTGATCGTGGCGCTGTCGGACGGCGCCGAGGCGAGCGTCGACCGCTCTCCCGGCACGGCGCGGGAGGCGATGCGGCAGTCGGCGGCCACCGCGCGGCGGGCACTCACCGACATGCGTCTTTCGCTCGGCGTGCTGACGGAGCCCGAAGGCGAGGGAATGGATGCGGTGCCGAGCGGTGACAGCGCTGCCGCTCCGCTCCTGCCGCAGCCCGGCCTCGACGACCTGTCGGAGCTGATCGCGTCGTATCGCGCCGCCGGGCTGCCCGTGCGGGTGACGTCGACCGGGGTCGCACCGGTCGATCCGCTCGTGCAGCTCACGGTGTTCCGCGTCGTGCAGGAGGCACTGACGAATGCGCTGCGCTACGCCGTGCAGGTGACCGCGGTCGATGTGGTGCTCGACTACCGCGACGAGGGAACGACGATCGACGTCACCGACGACGGAATCGATCCGGGCCGCGGTGCGGCATCCGTCGGTTCGGGCCGCGGCCTGATCGGCATGCGCGAGCGGGTGGCGGTCTACGGCGGCGCCGTCACAGCGGGCCCCGCGGGCTCCCGAGGCTGGCGCGTGCACGCCGCCCTCGCCCCGCCGGCCCCCACCCCGCCCGCCCCCACCCCGCCCGCCCCCACCCCGCCCGCCCTCGTCGCGAGTCGCCAGAATCCGCCCCGAATCGCGCCCGAGAGGGCGGATTCTGGCGACTCGCGAGGAGGGGACGTGCCCACCGACCCAGAAAGTGAGACGCCATGACCGACGCCACCCCGCGCATCCGGTTGCTGCTCGTCGACGACCAGCAACTGATCCGGATGGGCATGCGCATGGTGCTCGAGGCACAGCCCGACTTCGAGGTGGTCGGCGAAGCGGGCGACGGGCGCGAGGCTGTTGCCGCGGTCGCCCGGCTGCGACCCGAGGTCGTGCTGATGGACGTGCGGATGCCCGGCATGGACGGCATCGAGGCGACACGCGCCATCGTGGCCACCAATCCGGAGAGCCGCATCATCATCCTCACCACCTTCGACCTCGACGAGTACGCCTTCGCCGGTCTCAACGCCGGTGCGAGCGGATTCCTCCTGAAAGACGCGCAACCCGCCGAACTCGCCGGCGCGATCCGCGCCGTGGCGAGCGGAGACGCGGCGGTCTCGCCGCGGGTGACGCGCAAGCTGCTCGAGCTCTTCGGGCCGCAGCTGCCCGCGGCGGGTGGGGTTCCGGATGCGCGACCCGCCGCATCCGGGACCGCGACCGCGGCATCCGCCCGCCTGGCCACTCTCACCGAGCGCGAGCACGAGGTGCTCGTGGCGATGGCCGAGGGTCTCACGAACTCCGAGATCGCGGCCCGCTTCTACCTCTCGGAGTCGACGGTCAAGACCCACGTCGGCCGCGTGCTCCTGAAGCTCGAACTCCGCGACCGCGTGCAGGCGGTCATCTTCGCCTACTCCGCGCGCCTGGTCTGACCCCACCGCCGCCAGCACCC
Organism: Herbiconiux aconitum; assembly: GCF_024979235.1. Taxonomy (NCBI): domain Bacteria; kingdom Bacillati; phylum Actinomycetota; class Actinomycetes; order Micrococcales; family Microbacteriaceae; genus Herbiconiux; species Herbiconiux aconitum. The sequence goes on from NZ_JANLCM010000001.1 coordinate 1,551,748, forward strand.
TAGGCTTGAGGAATGCGCAGCTTCTACCCAGAGATCGAACCCAACGAGAGCGGCATGCTCGACGTGGGTGATGGCCAGAGCATCTATTGGGAAGAGTCCGGCAACCCGGAAGGCAAGCCGGTCGTGTTCCTGCACGGCGGGCCGGGCGGCGGCACGACGCCGCAGCACCGGCGGCTGTTCGACCCGGAGAGATACCGGATCGTGCTCTTCGACCAGCGCGGCTGCGGCAAGAGCCTCCCGCACGCCAGCGACCCCGACGCCGAGCTGACCACCAACACGACCTGGCACCTCGTGGCCGACATGGAGCGGTTGCGCGAGGCGCGCGGCATCGACCGCTGGCAAGTACTCGGCGGTTCGTGGGGCAGCGCCCTCGGTCTGGCCTACGCCGAGACCCACCCCGAGCGGGTGACCGAACTCATCCTGCGCGGCATCTTCACCCTGCGGCGCAGCGAACTGGACTGGTTCTACGAGGGCGGTGCCGCCGCCATCCTGCCCGAGCGGTGGGAGGGGTTCCTCGCTCCGGTTCCGGAGGAGGAGCGGCGCAACCTGATCACCGCTTACCACCACCTCCTCAACGACCCCGACCCCACCGTGCACGGCCCCGCGGCGGTGGCCTGGTCGACCTGGGAGGCGTCGGCCATCACGCTCATTCCGCGCGACGACCTCATCGCCGTGTTCGCCGAGCCGAGCTACGCGCTCGCCTTCGCCCGCATCGAAAACCACTACTTCGTGAATCACGGCTGGTTCGAACCCGAGCAGTTGATCCGCGACGCGTCGAAGCTGCGCGACATCCCGGGCGTCATCGTGCACGGCCGCTACGACCTCTGCACCCCGGCCTACAACGCCTGGGACCTGCACCGCGCCTGGCCCGAAGCCGAGCTGCACATGATTCCGGATGCCGGCCACGCCTACGACGAGCCCGGCATCCTCGACGCCCTCATCACGGCCACCGACAGCTTCGCTGCCCGCTGACGTGCGGGCACGGGTGGTCGCCCTCGCACTCCTCGTGCTGATCGAGGCGAGCGGATGCGCGGGAGCGGCACCCGAGACGGGCGCAGCACCCGAGACGGGCGCGCCCGCCGCCCTGCCCGCCGCCGCCGTGGCCGACTACCAGCTCGGGGGCGGGTACGAACCGGCACCCGGCGTGACCGTGGTGGCGCGGGACAGCACCGATGATCCGGCGCCGGGCCTCTACTCGATCTGCTACGTCAACGGGTTCCAGACCCAGCCCGGCGCGGAGTGGCCCGACGAGCTGCTCGTGCACGAGGCATCCGGAGCCCTGCTCGTCGACCCCGGCTGGCCCGACGAGCACCTCTTCGACCTCAGCACGGCCGAGAACCGTGAGGCGGTCGCGCGGATGCTCGCGCCCACGATCCAGGGATGCGCCGACGACGGCTTCCAGGCCGTGGAGTTCGACAACCTCGACTCCTCCACGCGCTCGCACGGCGCCTTCACCCTCGACGACGCGGTGGCTTTCGCGACGCGACTCGTCGCATCCGCCCACGCCGCCGGACTCGCCGCCGGCCAGAAGAACACGAGCGAACTCGGCGACCGGGGTCGCGACGAGATCGGCTTCGACTTCGCCGTGACGGAGGAGTGCCACCGTTTCGACGAGTGCGCCGCGTACACAGACGTCTACGGCGATCAGCTGATCGACATCGAGTACACCGACGACCTGCGGGGCGACTTCGCCGCGGTGTGCGCCGACCCGCAGACCCCGCACGCCACCGTGTTGCGCGACCGCGATCTGGCGCCGGCGGGCGATGCTCGTCACGTGTACGACAGGTGCTGACGCCGTCTCTTCACCCTCCGTTCACCTGACCTTCGGTCTGCGTGCCGCCGTGCCGACTCCTCGGCGACGGAAGATGTGCAGAAGCCTCGGCAGAGGTGCAGCTCCGCTGCGTGCGGATATCGCACGCCCGGAGATCGGATGGGGACAGAACGGACAAACGGTGGTCAGGGGTGAGGAACGGCCGGTGGCGACACTCGGCGAGACCATGGTGCTGTTCGACTGGAACGGCACGGTGGTGGTCGACGCCGATCGCGCGCGTGCGGCTCTGAACGCGGTGCTCGCCGGGCGGGGCATCCCGGTGCTCGGCGAGGCGGAGTTCTCGGTGCGCTTCCGGCTGCCGCTCGGGCAGTTGTTCGGCCGACTCGGCATTCCCGAATCCGAGCACGCCCTGGCGGAGGAGGAGTGGAACGCCGAGATGGCCGACACCCACGCCCGCCTCCGCGACGGCGCGGCGGAATGCCTCTCCACCCTCTCGCGGGCCGGCGCTTGGCTCGGCGTCGTTTCGGCCGCATCCGCCGCCGCCGTGCGATTCGACCAGCGCGCACTCGCGGTGCCGGCCGTGTGGAACTCGGTCGACGCATCCGTGGGGGACAAATTCGAGATGCTGCTGCGGCATCGTCCGCAGCGGTCGAACGCCTTCTACGTGGGCGACAGCGCCGACGACATGCGCTGCGCCTCGGCGGCCGGCTACACCGCGGTGGGCGTGACGGATGCGTACTGCAGCCCCGAGGCCTTGCGTTCGGCGGGCGCGGCGCACGTCATCGGCACCCTCGACGAGCTGCTGGCGATCGTCGCCTGAGCAACCGCGTCGCGGTTCGTTGACACTGCGGTCGCCGGATGAGCAAGATATGTAGACGCAACGTTCCGACGGCGTCCACCCCGGGTTCCGTCGTCCATCGAGTACCCCCAGGCTGACCTCCCGGCGCGGTCCCGGTCCGACGAGCTCAGTCGTGTCCCGAAGGAGAAGACTGTGAGCATCACCGAACCATCCGCCGGTAAACCGACCATCGTTCTCGTGCACGGCGCATTCGCCGAATCCTCCAGCTGGAACGGGGTGATCACCGGCCTGGTCAGCGACGGCTTCCCGGTCATCGCTGTGGCCAACCCGCTGCGTGGGGTCAGCTCCGACAGCGAGTACCTCCGAGCCCTCCTGAAGGACATCAGCGGCGACATCGTGCTCGTCGGGCACTCGTACGGCGGCACGGTCATCAGCGGAGGTGGAACCGACAACCCTGCGGTCAAGGCTCTCGTGTACGTCGGAGCCTTCGCGCCCGTAGCCGGAGAAACGCCCGGAGACCTGGCCGCGCGACTGCCCGGCTCGACGCTCGGTGAGACGCTCGCTTCGGTGCCGCTGCCTGACGGCGGCAACGATCTCTACATCGAGCAGAGCAAGTACCACGCGCAGTTCGCCGCCGACTCCTCGGCGGAGGTGGCCGGTGTCATGGCCGTCACCCAGCGCCCGATCCGCGACGCGGCGTTCGGTGAGCAGTCCGGCGAGCCGGCGTGGAAGACGGTTCCGTCGTGGTTCCTTTTCGGTGCCGAAGACAAGAACATCCCGGTGGCGATGCATCGTCTCATGGCGGAGCGCGCCGGCTCGAAGAAGACCGTCGAACTCGCGGGCGGCTCGCACACCGTCGGGATTCCCGAGGCAGCGCAGGTGGTCGACCTCATCCGTGAAGCCGTCGCGTCGGTCTCATGACTCCCGCCGATTCGGGTTCCGCCGACGAGCTGACCCAGAACCTCAAGCGAACGACGATCCAGCACGAGCACTCGTCGATCCCCGGGCGGGACATCGTGCAAGTGCTCACCGAGATCCCCGAGGGCGTCTCGTCGGGCTGGCATCACCATCCCGGTGAGGAGGTCGGCTACATCGTCGCCGGCACGGTGCGCATGGAACGCCGTGACGGGGAGACGATCATCCTGAACGCGGGTGACGGATTCCTGATCCCGCCGCGCGTGCCGCACAACGCCACCGACCTCGGCCCTGGCACCGGGCGGATGCTCTCCACCTACATCGTCGAGGCAGAGGAGCCGGTCTCGACGCTCGAGACCTAGAAGGCGAGGCGCGTCAGCTCACGTAGCCGTAGCCGGTCGACATCGTCGAGAACACCACACCGAACACCCAGACCGTCAGCGCGATGCCGATGATCAGGCCGAGCGCAGCGATCGCGATGGACACCCACATCGGAGCGATGCCGCGCCCTGAGCGCCGGCGCACGACGACCGACCGGCCGATGGGATACACGAAGCCGAGGAAGGCGAAGGCCCAGTGGAACGGCCGTGCGTAGCCGGTGCGCAGTAGCCAGCGGTGGTCGAAATAGGCGAGAACGACCACGGCCGCGTAGAGCACGAGGCTGAGGAGGTTGACGACGCCTTGCACCACGAGACCCGACATCGTGTAGCCGCCGTAGAGCTGTTGGCTGTAGGGGTCTGCCAGCGACGAGCGAAGCGACTCCGCCAGGCTCGGGAGGAGTAGGGGGATGAGCAGGAGCGAGATGAGGGGCAGGAGGGTGATGACCCAGATGAAGGGGCCGTATGCCGGCGTGCCGGCCGGAACCGAGGGGAGGACGGGCGCCGCCGGGTAGGCGTAGCCGTATGCGGGGGCGGGCGACGGCGCCGCGGCCGGCGCACTCGCGTGTGCGGGCTGCGCGACCGGGGCCTGGGCGGGCTGGAGATGGTCGGTCCAGGCGGTTCCGTCCCACCAGCGCAGCTGCGGCGATCCGGCCGGATCTGCGTACCATCCAGCGGGGGTCGTCTGGTTTCCGTCGGCGTTGCTCACTGCGTCTCCTTCGCACCTCGTGCGGCAAGCCTAGGGCACCGGGCGGGGTATTCTCGCGGGGGGAAATCGACGGCAAAAGCATGACGACCTCCAGCGGGAACACGCCCGTGCTCAGTCGCGGCTGCCGTGGCGAGAGAGCGGATGCGGGCGGCCGCGCTGCGGATCCGCATGAGCTGGCAGAGCTGCCGCCCGATGACACCGCGGGCCGCTCGGAGCTACAATCGGGCAAGCCTTCCCCAGACCCTGGAAGGCGGTGCGGAGTCCCATGGCGACGCTGGTGTCGACGGATGTCCGGGTGACCGGAGGCGTCGTCCGCGGCCTGCGCGAGGGGTCGACGGTCGCCTGGCGTGGCATCCCGTACGCCGCTCCACCGGTCGGTGCCCTGCGGTTCCGGTCTCCGCATCCCGTGGTTGCCTGGAACGGATCGCGCGATGCGTCCACCTTCGGACTCGTCGCTCCCCAGGCCTACAAGGGCCAGTTCACCGGCGTGCCTCCGAGCATCCCCTCCGGCGAGGACTGCCTCACGGTCAACGTGGTGTCGCCCGCAAATCCACGCAGCGGGAGCATGCCGGTGATGGTGTTCATCCACGGTGGCGGCTACAGCGCCGGCTCGTCACGGGAGTTCACCGGGCAGGGCGAGAGCTTCGTGCGAACCGGTCAGGTCGTCTACGTGAGCTTCAACTACCGGCTCGGTGCGCTCGGCTACCTCGACTTCTCGCGCTACTCCAGCCGCCGGCGACGGATCGACAGCAACCTGGGCCTGCGCGATCAGGTCGCTGCACTGCGGTGGGTGCAGAGCAACATCGCCTCCTTCGGGGGCGACCCCGGCAACGTCACGGTCTTCGGTGAATCCGCCGGAGGCAACGCCGTCACCACTCTTCTGGCCATCCCGGCAGCTCGAGATCTTTTCCACCGGGCCATCGCGCAGAGCCCGCCGTCGAACGCGGTCTACTCGCGTGCCCTCGCCGCGACCTGGGCCGCCGAGTTCATCGAGGTCGTGCGTGAGCGCCGGCAGCACGACCTCGAGCGCGAGCTGAGCAACGACGAGACCGTCGCGCTGCTCACCCAAGCACCGGCCACGGAGCTCGTCACGGCGGCGCTGACGATCCAAGCCCGCACGCCCGAGTGGTATCCCGGCACCTTCTGCCTCGCGCCGGTCGTCGACGGACGGTTCCTGCCTCGCCATCCGCTGCACGCGATCCGCACCGGCCAGGCTCACCGGGTTCCGCTCATCATCGGCACCAACGACCGGGAAGGTGCCATCTTCCGAGGCCGGATCGACATCCTGCCGAGCTCTGCGCCCCGCATCCATGCCCTGTTCGCCCGGGCGCCGGAAGACGCCCGAACCCCGATGCACGACGCCTATCCGGGGCTGCCGGCGCGACGCAGTGCGGCCGACTTCGCGGGCGACTACGCATTCTGGTACCCGAGCGTGAAGGTGGCCGATTTCCATTCCCGCTACGCGCCCGTGCACTGCTACCGCTTCGACGTGGCACCGCGCCTGATGAAGTGGGTCGGGCTCGACGCGACCCACGGACTCGAGATGTTCGCCCTGTTCGACCAGGCCGACGCCGGGTTCGGCCGGGCGATGACCCTGTTCGGCGGCCGCAAGCCCTTCAATGGGGCGGGGGAACGGATGCGCGACAGCTGGCTGCACTTCGCTGCCGTCGGCCGGCCCCCGGAGACCTGGCCGCCCTACTCGGAGCACGATCGCCGCACCATGATCATCGCTGAATCCGACCGCGTCGAATCCGACCCCCGGCCCCACCGCCGCCGGGCCTGGAGCACCTTCCTCCCCCTCGGTTAGGGCGGGGAGCTCAGCCCAGCCGGTGCCTCAAGACGACCGCCTCGTGCTTGTGGCCGATGGTCTCATATCCGACCACCACCACGAACGGCGACAGTGTGATGAGCACGAGGCACACGCCGAGCGATGCTCCCCAGGTGGCGGCGAGCACCGAGAGAACGAGCAGTGCCACCGTGCCGGCGATCAGCCAGAAATGGAACGGATCGATCTGCTCCACCAAGAAGTCGTAGAGCGAGAAGATCGCCAGGCACAGGATGAGCACCGGAATGGCCACCGAGAGCACGGCGCCCACCGTGCCGATGACCGCTTCGCCCTCGATCACGTAGGCGGCGACGTGCAACCCGGCGCCTGTCGCCGCGATCGAGGCGTAGACGAAGATGTGCCCGTAGCCCCACACGAAAGCCTTGATGCGGTAGCGCTGCAGGATGGCCGCGGCCGGCATCAGGAAGTACGACCACCACAACCCGAAGGTGAGCCCGATGCCCGCGACCACGAGCAGGGCGGCCTCCATCGTCCAGCTCTGCTCCTCCACCACGGCCGACACCGCCGTCACCGTGCCGAACACGCCTTCGCCGAGCGCGATGATCGTCAGCAACCCATACCGCTCGGCGATGTGGTGCGCATGCCAGGGCGTGCCCTCCGTGCCCGTACGGCGCTCGGCGATGTAGGGGCCGATCAGCTCGACCGCGAACAGCAGCAGGGAGACGGGAAGCGCGACCTCGACGGTCGTGTGCGCGATCGCCAGCGTGACCCACCCGATCTGGGCCGCGGTGATGAATGCGGCGTAGGTGAGCGCGGTGCGCCGTCGGCGCGGGTCCTGCCGGGCGGCGCGCAACCACTGCGCCACCATCGCGATGCGCATCACCACGTAGCCGGCCACCAGGATCGAGTTGTCGAGGTAGTGGCCTTCGGCCAGCGAGTGGAACAGGGGCGGGATGCCGAGGGCCACGATCACGACGCCGATCATCTGCACCATGGTGGTGATCCGGTAGAACCAGTCGTCGGTGTCGTAGGCCGAGGCGAACCAGGAGAAGTTGATCCAGGCCCAACAGATCGCGAACATCGCGAACGCGAAGGCGCCGATCGCCGGCGCGAACTGGGCTTCGGCCAGATAGTGCGAGAGCTGACCGCTGGCCTGGCTGAAGGCCACCACGAACGCGAGGTCGAAGAGCAGTTCGAGAGGAGTGGCCGCGCGGTGGGGTTCGTTCGGATCGCGTCCTGTCATCTGGCGGAGGCGACGGGCGAGAACGGTGCCTCCCGGGCGGCCGTTCGGGCCGGCTCCGGCGGGCGGATTCGCGGGGGACTGGTCACTCACGGTCGACTCCTCGTCGTCAGGGATGCGCGGTGCTCAGGATGCGGGTCGGTCGGGTCTGCGGGTCGGTCGGGTCCGCCGGTCGGTCACGGGTGCACGCCGAAGGTCTCGGTGAGCAGGCTTTCGCTGAATTCGCGGTCGACCGGCATGGCTTGCCCGTCGAGTTCGCGAACCGGAGCCAGGAGGCGGCCGCTGGAGAGCAGCCAGACGGCATCGGCCGAGGCGAGATCAGCCACAGAGAGCGCAGCCTCAATTGTCTCGAAGCCTCGGGCCATGAGGGTCTCGAAGACGGCGGCCTGCGTCGTGCCGGCCAGGATGCCGAGATCCGTTCGCGGAGTGCGGAACAGATCGCCGTGCCGCACCAGCACGTTCGAGGTCGGGCCCTCGAGCACCACGTCGTCGGTGCTCACGAAGATCACGTCGTCGGCGTCTCGTCGAGCCGCTTCGCGGAGGGCAGCCTTGTTCAACGCGTAGGAGAGCGTCTTGGCGCCCTGCAACAGCCACGGCGAGGTCTGCGCGATGTCGTGCCGGTAGCCACGGTCGAGCGTCACGACACGGATGCCCGTGCTGCGGGCCGCGCGATGGTCGTCTCCCGTGAGCACCTCGACCCAGCCGCTGGGGATGCCGGCGCCCTCGATCCCGCGACTGTAGAAGAGCTTCACCAGCAGCTCGGGTTCGGCGGAGTGCGCGTCGAGACCGCGCCGCGCGGCCTCGGCGAATGCTGCGCTGTCGGGTCGCGGGAGGTCGAGGAGGGCGGCAGAGTGCTCCAGGCGCCGGAGGTGGCGGTCGAGCTCGATGAACCGGCCGTCGATGACGCCGATCGACTCGAAGATGCCGTCTCCGCGCGTGACGGCGAGATCGGCGACGCCGATGCGGGCCTCGGCGAGCGGAACCGCGCCGCGCTGTGTGGGGGTGGTGGTCTGCGCGGGGGTCTGCGTGGCTGCGGGGCTCTGTGTGGCGGGGTCGCCCTGGGTTGGCGGGGTGCTGTGCGGGGCTGTGCCGCTCTGTGTGCCGGGGTCGCCGAACGTGCCGGCCGCCGCGTCCCTCATCGTGTCGGCAGCGGCTGCGCCCTCCTCGAGGAACACGACCAGGTCGCCCATCCGTTCGCCCGTCACATCCACCATCTGCCTACCTCCATCGCGTGCCTCACCAGTCTCCCCGAACTCGCCCGCTCAGGCACATCTCCGCGCCCACTCGTCCCGAAACGGGCAAGACCGCCGTGTTTGGCCCGCTTCGGGACGAGTCGGGGTGCTGACGTGGCGAGTCGTTCGCCGAGTCGGGGTGGGGACGCCGTGGCGGATCGTTCGGACGGCTCTGCCCGAAGACGCCCACCACACCGGAGCCGTCCGAACGATCCGCCACGGCTGCGTTCAGGCCAGGTCAGGTTCGACCTGGGAACCACGCCCGACTGCGTGTCGGTGCGCTTTTCCACGACGGCGACGGCTGGGTGGACAACTTCACCGGCAGCGACGTAGCCACGAAGTTCGCCGGCTACGACAAGCTGGCCTCCGTCTCGGCTTTTCCCGATGCCGGGCACGTCCAAAACGACGGACTTTCGGGCCGAATCACCGAAACGACGGAGCAGCACACCGCCGTCGGCGACAGCTCCGTCGTTTCGTACCCGAGCGGGTGGGGTGCCGCGTGTCTAGCCGACGGTCGCGCCGAAGGCGAGGCCCAGCACGTACGTGACCGCCGCCGCGCCGAAGCCGATGGCGAGCTGGCGCAGCGCTCGCCGGAGCGGCGGGCCGCCCGAGAGCAGGCCCACGACCGCACCCGTGCCGAGCAGTGCGAGGCCCACCAGGCCGGCGGCCACCGCCACCGCGGCGAGCCCCGAGAGCCCGAAGATGTACGGCAGCACCGGGATGATCGCCCCCGACGCGAAGAAGCAGAACGACGAGAGTGCGGCCTGCCAGGCGGTGCCGATCTCCTCGTGCTCGTCGGCGACATCCGCTCCGCCGGCAGACGGCAGCACGGGCGCCGTGATGCCGGCGTCACCGACCCGCTGGATGCGGATGGCCGCGGTGGAGGTGGTCAGGCCTCCGAACACGTCGCGGGCCTTCGCCAAGGCATCGGGCTCCGACATCCCGCGCGCCCGGTAGACCAGCGCCAGCTCGTTGGCGTCGACGTCGAGCCGGGGCACCGCCGTGTGCGCCTGCGGGTCGGGGGTGGATGCTGCGAGCAACTCGCGCTGCGACCGCACCGACACGAACTCGCCGGCTCCCATCGAGAGCGCGCCGGCGAGGAGGCCCGCGATGCCCGTCGCGAGCACCACGCTCGGGGCGACGCCGGTGGCGCCGATGCCGAGCACGAGGGCGAGGTTGGAGACCAGTCCGTCGTTGGCGCCGAAGACGGCGGCGCGGAAGGTGCCCGAGAGGCGGCTGCGTCCGCGCGCCGCGAGGGCCCGCACCACCTCGCCGTGGATGCGTTCGTCGGCCGCCATCGCCGGCGTGGCGTCGGCATCCGTCTCATAGGGCGATCGCGCTTCGGCCCGCTGCATGAGGGCGAGCACGAAGACCGAACCGAAGCGCTTGGCGAGCACCGCGAGCATGCGGGTGCGGAAATCGGCGGGCCGAGGCTTGCCCACGGCGTCGCCGAGCAGGTCGAACCAGTGGCTCTCGTGCCGCCCTTCGGCGTCGGCGAGGGCCAAGAGGATCTCCCGCTCCGAACCGCTGCGCCGCTGCGCGAGCTCGCGGTAGACCTGGGCCTCGGCGCGTTCGTCGGCCAGGTACTGCCGCCAGCGGCGGAGCTCGGCAGGGGTCGGCGCGGTCGCTGTGCCGCGGGCGCCGGCGGAACCGGAGACGGATGCGCCTCGTGCGTCGGGCGTGGGCAAGTCGTTCATGAGGCTCCTGATCGGCGGTCGGCGCGGCGCGCTCGGCGGTGTCGATCGAAGGTCTCGTTCGCCCCGGCGTGAACGCCTGATGGCGATGCCGGGGTGGATTGCCGGGCCGATCGTCGTGATGGCCAGTGTGTCGACAGGTCCGCTGCCTGGTGTGCGCAGGCGCTGGAACTACTCCCCTTCGGTGGAACCATTGTGGCAGTCGGGCGCGCGCATCCGGAGCCAGGAGCCGCGACTCACAGAATTTCGAGTCGCCGAAACGGACGATTCAGGCGGGCTGACGCGCAGCGAGCCAGGTGGCGCAGAGGGTGGTCCAGGCCGCTGCCGGATGCCCGTCGGCGAGGCCCAGGCCGTGCGGCCCGGTCTCGAAAACATGCACTTCGTGCGACACGCCGGCGGTCGCGAGTGCTTCTGCGAGCGGATAGGTGTGCTGCTCCACGGGCACCGACTCGTCTTCGGCGGTCGACCAGAGGAACACCGGCGGCGACCCCGGGTTCACGAGCAGCTCGAGCGACGTCGCGCGGCGCAGTTCGTCAGACGCGTCGTCGCCCAGCAATTCGGCGCGCGAGCCCGCGTGGGTCGGCTGCACCATCGACACGACGGGGTAGCAGAGCACGGCGAAGTCGGGGCGCTCGTCGTTGGAGGCATCCGGCGTGAAGGCCGCGTGCCCGGCGAGGTGGCCGCCCGCCGAGAACCCGAGCACCCCGACCGCCGATGCTCCGGCCGCGCGCTCGGCGGCGATGGCCTCCTGCACCACGGTGAGCGGGCCGGGATGCCGCGTCGACACCGGATAACGGATGACCCGAGCCTCCCATCCGAGCCCGCGCAGCCAGTCGGCCACCGGCTCGCCTTCGTGCGGCGCGAGCGTGTGGTAGCCCCCTCCGGGGAGCACGAGGATGACGGGCTTGCTCATGAGGGATACGCTATCCGGTCGCTGCGAGGGCTTCCGAGGGAATTCACTCGTCGGTGACCCGGAGGTCGTCGGGGGCTTTGTCGCCGAAGGGCTGAGACTCGTCGGGGCCGCTCTGCTCGGGGGCGTAGTGCTCCCAGTCGGGTTCGCCCTCGCTGGGCGAGCCGCCCGTGGGCCCGTCGTTGCCGTCGCCGGCGCCCGGCCACACCGTCTCGCCGGCCACGGCGTCGTTGGTGGCCAGCTCGTCGGCCTCGCCGAATGGGCGAGGCCCGTCGTTCCTGTCGTCGCTCACGCTCTCACGCTCCTTCATGGCCGCGGTCGCGGTCTGCTCCCACTCCATCACCATCTCGGCGCGAGCGAAACCACGAAAACAGAATGGCGGGGCGAGTCTCCTCGCCCCGCCATCCTCCGGGGGCTGACCGAGGCCGAGCGCACGCTGCCTTCGGCGAGAACGCCGCCGGCGTCTACTCGCTCGACTGAGGCTTGCCCGACTGAGGCTTGCCCGACTGAGGCTTGCCCGCCTGAGTCTCGCTCGATTGGGGCTTGGCCCGCTGTGACCGCTTGAGCGGAGCGTGGTCGGGAAGCCGCCGACGTTCCCATGAGCCGTGGATGTGGTCGTGCATGGCCTTCTCGGCGCCGGCCTGGTCGTTGCGTGCGATCGCGTCGACGATCGCGGCGTGCTCGTCGAGCGTCAACGCGGTGGCGTCAGGAGGATTGATCCCCTGGTAGCGGGTTGATTCGACGGCCCGCTTGTAGAGGTGCTTCGCGATGTTCTCGGCGAGGCGATTCGTCGAGATCTCCATCAGGGCGTAGTGAAAAACGACGTCGGCCTGGCGGAAGGAATCGGTCTCGGATTCGCTCTCCCGCATTGCGGTGAGCGCGTTCTCCAGCCGTCGCAACCCTTCTGTGGTGTGGGATGCCGCGACCGAACCGGCCATCGCCGATTCGAGGCTGGCTCGCACGATGGTGAGTTGGTCGAGAACGCCGAGACTCTGGTCGTTGTCGATCAGGGCCGAGAGCACCACCGGATCGAGCATGTTCCAGTAGCCGGGCGCAAGCACCTGGGTGCCGCGCCCCTGGGAGACGATGACGAGCCCTTTCTCTTCGAGCCGTTTGACCGACTCGCGCAAGACCGTGCGGCTGACGCCGAACCGCTCGCTCAGTGGCCCCTCGGGTGGAAGCAAGGCTCCCTCTTCCAAGCGACCCGTGACGATGAGTTCGACCAGTTCGGCGACGACAGCGACACCCAGCCGCCCGACGGGAAGCCGCGAGGGAATCACTTGGGACTCGGCCGGAAGATCAGGCACCATACATGTGATCTTACCCAGAGACCGTCCAGCCGGCCGGGAGGTGGCTGTCGGAGTTTCTCCGGCGCGCGTGCCAGCTGCAGCCCGACGGCGTCGGGTACGCGGGTTAGGGTGCACCGCGTTCGTCGCTGGGCGGGGCTACTCCGACCAGGGGGTGCGGTTCCACGCGCGGAGCACCTGGTTGCCGTGCTCGAATCCGAGCACGCTGATCGATGCCGTGTCGAGCACGACGAGCTCGCCGGCGCGGATGGGCAGACCCATCCAGGTGGCGGCGAGCGTGCGCAGATAGTGGCCGTGCGAGAACAGCAAGACGTTGTCGCCGCCGTTCAGCGTGCGGCGCGCCCGCTCGATGATCGCGGTGTTTCGGCGCAGCATGTCGGCGGCCTGCTCGCCGCGGCCCTCCGCATCCGGTTCGACGCCGTCTTCCCACAGGTTCCACGGTTCGCCGAAACGTTCGGCGATCTCGGGGCTCGTGAGCCCTTCGTAAGCTCCGTAGTCCCACTCGGCTAGGTCGGCGTCGACCTCGGCCTGGGCACCGAATCCGGCGATCTCGGCCGTGGCCGTCGCCCGTTGCCGCGGGCTCGTCAGCACCAGCCCGAACGTCTGGCCCGCCAGCACCCGGCCGACCGCCCGCGCCTGCTCTTCGCCGTTCGCGGTGAGCGGGATGTCGGTGCGACCCGTGTGCTGACCACTCAGGCTCCACTCAGTCTCGCCGTGCCGCACAAGCACCACACGGGGGGCCGGCACCGCCTTCGGCTGCTCGACCACGATCGCACCGGGTACCTCGAAGGGGATGTCGGAGCGGGGTTCGTCTGAAACAGTCATGAATCCTCATCGGCTGGGAGCGCGGGCCGAACGCCTGCGAGCGGACCTCTCCAGAATATCCGGCCCCAGCCGCGCCCGGTCGCGGGCGGCGAACTCCGGTAACGCGCCCGCAACGTCGCTGCAACGTCGAGCGGAGAGGATGTCGGCATGACCGATGTCGCGCCCACCACCGCCCTCACCGTCGTCGACGCCGTGATCATCCCGATGGCCGATGGGAGCGACTGGTTCCGTGGCTGGATGAGCGTGGGAACCGACGGGCGCATCACGGGGCTCGGCGAAGGCGATCCGCCGAGTGCCGCCGCCGGCCGCGTGCTCGACGCCCGTGGCGCCTTCGTGGCCCCCGGCTTCATCTCGGCGCACAGTCACCTCTTCACCTCGGGCATGCGCGGCATGACCCCGGGCGAGCCGCTCTACGGCTGGGTGGGCGAGCAGAGCACCTTCATCTCGGCCGCCTCCGCCGACGACATCTACTGGTTCACGCTGCACGGATGCCTCGACTTTCTCGGCAACGGCGTCACGAGCGCCTACAACTTCACCGATTCGCGCGTGGTGGGAAAGTACGACGCTGCCACCGATACCCGCGAGATCTTCGCGATCCGGCCCGAGGAGTACCTGTTCAGTCAGATCGACGCTGCGCGCGACGCGGGGCTGCGCACGATGAATTCGATCCGGCTCGACAGCGAGTTCCAGCCGGTCGAGGAGGCGTTCGAGGTGTTCGCTCGGGCCGTCGAGCACGTGCAGCAGAACGTTCCCGCCGGGCTCGACCTGGGCGCCTCGGTGTTCGGCGCCGTGCAGTGGTCGGCGTCGGCCCAGGCCGCGCGCGACGAGGTGCGGGCGATGGATGCGCACGGCATCGGCAACCAGGCGCATTTCCTCGAGACGAGCGAGGCCCTCGACCAGCAGCGCGAGAAGTTCCGGTGGTACGAGGAGGCGGGGGCGCTGCGGCCGGGATTCCTGTTCGGCCACTTCGTGCATCCGGATGTCTTCATGTCACGGGTCGCAGCCGACAAGGGGGCCGGGATGGTGTGGCAGCCGACGTCGAACGGTCGGCTCGGATCGGGGATCGCCGACATCCCGCGCTTCCGCGAACTGGGCATGCCGATCGGCGTGGGGCTCGACGACCAGTCCTGCACGGATGTCTCCGACCCGTTCCAGAATCTGCGGATCGGCATCTACACCCAGCGCGCCGTGAACGAGGATGCCGGCATCCTGATGCCCCGCGACATGCTGCGCATGCACACCCTCGGCTCCGCGGAGGCGCTCGGTGTCGACGACCGGATCGGTTCGCTCGAGGTGGGCAAGTTCGCCGACTTCCTCGTGGTCGACCCCGCCTCGCCCGACACGGGACCGGTGTGGGACGTCTACGCGCATTACGCCTTCGCGATGGGCCTGCGCAACCTGACGCAGGTCTACGTGGGCGGCGAGCTCGTGTCGCAGAACGGGCGCAGCACGCATCCGCTCGCCGCCGACGCCTCCCGCGAACTGCACACCCGCGTGCGCGAGGTCGCGGCTCGCGCCGCTTCCCGCAGCACCTCGCGTCTGGCCTGGTGAACGCGCGGCATCGAGTGGGCACGATTCGTCATGCAGCACGCCCCTGGGCGACCAATCGTGCCCACTCGATGGGGCGCGCAGTACCGTGGCAGCATGGTGGCTGCACTGAGACCCCATGCCCGCGGAGAAGTTCGCCGCGTGGCTCGAGCGCCACAGCGCCGAGTACGTGCGGGAACGGATGGCGGCGGGTGATTCCGCCGAGTACGCGAACGAGCGTGCGACCGAGTCCAACGCCCAGTACTTCCCCGACGGGGCGCCGGCTGAGGGCCAGCTCGTCTTCGAGGTGGTGACAGGCGACGGTGAGTTCGTGGGCGTGCTGTGGATCGGGCCGATGTCGCCTCGGCATCCGCAGGAGTGGTGGGTGTTCGACATCGAGATCGACGAGGCGTATCGCGGCCGGGGCGTCGGCCGCGAGACCATGCTGCTCGCCGAGACGGAGGCCCGTGCGCACGGCGCCGTGAAGCTCGGCCTCAACGTCTTCGGCCACAACACCGTGGCCCAGCGGCTCTATACCTCGCTCGGCTACGAGACGACGGCGATCACCATGGCGAAACCACTCTGAGTCCCGGCCCCGGGCGCGAGTAGGGTGAAAGCGATGTTCGATTTTCGTGCACTCCGCGTTCCGATCGTGCAGGCGCCGATGGCCGGCGGCCCCTCGACACCTGAGCTCGCGGCTGCCGTGAGCAATGCCGGAGCGCTCGGCTTCCTCGCCGCCGGGTACCGCAGCGCCGACGCGCTCGACGAGCAGATCCACCGCACACGACTCATCACGGGTGAGGCCTTCGGCGTGAACCTGTTCGTGCCGCAGCCGTCCGTCGCCACCGCGGAGACGCTCGCCGCCTACGCTGCGGAACTGGCACCGGATGCGGCCGGGCACAGCGTCGAAACCGGTGTACCGCATCCGGATGACGACGCCTGGGCCGAGAAGCTCGACGTGCTGCTCGCCCTCCGACCCGCGGTGGCCTCGTTCACCTTCGGCAGTCCCGACGCCGAGACCATCGGCCGACTCGGCGACGCCGAAGTGCTCGTCACCGTCACGGTCACCTCGCTCGCCGAGGCGCAGATCGCCCTCTCGAACGGGGCACCCGTGCTCGTGCTGCAGGGGCCGCTCGCCGGAGGCCATCGCGGCACCTTCGATCCGGCCGCCGATCCGCCGAGCGACGATCTCGACACCCTTTTCGGCAGCATCCACCACTACACGGATGCGCCGCTCGTCGCCGCCGGCGGCCTCACCACCCCGGCCGCCATCGCTCACGTGCTCGCTCGCGGTGCTGTCGCCGCACAGGCCGGAACCGCGTTCCTCCTCGCCCGCGAGGCCGGCACCACCGCCGTGCAGCGCGCGGCACTCGTCGACGAGCAGTTCACCGACACCGCCGTCACCCGCGCCTTCTCCGGTCGCCCGGCGCGGGGTCTCCTCAACGACTTCATGCGTCGGCACGATCCCGCAGCACCCCTCGGCTACCCGGAGGTCAACCAACTCACCATGCCCCTTCGCGCCGCCGCCACCGCGGCCGGCGACCCGCACGGCACCAACGTGTGGGCGGGGGCGGACTACCGCTCCATCCGGTCCGGCAGCGCAGCCGAGATCGTCCGGCACCTCGCGAAGGAGATCGTGTGACCAAGCACTCCACCCATTCCACCGGCTGGAGCGACCGCTTGCGGGTCAGCGGCCCCGTCGACCTCTCGGCCATCGACACATCGGCGACCCCGGGCGTGCTCGACAAGGATGCCGCTGAAGACGTGTTCGGCGGAACGAGTCGATCACTTAGCAAGCTCCAGGAGAGGCTCTTCGCCGGCAGCCTGTCCGGCAGCGAGCGCTCCGTGCTGCTCGTTCTGCAGGGAATGGACACCGCGGGCAAGGGCGGCGTGGTGAAGAGGGTGGCCGGACCGATGGACCCTCAGGGCATCTCGCACCACGCGTTCAAGAAGCCGACCGAGGAGGAACGGGCGCATCCGTTCCTCTGGCGGGTGGAGAAGGAGCTCCCCGCGCCCGGCCACATCGGCATCTTCGACCGGTCGCACTACGAAGACGTGCTCGTGCCGCGCGTGCACGAGCTCATCACCTCGGAGGAGTTGACCGCGCGCTACGCCGAGATCAACGAGTTCGAACGCCGGCTGGTGTCGAACGGCACGACGGTGCTGAAGGTGATGCTGCATCTCGGCCGCGACGAGCAGAAGAACCGCCTGCTGCGGCGCCTCGACCGCTCCGACAAGCACTGGAAGTTCAACCCGGGCGACGTCGACGACCGCGGTCTGTGGCCGCTGTTCCAGGACGCCTACGAGGTGGCACTCACCGAGACCAGCACCGAGCACGCGCCGTGGCACGTGGTGCCGGCCGACAAGAAGTGGTACTCGGCGCTGGCCGTGCAGCAGATCCTCGACGAGGCGCTGCAGGCGCTCGACCTCGGCTGGCCCGCGGCCGACTACGACGTCGAAGAGCAGCGGAAGCGGTTGCTCGCGACCTGAGTGGTGCTCGGGTCAACTGCGCGTGCGGCGGGTGACGCGGCGTGCGGCGCCGGTGGTAGCGTTCCGGCATGGTTCCCTCGGTGGACGTGCGGGAGGCGACAGCCGGTGACGCCGCCGCCCTGGCCGGGATAGCGGCCGCCGCCTACGCCGTCTACCTTCCTCGCATGCCGGACGGTATGCGCCCGGTGCCGATGGACGCCAACTACGCGGCCGTCGTCGAGCGCGGCGGCGTGTGGGTGACGGAGCGCGACGGAACCATCACCGGGTTCGTGGTGATCGTGGTGTCGACCGACCACGTGCTCCTGGAGAACATCGCCGTTCATCCCGACTTCCAGGGGCAGGGGGTGGGGCGACGGCTGTTGGCGTTGGTCGAGGACATCACCCGCCGCCAGCGACTCACGACCATCCGGCTCTACACCCACGTCGTCATGGTGGAGAATCAGCGGCTGTACGAACGGCTGGGCTACGTCGAGACCGAGCGGCGGCGTGATGACGACCGTGATCGCGTCTTCTACGAGAAGGCGCTCCCCTGAGAAGGCGGTCTCCTGAGAAGGCGCTCTCCTGAGGAGCGGCTCGCGAGGCGCGACCGAGTTCAGAGACCCGGGTGATGACGCTGTTTGCCGTGGACAACTCCAATCGTGGTTCCGACCGGGGCCCCAGGGAGCCGCGGTTCGCA
Organism: Herbiconiux aconitum; assembly: GCF_024979235.1. Classification (NCBI taxonomy): domain Bacteria; kingdom Bacillati; phylum Actinomycetota; class Actinomycetes; order Micrococcales; family Microbacteriaceae; genus Herbiconiux; species Herbiconiux aconitum. Next base: position 1,570,006 of record NZ_JANLCM010000001.1, read on the forward strand.
GCACGATTGGAGATGTCCGGCCGACGCGCTCGGACGAGGTCAGCGGGCGGGGGCGGGGGTGAGGCCCACGAGCACCGCGTCGAGGCCCGAGAGGCCGGGGGAGGCCACGATGTCGGAGCCGATGCGCGCACTCGCCTCGCGGTAGCGCGGCTCGGCGAGCACCTCGCGCACGGCGTCGCGGATGCGTGCGGGGGTCGGCTCGTTGGTCTTGAGGTTCACGCCGACGCCCGACCAGGCGACCCGCGCGGTGACCTCCACCTTGTCTTCGGTGGCGCCCGCCACGACGAGCGGAACCCCGTGCTCCATCGCGTAGTGCACACCGCCGTAGCCGCCGTTCGTGAGGAACACATCGGTCAGCGGCAGCAGCCGGTCGTAGGGCAGGTACGACGCGGCGCGCACATTGGCGGGCAACGGATGCGGCAGCGTGTCGAGCGGGCGACCACCGGTGCTCACCACCACGAGCACGTCTTCGCTCGCGAGCGCGGTCAGCGCCGGAGCGATCAGTTCGTCGTAGTTCTTGTTCGCCACCGTGCCCTGGGTGATGTGCACCACAGGCCGGGAGCCGTCGAGGTCGTTCCACCACTCCGGAACCGGGGTGGTCGACGGCGTGGTACGCGACACGGGGCCCACGAAGTGGACCGTGCGAGGGAGGTCGCTCCGCGGGTATTCGAAGGCGGGCACCGTGAACTGCACGATGGCATCGGCCAGAGCGGCCGAGCCGAGGAAGAAGGTGGTGAGTTCGCCCCCGGTGGTCTCGCGGATCATCCGCACCGCCTGCTCCTGCACCGGTCGGAACACCACCTTCTCGGCCATGGTCTTCAGCACGCGGTTGCGCAGGCGACCGCGAAGGCCCGGGATCGGCGTCGCACCGAAACCGAACGGCGCCGTGTCGACGCTGTCGATGCCGAGGGGAACGATGCCGAGGTTGATGACGGGCGGCCGTGTGCCGGGCCGGGTGAGCAGGAAGAGGGCGCCGATGAAGAGCGACTCCACCAGCACGGCGTCGGTGTGCTCGGCGGCGAGGGCGGCGTCGAGTGCGGCCAGTTGGGCGGGGGCGGGGGCGACGAAGATCGTGTTCATGTCGTAGCGGATGCCGGCGGGGCCTTTCAATCCGACCCGGCCGGGGAAAGCGGCATCCATGTCGGTGTCGTCGTAGTCTGCTTCGGCGGGGAGCGGCAGGAAGGTGGCGCCGGTGGCCTCGACGGCGTCGCGGTAGCGGCCGCCCGTGAGGAAGCGGACGCGATGGCCGGCGGCCACGAGGTGGCGGGCGACGGCGAGGAGCGGGGTGACATGGCCGTGGACGGGGGTGCTGCAGAGGAGAAGGGAGGACATCAGTGGGGCCTTCGTGTAGGGGACGAGGGGTTAAGCTTGGCTATACCGATGAAGTATTCACTACCCCGCTAGGAAAGTCAATATGCCTGACAACCGGAGTTCCGCCGTTCGCAGCTACAACTCGACGCTGCGCGCCGAACAGGCGGCGAACACGCGCCAGCGCATCCTCGACGCCGCGGCCGCCTGCTTCGCTCGATCGGGCTACGCCGGCACCTCCCTCGCCGACATCGCCGCTGAGGCCGGGGTCTCGGTGGAGACCGTGAAGCTGAGCGGCCCGAAGCGCGCGCTGCTGCTCGCCGCATTCGAGCAGGCCTTCGCCGGAAGCGAAGGGCCGCAGACCATTGCCGAGCGAGACGTCGGGCGCGGCATCCTGCAACTCGAGGATGATCAGGTGGTCGCCGGTTTCGTGCACTTCGTGGCCGAAGCGAACCGGCGCACCAGCGGACTCTGGGCGGGTTTCCTGAGCGCGGCGTCGTCGGACGCGCTCGTGCGCCAGGAGCTCGACGACCTGCTGCTCCGACGGCGCGCCGACTTCCTCGCCGCGGTTGCGGAATTCGAGCGGCGCGGACTCATTGGCCCGGTGCTCGACGACGGTTCGCGGCGGGAGCTCGCCGACATCCTCTCCTTCGTCGCCTCGCCGGAGAGCCACGAGCAGCTCGTGACGCAATCCGGCTGGAGCATGGAACGGTACGAGGCCTGGCTGCGCGACGCTGTCGCGCGCCTGGTTCTCGACGGCTGGGGCAGCCCCGGCGGGGAGTGAGTGTTACCCCTTTTCGTTGCTCGGGGATGCGCGGCGGGGCTAGCGTCGATCGAAGAGATCGCGTCTCCCCGCGACCCGATCGAGAAGGGAACCCCCATGGCTCAGAAGGTTTGGTTCATCACCGGCGCATCGCGCGGATTCGGTCGCGAGTGGGCGACCGCCGCCCTCGAGCGCGGCGACAGCGTGGCCGCGACCGCACGCGACACGGCGACGCTCGCGGAACTCGTCGACCGCTTCGGCGAGCGCATCCTGCCGCTCCAGCTCGACGTCACCGATCGTGAGGCCGACTTCGCCGCCGTCACCGAGGCGTTCAACTACTTCGGACGCCTCGATGTCGTCGTGAACAACGCCGGCTACGGGCATTTCGGATTCGTCGAGGAACTCAGCGAGGCTGAGGCGCGGGCGCAGTTGGAGACGAACCTGTTCGGAGCGCTCTGGATCACGCAGGCCGCGTTGCCGTTCCTCCGCGAGCAGGGAAGCGGCCACATCATCCAGGTCTCGTCGATCGGCGGCATCTCGGCCTTCCCGCTGGTGGGCATCTACCACGCGTCGAAGTGGGCGCTCGAGGGCCTCTCGCAGGCGCTCGCCCAGGAGGTCGGCGTTTTCGGCGTGAAGGTGACGCTCGTGGAGCCGGGCGGCTTCAGCACCGACTGGAGCGGCTCCTCGTCGTCGACGTCCGAGCCGCTCGAGGACTACGCCGAGTTGCACGCCCAGGTCGGCGCCGCGCGCGCCGCCCAGTTGGGCAGACGCGGCGATCCTGCGGCCTCGGCGGCGGCGATGCTCCGAGTGGTCGACGCCGAGGAGCCGCCGCTGCGCGTGTTCTTCGGAACCGCGCCGCTCGGCATCGCGAAGGCCGACTACGCCTCGCGCATAGCGACATGGGAGAAGTGGCAGGACGTGTCGGAGCTCGCCCAGGGCTGAGGGTTCCCGATAACTACCGGAATCCGAGGACCGGTGCCGTGTAGGGCACTGGTCCCTCGGATTTGCGGAGTTATCGGGACGACTGCGTGGCGAGCGCGCGGCGGGTGTCATCGCCCACGAGGTCGGCGTTGATCTGCGTGGCGACGGATGCGCCCGATGCCGCCGCCATCACCACGAGCGCGTGGGAGACAGCGGAGTTGCCCGCCACCCAGACGCCCGGCACCGACGTGGCGCCGAAGGCGTCCGACGCGACCCATTCGCCCTGCATGGTCTCGGCCCGCGCCGCACCCAGCTGACGTAGCAGCTCGTCGTTGGCCTCGAGGCGCGGGCCCACGAAGACGCGGTCGAGGGGGAGGACCGAGTCGTCTTCGAGAGTGAGGCCGGTCAGCGTGCCGTCGGCGTCTTCGACCACGGCGCTCACCGCGCGCGCGTCGATGCGCACGCCCCGTGCCTCGAGCCCCGCGCGGGTCTCGGGGTCGAGATCCGCGGTGAGTGGGCCCACGAACGTCACGTCGGCCGACCACTGCCGCAGCAGCCCCGCCTGGTGCACGCTCATGGCCGAGGTGGCGAGCACGCCGATCCGCTGGTCGCGCGATTCCCAACCGTCGCAGTAGGGGCAGGCGACGGCGCCGCGGCCCCACTGGCGGGCGAGGCCGGGGATGTCGGGCAGCTCGTCGCGCAGACCGGTGGCGATCACGAGGCGTCGGCCCGTGAGCATCCGGCCGTCGTCGAGCTCGATCGTGAACGCGCCGGCCTCACCCCCGGCTCGCACCGCCCGACCGCTCACGACCTCGCCGCCATAGCCTCGCACCTCGGCGCGCCCGATCTCGAGCAGCTCCAACGGCGACATCCCGTCGCGGCTGAGGAAGCCGTGCATGTGGGGGGCGAAGCGGTTGCGCGGCTCGCCGGCGTCGACCACCACCACCCGACGGCGGGCGCGGGCGAGCACGAGGGCCGCGTTGAGGCCGGCGGCTCCGCCGCCGATGACGATGACATCCCAGGATTCTTGGTTCATGCCTCCACTGTCCCGCGCCGACCCGCACTGGCAAAATGATGTGCCGAAATGGCAAGATGAGCGGATGAGCGAAACGACAGCCGACCCCACGCCCGCCGCGGAGAGTCGCGGCGTCCGGATCGGCGCCCGGCTGAAGGCTGCACGACTCGAACGCGACCTGACCCTCGCCGAGCTCGCTGCCACCACCGGCATCTCGGCGAGCACCATCTCGCGGCTGGAGGGTGGCAAGCGGCAGCCGAACCTCGAGCTGCTCATCCCCCTCTCCGCGGCGCTCGAGGTGACCATCGACGAGCTGGTGTCGGATGCGGTACCCGATCCGCGGGTGCGACCCCGACTCTCGAAACGGTGGGGCGCCGAGGTCGAGATGCTGTCGCGGGAGGGCTCAGCCATGCAGACGGTGCGGATGGTGCTGCACCGGCGCGACGAGGAGCCCGAGCTGCGCAGCCACGAGGGGTTCGAGTGGCTCTACGTGCTCGACGGCCGGTTGCGGCTGCGACTCGGCGAGCACGACATCGTGCTGAAGCCGGGGGAGGCGGCGGAGTTCGCGACGCGGGTACCGCACTGGCTGGGCAGCGCCGATGACCAGCCCGTGGAGCTCATCGGCATCTTCAGTCGCGACGGCGAGCGCATCCACGTGCGGGCGCAGACCGAGCCCGACCGGCGCGCGGGGCGCTGAGCCGGGGCTTTGCCTCGAGCCGCCGAGCGGCGGCAGCCGAAACAACGGAGAAATCCGGGTTGGAACGGAAAGTACGGAGTCTCAGACCGCTGGGGAACTCATGCTCCGTCGTTCGGACGCCCGGGCGACCGGGCACCCGGCCGCCTGTGGCGCGGGCCGCTCGCGGTGGCCGGCGCCACCCGCAGCCCGCGCCTCTCAGCGCAAGAACGCCTCGAGCTCCGCCGCCATCACCTCCGGCGCCCACCCGTGGTTCGCCGCGTCGACCACCGAACTGCGGGCGTCGGGCAGCGTAGCCACGAGCGCCGAGGTCACCGGGGGGAAGATCGGCAGCGTCTCGCTCCCGTACATCACGAGGGTCGGCACCGTCACGTGCGCCCACTGCTCGGCCCACGGGGCGTGCTGCGCACGTTCGAGCACGGCGGCGTCGTACTCCAGCGTGGGCGCGTTCTGCACCATGACCGGCCAGGCCGGACTGCTCTTCGCGCCCGCCAGCCACTCGGGCGGCATGTCGGACATGTAGAACTCCACGGCGCCCTCCCGATCCCCGGATCGTAGCCGGGACTGCAACCCGCGGAACCAGGCGCCACCGTCTCCCGCGCCTTCGAGGTCGAGCGGGATCTCCCAGAGCGCCAGTTTCGACACCCCGATGCGGGCCTCGGCTGCCCAGAGGCAGAGCGCAGAGCCCGAGGAGTTGCCGAAGAGGGCCGCCGATCCGCCCACTACGTCGATCAGCGCGGCGATGTCGTCGATCTCCCGCTCGATCGCGAAGGGCGCCGTGTCGGTGCTCTCGCCGCGCCCGCGCCGGTCGTAGTTGACCGTGGTGAAGCCGCGTTCGGCGAGAAGGTGCGCGAGCTGCGCGGTGCCCGGGTCGAATGCGCGGAAGTTGAACGCCGAGGCCACGAAGATCACCGCCGGACCCTCGCCTTCGCGGTCGTAGGCGATGCGGGTGCCGTCGGATGAGGTGACGAATTCGGACATCGAATCTCCTTCACTTGTGGACACTGTACACATTGCCGTGAGCGCCTCGCGAAGTCAACCGCATGGCCTCGCCGGAGGCGCGGGCCGGAGGTAGCCTCAGAGCATGGCCACCCCGCCCCGCCCCCGGCGCCCGACCCGCGACCTGCGCTTCGCGGGTCGCATCGCCGGCTTCGGCACCACCTCCGGAACCCGCGTCGTGCTCGGACTGTGGGAATCGTCGCCGTTCGGGCGCTTCGCCGACGCGATGATCGAGGATGCGCGGGGTCACCGCATCCTGTTCGCCCCGACCGACGAGGTGGCGGCTTTCATCGCCGCGACCTACGCCTTCGACGAGGTGCGCGTGCTGCCGGTCACCCGGCGGCGGATCGAAGGCGGCCTGGCGCTCGACGCCACTGCTCTCTCGGTGCGCCTGCGGGTCGGACCGGTCTCTCCGCTCGGCCGCGTGCTGCGGTCGGTGCCGCCGCGGCTCGCGACGCATCCGGCCTGGCTGCGGCTGATCGACCCGGTGGCCCGCACGTTCCAGCCCGGGGTGCACACGGCCGGGAGCGCGGGCGGCGGCCGGCGGGAGTTCTACGGTGTGACGGTGGCGCGCACGATCGTGTGGGCCGAGGCTCGCCTCGATGGAACGGACCTCGGGGCGTTCGCGCCGCTCGATCCGCCGGTGCGTTTCGGCTTCGCCTCCGCGCCCCGGCAGCCGCACCTCGTCGACGTGGTGACGACGATCCGCGAGCCCGTGTAGCGACGCATCACCGATCACGTCGGCACGTAGGGTCATCGCATTCGACCCGGATTCCATCTTGCGCCCCGTCCATCGCGCTGTTAGTGTCGAACCGGTTCGAATCGAACCGGTTCGATAACAAGTCGATGGAGACCGCAATGGTGACGATCGGAGACGTGGCCCGCGTCGCGGGTGTGTCCCGGAGCACGGCGTCGTACGCGCTGTCCGGCAAGCGGTCCATCTCCGCCGAAGTGCGCCAGAAGGTCGAACAGGCGGTGCAGAACCTCGGCTACACGCCGAACGCCGGAGCGAAAGCACTCGCCACCTCACAGACGAAGGTTCTCGGTCTGCTGGCCCGCTTCCTCGAAGACGAGTTCGCGCCCGCGATGCTGCAGTACATCCTCGGAGTCACGAATCGGGCCCGGGAGGCGGGCTACGACACGCTGCTCCTGACCGAGGAAGACGGCGCCTCCGCCCTCAAGCGCATCTCGGATTCGCGTATGGTCGACGGTTTCATCCTGCTCAACGTGGCGGAGAACGACGACCGCCTCGGCATCCTGCGCGACGCCGCCCAGCCCGGTTCCCTGGTGGGGCTGCCCGGCGACCCGACGGGCATCGACGTGTTCGATCTCGACTTCGTCACAGCGGGTCGTCTCATGGTCGAGACGCTGCACGCACTCGGCCACCGTGAGCTGATCCTGGTCTCGCAGCCCGAACACGTGCTGGAGCGCGGCGGAGCCTACGTGTGGCGGCTTGCGAACGCCGCTCAGGAGCGGGCCGCAGAACTCGGTGTCGAACTCCACCACCACTTCGGGTCGTCGAGCCAGCCCGAGATCGGCGGCGAACTCGTCGGACTGCTGGATGCGCATCCCTCGGCCACCGGCCTCCTGCTGAACAACGAGGCTGCTGCGGCCGCCCTGCCCAACGTGCTCCAGTCGCGCGGCCTGTCCGCCCCCGCTGACATCTCCGTCATCGGCCGCTACTCCGACGACTTCGCCCGCACGTTCTCGCTCCCGTACTCCGCGATCGACAGCGCCGCCGATGAACTCGGCCGCCTCGCCGTGGAGCACCTGATCTCCCGCATCGAAGGCACCGCCGATGCGGAATCAACCGTCGTCGACCTGGTCGCACCCAGGATCGATGACCGCGGCAGTACCGCGGTACCGCCAACCCGCCACTGACACCAAGAGGCTCGGAACTCCGGGCACGTTCAAGGAGGAACACACATGATCACCAAGAAGCTCCGAGCGCCGCTCGTCGTCGCGGTCGCGGCGCTGAGCATCGGCGCTCTCGCCGGCTGCTCCGGCTCGGGCAACGCGACGTCCACCGACGCCTCCGGCGGCACCTACACCTGGTGGGACCCGTACCCCCAGCACGAAGAGGGCTCCGATTGGGCGAACCGCGTGCAGGCCTGTGGCACGGACGCCGGCGTCACGATCGAGCGCACGGCCTACGACACCACCGCGCTGACGAACCAGGCGCTGCTGGCCGCGCAGGAGGGCACCTCGCCCGACATCATCCTGCTCGACAACCCCGCCGTCTCCACCCTGGCCGACACCGGGATGCTCTCCACCACCGACGAACTCGGGCTCGACACCTCGAGCATCGACGCCAACCTGCTGGCCGCCGGTGAACTCGACGGCAAGGACTACGGCATCCCGATCGGCGCCAACACCCTGGCCCTCTACTACAACGCCGACATCCTGAAGCAGGCCGGTGTCGACCCCGCGTCGATCACCAGCTGGGCCGCGCTGACCGACGCCCTCGCCAAGGTGACGGCCGCGGGGCACAAGGGCATCACCTTCGCCGGCATCAACACCGAAGAGGGCTCGTTCCAGTTCCTCCCCTGGTTCTGGGGCGCCGGAGCCGACCTCACCAAGCTCGACTCGCCGGAAGCCGTGAAGGCGCTGACGCTGTGGACGGACTGGGTGAAGAAGGGCTACGCGCCGCAGTCGGTGATCACCAACTCGCAGAACACCACCTGGGAGGAGTTCATCACGGGCGACTTCGCGTTCGGCGAGAACGGCACCTGGCAGGTCAACAGTGCCGCCGGGCAGTCCTTCCCGACCGGTGTGATCGAGCTTCCCGCAGAAAACTCCGGCGTGGCTCCGGCTCCGACCGGTGGCGAGTTCATCACCGCTCCGGTGCAGCAGGACACCGCTCGCTACGAGACCACGAAGAAGATCATCGACTGCATGACGACGCCGGAGGGCTTCGTCGAGACGGCCGACACCTTCGCCTACTACATCCCGCCGACCGCCGAAGGCCAGGACCAGCTGCTCCAGGAGCACCCGGAGCTCGAGACCTGGGTCTCGGCCGTGCAGGCCGCGAAGGGACGCACGAGCGACAACCTGGGCACCGACTACCCGCTGATCTCCGAGCAGCTGTGGACGGCCGTGCAGAGCTCGCTCTCCGGTGCAGCGACGCCTCAGGATGCGCTGGCCGCCGCCCAGAAGGCCGCCGCCGCGGCGACCGACGGAAAGTGACACCAGGTTCCGGGGCGGGCATCCCGCCCGCCCCGGAATCGCTGACGAAGGACATGTGATGACGATCTCCACGGCGCCGGCCGCAACGCCGACACGCGCCCCCGCCCCGGGCGCCCCCGCTCCGCAGAAGCGGAGAAGGGGCGGCGCGAGCGGCTCCCGCTGGGTCGCGGCGGCCTTTGCCGCTCCGCTGCTGGTCTACCTGCTCGCGTTCTACGCGTATCCGCTCATCCGGAGCATCGATCTCAGCATCCACGACTACAACGTGCGCGCCTTCGTGCAGGGCAACGCGGAGTTCGTCGGTCTGAAGAACTACATCGACGTCATCTCGTCGCCGCTGTTCGGTCAGGCGATCTGGAACACCGTGGTGTTCGTGGTGGGATCGCTGATCTTCCAGTACGCCATCGGGCTCGCGCTGGCGGTGTTCTTCCGCAACAACTTCCGGTTGAGCGGCATCCTGCGTGCGCTGTTCCTGGTGCCGTGGCTCTTGCCGCTGATCGTCTCGGGGTCGACGTGGGCCTGGATGCTCAACAGCGACAACGGCATCGTCAACTCGGTGCTGCAGACCTTCGGCATCGGTCAGATCAACTGGCTCACCTCGCCCGACACCTCGATGCTCGCCGTCGTGATCGCGAACATCTGGCTCGGCATCCCGTTCAACCTCGTCATCCTCTACTCGGGGCTGCAGAACATCTCCGCCGACGTGTACGAGGCGGCGTCGCTCGACGGTGCCGGCCCGTGGCGTCAGTTCTGGAGCATCACCTTCCCGCTGCTGCGGCCGGTCTCGGCGATCACCCTCTTGCTCGGACTCGTCTACACCCTGAAGGTCGTCGACATCATCTGGATCATGACGAAGGGCGGTCCGGCGAACTCCACCACCACGCTGGCGATCTGGTCGTACCGCGAAGCCTTCGGCACCGGTCAGCCCGATCTCTCACCCGCCGCCGCCGTCGGCAACATCCTCATCGTCATCGCGCTGATCTTCGGATTCATCTATCTGCGGATGCAGCGACGTCAGGAGAACTCATGACCGCCCGCCGGCCCTGGTGGAAGACGGCCCTCGGAATCGTCTTCACCGCCCTCATGCTCTTTCCGGTCTACTGGATGGTGAACGTCTCGTTCACGAAGACCCAAGACCTCCGGCTCAGCCCGCCCCACATCTTCCCGGTCGATGCGACCCTCGACGGCTACACCGAGGTGCTGCAGCAGCAGTTGCCGAACCTCGGCACGAGCCTTCTGATCGGGCTGGGATGCGTGACCCTCACGCTGGTGATCGCCGCTCCGGCCGGGTATGCACTCGCGCTCCTGAACCTCCGGGGCGGCCGCACGCTCAACTTCGTGCTGCTCGTGGCCCAGATGATCCCCGGCGTCGTGATGGCCATGGGCTTCTATGCGATCTACGTGCGACTGGGCCTGCTCAACAGCGTCGGCGGACTGATCCTGGCCGACTCGACCATCGCCGTTCCGTTCGGCGTGCTGCTGTTCACCGCCTTCATGAGCGGTCTGCCGCGCGAACTGCTGCAGGCGGCCCGGATGGACGGCGCCGGCGCCTGGCGCACCTTCACCTCGGTGGTGCTGCCGCTCAGCCGCAACTCGGCGCTGACCGTCGCGCTGTTCGCGTTCCTCTGGGCGTGGTCGGACTTCGTCTTCGCCTCCACGCTCGCCCGCAACTCGGTGCTGAAGCCGGTCACCCTCGGCATCTACTCCTATATCGGCAACAACACGACCCAGTGGAACGCCATCATGGCCACCGCCGTCGTGGCCTCCATCCCGGCGGCGATCCTGCTCATCGTCGCCCAGCGCTACGTCGCCGCCGGTGTCACCGCCGGCGCAGTGAAGGACTGAACACGTGACCCTGCCCGCCACGACCACCTCCACGATGCCCGAGGTGCCCGGCCAGAACGCTGCGCCGGTGACCCCGTCGGCGTCGCCCCACCGCGGCGTCGGCGTGAGCGATGTGACGCTCCGCCCGATCGGCTTCTGGGGCCGGCGCCAGAGCGTCAACGCGGAGGCCACCCTCCAGCACTGCCTGGAGTGGATGGAGCGCCTCGGCTGGATCGAGAACTTCGATCGCGTGGCCCGCGGCGAGACCACCACCGACAGACCCGGATGGCAGTTCTCCGATTCGGAGATCTACAAGCTCCTCGAGGCGATGGCCTGGGAGCTGGGGCGCACGGCCGACGAGTCGCTCGCGGCGACCTTCGACGCTCTGGTGGCACGGGTGGGCGCGGCGCAAGACGCCGACGGCTATCTGAACACCGCTTTCGGGCATCCGGGGCTCCCGCCGCGGTACTCCGACCTGGCGATGGGCCATGAGCTCTACAACATCGGCCACCTGGTGCAGGCCGGCGTGGCCCGGCACCGCACGGGCCACGACGACCAGCTGGTGCAGATCGCGCGGCGCGCGGCCGATCAGCTCTGTGAAGAATTCGGTGCGACCGGCCGCGAGGCAGTCTGCGGTCACCCCGAGATAGAGGTGGCGCTCGTCGAGGCGGGGCGCGCATTCGGCGAGCGTCGCTACCTCGAACAGGCACGCCTGTTCATCGAACGCCGCGGTCGCGGCATCCTCCCGGTGAGGCCGCTCCTGTCGGCGGAGTACTTCCAGGACGACATCCCGGTGCGCGACGCCACCGTCTTGCGCGGCCACGCCGTTCGGGCGCTGTACCTCACAGCGGGCGCCCTCGACGTGGCCCTGGAGACCGGCGACCAGGCTCTCTTCGACGCGGTCACCGGTCAGTGGGAGCGCACGGTCGCCCGTCGCACCTACCTCACCGGAGGCATGGGCTCCCGGCATCAAGACGAAGGGTTCGGTGACGACTTCGAGCTGCCGGCCGATCGCGCCTACTGCGAGACCTGCGCCGGCGTCGGATCGATCATGCTGGCCTGGCGGCTCTACCTCGCCACGGGAGACGTGCGTTATCCGGATCTCATCGAGCGCACCCTCTTCAACGTCGTCGCGACGTCGCCGAGTGCAGACGGCCGGTCGTTCTTCTACGCCAACCCGCTGCACCAGCGGGAAGCCGGCGCAGCCGCGAGCGACGGCGTGAACAACCGCGCCGAAGGCGGTGTGCGCGCGCCCTGGTTCGACGTCTCCTGCTGCCCCACGAACGTTGCGCGCACCCTCGCATCGCTCGGCTCCTACCTGGCTTCGACCGATGACGAGGGGATGACGCTGCTGCAGTATGCGGCGGGCGAGATCCGCGCGGGCGGCTTCGTGCTGGAGGTCGAGACGAGCTATCCCGACGCGGGAACGGTGCGCGTGAGAGTGCTCGACGCGCCGCACGCCGAGGCGCGACTCCGCCTGCGCATCCCCGGCTGGGCCGACGCCGCCACGGTTCGCGTGAACGGCGAGCACCCCTCGACCGTCGCGCCCGGCTGGGCAGACATCCGCCGATCGTTCCGGAGCGGCGACGAGCTGACCCTCGAACTGCCCGTCGCCCCGCGCCTGACCTGGCCCGACCCCCGCATCGACGCCGTGCGCGACACCGTCGCCGTCGAACGCGGGCCGCTCGTTCTCTGCCTGGAGTCGACGGATCTCCCGGACGGCGTCGGCATCGACGACATCCAGCTCCGCTCCGACGCCGTGCTGACCGCTCATCGCGACGGTGCTCTCGCCCAGGGCGAGATCATCGCGGTGCCGGCGAGCACCGGATCGCTTCCTTACCGAGCCGATCGCTCGCACTCGAGCGACCCGCGACCGGTCGCCCTCAGCCTCGTGCCGTATCACCGCTGGGCCGAGCGCGGCCCCGCGACGATGCGCATCTTCCTGCCCGTGACCGGCTGAGAACCGCCGGCTCGGCCCCTGATCGCCCCGCCACACATCCACCACATCATCACGCGAAGGAGCATGACGACATGAGCACCCATTCATCCATGGTGCGAAGGGGACGCGGCTTGAAGGCCACTTCGGTCCTCGCCGCACTCGCAGCCGCGGTGGCGGGCGCGACGATCGGCGCACCCGCCGCTCAAGCCGCACCCACTGCCGCGAACACCGTGGTCGTGCACGCCGACCAGGCGTTCCGGCCCGTCACCCATCTGGCATCCGGCAGCCTCTACGGCATCGCCGATGCCGACTCCCCGTCGAGCGAGCTGATCTCGGCGATCAAACCGCACACCTTCATCCAGATGCCGTTCGGCGGCAAGCAGCAGCCGACGGGGGACATCGGCGACACCTGGAAGGTGGCGGCCGACCACGGCGCGAACGTGGTCATCCGGCTCTCCGACTACTACGCCGGCTGGCCCTACCAGTTCGATTGGGCCACCTGGGACCAGATGGTCACCGACCAGGTGGCGAAGGCCAAGGCGGCCGGCATCACGAACCTGGCCGCGTGGGCGCCCTGGAACGAATCCACCGGAACCTGGAACGCCGCGAAGAACGGGTCGTTCGAAGACTTCTGGGTGCACACCTACCGTCTCATCCGCAGCCTCGACCCCACGACCCCGATCCAGGGGCCGAGCTACTCCGACGACATCTCCGAGGCTCGGCAGTTCTTCACCGTGGCCAAGGCGACCGACACGCTCCCCGACATCCTGGCGTGGCATGAGCTGATCCGGTCGTCGAAGATCGTCGGCGACCTCGCGACCATCAACGGCATCCTGAGCGACCTGGGAATCGACCAGCGGCCGATCTCCATCGAGGAGTACGCCGCGCCTGCCGAGGCCGGCATCCCCGGCTCCCTGGTCGGGTACATCTCGAAGTTCGAGAGGCTCGGCATCCACGATGCCGAACTGCCCTTCTGGAACCAGTCCGGAACGCTCGGCGACCTTCTCACGAAGCGCGACGGCGTGCCGAACGGCGCCTACTGGATGTACACCTGGTACGCCGACATGAGCGGCGACATGGTGAGCACCACTCCTCCCGGCAACACCAACTTCGACGCCACCGCCTCGGTCACGAGCGACAAGAACCAGGTGGAGATCGTCACCGGCGGAAACAGCGGATCGACCGCGGTCACCGTCGACGGGCTCGACCAGCTCCCGGTCGCCGCGAGCGGCGCGGTGAACGTCAAACTCGAGTACACGCCGAGCTACGGGCGCACCGTCGCCGTCGCCGGACCCATCACGGTCTCCAACACCACCTACCAGGTCGGTGCGGACGGCTCGATCAGCGTTCCGATCACGATGAACCCGGCGTACGGATACCACATCGTGGTGACGCCGGCTGGCTCCTCCGACGACCTCAGCGGCGGCTACACCGTCACGAACGTCAACAGCGGACTGGCACTGGACACCGCTGACGCCGCTCCTGCGGCAGGCACCCTGGTGAAGCAGCGCACGGTGGCGGAGAGCGGCACCCAGAACTGGAACCTGGTGGCAGCCGGGTCGGGCCTGTACAAGATCGTGAACGCCACCAGTGGGCTCGTTCTGGCGATGCAGACGGTCGACACGAAGAACAACACGAAGGTGGTCGTCGCCGCGGATGCCGGCACCGACGACCAGCTGTGGCAGCCGATTCCGGATGGCGCAGGGTCGTATCGACTCGGCAACTACGCCACGGGTCGAGTGCTGGCCGTCGACGGTATGAGCAAGGACGACGGTGCACAGGTCGTGCAATGGCTCGACGGCAACCCGTCGTCCAGCTGCACCGCCGCCGGCCCCCGGCAGCCGGGCAAGCTCGGCACCGCGGTGAACTTCTGCGGCACCAACGCCTACGTGGCTCTTCCCACCGGTGCGGTGAGCAGCCTGACGGGTGACTTCTCGGTGTCGGCGTGGGTGAACCCCGCCTCGAACGCCTCGTGGCAGCGGGTGTTCGACATCGGAACCGGCAGCCAGCGCAGCATGTTCCTCACCGTGAACGACGGCTCCAACCTGCGGTTCGTCATCACCAACAACGGCGCGGGCGGTGAGCAGAAACTCATCAGCAACGCGGGAACGCTGCCGCTGAACAAGTGGTCACTGGTCACGGTCTCGGTGTCGGGCACGACGGGCAAGCTCTATGTCGGCAGCCAGCTCGTCGCGACGAACACCGGCATGACCGTGCACCCCTCCGACTTCGGTCAGAGCGCCCAGAACTACCTCGGCAAGTCGCAGTACTCGTCCGACCCGGCTTTCAACGGGTTGGTCGACGACTTCAACATCTACAACCGGGCGCTGACCGCCGACGAGGTGCTGAACCTCTCCACCGGCGTCGCCGGCACCGGCAACGTGGTGAAGTACAGCTTCGACGAGAACACGGGCGCGAGCGTGCCGGACTCCTCCGGCGCCGCTCGCAACGGAACGATCGTGAATGGCACCAGCTCCGGCGACGGCACCAACGCCACCACGACGTCGACGGATGCGCAGACGGCCGACCACTTCTGGAAGCTCACTCCGGTGGTGGTCGAGACGCCCGACACCGAGAAGCCGAAGGCGACCCTGGTGACTCCCACCACCGCCGGTCCGTTCTCATCGCTGGCGCTGCAGGTGGACGCCACTGATGATCGTGGTCTGAAGCGCATCGTGGCGAACATCTACAAAGACGGCACGCTCGTGAAGAGCACGCAGTCCGCGGTCGCCGACGGGGCGCTCACCGGGTCGCATCTGGCCACGGTGACGCTGCCCGACGGCAACTACACCATCAAGTACAACGCCGAAGATCTGGCCGGCAACATCGCGTCGACGGGCACGTTCGCCGTGACGCTCGACGCCACGGCGCCCACCGTCACGGTCAAGACGGGCGACTCGTTCACGGTAGGAGCAGACGGGGTCTACGACCAGGTCAGCTACAAGTTGAACGACGGCGGCCAGATCGACAAGATCACCATCAACGGAGTCGTGAAGGACCTGACGAACAACGCCTGGTCCGACGTCAACTTCATCAAGCCGGGAGTCTTCGGTGCGGTGAAGGGCGCCAACACGCTGGTCGTCTACGACGTGGCCGGAAACACCACGACAGTCCAGTTCTCGCTGAACTGATCACCACATCCCTGCGGCGTCCCGGCTCTCGGCCGGGGCGCCGCAGGGGCACAACCACCAGGAGAAACCCCGTGTCATCACCCTCCGAGTCGTCGTTCGACATCCGCGAGATCCCGTTCAGTCGTCGTGGCTCCTGGCTCGACATCTCGCCGGTGGTGGGGCTGCACACGGTGCGCGAGAACCTGCACCTCGTCTCGCACCAGACCGGCATGCACGCGATCTTCGCCTTCGAACCCGTGCAGAACGGCCTGCCGGTCGAAGCCGTGATCGACGCGACGCCCGCCAGCCTCCGTTGGAGAACGCCGACGGGTGTCATCGAGGCCGTGTTCGAGAACGACAGCACCCTGCGCCTGCGCGGCCGCACCTCGGATCTGCGGATAGCGGATGCGACGCCCGAGTTGACCCCGTTCACGGGCTCCTACCTTTTCCACGACCCGATCGACGGCGCTCTGGTCTTCACGTCGTACGAGACGGGCCGGCGCTATCGGGTCACCTCGCTCACGGGCACTCTCACCGCCACCGGCACCGAACTGCTGGGCGCCGGTGAACGCTCACTCGTCGCGGGCGGCGACGAGTGGGAGCTCGCCGTCGAGGAATACGAGACGGCACGCTCTCCCTACTCTCCGACGCTCGCCTTCGACGACGCGGTCGCGTCGATCGCGGGGGAGTTCGACGAGTACGTGGACCGCATCGCGCCGTGGCGGAGCGAACGCACCCCCGCGGTGTCGGCGGCCTGCTACGTGCTCTGGTCGGCGACCGTCTCACCGCGCGGCTTCCTCGAGCGCGAGTCGATCTTCATGTCGAAGCACTGGATGGACAAGGTGTGGAGCTGGGACCACTGCTTCAACGCGCTGGCCCTCGCGCCCGGTCTGCCGGAGGAGGCCATCGATCAGTTCCGTATCGTGTTCGATTTCCAGGAGCCGGCCGGCGCCCTCCCGGATTCCGTCACGCACTCGGAGGTGCTCTACAACTTCGTGAAGCCGCCCGTTCACGGGTGGGCCTTCGGCAAGATCCGCCGAGCCCTGGAGACCCCGCTCGACGAATCGGTGTTGAGCGAGATCTATGACTCTCTCGTGCGGTGGACCCGCTTCTGGCTCGACAGCCGTCGTGTGCCCGGGCATCCGCTCGCCCACTACCAGCACGGCAACGACAGCGGCTGGGACAACTCCACCACCTTCGACCACGACCGGCTGATCGAAGCCCCCGACCTCGCGGCCTTCCTCGTGGTGCAACTCGACGTGCTGGCCGGCCTCGCGACAGAACTCGGCCGCACGGATGACGTCTCCGAGTGGCAGACGGAGGGCCGGTCGATGCGGGAGGCGCTTCTGGGCCTCTGGGACGGCGACACCTTCGTCGCGCGGGCGGCGACACACGGGCGACCGAGCAAGAAGTCGTCGTTGCTCAACGCCCTGCCGATCGTCGCCGCCCCCCATCTCTCCGAGGAGATCACCGGCCTGCTCGCCGTCAGGATCTCGCAGCACCTCACGGAGTTCGGCCCGGCCACCCAACTCGTCGACAGCGAGGAGTACGAATCGGATGGCTACTGGCGCGGGCCGATCTGGGCGCCGTCGACCGCGATCATCGAAGACGGACTCCGTCGCGCCGGTGAGACCGAATTGGCTGACCTGATCAGTGAGCGGTTCCGCCGCCTCTGCGAACGGTCGGGTTTCGCGGAGAACTTCGACGCTCTGACCGGCGAAGGACTCCGCGACCGCGCTTACACCTGGACGGCGAGCTGCTACCTGACCTTCGCCCGCGAAGCCGAGGAACGCATCCGCTCCTGACCGCGGTCGAGGGGTCAGACGTCGACGTCGCCGCGCCAGGCTCCGGTCGGTGCGCCCTGCGTCTCGATGAACTCCTTGAAGTTGTCGAGGTCCTTCTTCACGGCGTGCTTGCCGACTCCGATCATCGAGCCCGCCTTCTCGAGAAGACCTTCGGGCTCCCAGTCGATCTGCACGGTGACCCGCGAGCTGTCGTCGGTGAGCTTGTGGAAGGTCACGACGCCGGCGTGTTCGGTGTCGCCGCCGACGCTGTGCCACGCCACCCGCTCGTCGGGGTGCTGCTCGGTGATCTCGGCATCGAACTCGCGCTCGGCTCCGGCGATCTTCACCTTCCAATGCGTGTGGGTCTCATCGATCTGCGTGATCGACTCCACCTCGTCGAGGAACCGGGAGAAGGTCTCGAACTGGGTCCACTGGTTGTACGCGGTGCTGACCGGAACGGTGACGTCGATGCTCTCGATGATCTGTGCCATGCGGATGTGCTCCTTAAATTAGCTTGTTTGTCTAGCCAATTCCTCGAAGCGCCGCACGGCACGGCCTTGCCACGGTTTACGCAGGTAGGCCGCCGGCCGCGAACACGTACACCCACGCCTCGTCGCCGGAGTCGAGGGGAACGAGCACGCGTTCGTAGTCGTCGACCTCGTACTCGTCGGCGGCGAGCAGCTCGTCGCTGGTGATCTCGAACACCGTTCCGCTGACGGGGTCGGCGGTGGGGTCGGCCACGAGGAGCGGATGCCGGTCACAGCCGCTCGTGGCGATCACGGCCGGATCGGTGATGGTGAGCCAGTCGAGCCGGTAGCCGACGACCGCGGCGTCGCGCCCCGCGAGCAGGCGCCCGAAGGTGGCGAGCTGCACCTCCGGTTGGCGCAGTGTGCCGTAGGAGAAGAGCAGCACCTCGTTCGCGTCGTTCACCCCTCGACCCTATCGAGCGAGGCGGTGTCAGCCGTAGGTCAGAGAGACGATGACGGGATAGATGAGCGCCCCCAGCACGCTGAGGACGCCGGCTGCACCGAGCGCGAGACCCGCGGAGGCGAAGGCCTTCGAAGATCCGGGTCTGCTGATGGCCACGATGCCGAGGATCACCGCCGCGATGGCCGTCAGCCCCACGAGCACCGACTGTGTGATCGACACCGCTGCGATCGCTCCCACGCCGCCAGAAGAGATGACGGCGGCCTGCACGAACACGAACAGGAATCCGAGCACCGGCCCGATCGCGCCGAGAATCAGCGCCGCGAGCCCGAGCGGGTTGCGGGAGGCCGGGTTCCGCTCCGATGGGGCGGCCATCGGGTGGGGCGGGTAGGGGGACTGGTCGGATGGTCGCTGGCTCGATGGTGTTTGGCTCACGGTTCTCCCCTCGGCGGACGGACTGTCGTTTCCATCCTGTCCTGATCCGGCACCGAACGGGGGTGAACTCGTGCCCGGGCGGATGCGCGACCAGCTGCCGCCGGAGCGGAGCCCTCCCGTTCGAGCTTCACGAAGACCACCCCGGCCACGATCAGCGCCCCGCCCACGCCCTGCAGCAGTGTCGGCACCTCGCCGAGCAGCAACCACGACAGCAGCACCGCGAACAGCACCTCCACCAGCCCCACGAACGACGCCACCCGCGAACCCAGTCGAACGGTGCCCAGGATGCCCGCGAGGTAGGCGAAGGCCGTCGCCACCAGCACCACGACGCCCATCGGCACCAGCCACGACACCTGGCCCACCACCGGCAGCACGACGTCGGCGAACGACATCGTGAACGGCAGCAGCCCGGTCGCCCCCACCACTCCGAGGCCCGCGGCGCCCACCAGCAGCCCGGCGCTCACGAGAGCGACCGGCGGCAGCCCGTTCGACGGCATCGCCGAGATCAGGTAGTAGCCGGCCAGACACACGGCGGCCGCGAGCGCGAACAGCACACCCAGCACGTCGAGCCCACCCGCTCCTGAGGGATTGATGACGAGCGCCAGCCCCGCGATGCTGAGCACCGCGCCCACGATCGTCAGCAGGGCGGGCGGGATGCGCGTGCGAGCCCAGGCGAGCAGCACGAGCAGAATCGGCGCCGAGTACTCGATGAGCAGCGCGATGCCCACCGGCATCCGGCCGATCGCGGCGAAGTAGAACACCTGCGCCCCGATCACGGCGATGAAGCCGTAAGCGAGCACGAGTTTCCACGAGGCGGCGAGCAGTCGGAACCGCCCGCGCAAGGCGAGCAGAGCGGGGATCAGCAGCACCAGTCCGCCCGCACCCGCGCGCACGGCGACGGCCGCCACGGGCGACCAGCCCGCATCGAGCAGCGGCTTCACGAACGGACCGCTGGTGCCGAACGCGGCCGCCGCAGCGATGGCGAACACGAGCCCGGATGCGCGGTGCGAGACGCCCGGCACCACCGCGCCGCGTGTGGCGCGGGGTGTGCGCGAGGGGGCGGTGGAGCTCATCGGGCATCCTTCGTGTCAGGAGTGAATGCGGTTACGCTAGTGACACTACCGATCACCGTTGTCAGGAGTCAACATGCTTTTTGCCTATGACACCGAGGCGACCCTCGCTTTCGCGGCCGCCCTCGTGAACACCGTCGAGGGCGCATCGAACTCCCGCCACGACGAGCTCGCCGACATCGAGGCGCTAGAGCAGCTGCTCGACGAGAACGAGTACTCCGGCCGGCGCGACCGCGACGATGCCGAACTCCAGGAGGTGCGCGCCCTGCGGGCCGAGTTCCGGCGCTTCTGGGAGGTCGACCGTGACACCGCAGTCGGGCTCGTCAACACCATCCTGAGCGACTCGAACGCTCTTCCGCAGCTCGCGCGGCACGGCGACTGGGACTGGCACCTGCACGCTACCGCTCCCGACGCCCCGCTGGCCACCCGGATGCGCGTGGAGGTGGCCATGGCATTCATCGACGTCATCCGCACCGATGAATTCGACCGCCTGCGCGAGTGCGCCGCCGACGATTGCGCCGCCGTGCTCGTCGACCTCTCGCGCAACCGCTCGAAGCGCTACTGCGACGTGGGAAACTGCGGTAACCGCATGAACGTGATCGCGTACCGGAAGCGGCTGGCCGCCGACTAGGACGGGCGCTCAGAGCAGCTTGCGCAGCGTGCGGAGGTTGCGGGTGGTGGTGGCCGACTTGAATCTCGGCTTGGCCAGGTACTTGGCCAGCGCCGTGTCGAGGCTGTGGCCCTTCGGCACCTCCCAGTACACGACGCGGTCGTCGCGCAGCTCCGCGCGTTCAGCGGGATCGGTTGCCGGGTCGAGCTGCTCGACGAACGCTCCGATCTCGGCCGTCACCGCCGGGTCGGAGGAGAACACGACATACGGCTGCATCCCGTCGACCTCTTCATAGGGGAAGCCGTCGACGATTCCGGTGAGCTCCGCGCGGTCGACGAGCACGATCCACGCCTCGTAGCCGAAACGCTCCCGGAGCCCCTTCTCGATCGTCGTCTTCAGGGTCGCGGCCGCGTCGGGGTCGCTCCCCGGCGCATCCGTCTCGAACAGCACGTTGCCCGAAGCGAGCACCGTGGTGACGGCGTCGAACCCCAACGACCGGAACAGGGCGGCGAGGTCGGCGCTCTTGACCGTGATTCCGCCGACGTTCACACCGCGGAGGAGGGCTGCGAAGCGGGTCATGAGGCAACGCTACGCGACCGTGCTTCAATGAAGTTGAGACTAGGGGGAACCGTGCGCCGCATCACCGATCGCTGTTTCCAGCTCGACCACTCGAAGGGGTCGAACGGCTACGTCGTCGTCGGCGAGGGCCGGGCCGCGGTGATCGACCCCGGACTCGCCTCCGGGGTCGCCCACCTCGTGACCGAATTGCGCGACGCGGAGTCGCAGACAGGTCCGATCACCGACATCGTTCTCACCCACTACGACCCCGACCACGCCGGCGCGGCCGCCCGGCTGCAGCAGGAGCTCGACGTGCCGGTGTGGATGGGCGCTGCCGACGCGGACATCCTGAGCGGCGAGAAGGAGGCGCCGTCGGGGGTGCGCCGCTTCCTGAACGCGATGGCGCGGGTGAGGAACCCGGCAGAGGTGCGTCAGTTCCGCGAGCCGGCAGGAGATCCGCATCACGAGAGCGAGGTCTTCCCGGGCCTCGCCGTCATCCCGACGCCGGGGCACACGCCCGGGCACGTGGCGCTGCAATGGGGCCCGGTGCTGTTCGTGGGCGACGCCGTGACCGTGTCGAAGGAGGGCGTGCTGCGGCAGTTCTCCCGGGGGCCGTTGATCAGCGACAAGGCTGTCGCGGTGGCGAGCGAGGCCGTGCTGAACGAGCGGATCGAGTCGACGGGCATCGAATGGATCTGCGCCGGCCACAACCCACCGACACGGGTGGCCTCCGCAGCCCTCGACTAGCTCCGACACGGCGAATCGCCAGATTCCGCCGCTATCCGGATGTCGGAAGTGGCAGAATCTGGCGATTCGGTGACGGAGTCGGTCTAGGCGTGACGTCGACGGCGCTGGAGCACCAGCACCACGCCGGCCGCCAGCAGGAGGCCGCCGAACACGAGGAACGGTGCAACGACGGCGCCCGTGTTGCCGAGCACGCCCGACGCCGAGGCGGTGCCCGAGCCGCTCGCTCCCGAACCGTCGCCCGCCGCGCCCCCGGGGGTGGTGGGGGGAGTTGCAGGACCGCCCGCGGCGGCCACCGTGAACTCCACCACGACCGCCTTGGCGCTCTGCCGTCCGGTCAGCGTCACGGTGTGCACACCCGGCTCGGTCGGCGCCGCGAAGGTGTAGTCGGCGGTGCCGTCGATGACGTCCCGCGAGCCGAGATCGGTGGGCGTCGACGCGACGACCGCGGCCAGCTGGCGGTCACCCTGGAACCCGGATGCCGACACGGTCAGCTCAGCGCCCGGTTCCACCGTGGTCGACGACAGCGACGCCGTGGCGCCCGAGCTGAGCGACGCGGTGTCGCGGTTCAGCTCGAGAGCACTGGCCATGGTGAAGAAGTTGTCGGTCTGATCGGTGAGACCGACGACCTGGGCGCCGCCGGGGCCGTAGGCCGCGATGCGCAGCTGGGAGCCCGTGTGCTGCTGCGATCCGCCGGCCGCCGCGGTGCCGTACGCCACCTTCATGACGGTTCCGTCGGCCGTGGTGAGCGCGGTGCTGAGGCCCGCCGGCGGGGTCGAGTCGACGATCTGGCTGGTGTGCGCGTGATCCGCGGTGACGATGACGAGGGTGTTGCCGTCGGTCTTCGCGAACTCGAGAGCGGCCTGCACGGCCTCGTCGAGGTCGATCGTCTCGCCGATCTGGCCGCAGGCGTTCGCGGCGTGGTCCTGTTTGTCGATCGAGGCGCCCTCGACCTGCAAGAAGAAGCCCTTGTCGCCGTTGTCGTCGGTGTCGAGCAGGCTGATGGCCTTCGAGGTGAGCGACTTCAGCGAGAGGTCGGTGCCGAGGCGGTCGGGGTTCGGCTGGCAGGTGACGGGTGCGCCGTCGGCCCCGCCCACGGTCGCGGTGGTCGCGGCGTAGCGGGTGGGGAAGTTGCCGGGCGTGAACAGGCCGAGCACGGGTGACGTCTGGTCGGCCGTCGTCACCCCGGCGAGACCCGCTGCGTCGTCGATTAGCTGGTAGCCGCGGTCC
This sequence comes from Herbiconiux aconitum, assembly GCF_024979235.1. NCBI lineage: Bacteria > Bacillati > Actinomycetota > Actinomycetes > Micrococcales > Microbacteriaceae > Herbiconiux > Herbiconiux aconitum. Next base: position 1,593,120 of record NZ_JANLCM010000001.1, read on the forward strand.
TCGGCCTGCGCGAAGAGCGTCTCGCCGTTCCACTCGCCGGCCTTCGCGGTCTGCCCGAAGCTCGTCGAGCCGCCGCCGAGGGTCAGGTCGGCGCGGGTGTCGAGCAGCTGCTCGCTGATCGAGCCGAGGCCGCCGGCGGCCAGGGCGTCGTCTCCGCAGGTGGCGCTGTCGGGACCGTAGCAGCTGCGGGCGTCGACGTGAGCCACCTCGACCGCGGGAGTCGCATCCTGGATCTCGGCGGTGGAGACGTTTCCGGTCTTCAGGCCGTTCGCCTTCGCGATCTCGATCAGGGTGTCCTGAGGGTTGCCGTCGATGTCGACCGAGATGGCGTTGTCGAAGGTCTTCGTGCCGGTCGACCAGGCAGAGCCGGTGGCGGCCGAGTCGGGCACGTAGTCGGGCTTGCCCTTGTTCGCGCCGTCGCGGTAGACGGAGTAGGTGGTGTACTGGCCGGTCAGCGGGAGGGCGTCGATGCCCGGGAGCTCGCCGGCCGCTCCGTACTCGTAGTTGCGGGCGACGGTGATCTCCGAGTCGCCCATGCCGTCGCCGATCAGCAGGATCACGTTCTTGGCCGGGCCGTCGACGATCGAGGCGCGCAGGGCGGCCGACTTGTCGCCATCGTTGCGGGTCGCTCCGCCGTTGTCGCTGACATCGGCGAACGCGGCCGCCGGAATGCTGATGCTCGCGGCGGTGAGAAGGGCCGCCGACGCGAGGATCAGCGTGCGTCGCCGCCCCCCGCGATTGTGTGTGCTGAACGCCATCGTGTGCTCCGTCTGAGTCGTAGAGGCATCCACCCCGGATGCCGTCGCTCCAGCACACCGACCCGGGGCGGCGTCCGGTTGAACGGCGCACGACGCGACGGTGAACCGATCGTGGCGACTCCACGCCCCCTGGCCGGGGGTCAGTGACTCAAGACGGTGGATGCGCGGGGAGCGACCTCGACGCCGGCGGGGCGCATCAGCACGATGTCGTGACCTTCTGAGCGCACGTCCACGAAGCCGAGGCGCCGGGCCAGCGCGAGTGAAGCATGATTTCGCGCGTGGGTCACCGCAGTCACCCAGCGCGCGCATACGACGTCGTAGGCGAAGCCGAGCAGTGCCTCGGTCGCCTCGGTGGCGTACCCGTGGCCGCCGGCGGCCGGATGAAGCACCCAACCGATCTCGACCGAGCGCGAGGGCGCCTCCACGGTGCGGAGGTGCAGCGACACGTCTCCGATCAGCCGGCCGTCCTTCTCGACGGCCAGGGCGAGGAAGTCGTTCGCCTGCCAGAGCCGGGTGTGCCGCGTGCGGTCGCGCAAGTGGCGCGCCGAGCTGCGGGCGTCGCGCTCGGGCCAGGGAAGGAACTCCCGCACCTCCGGCTGCGACTGCAGGTCGAACCAGTCGACGGCATCCGACATCCGGTGCGGCCGGAGCAGCAGACGGGCGGTGCGGATGCTCGGCGCGTCGAACGGCGTCTCGGTGCGTCGCCCGCGCGTCAGACGGGGGCGACGGATGCCGGCCGAGGCCAGTCGGTCGCGGGCTCGTCGCAGCACGGGTGGCCGGCCGTCGGAGGCGGCCAGCTCGTGGCGCACAGGGGCCCACCGGGTCGGGTGGTCGAGGGCTCTCGGGTGAGTCATGCGGCGACCGTACGCCGGGCGAACAGGTGCGCCGTATGGAAACATTTGAGGTCTCTATGAATCGGGATCGATCCGTGGAGTTCCGGGTGGGCGGGGGTGACCATGGAATCGTGGCGAACTCTCCGATCTCTGACGAACTCGTCACTTCGGGGCGCCGCCGAGCCGTGCTGGCGAAGCTGCCGCGCATGTACCGGGCCGACGGATCGGCCATCCGCGTGCTGCTCGTCGACGACGAAGTGGTGCTCACAAGCCTCGTCAGCCTCGCGCTCGCCTACGAAGGCTGGGTGGTCGACGTCGCCCATGACGGCGCGACCGCACTGCACAAATACCGCGAGGAACGGCCGGACGTCGTGGTGCTCGACATCATGCTGCCCGACACCGACGGCATCCGGCTGCTACGGCAGTTGCGCGAGGTGGAGCAGAGCTCGCCCACTCTCTTCTTGACGGCGCGCGATTCGGTCGACGACCGGATTAGCGGACTGACCGCGGGTGGCGACGACTACATGACCAAACCGTTCAGTCTCGAGGAGCTGGTGGCACGGCTGCGCGGGCTTCTGCGCCGGTCGATCCCGACGAGTTCCGACGAGGATTCGCGGATCGTGGTGGGCGACCTGCTGCTCGACGAGACGAGCTACGAAGTCAACCGCGGCGGCGACGCGATCGCGCTCACGACGACCGAATTCGAGCTGCTGCGGTACCTGATGCGCAATCCCCGTCGCGTGCTCTCGCGGGCGCAGATCCTCGACCGCGTGTGGAACTACGACTTCGCCGGCAAGGCCTCCATCGTCGACCTCTACGTGTCGTACCTCCGCAAGAAGATCGACGTCGGGCGCCCGTCGATGATCCACACGGTGCGCGGGGTCGGCTACGTGCTGAGGCCCGCAGAATGAGCGTCGCCGGCACCGGCTCCCGCTCTCGCGCGAGCCGGCCGTGGACCCTGCGCTCCCGCCTCGTCGTCGGGGTCACCGGAATCGTCGCGGGGGTGCTCGTCGCGATCGGCATCGCGAGCATCCTCGTGCTGAATTCGACCGTCACCCGGGTCGTCGACACGCAGCTGACCGGGTCGATGTCATCGTTCAGCTTCTCGGTCGAGAAATATCGCTACGGCAATTTCCAGAGCCCTGACGGGCTGCGGCAGATCGAGGCACATCCTGAGAAGCCGTTCACCGAGTACACGGGCAGCGGGCCCGGCTCGGTGATCGCGTTGATCGACGGCGGAACGGTCGTCGACTCGGCCCGGTTCACGGATGGCGATGCCACGGCGCTGCCACCCGTCGTTCTCGAGCAGCTCACCTCGCAGGGACTGTCCCCCGGCGCCCGCGAGACCATGACGCTCGACGGTCTCGGCGGCTATCGCATCGCCACGGAGGCAGACAGCCGGGGCGCGTTGCTCGTGACCGGCGTCTCGATGGCGACGGCCGACGCCGCGGCGGCGCAGCAGACGATCACGATGGTGGTGCTCGCTCTCATCGCGATCGTCATCATCGGTGTCGGCGTGATCGTGGTCGTGCGGCTCGCACTGCGGCCCCTCGAGCGGGTCGCCGCCACGGCCGTCGACGTCGCTGCCATGCCCCTCGACCGCGGCGAGGTCGAGATCACCACGCGGGTTCGGGATGCCGACACCGACCCGCGCACGGAGGTCGGTCAGGTGGGCGAGGCGCTGAATCACCTACTGGTGCACGTCGACGACGCACTCGCGGTGCGCGCGGCGACCGACAAACGGATGCGCCGCTTCGTCACCGACGCGAGCCACGAACTGCGCACCCCGCTCGCGGCGATCCAGGGCTACGCGGAGTTGACGCGGCAGCAGAGCGCAGAGCTGCCCGAGATGACGGAGTACGCGCTCGCCCGCATCGAGTCGGAAGCGCAGCGGATGAACTCGCTCGTGAGCGACCTGCTGCTGCTGGCGCGGCTCGACGAGGGGCAGGATCTGCACCTCGACGAGATCGACCTGGGCGAGATCGTGGTGAACGCGGTGAGCGACGCGAAGGCGTCGGCCCCCGGGCATCGGTGGACGGTGGACGTTCCGGATGCACCGGCCCTCGTACTCGCCGACCGCGAGCGAATGCACCAGCTCGTGCTGAACCTGCTGTCGAACGCGGCGGTGCACACGCCGGAGGGCACGGCGGTGACGGCGCGGGTGGCGTTCGTCGGGGCCGCCGACGGCGGCGCTTCTGGTTCTGCCACCGCGTCTGCGTCCGCGTCCGCGTCGGCGTCGGCGTCCGCGTCCGTGGACGACGTCGTGGTGGAGCTGCAAGTGGCCGACGACGGCCCCGGAATCGCGCCTGAACTCGTGCCCGAACTCTTCGAGCGGTTCGCCCGAGGCGACTCCTCCCGCTCTCGTCGCGCGGGCAGCACGGGCCTGGGGCTCGCGATCGTGGCGTCGATCGTCGAGGCGCACGCGGGCTCGATCGCGGTAGCTTCCACCCCCGCCGGCACCACGTTCACGGTGCGCCTGGCCCGAGCGGCATCCCGCGCACCCGCTCCGCCCCCCGCGCCCGGGGCTCCCGGGCCGGCCATGCCGCCCGCGTCAGACATCGCCCCCACCGAGGCCACGCGCGTCTGATCGGCCCGTTCGCCGTTTCGGGAGGAGGAGCGTAGAACGACCCCCTCATACGGCCCTCCTTCGACGCTCCTCCTCCCGAAACGGACGGCGTGCGCCCGCACCGCCCTCCGCGAAGCGGGTGGCGACGGATTCGAGCAGGCCGCCGGTTGAGAACGGTTCTCATTAATTGCATGATCGGACCGTGGCGCGAGATCCGATTCACCCAGGAAGCCCCGGCTACGCTGACCTGGTGGCGGGTGAGGTGAGCGAGCGGGCTGTCGAGCGCATGGTCGGCCGCGCGCGGCCGCTCCGCGGATCCGGGCCCCGTCGGCCCTCGCGGGCCTTTGCGATCCGGGGTCTCGTAATCGGGGCGGTGATCGCATTCGCGCTTCTCGCGCTGCGCATCACGACCGCGGGCTGGAACGCGACGGCCCTGCCCGATCGGGTCCGCGATTTCGTCACGCTCTCGACCAGCGTGATCATCGAGTCGTTGCCGTTCGTGTTCCTCGGCATCCTGATCTCGATCGTGGTGCGGTTCTGGGTGCCCGACCGGTGGCTGGTGCGAGTGATGCCACGCACCCCGTGGCTGCGGCGGGTCACGATCTCGCTCGTGGGCGTGCTTCTGCCGGTGTGCGAGTGCGGCAACGTGCCCCTGGCCCGCGGCTTCATCATGAAGGGCTTCAGCGTTCCCGAGGCGATGACGTTCTTGCTCGCAGCGCCGATCCTCAACCCCGTCACGATCGTCACGACCTACCAAGCCTTCGGCTGGAACGACGGAATCCTGATCGGGCGGATCGCCGGCGGGTTCGTGATCGCGAACCTGGTGGGGTGGCTGTTCAGCCTCCATCCGCGGCCCGACCTGCTGCTGACGCCGCGTTTCGAAGCGGCCTGCCGCGTCGAGGCCGTCGAACCGGATGCCTCGCTCGCCGGCGGGGTGAAGGTGCGGCGGGCTGTGCTCGCCTTCGCCGAGGAGACCTCGACCATGCTCCCGGCCTTGATCGTCGGTTCGGCGATCGCCGGCGCCATCCAGGTCGGGCTCTCGCGGGACCTGCTGGTGGCGCTCGGCAGCAACCCGATCTGGTCGGTGCTGGCGCTGATGATCTTGGCTTTCGTGATCGCGATCTGCTCCAACGTCGACGCGTTCTTCATCCTCGCCTTCGGGTCGACCTTCCTGCCCGGGGGCGTCGTGGCGTTCCTCACTTTCGGGGCGATGATCGATGTGAAGATGATCACGCTGATGCGCACGACGTTCACCACCGGAACCCTCGTGCGGCTCGTCGCGATCGTCGCCCTGGCGAGCCTCGCTCTCGGATTCGGGGTGAACGTCGTTGCGTGACCGCCTGCTCTCCCGCTGGCGCGGGATCGTGCTCAGCCTGGTCGGAGTCGTGGCCATCGTCTGGCTGGCTGCTGCCGGTCAGCTGGTGCTCTACATCCATCCGCGCTACGTCGAATTCACGGTGATCATGGCGGTGATCGCGGGAGCGATCGTGATTGCGGCCTTCGCCGTGCTTCCCCGTGCGACGCACGATCACGACGGGCACGACCACGACGGGCACGACCACGACGGGCACGACCACGACGAGGACACCGGCCATGCCACCGGCCCCGGGCGCCGTCGACGCGAGTGGATCTGGACAGTGGTCACCGCCCTGATCGTCGTCGGCACCGTCGGCGCACTGCTCGTACTGCCTCCGGCCACGCTCACCTCGGCGACCGTCGACCAGCGCGACCTCAACGCCTCCGCCGCCCTCACCGATCAGGGCACCACCGAGGCGCCGCCCGCTGATCTCGTGGGCAGCGACACCGACTCGTTCACCGTGAAGGACTGGGCATCGCTCCTGCGCCAGGGCGCCGGCGAAGACTACTTCGCGGGCAAGACAGCCACCCTCACCGGTTTCGTGACCCCCGACCCCGACGATTCCGACAACGTGTTCTACATCGCCCGATTCGTGGTGACGTGCTGCGCCGTGGATGCCCAACCCGTCGGCGTGCCGGTCTACTTGCCCGGGTGGGCGGATGACTACGCGGTGGACAGCTGGGTCACCGCCGACGGGGGCTTCGGCGCGAACCCGAGCGTCTCGGGCTCGCAGGCGATCGTGTTCGAACCGACGCGGATCACCGCCACCGACCAGCCGGCGGAGCCGTATGTCTACTGACCGACCGGCGACCGGGCGGCGTGAGCTGCAGCATCCGCCGCCCGCCCGCCCGCGACAGAATGCGCGGAGGTGGCGTGAGTACCGCAGGGCCACCGTCGCCACCATCGCGGTGCTCGCGCTCGGCGCCGCCGGGCTCGGCTTCGCCGCTGTGCTGCGCGGCCCGAAGCTCGACTCGGCATCGGTCAATCTCTCCGCCGTCATCTCCCGCGACGCGCAGAAACTCGTGCTGCACGCCGACCAGCCGCTCGTCGGAGTGAACCCGGAGCAGGTGTCGATCACCCCCTCGGCGCCCTTCGACGTGTCCAGCGACGGCTCCGACGTCACCCTGACCTTCGCCGGCATGCTCGACTACGCCACCGACTACCGCGTTCGGGTCGACGGCGCCGAAGGGGCGTCGACGGGGCTCTCGGGTGCGCTGGACTACTCCTTCGAGACGCCTGACCCCGAGGTGTACACGCTCCTGCGCCAGGGTGGGGCGGCGGCCGCCGATCGGCCCCCCGACCAGATCTTGCGCTCGGGGGTGGCGGGCGGAGCGGATGCCCGCAGCGACGTCGTGTTCGAAGCGCCGCGCATCCAGCAATTCGCCGTGGCCGGCTCGGCGCTCGCCGCCGTGGTGGTGGGCGACGACGGCGGCACCGCGCTCGAGCTCTCGGTCGATGGCGGCGCCGCGGCCGACGTGCACACCCCGGCCGGCGGGCGCATCCAGAACCTCCACGCGTCGCCGAGCGCCCACCTCTTCGGGTTCACCGTGAACGGTGGAACAGTGGAGGGGGATGCCTCGGACCGGGTGTACCAGAACGCACTCTTCGTCGTCGATCCGTTCTCCACCTCGGGTCGTGCCGAGGAGGTGACCGGATTCTCGGGCGAGCCCCTGCGGGTCGTGGACTGGGAGTTCGTGCCCGGCACGTCGTCGCTGGTGGCGCAGGGCACGGATCAGCAGCTCTACCTGATCGATGCGCTCGCCGGCTCCGACGCCGAACCGACCCCGCTCGGCCGCCATGCGGCAATGCTGGGCTTTCTTCCCGGAGGGGTTCAGCTGATCGTCGGCGACGGTGAGACGACCTCCACCATCGACCTCGCCACCGGGGCCGAGCAGCCTCTCGACCGCTCCCTTCCCGACGTCGATCCCGCCTACTACCCGAAGAAGATCGTGACGCTCGCAGGGAGTCTCACGATCGGGCAGTACGACGACGTCGATTACAGCGAAGCGAGCCCCGTCGTGGGGTCGGTCATCGTGGCCTCGGACGCCGGTGGCTCCCGAGAGCTCTACCGCCCACCGGTGGCCGGATCGCGGGTTCGCGACTTCTGCGTGTCACCGAACGGGCAGTACTTGGCCGTGGAGACGATCCCGTCGGACGGCGTCAGTGACGGCTACGCCCTGCCCGGATACTCGGGCATGACGACGTCGCTGGTCGACATCCGCACCGGTGCGAGCACCCGCGGTGTGCCCGGGTTCCTCCCCGACTGGTGCAGCTGAGCGTCATCGGGCGGCGGGTCGAGCCCGAAGAACGGTGGCGGTGCGGATCATCACCGTCACCACCACGACCGCGATCGCCGTGGTGATGGCGACGGATGCGACGAGCGGCGACACGAGCTCGCCCGAGATGCGGGAGACGGCCACCCACACCAGTCCCCAGGCCAGGGCTGCGGACGGCGCCAGCCGCCCGCCCCCGAAGACGGCGAGGGCGAGGCCTGCGAGACCGGCGACGATCACGATGGCCGAGCCCCAGACATCCGGAGACCCGCCGAAGCCGTCGAAACCGGCGACCATCAGGGCAGAGGTGAGGTTCGCGGCGGTGGCCACGCAGACCCAGCCGAGGTAGAGCCCCACCGTGCCGTCGACCACGATCGACTCGACCCAAGATTGGCCGCGTCGGCGGGTGCGCACGACGAGCACGAAGGTCACGAGGAGGGCTGCGAGCAGCACCACGATCACGACGGCGCTGACGGCGAGCAGGCCCGCCTGCACGCTGAGAATCCAGGCCGCGTTCAGCAGCAAGGTGACGGCGATCGGGTAGCCCAGCCGGCGCTGGCGTGCGCTCGCCGTCTGACGGGGGAGGAACTGCCAGACCGCGTAGGCGAGGAGGCCTGTGTAGATGACGCTCCAGATCGAGAAGGCGGGGCCGGCGGGGGCGATGAGGGTCGCGTCGGCGCTCAGGGCTCCGCCCGCGGCATCCTGGATCGGTGTGCCGCCGGCCGCGCCCGATCCGATGAACGAGCCGATCACGGCGATCACGGCGCTCGCCGCGACCACCACCTGGCGCACACGGTCGGCCCTGATCGGGTTCGTCGTCGTCGTGGCGGCGGTCGTGGAGTCGGTCATCGCTCTCTCCTCGCGTTCAGTGCATCGCAATTCGTTCGAATTCGCTAACCAGCTTAGTTACCTTGTCGGCTAGGCGCTCGTGAACTGACGGGGCCGCTCGCTGTCTCTCCGCCGCCGTGAACGGACGCGCTCAGGTGGCGTTCCAGAGTGCGCGGTAGTAGCGCATTCGCTCGGAGTCGGGAGCGATGCCGTAGGCCTCGAGGAAAGCGGTCTCGTAGCCGGGGCCGTAGTTCCATTCCGTGCTCCAGGCCGAGACCGCGATGTCGGCCCAGCGGTCGGCGACGCCGAGCGATCCGAGGTCGACGTGGCCGGTGACGACGCCGTTCGCGTCGAGCAGGGTGTTCGGCGCGCAGGCATCGCCGTGGCAGACGACGAGGCGGTCGACGGGCGGCGCGGGATCGACCCCTGCATCGACCGAGATCTGCTCGGCCGTAAGCCGGTCGGCGACCGACCAGGAGAACGGGCAGGCGTCGACGGGGAGCGTGTCGTGGAGCATTCGGAGCCCCCGCGCGACGCCCCGCACGGCGAGCAGCTTCCGCTCGGACGAACTCTGAAACGACGCGCTCATGGCGCTGGCTCCAGGCAGACCTGCGGTGAGCATCCAGTCGCCGTCGGTGTCCGAGCCGAAGGAGAGCACGCGAGGCACGGCCGCGAAGGCGCCGGCCCACTCAAGTCGCACGCGCTCGGCGCCGAGGTCGAGGCCTGAGCCGACCGGCGCCCACTTCGCGAAGCGGCGAGAGGAGTCGGCCGCGGTGAGTTCGAAGGTCAGGCCGCCGAGCGAGTTGAGCCAGACGGCGCGGATGCGGTCGTCGCCCGCCAGCGCGCGGATCGCCGCCGGCACGGGCGGCGGCGCGGCGGGCGGCCCAGCGATCTCCACGCGGCCAGTCTGTCAGTGCGTCGGGGCGCCCAGCGTCGTTTTCGGGAGGAGGAGAAACGAACGACCCCCGTATACGACCCTCGTTGCCATCTCCTCCTCCCGAAAATGCACGCGCGCCCGAACGCTGGCGGTGGCGCCTGGGGTGGTCGCAGAGGGAGAGGGGGGCGCGGGTGCGGGGGATGCGGGCATGTGGTGGCGCGCCGGCTACCCGTGCCGCGGACGTCTTAGCGCGCCAAGTCGACCAGCACCTTCGGCGCACCCGACGACTTCATCGGCCGCGCCCCGCTGAGCGCGGCGGCCACCTCGTCGAGGCCGATGATCCGCGAGATCAAAGGGAGCGGATCGACCCGCCCACTCGCGTACGCGTCGATGGTCGCCTGGATGCCGGCCGAGCCGCCGAGGATGCCGACGACGGTCACATCCTTCCGCCCCACGACGCGCGAATCGATCAGACTCGGCTCGCCGGAGATGCCCACCAGCACGACGCGGCCCCCGGGTTCGACCACATCGACCGCGAACTGCGGCATCGAAGCGGCGTTCGTGGCGTCGATCACGGCATCCCAGGTCAGTGCAGGTAAGGCGTCCTGCGTCCAGGCGCCCGTGACGCCGAGCGATCGCGCGAGCTCGAGGGCCTCGCGGTCGCGGCCCAGCACGTGTACCTCGGCCCCCTCGGCCCGCGCGAACAGGGCGCTGAGCAGCCCGATCGTGCCGGTGCCGAGCACGAGCACCCGTGATCCTTCGTGCACCCCGGCGGTGTGCACGCTGCGCCAGGCGTTCGCCCCGGGCTCCACCATCGCTCCCAGCTCCGCGGTCACGGCGTCGGGCAGTTCGTACAACGCGGCCACGGGCACGAGCAGCCGCTCGGCAAGGGCGCCGGGCCAGTTGCCCCGCACGCCGATCTCGAACCGCTCGGCGCAGAGATGATGCCGGCCGTCGAGGCAGCGCTCGCATCGGCCGCAGCCGAGCATCGTGTCACCGGTCACCCGTTTGCCGAGCCACGCGGGGTCGACGCCTTCTCCGACCTCGATCACCCGGCCGTCCCACTCGTGGCCGAGCCGGAGGGGGAACGAGAGATCGAGTTGAGCGAGACGTGCTGGGTCTCCAGCGAACAGCGAGACGTCGGTGCCGCAGATGCCGACGTGATCGATGCCGACCACCACCTGCCCGGATCGGGGTTGGGGCGGGGTGACGTCGTCGACGGAACCGGTGGCAGCAGAGGTGACGAGGAAGGCCTTCATGCTGTCACTGTAGACACCCTGCCCTGAAGCAGGCGAGCAGGCGAGCAGGCGAGCAGACGAGCGCGTCAGCGGGCGAAGTAGCCGCGGTAGTACTCGAACACCCAGCCCACCACCGAGATGAGGAGGAAGGCAGCGCCGATGAAACAGATCCAGAATCCGACGGCGAGTCCGAGCATCAGGAGGGCGGCCGAACCCGCGAGCATGATGGGCCACCAGCTCCACGGGCTGTAGAACCCCATCTCCGGATCGCCCTCGTCGATTTCGCCGTCGAGGCGGTCTTCGGGCAGTTCGCCGTGTTCGGCGGAATGCGCCCGGGTGAGATAGAAGGCAAGGAAGATCGAAGCGATTGCGGCCAGGGAGAGCCCAACAGTGCCCGCCCATTCCACGGCACCGTTCGAGACCAGGTTCCACACGATGTAGGCGACGGCCACCACCACGAAGAACGCTGCAAGAATCCACCACAGCACAGCATTGACGCGCATGAGAATTGCCGCCTTCCCGACCACTTCGTCTGCATATCTGGCACCAAGGGTCCTCCTCCTCGGCCGCCGTGACAAGAGGGTGATACTTTTGGTATGGAAAGGTGCGTCTGATGACTCCGGAACTCCTGGCTCTGCCCGCCGTGCGGCGTGCGCTGCTGTCGCGCAGCCAGAAAGAACTCGCCGACCTCCACCTCCGGCGCGACATCCTGCGCCTCGACGACGAAGGTCTCTCGCAGCGCACCATCGCCGAACTCGTCGGTCTCTCCCAGCCCGAGGTGTCGCGGCGGCTGAAGCGCCGTCGACTCGCGTCGTTCGAGGAATCACCGCGCGAGATCATCCTGCACCGAGCGGTCGGAGACTGCACCGACGAGCAGATGATGGAGCAGTTGCTGGCGATGACGATGACCTCCTCTCCGCCGTCGGCCGGTGCTGCCCACGATGGCGGCGTGTCGGCATCCGGCAACGCGGCGCAGCTCGGGCAGGCGTTCCAGGACGGTCTGCTGACGGAGGTGGAGTACGACCAGCTGCGGGAGCGGGTGCGAACGGTCGCCACCGGGCGATCGTGAGCGCCGACGTCGTCGCAGCCGAGCTCTCGCTGCGCCTCGAACGGGCGGGACTCTCCGACCCGTGGACGGAAGCGGCCGGAGGTACGACGCGCACGCTCTTCTCCACCGACGGCGAGCTGTACGAGCCCGCGCGGTTGCGCTTCCACGACGACCTGATCGACGCCGCCCTCGCCGAGATGCAACCCGAGCAGAGCGGGCCGTTGACCGCAGTCATCACGGCCGGGCCGCCCGGTGCAGGAAAGACCACGGCGATCGCCAGCCGAGCCGACCTCGTCGGCTACCGGCACATCGACGCCGACGCCTTCAAAGACGCCTTGCTCATCGAGTCGCGCGACAGCGGACGCCTCGACGAATGGATGGCGCAGCGGCTCTCCGACGGGCGCCCCGTCTCGGTGCGTGAACTGTCCGCTTTCGTGCATGCCGAGTCGACCGCGGTGGCGAACCGGATGCGCCAACGCAGTCTCCAGCACCAGGAGAACGTGGTCATCCTGGGCACCCTCTCGAGCACCGAGCACCTCGAGACGCTGCTCGGCGACCTCGACGAGCACGGCTACGAGGCGCTCGTCGTGCTGCGAGCGGAGGTGCCGGCGGGAACCGCGGTGCGACGCTCGACCGATCGCTGGTGGACCGACCGATGCGAGGTGCGCTCCGGTCTCGGGGGGCGGTTCGTGCCGCCGCTGGTCATTCGCGAGCTGTATCCGTCGCCGTCGGCCACATCGGCGGCCTCGCGGTGCTCGGTGAATGCCGAGGCGTTGCGGCGGCGCGCGGAGGACTACGGCTGGGAGGTGACCCTGGTCGACGCGGTCGAAGTCGTGGATGAGGTCGGTGGTGCAGATGGGTCGGATGAGGCTGACGCGGCTGCCATGATGGACTGACGACACGAGGGGGAACGCGAACATGGTCAGCGCCGAGCAGGTCACCGATCCGATTGCGTTCCACGCCGAAGGGGCGGTCTGGTCAAACGCCTGGGGCGGCCTGAAATGGGTGGACATGATGCGGGGCGACGTGCTCACGCTCGGCGCCGACGGGTCGGTCGACCGGATGCCGACGGGTTCGACCGTCGCCGCGATGGTGCGCCCCCGGGTCGACGGCGGGTTCGTTGTGGTGACCGAGCGCGAGTTCACGCTCTGGGATGCCGACGGGCGCCGCGAGTGGGCCGGCGAACCCCTGTGGGAGGCGAGTGCGGGCATCCGGTTCAACGAGGGCGGATGCGACCCGGAAGGGCGGCTGCTCTGCGGATCGATGTCGTACGAGCAGACGCCCGGCGCAGGAACGGTGTGGAGGTTCGACGCGGAGCGGACGGCCGAGCGGGTGTTCGGCGACGTGACCATCTCGAACGGACTCGGCTTCACCGGTGACGACTCGCGCATGTACTACGTCGACTCGCGCACCCGGCGCATCGACGTGTTCGATTACGTCGACGGGGTGCTGCTCGATCGGCGGCCGTTCGTGCACGTGGAGGAGGGGGCCGGCGACCCCGACGGTCTCTGGGTCGATGCGGAGGACGGCGTCTGGGTGGCGCTGTACGGGGGATCAGCGGTGCACCATTACGACGCATCCGGAACGCTGACGGATGTCGTGGAGCTGCCGGTCTCGAAGATCACCTCGTGCACCTTCGGCGGGCCCGACCTCAGCACCCTCTACATCACGACCTCGCGTGAAGGGCTCGCCGATGACGAGCAGCCGCTCGCGGGCTCGGTGTTCGCCGCACCCGCCGGTGTGCGCGGCACGGTTGTGCGCCCCTTCGCGGGCTGAGCGCCCGGCTAGACCGCGATCGGCTCGATCAGCGTGGGGTCGTCTTTGGCCACCGAGGTGTCGCGCACGTTGTTCACGCGCTTCGAGACCGGGTAGGTGGTGATGGTGCTCGCCACGGCGAGCGAGGAGCGGTCGAGCATGGCCACGAGCCCCTCTTTGGCGGAGGTCTCCTCGACTTTGATCGGCTCGGTCCACGCATCCCACGTGTCCGGCGTGAGGAACACCGGCATGCGGTCGTGCACCTCGCCGGAGGCATCCGCGGCTTCGCGGGTGATGATGGTGAACGAGAGCGCCCAGCCATCGGTCTCCTTCTTCAGCTCGTAGAGCCCGGCGGCCGCCAGGATGCTCTCGGGCGCGTGGATGTAGTGCGGCTGCTTGCCGGTCGGCGTCGCCTCCCACTCGAAGTAACCGTTCATCGGCACGATGCAGCGGCGCTGGGCGAAGGCGTTGCGGAACAACCCGTTCGTGGCCACGCTTTCAAGTCGCGCGTTGATCGGCGCCGGACCGCCCTGCTTCGCCCACGCCGGTCGCAGCCCCCAGGAGGCCGAGTCGATCTCGCGCACGAGCTCGCCTTCGATGAGGCGCTCGCGCACGATCGGCGAGGTCTCGGTGGGCGCCACGTTGTACGACGGACGCCAGTCTTCGAGCTTGCCGCCTCGCGCCACGAACTCGGTGATGAGTTCATCCGTCTCGGCGCTCATCGTGAATCGGCCGCACATTGTGCACCGTCCTCTCGCTCCGGTGTTCTTCTACGCTAGTCGCCGCCACCGACACCGGGGCGGGCATCCGGGTCGGCGTCGTGCAGAGCGCGCACGAGCCGGTTGAGCGAGTCGTCTTCGCTCGAGAGCACCGCGCCCGGATGCGGGCCGGCCAGCCGCAACGAGTCCGCCTGATCGAACAGCGCGGGTGAGCGGGAGGCGAGCACCACCGCGTTGCCGGTGCGCGCATCCCGGAGCACCGACGCCGGACCGAGCACGAGCAGGTGCGGCAACACGGGCGCCAGGGCGGTCAGCTGCTCGCGCAGTGCCGGCAGCCCGTCGTCATCGGCCACGTTCACGGCGAGCACGCCCGCCGGAACCAGCAGGTCGGCGGCGCGTTCGAAGAACGCCGTGGTGCGGAGGTGAGGCGGAGTGTTGGTGCCCTGGTAGAGATCCGCCAGCACGAGGTCGGCTTGGCCGCCGAGGAACGGCGCGAGATCGGCGAGGCGCTCGAAGGCGTCTCCCGGATGCACGGCCAGATCCGTTCCCGCGGGCAACGGCAGGTGCGCGGTGACGAAGTCGACGAGGTTCACCTCGAGTTCGATGACGTGCTGCTCGGATTCGGGCCGGGTCGCCTGCACATAACGAGGCAGCGTGAGGGCGCCGGCTCCGAGGTGCACGGCGGTGATGGGCTCGCCGGGCATCCGGATGCCGTCGATCGCGTTGCCGATGCGGCGCACGTAGTCGTAGAACAGCGAGCCCGGGTCGCCGAGCGAGACGTGCGATTGCACGGTGCCGCCGATCGAGAGCACGAAGGAACCGGGCACCACCGGGTCGGGCGCGATCTCGGCGAGCGAGCCGCTCGGCTGCAGCGTGATGGAGGCGTGGGTCATGCGCGGTCTCCGTCGGGGTCGCCGGCGCCGTGGCCCTGGCCCTGGCCCTGGTTGCCGACGGTGCCGTGGTCGGCTGGTGCGGAATCCGTGATGGTCACCGGAACCCCGAGGAAGCGGCCGTAGCGGGTCACTTCGCGCACGAACCCGCGCTGCTCCGTGCTGCTCAACGCCGTGAAGGGCTCGGCGGTGACCTCGGCCTTCTTCGCCGTGACGCTTCGGCGCCAGGTGCCCACGATCTCGCCCCGCGACACGATCATGGGGAGGAACATCCCGTTGTTGCCCGGCACGATCCGGTCGGCGAACTCGGAGGGAAGGGCATGCGATCGGTCCTGGTAGCCGAGGAGGTACTCGTCGAACCCGGGGAGGGCGCGCACCCCGGGTGGGCGTCGGCGGGGAGACGGATGCGCGCCCGCCGCCGGGCGCGAACTCCCGTCGTGCCGACCCGCCGAGGCGTCTCGGTCGGCCGGGTCGCGCATCCAGAAGGTCACGCCATCGATCTCGGTCTCCGTGAGCCGGTCGCGCACGAGCGCCAGGCCGCGCTGCGCATCCGTCACCGTAGTCTTCGACCACCAGCAGAAGTCCTTCAGCGTCGCCGGCCCATGGCCCGTGAAGTAGCGCAGCACGAACTCCGCGAGCGAGTCGTCGCGGCTGGCGTGTGGGTCGCGGGCCGGCGGCGCCCACTCGTCGAGCAGCACGAGCGCCTGCTGGGTGCCTCGGGTCGGACCCCAGCAGAGCAGACCGTCGTGCGCGAGCCACCAGATGATGTGCACGCCGCGCTGGTTCTTGGTGGGGATGCCGTCGGCCTCGAGCAGAGCGAAGAACTCGTCGCGGGAGAACGAGCCGCCGCCGCGGAGCTCTGCCGCGGCGATGCGGCGGGCGCGACCGAACACGGTGTCGTCGAGCTCGAGCTGGCGGTGCCGGGCGGCGACGCCGGTGATGGTCTTCGCGGCGGTGAGCGACAGCATCCAGCGCAGGTCGTCGGGGGTGCTGAAGTGCAGGGTGCCGCGCATCGGCCAGGAGCGCACGACCTGAGCGCCGTCGAGTGCCGCCGCGACGTCGGCGCGGGTGGCACCGGGGGATCGGAGGCCGAGGGCCCAGACCGCCTGCCCGAAATCCTGAGCCTGCAGGGCGAGCAGGTGGCGGGCGACGTCGGCGATGCCGCGGCCGGCCGTGCCGGCGGGACGGGCGGGAGGCGCGATCCACTGCGTCTCGAGCCGCCGCAGCAGCAGTTCGCGGGCCGCAGTGCGGCTGCGCGTCGCCGATTTCACCATGCGCCCAGTATGCCCGCGGCCGCCGACGGCGGGCGGGTTCGTTTCGGGAGGAGCTGCGGAGAACGACGCCCTGGAGGGCCGGTCGTGCGAGTCTCCTCCTCCCGAATGGGAGGCGGGCTCCGCACTGGGAGGCGGGCTCCTGAAGGGGCGGCAACGGGGGCCGAGCCGGGTTCGTTTCGGGAGGAGCTGCGGAGAACGACGCCCTGGAGGGCCGGTCGTGCGAGCCTCCTCCTCCCGAAGAGCGACCCGGGCGACCGTGGACAGCCGCGGGCCGGGCGAGCAGAGTGGAGGCAGGCGCACGTGACGCGCGCCGACCCGACGGGAGGATGACATGTCGACGATGCGAGCACTCCGAGCGCACACCCGCGGCGGCCCCGAGACCCTGGTGTTCGAGTCCGCCCCCGTGCCGGTGGCGGGGCCGGGCGAGATCCTCGTCGAGGTGCACGCCGCCGCCATCACCTTCGCGGAGCTCACCTGGGACGAGACGTGGCAGCACGCCGACGGCACCGACCGCACCCCGATCATCCCCTCGCACGAGTTCTCCGGCGTGGTGGGCGGCCTCGGCGAAGGCGTGACGGAGTTCGCGGTCGGCGACGAGGTCTACGGCCGCATCAGCTTCACCCGCGATGGAGCAGCAGCCGACTACGTCGTGATGGGGGTGGCGGATGCCGCGATCCGCCCGCACTCCATCAGTCACGCCGAGAGCGCCGCACTTCCCCTCGCGGCGCTCACCGCGTGGCAGGCACTCGTCGACCACGCCCGCGTGCAGCCCGGCGAGCACGTGCTGGTGCGCGGTGCCTCGGGCGGCGTGGGTGTCTACGCGGTGCAGTTGGCGCGCATCCTCGGAGCCACCGTCAGCGCCACCGCGCGGGGCAGCGACCTCGGTCTGGTGCTCGACCTCGGCGCCGATCTGGTCATCGACTACGCCAACGCCACCGACGACAACGTTCTGGAGCCCGCGGATGTCGTGATCGACACCGTCGGAGGCCCCAGCTTGGCGCGAGCGTTCGAGCTCGTGAAGCCCGGCGGGCGACTCGTGACCTTGACGGCTCCGCCGCTCCCCGAGCTGACGGACGGGCGGGATGTGACGGCGACGTTCTTCGTGGTCGGTGCCGATCCTGCGGAGCTGCGACGCCTCGCCGAACTGGTCGACGACGGGAGCCTCCGGCCGATCGTGGCCCAGACCTTCCCGCTCGCCGAGGGCCGCGCGGCGTTCGAGGAGGGCCCGCGGCTGCACAAGCCCGGCAAGACGGTGCTCGTCGTGCGCCCCTGAGCCTCCCCGCGATCGCACACCGCAGCTTCCGAACGCCGTCCGTGATCCGCATGTGACGGATGTCATGCCCGGCCGGTGACGCTTGTGTGCGAGAGGCCGCGCATCCGCTCGCCAGACTGGGACCATGAACGAATCACAGGCTCCGACGACGGCACCGGCCGGCCGCGCCGCTCCATCTGGAGCGCAACGCGACGCGCTCGCGATCGACGCCCGCGGCCTCATCAAGCACTTCGGCTCGGTGCGCGCCGTGAACGGTGTCGACCTGCGGGTGCGCCCGGGCGAGATCGTCGCGTTCCTCGGCCCGAACGGCGCCGGCAAAACGACGACCATCGACATGCTCCTCGGACTCTCCAAGCCCGACGGCGGCACCGTCGAGGTTTACGGCAACACGCCGCGCGGAGCGATCGCGCGCGGCCTCGTGTCGGCGGTGCTGCAGACAGGTGGCCTGTTGAAGGACATCACGGTGCGCGACACCGTGCGCCTCACGGCGAGCCTGTTCAGCGACACCCGACCGGTCGACGAGGTGCTCGAGCGGGCCGGCATCCTGGGCATCGGTGATCGGATGGTGGGCAAGTGCTCCGGCGGCCAGCAGCAACGGCTGCGATTCGCCATGGCCTTGCTGCCCGACCCAGGACTGCTCATCCTCGACGAACCCACCACGGGCATGGACGTCGAAGGCCGCCGCGACTTCTGGTCGGCCATCCGCGCCGATGCCGCCCGCGGACGCACCGTCGTCTTCGCCACCCACTACCTCGACGAGGCCGACGCCTACGCCGACCGCATCATCCTGCTGCGGCAGGGGCGCATCGTGGCCGACGGCACGAGCGCCGAGATCAAGAACCTCGC
Organism: Herbiconiux aconitum; assembly: GCF_024979235.1. Classification (NCBI taxonomy): domain Bacteria; kingdom Bacillati; phylum Actinomycetota; class Actinomycetes; order Micrococcales; family Microbacteriaceae; genus Herbiconiux; species Herbiconiux aconitum. Next base: position 1,611,655 of record NZ_JANLCM010000001.1, read on the forward strand.
CTCCGGCCGCACCGTGCGGGCTACTCTGACGCGGCCGGATCACGTGGCGCTCGCCGCGATCCCGGGGGTGACGAGCGTCGATGTGCGCAGCGAAGGGGTGCTGGTCGCCACCAGCGATTCGGATGCGGTGGCCCGCTACCTGCTGACCCAGACGGATGCGCGCGACCTCGAGATCACCTCGCACAACCTCGAAGACGCGTTCATCGCGCTGACCGGAACCGCCGGGGCGGCCGCGACGCCGGCCGGAGCGAGCTCCACCGCATCCGTCTCCCCCTCGGCTCCTCGAACGGAGAACTGACATGACTCTCGTCACACCCACCGCGCGCGAACGCACCGTGCCTCCCCTCGGCGGCTTCAACCTCACCCTGCTCGGCATCGAGCTGAAGCGCCGACTGGCCAACCGCCGCACGCTGATCTTCACGCTCGCCCTGCCGATCGTGCTCTACATCGTGATCGGTGTTCCGCAGCTGAACACGCCCCTCTCCACCACCCCGGTGGCGCAGGGCGGCGTGTCGGTGGCCGCCTACATCATGGTGTCGATGGCGGTCTACGGATCGATGTTCTCCTCGGCGGCTGCGGGCGGAGCGGTCGCGATCGAGCGCTCGATGGGCTGGAGCCGCCAGCTACGACTCACCCCGCTCAATCCGATCGCCAACATCGCGACGAAGATCATCGCCGGTCTCATGCTCGGCTTCATCTCGGTGCTCGGCGCCTTTCTCGCCGGCGCGATCAGCGGGGTGCAACTCGACTGGCAACAGTGGCTCGCCTGCGGGCTCATCGCGTGGCTCACCTCGGTGATCTTCACCGCGCTGGGTCTCCTGCTCGGCTACCTGGTGCCGAGCGAGAACGTGATGCAGTTCCTCGGCCCGATCCTCGGATTCCTGGCGATCTTCGGCGGGCTGTTCGTGCCGCTGTCGAACTTCCCGGTGATCATGCAGGACATCGGGGTGTGGCTGCCGGTCTACGGGGTCGGTGAGCTCTCCCGCGCTCCGCTCACCGGGTCGGGATTCGACCTGCTCGGGCTCGGCAACGTCATCCTCTGGCTGGTCATCTTCAGCGTCGGCGCGGCGCTCGCGTTCCGGCGCGACACCAAGCGGGTCTGAGTCGGCGGAGTGCTCGAATCAGTGTCAGGACCGCGGATTATGCTCGGCGCCATGACCAGCGACACCCGGCGAACGGATCTCGCCCGTGTGCGGGCGCTGATCGTGTCACGCAAGGCGCGCAAGTGGTATGTGGGCTCCGGGCTGGCGCTGGTCTGGCTGGTGGCCGTCGTGGTGACCATCGCCGAGCGGCCCGAGCCCGATGCGCTGCGCTGGATCGGCATCGCCCAGACCGCGGTCTTCGGGGCGGTCTTCATGCTTGCGCCGCCTGTCTCCTGGGCGCTGCCGGCGCGATACAAACTGGTGCCGGCGCTGGTGCTGTTCGCGCTCACCTTCACCGTGCTGCCGACGCTCGGCTGGAACATCGCCGTGTTCTGGACCTATGTGGGAGTGGCAGCGGGGATGAGCGGAATCGGTCCGCGACTCCTGGTCGCGTTCGTGCTGCTGCTGGCGGGGCTCGCACTCGTCGCCGAATATCAGGTCGACCCCGGCAGCGGCTCGGTCTGGGCCATCCCTGCCATCACCGTGTCGGTGTCGCTCCTGATGGGGGCGTTCCGACGGCAGATCGAGCTGATCGACCAGTTGCGCTCGACGCAGGCGGAGCTCGCGGGGCTCGCCGTGCAGGAGGAGCGGTCGCGAGTGGCCCGCGACATCCACGACATCCTGGGGCACTCGTTGACGGTCATCACGGTGAAGGCCGAGCTGGCCGGCCGGTTGCTCGACGTCGATCCGGCGCGGGCGAAGGGCGAGATCCTCGAACTGGAGGGGTTGGCGCGGGGTGCGCTCGGCGACGTGCGGGCGACGGTGAGCGGATACCGCGGGGTGAGCATCGTGTCGGAGCTCGCCGGAGCACGGGCGGCGCTCGAATCGGCCGGCATCGCGGCGCAACTGCCGGGAAGCGCCGACGTGGTGCCGGCCGGCGATCGAGAGCTGTTCGGCTGGGTGGTGCGCGAAGGCGTCACCAATGTGGTTCGGCACTCGGGCGCGCAGCACGTGCGGGTGTCGCTGGGGTCGGATTTCGTGGAAGTGGCCGACGACGGATGCGGGCCGTCCGTCGGTGCTGCCGGCGGCGGTTCGGAAAGCCACGGCGACAGCGGGTACGGTGACGCGATCGGCGGGCCACCCGGCAACGGCATCCTGGGTCTGACCGAACGCGCGCAGGCAGCCGGAGCAACGCTACGCATCAGTCGCTCGCCCGAGGGCGGCTACCTCTTGCGGGTGGCGCGATGACGGGCACGGCCGGTGCGGCGACCGGTGCCGGTGGTGACGTTGGCGGTTCGCGCATCCGTCTTCTCGTGGCTGACGACCAGGCCCTCGTTCGCGGGGCGCTCGCCGCGTTGCTCGGGCTCGAGCCCGACATCGAGGTCGTGGCCGAGGCGGGAACGGGGCGCGAGGCGGTCGACCTCGCCATCGCCCGGCAGGCGGATGTCGCCATGCTCGACGTCGAGATGCCCGAACTCGACGGGATCTCGGCGGCAGCGGAGCTGCGGGAGGCGTTGCCCGGGTGCCGGGTGCTGATGGTGACCACTTTCGGTCGTCCGGGCTATGTGCGGCGCGCGCTGCAGGCCGGTGCCACCGGTTTCGTGGTGAAAGACACGCCGGCTCGGGCGCTCGCGGCCGCGGTGCGGGATGTCGCGCGCGGCATCCGGGTGATCGATCCGGTGCTCGCGGCCGAGACGCTGACGAGTGGTGACAGTCCGCTCACCGAGCGGGAGGAGCAAGTGCTCGCGGTGGCGCGCACGGGCGGAACCATCGCCGACATCTCCCGGAGCCTCCACCTCAGTGAAGGCACCGTGCGCAACTACCTCTCGAGCGCGATGGGCAAGGCGGGGGCGCGCACGCGGGCCGAAGCGGTGCGCATAGCGGAGTCGAACGGCTGGCTGCTGTAGCGGGGCGACTCGCAGGGCCGGCCGCGTGCTGCACTCAGAGGGTCGACGCGAGCCCGGCCGCGATGCCGAACAGCACGGCGGCGATCACGCCGGCCAGGGCGCGCACGTGGTTGCCGCGGGTCCACTCGGTGAGATACGTGCTCCACTCGGGCACGGCATCCGTCGACCCGGCGTCGAGCCGATCGATCGCGTTGTTGCGCGGCACGTGGAACCCAACGGTCAGACCGATCACCCCCACGAGGTAGACGGCTTCGCCTGCGACCGCCCACCACAGTGCTGGTCCGGCGGGGGTGACGACGAGAAGGATGCACGCGGCGAGCCCCGCGAGCAGGGTGCCGAACAGGGTGATCATGAGGGGCGGGCGCACGGCGGTGCGGTTGATGGCCTGCATGACGGCGAGGCCGGCAGACGGGGTGGTGTCGCCGAGCGCGCGCATCACGAACCCGGAGAACGCGAAGAAGACGCCCCCCACGACGGCGGCGCCGAGCGCGCTGGCGCCGGTCACGGCGACGACCGCGACGACGGCGGCGAGTGGTTCGGTCATGCTGCCATTGTGGTCCCAGCTCCCGTCGATTGAGAAGCCCGCCCCCTCAGCGCCGGAAGGCGGCCACGATTCCTACCGCCACGAGGGCGACTCCCGCGGCGATGACAGCGATGAAGGCCCAGAGGTAGCGGTCGGCGTCGACTCCGGGGCCGAATTGAGCGAGCGCGACGAAGCCGCAGAGCGCCAGGAGCAGCATGCCCCAGACGATCGTGCCGAACTGCGCCGGGCGGGGGCGCTTCGCCGCATCGGCCGGAGGGGCAGGCGCCGCAGTGGGCGTCGCAGTGGCCGTCGGAGGTGCTGTCGACGTCGTCGAGGCGGGCGCCGCTGTGGTCGGGGCGGTGGGCGGAGTCCGGTCGGCCTCAGCGCCCTCGACGTTCAGGTTGTCGGTCATGATGTCCCTACCTTTCGTTCTCGGGCACGAGGGTGACGCTGCCGGCGAGCATCCAGATGCGGATCACGGGAATCCCCGCGGCCTTCGCGTCGGCGACGCGGTCGGCATCCGATCCTGCGGGGATCCCCGCGGGCGAACCGGATGCCGGGAACAGCCGGTCGTCGTCGATCAGCACCCCGCTGCGTTCGGTGCCGAGCGTCGAGCTGACGGTGCCGGCGAACACGTGCGATTCCACCACGACCGGCACACCCTCCGGCAGCAGCACTTCGGCCTGGCCGGCGCCGAGCCACACGTCGACGGTGTCGTCGGGCGACCGGGTGGTGAGATCCTGAGCGTCCACGACGCTCTTGCCGGCGATGACGAGGTAGCTGTCCGCGCCGTCGGCCACCCCGCGGCTCACATCGATGTTCTGCGTTCCGAACGGCTGCACGTCGGTGCCGGCCGGCAGCACCCCGGTGAAGAGCACCACGATCGCGAGCAGGAAGGCGAAGGGTCCGAGTCCCCCGCTCGTACGACCCCGGATGCCCGCGATCACGATGCCGACCGCGATCACGACGAGCGCTGCGATCGAGATCACCAGCACGAGCTTGCCGTCGGGCACGACCGCGCCGTACGCGATTCCCACCACGGCTGCTGCCACGAGGGCGATGCCGAGCACGACCGAGGAGAACGCCGCACCGGCGCCGTGGGGGCGCGGATGCGCGGCGTGCCAGGCTGCGGTGCGGGCGCGCGACGCCTCTCGCGCCTGCTCGTGCCGCTCGCGGTTCCAGCCGTGATCGGTGCTGCCCTGATGGGTCCAGGCCGCATGCGACGACCACGAATCGGCGGGCGGCACGGATGTCGCGGAGGCGGACGCGAACCCGGACGCGGGTTCGGCGGAGGCGGCACCCGCGTCGGGCACCGAACCCACTGGAGACGTCGCGGCATCCGGTGCCGTCGTGGAGGTGGGAGATCCGGGTGCCGTCGGGGCGCTCGCCGTCGCCGCCGCCGCGTTCGCAGAGCCAGCGGCCGGGTAGCCGGCGGGTGCAGCGAAGGGGCTGCCCGCATCCGCACTGCCGGCGCCGCCCCAGCCTGCCCCGGGTCCTCGCGGAACGCTTCGGGCGATGACGACGGTGAGCCAGATCGCGCCGGCGATCAGTGCCAGCACCCAGAGTGTGCGCAACGTGATCTCGAGCCAGTCCGGCATGCCCCAGATGTGCGGCGCCCCGTCGAACCAGATGCCGCGCATGAACGGCAGGAAGGTGAGGATGGCGGCGATACCGATGAAGATCATGGGATAGGTGAACTGACCGTGCACGGCACGTTCGGCGTGGATGTTCCCGCGTGAGTCGGGAAGCAGAGCCCAGCCCACGGCGTAAGCGAGAAAGATCGGGCCGCCGAGGATCGCGATGACGATCGCGATCCCGCGCACGAGCCGCACGTCGAGCCCCGTGCGGGCAGCGATGCCGGAGCAGACGCCGGCGACCCAGGCATCGTCGCGGCGCGTGACGCCGAGGCTGCGGAGCCAGGCGAAGAACGAGGCGCCCACCGGTTGCGGCGGCGCGGGAGGAGTGGGGGGAGGAGTTGACGACGACATGCTTCGATTCTGGCGACGGCGTCGCCGCGCCGATATCGGGGATGACCCTGATTCGACCCTGAGATCCGTCCCCGAGAGTGTGGTGAGGGTGCGCGACCTGCTTGGATGCTGGAATGGAGACCACCGCCACGATCGTGCGCCCGCGCCTACGCGTGGTGGGCGGCGTGTGTGCGGGCGTCGCGGATCACCTCGGCGCGCCGGTGGCGGTGGTGCGCACGGTCGCCGTGCTGCTGGCGCTCTGCGGAGGGGCGGGCATCCTGCTCTACGCCTGGCTGTGGGCGACCACGCCGGTGGCGGATGCGGCGCGCGAGCCCCGCATGCGGGAGAGCCTCACGACTCCGGCCGGGTCACGCGGGCAGGCCGACGGTCACCGGGCGGAGCAGCTGAGGCGCGCGCCCGTCACCGAGATTCTCCTGGGGCTCGCGCTCATCGGCGCAGGGGGCGCGCTCGTCGCGAGCAGCCTCGGGGTCGAGGTGCCGCTCGCGGTCGTCATCCCCGGAATCGTGGTGCTCGCGGGCGTCGCACTCGCCTGGCGCCAGTTCGCCGATCTGCGAGCGGGCACCACCACCTCCGGGCCGACGCTCGTGGTGCGGTCGCTCGGCGCTCTCGTGCTCGTGGCCACGGGCATCCTGCTCTTCTTCATCACGGGCGAGACACCCAACGTGTGGACCGTGGTGGTCGCGGCCGTCTCGGTGCTGCTCGGTGTCGCGCTGGTGGCGCTGCCCTGGGTGGTGCGGCTCGCCCGCGACCTCGGGGCGGAGCGGGCCGCACTGGAGCGCGCGGCGGAGCGCGCCGAGATCGCGGCGCACCTGCATGACTCCGTGTTGCAGACGCTCGCGCTCATCCAGCAGAAGGCGGGAGCCCAGAGTGAGGCCGCCCGGCTCGCGCGGGCCCAGGAGCGGGAGCTGCGCGACTGGCTCTTCGACACCGCCCCGGCAGACGACCGCGATCTGGCGAGCGAGCTGCGCCGGCTGGCCGCCATGATCGAGGAGAACAACGCCGTGCGGTTCGAGATCGTGACCGTGGGGGCATCCGTTCCGGCGCCCGAGAGCCTGCTCGCTGCGGGGCGCGAGGCGATGCTCAACGCTGCGCGGCACGCGGGCGGCGACGTCTCGATCTTTCTCGAAGTGGGCCCGGAACGGATCGAGCTCATCGTGACCGACCGCGGGCCGGGCATGAGCCTCGACGCCATCCCGGCTGACCGGCTCGGCGTGCGCGAGTCGATCATCGGGCGACTCAAGCGTGCCGGTGGCACGGCGGTCATCGGCGCCGGACGGGGAGGCGCGGGAACCGAGGTGCGGCTGAGCCTCCCCGTCGCCGCGGCCAACACGCCGATGCAGGGCGCAGGTCTGGTCGGGTCGGAGGCCTCCGCGACGCCTTCGCCCGCGGCATCCGCTTCCGCCTCGCCCGGCGGCCCGGCGCCCGCCGAGCCATCCGACGTCGCGGCCTCCGGGGCTTCCGAGCCCCCCGCCACGCCCGCCGCCCCCACCCCCGCGCGCTCCGCGATCGCCGAACGAGAGACCGAAGAACCATGACCGACCTGCGCATCGCCATCGTCGACGACCACTCGATCTTTCGCTCGGGCCTCCGCGCAGAGCTCGACCCGACACTGCTCGTGGTGGGCGAGGCGGCCACCGTCGACGACGCCATCGCACTCGTCGGGGCGACACGGCCGCGGGTCGTGCTGCTCGACGTGCACCTGCCCGGCGGACACGGCGGCGGTGGGGCCGAGGTCATCCAGCGCTCGGCCGCATCGTCGCCCGAGACCCTCTTTCTCGCGCTGAGCGTCTCGGATGCCGCCGACGACGTCGTGCGTGTCATCCGCGCCGGCGCGCGCGGCTACATCACCAAGAGTTCTTCGGGAGCCGAGGTCTCGGATGCGGCCCGTCGCGTGGCCGATGGCGACGCGGTGTTCTCGCCCCGGCTCGCGGGCTTCGTGCTCGACGCCTTCGGAGCGGCGGCGGGCGAGACGGCGGCCACGCACGACGAGCTCGACCGGCTCTCGCAGCGCGAGCAGGAGGTCATGCGCCTCATCGCGCGCGGCTACGCCTATCGCGAGGTGGCGACCGAGCTCTACATCTCGGTGAAGACGGTCGAGACGCATGTGTCGGCCGTGCTGCGCAAACTCCAGCTCTCGAACCGCCACGAGCTCACGGCCTGGGCGCTGGAGCGCAAGCTGCTCTGATGCAGGATCTGAGCATTGCTCGATATCGATCTATGATCGTACCGTGGCAGATTCGACCGTTCTCGAACCAGGTGACTACGCATCGACCCTGATGGAGCTGAAGGAGCGAGTTCGTTCTGCCCGATTCTCCATCCGTCGCCGCGTCAACACTGAGATGATCGAACTCTACTGGTCGATCGGGGCAACCATCCTCGCTCGTACATCGTGGGGTAATGCTGTCGTCGGGAAGTTGGCTAAAGATCTTCGCGCTGAATTCCCGTCGATGAAGGGGTTCTCACGGTCGAATCTCTTCTACATGCGAGCTTTTGCTCAGGCCTGGCCAGAGCTGGGAGCGAACCTCCAGCAAAAAGTCCAGCACGCTGCTGGACTTTTGCCGTGGGGCCATCTGATGGTCATCCTCGACAAGTTAGAGACCCATGACGACCGAAACTGGTACGCCGAGCGCGCCGCCGAGTTCGGCTGGTCGAGAAATGTGCTCCTCAATCAGATCATGAATCGCACGCGAGAACGAGTGGGAGCGTCACCGTCGAACTTCGACGCGCGCCTGGGCCCTGCAGGCTCCGACCTCGCCAGCCAACTTTCCAAAGACCCTTTCGTCTTCGACTTCCTCGACCTCACTCATGTCGTCGCTGAACGCGAACTCGAGCAGGCCCTCACCGACCGCATTGTCGACACCCTTCGCGAGCTGGGCGCCGGATACGCCTTTGTGGGGAGGCAGGTGCATTTCGACGTGGGTGGCGACGACTTCTCTCTCGACCTTCTGTTCTTCCACGTCGAGCAGCTGAGATATGTGGTCGTCGAGTTGAAGACAGGCAGATTCCAGCCTGAGTTCGCGGGCCAGCTCGGCTTCTACGTTGCCTTGGTCGACGATCGGCTGCGGCGGCCGTCGCACGCCGCGTCGGTAGGCATCCTCGTCTGCGGCGGCCGAAACGACCAGACCGTCCGGTACGCCCTGAGCGGCACCACCGCGCCGATGGCAGTGTCGACGTACACGTACGAGGCGCTGCCTGCCGCCGAGCAGGCTGCTCTGCCGGATGTCCGTCAACTGCTCGATGCACTCGGTGGAGTCGGTGGGGAGCTCAGGCCTGGGGCGAAGACGACGACGAAGGCGCAGGAGCGGGGTCGGGCGCCGCTTCCGGAGCCGCGGGGCGCATCCTGAGGCCGAGGAACGACAGCACCAGGATGAGCACGGCTCCGGCGAAGATGGCCACGTCGGCGATGTTGCCGATGAACCAGTTGCCGTAGGCGATGAAGTCGACCACGTGGCCCACGCCGAAGCCGGGCGCACGGAACAGGCGGTCGGCGAGGTGGGTGACGGCGCCGCCGAGCAGCAGTCCCCAGGCCACCGACCAGGCGCGGGACCGCGTGCGGTAGGCGATGACGCCCACCGCCACGGCTGCCAGGGCGGCGAGCACGGCGAAGATCCAGGTGAACTGCTCGCCGATCGAGAACGCGGCGCCGGGGTTGTAGATGAGCTGCAGTCCGAGCAGGTCGCCGAGCAGCGGGGTGCGCTCTGTGGTGAGCTCCGTCTCGGCCCACAGCTTCGTGAGCTGGTCGGCGGCGATGGTCGCGACCGCGATGACGGCCGAGATCAGGGGCGCCCAGCGGGTGAACGTCTGGCGGCGAGACCGCACCGAGGCGGCCGGAGCGGGCGCATCGGCGGGGTGGGCGGGGTCGGTCGGGCGCTCGGCGGGATCGGGTGGGGCGTCGGACATGCCCCAATCCTCTCAGCCCTGACCGAGTGGCGCGCCCAGCTGGTGGGTAGGGTCGGAGCATGCACCCGCTGGACGCCCTGAACGAGACCGCGTTCCTGCTCGAACGCGAGCTCGCCCCCGGCTTCAAGGTCAAAGCCTTCCGGCGGGCGGCGGCCGTGGTGGGGGAATGGACGCCCGACGAGCTGGCGGCACGCGCATCCGATGGCCGGCTGAAGGCCACGAAGGGCATCGGATCGCGCACTTTCGAGATCATCACCCAGGCACTGGCGGGCCGCGTTCCCGACTACCTCGCCGACCTGCGGGAGCGCACGGCGTCGACGCTGCCGGCCGACGTCGCCGAGCTCCGTGGCCGGTTGCTCGGCGATCTGCACGCGCACAGCGACTGGTCTGACGGCACCACCGACATCCCGAGCATGGTCGCCGCCGCCCGCTTTCTCGGGCACCGTTACCTCGCTCTCACCGACCATTCGCCGAGTCTCACGGTCGCCAACGGGCTCTCGCCCGAACGTCTCGAAGAAGAGCTCGACGTCGTCGCCGGGCTGAACGATTCCGACGTCACCGGCCCCGACTTCACGCTGCTCACGGGAATCGAGGTCGACATCCTGGAAGACGGCACCCTCGACCAGGAGACAGCCCTGCTCGAGCGGCTCGACGTGGTGGTGGCCAGTGTGCACTCGAAGCTGCGCGCCGATTCGGCGACGATGACGAAACGCATGCTCGCCGCCGTCGACGACCCCCGCACCGACGTTCTCGGGCACTGCACCGGGCGACTGGTCGAGGGGTCGCGAGGCACGCGGCCTCCATCGGAATTCGATGCCGCAGCGGTCTTCGCGGCCTGCGCGGCGAACGACGTCGCGGTCGAGATCAACTCGCGGCCGGAGCGGCAGGACCCGCCCGACGACCTCATCCAGCTGGCCCTGGATTCCGGATGCCTCTTCAGCATCGACTCGGATGCGCATGCCCCCGGGCACCTGGCCTTCCTCGACCTCGGTGCAGCGCGCGCTGTGGCGGCCGGTGTGCCCCCCGAGCGGATCGTGACGACGTGGGAGCTCCCGCGCCTCCAGGAGTGGGCGGGCCGGCGGGCGTAGGGTCGGCGGCGGGTGTCGTGCCCGCTAGAGGGTGCGGGACTCTCCGGGGGCCAGCAGCACGAGGCGATCGCTGAGGTTCGCCACCTCGAAGGCTGCCGCGAGAGAGGCCTGCGACTGGGTGAAGTGCGCCCAGCCCTCGCTGTGCACCGGCACCACCGCGCGGGCCCCGAGGATTGCCGCCGCCTGCGCCACCTGAGGACTGGTGAGCGTCAAGTAAGCGTTGAGCCGTGCGACACGAGCGCCACCGCCGAAGAGCACGGCGATCTCCACCGGGCCGAGGTGGTGCGCCACCTCCTCCACCACGCGCAGCGACGCGTTGTCGCCGCTGACGTAGGTGGTGGGCACGCCCTCGCCCTGCAGCACGAAGCCGATCACGGGCCCCGACGACGCTTCCATGCCATCGGGCCCGTGGATGGCGGGCACCGCGACCACCCGCAGCACGCCGCCTTCGGGGCGCAGCAGCTCGGTGTGCGTCCAGGGCCCGACGCCGACCGCGTTGCCGCCCAATCGCTCGGCTGCCAGCTGCGTCGTGACGACGATCGGCACCCGGGGGAGGTAGGCGCGACCTGCCTCATCGAGATTGTCGGGGTGCTGGTCGTGCGAGAGCAGCACGGCGTCGATCGCCCCGACGTCGTCGGCTGAGACCGCCGGACCGGTCACCTTCGTCAGTATCGACGCGCCCGACGGCTGCGGCCCAGGCGGGCTGAAGGTCGGGTCGGTGAGAAGGCGAAGGCCCCCGATCTCGATGAGGGCCGTCGGGCCGCCGATCAGCTGGACGGTGACGTGTGACGTGGTCATGCATCCATGGTGCCTCCTGGCGGCCCCGCCCGCGCTCAGCCTTCGTGCAGAACCTCCGCTGCGAACCCGGCCGCGCGCATCCGGAGGTTCGCGATGCGCTCGTCGCGGGCCGCTTCGACGTCGAAGCCGACGTAGGCCACCGGCGGTGTCTTGCGCACGTTCGCCGAGCACTCGAACTCGGAACACACGAGCGTGCCCACCGTGTTGCCGTTGCGTCCGCCTGCGCCGGAGCGGCGCGCGCTGAAGAACACGACGTCGTTCGGCAGGTGCACGTCGCGGCACCAGGAGCATTGCGCCCGGGTGCGCGGGGTGGCCTCGGCCTGCCGCAGCATGATGCCCACGGGTTCGCCGTCAACCGGCACCACGACGAAGGCGCGCCGCGGGTTCTTGCGGTCGCGCCAGCCGAGGTAGTCGAGCTTCGCCCAGTCGATCTCGTCGAAACCGGCGGGCAGGGTCAGGTCGTTCAGTTCTTTGCGCGTCGCGTTCACGAACGCTGCGCGGATGGTGCTTTCGCGGAGGGGGAGCATGGATGTCGCCAATCGATTCGGCCGGCGCCCGCACGGCGAAGAGCGGTGCGAGACGCGGGCGGAGAAAAAAGAAATCGAGGTGCAGACGACTATCTGATGCCGGCGGACGACGCGCCGACGACCTCCGATCGCCCCGAGGGCGTAGCGGCGGAAGAACGGATGCTCACCCCTCCAGGGTACGCGCCTTCCGCGACCGAGGGCGCGGGTGAATGCACTCGTCCCCCGAGCGCAGGCCAGGAAGGCGCGCTCGGGCACGAATGGCGCAGGGCGCGGCGGGTTATGCCGGGAACGAGGAGGTCAGCCAGTCGGCGAACCGCGTCGGCCCGTACTGCTGCACGGTCACGCGGGGGTCGTTGCCCGGGGTGAGTGACTCGTCGGTGACGCTGCCGCCGAAGTAGCCCAGCTCGTCGGCCACCACGACCGTGCGAGGGTCGCCCTGGGCAGCCAGCACCCGGGTGCCGAGCTCGGCGAGGCGGAGCGGCTCCGGCCCGGCCAGCTCGATCACGCCGTTCAACGGCTCGCCGGTGGCGACGACGGCGAGGGCGGCCGACACGTCGGCGGCGGCGATCGGCTGCATCAGCACCGAGGAGAGCCGCACGACGTCACCGTCGGCGCCGCCCTCCGCGAGGGCCGAGATGAACTCGAAGAACTGCGTCGCCCGCACGATGCTGGAGGGGATCGGACCGGCCGACGCGATCTGTTCCTGCGCGACCTTCGCCCGCATGTAGCCGATGTTGGGCATCCGGTCGGCTCCGACGATCGAGAGCACCACGTGGTGACGCACGCCCGCTGCGGCGGCCGCCTCGACGATGGTGCGGGTGGAGGTCTCGAAGAATTCGAGAACCGGGGCGTCGTCGAACGAGGGGGAGTTGGGGATGTCGACGACCACGTCGGCGCCGCGGAGCACGTCGGCCAGTCCGTCGCCGGTGATGGTGTCGACACCGGTGGAGGGGGAGGCGGGCACGGTCTCGTGTCCGGCCTGCCGGAGGAGTTCGACGAGTCTGCCGCCGATGAGTCCGGTGCCGCCGATGACCACGATCTTCATGAGATTGCCTTTCGTTCGCTGGAGGAGCTTCCGGGGCCACGCGGAGTGCGTGGTGACCCGTTCCTCCACTACGACCGAGTGGTCATCCGTCTTGTGACACGAGAGCGACCTCCCGCGTCGCACGCGACGGCGGGTAGGGAGCCGTGGTCGTCACGCCCGCTCTCCGGCCCCACCAGGTGCTGAACACCGCGGCGGCCACGCAGAGCGCCATCGGCAGCAGCATGATCGGTCCGCCGGTGCCGTCGCCGCGCTCGAACACCTGATCGGTCTGGCCCATCAGCGCGGTGGGCACGAGCAGCAGCACGTTGTTGGTGGCGTGCACGAGAACCGGGGCTTCGAGCCCGCCGGTTCCGCGGGCGGCGAAGGAGGCGGAGGCGCCGAACACGAAGTAGTAGGCGATGAGCCACGGATCGGCGGCCGCGTGCGCCGTCGCGAACAGCGCACCCGACACGATGGTGCCCACGACGAAAGCGGCGATCGGGCTGCCGAACCACGAGCCGACGGAGCGCTGGATGAGTCCCCGCGCGCCGAACTCCTCGCCCGCCGATTGCAGCGGCGTGGTGAAGAGCACGATCAGCACCATCGCGATCACCGAACCGGAGAGATCGATCGGGTCGATCGGCCCGAGGAGCAACGAGACGCCGACGTACACGATCCAGACGGGCACGATCACGGTCGCCAGCCGCCCCAGCCACCGCCAGCGGAACCGCCCCACCACCGACGAGAGCCAGCGTGGCCGCACGCCGAAGAACGCCCACTGCAGCAGCATGGCAATCGGCCAGAGCGACGCCAGTGCGAGGTTGTTGGCGAGCATCAGCGCCGGGGTGAGGGTGAGCGACCCGCGTGCCAGTTCGTCCATCGTGTACTGGCCCGTGGCCAGATCGATCAGCACGGCCACGGCGCTGAACAGGAACGACGTCACGAAGTACGCCGCCACGAGGCACAGAATGGCGAGCACCCCGCGCCACCAGGCCGGGGCGACGTGCAGTGCGTGGTCGTAGGTGACGGTCGGAGGCGCGATCGTGCTCATGCGTCCAGGCTACGGCCGCCCTGAAGGCGCGCGACTATTGGCCCCGCCGTTCTCGGAGAGGGATACTGCCAGCATGGGAATCGAAGAGTGGTGGCCCAAACTCACGCCCGCGACGCGGGAGTGGCTGGCCGACAACAACGGCGACGCGGTGCCGGCCGAGATCGTGGGAGAGATCACCCGGGTGGCCGGCGTGATCGACTCCGATGCCTGGTGGTTCGGCGACACGGATGCCTCGGGCTTCTTCTTCTCCGACGCGGGGGTCGATTGGATCGAGGCCGCAGCCAACGGCGAGAACCCCTAGACGTCGTCGGGCACGTAGCTCAGGATGTCGCCCGGCTGACAGCCGAGCACCTCGCAGATGGCGTCGAGCGTCGAGAATCGCACCGCCTTCGCGCGCCCGTTCTTCAACACCGACACGTTCGCCACGGTGATCCCGATGGCCGCGGCGAGGTCGGTGACCGACATCTTCTTCTTCGCGAGCTCCACGTCGAGGTTGATGACGATGCCCATCAGACCACCTCGGCGAGCTCGCTGTGCAATTGGATGGCCGTGTGCAGAAGCTGCCGCATGACCACGACGAGCAGGGCCAGGGCCGCCCCGGCTCCGGCGGTCACCGCCGCGAGGATCGCGATCGTCACGCCCGCCGGTGTCTCCGTCGCACGCGCGAGCAGGAGGTAGACCAGCGTCGCGGTCCCGATCGCGGCGGCCGTGGCCAGCGCACCGATCGCGGCGTTCACCCAGCGGTCGGAGTGCCCGTGCTCCTCGAAGATGCGCTGGTCGCGCACCATGCCGAGCAGCATCCAGACGCACGCGATCACGATCTCGACGCAGACGATCGCCGCGATCGCGAACGCCGTCACCACGACGGCGGGCACCGGCGCGAGAGCCGACTCGGCCACGGCGTGGGCGAACAGCTGCGCCACGATCGACGTGGCGAACAGTGCGACGAGCAGCACACGGAGCGCGACGAGTACCGGTCGTGTCATGACAACTCCCTTATCGAAAAACGTGCGTTTCATATCGTTATTCGATACGTTAACACCTCGAACGCGGCAGGGACAACTGCCGTGAGCCGAATGAGGGAGTCAGGATGCGTCAGCAGGAGTTGTCGAAGACGAGCACGAACGCGACCACGGAGGCGAGCGCAGGCACCAGCGCCTTCGCGGTGTGGGCGGACTATTTCGAGGCCAACCTGGCCCGACACGACCGTTTGGATGCGCACATCCCGTGGGGGTCGGCGTCACCTCTCTCGAGCGCTGACCGCGTGGCCATCGCGCAGTCGCTGCAGCGGTTCGAGTTGGGTGAGCGCGGCGAGGGCACAGGCCTGATGTCGAAAGCCGGGGTTCGTGGCGACGTCGTCTACGACGCAGCGCTCGTGCTCTTCGTGCAGGAGGAGCAGAAGCACTCGGCGCTGTTCGGAAGTGCGTTGAAGCGCTTCGGGGTGGAGCCGCTCGCGGAGCACTGGTCCGACGGCGCGTTCGTGGTACTCCGCCGATTGATGGGGCTGCGCACCGAGATCACCCTGTTCCTCATCGCCGAGACGGTGGCGCTCGAGTACTTCGGTGCCTTGCACGGGTCGCCCGACCCGGTGATCCGAGGGGTGGCCGAGCGGGTGCTGACCGACGAGGTCGAGCACATCCGTTTTCAGATCGACCAGCTGCGCGCCGGCTTCGAGCGGGTGTCGCCGGCGGGGCGGATGCTCGCGGCGGCCGCGGCCTGGACCGTGGCGCTGGGTGCGGCCACGGTCGTCGCCTTCGACCACGGCCCGGCGCTCCGCGCCTGCGGCCTGCGCCCGCTCACGTTCTGGGGCCGGGCGCTCCGGCACTTCCGTCTCGCGGCCGGCCCGGCGTTCCGCCTCGGTCGCCACGCCGCCGGCGCCGCCCCCCACGGCCCGACCGTCCCCGCCCCTCGCTAGCGGGTGCGGGGACACCCCCTCCCTCATCGCGACTCGCCACTATCCGCCCTCTCGCGGCGAGAACAGGGCGGATTCTGGCGAGTCGCGAGGAGGTGGCCAGCGCGTCAGGCCGCCCGCACGAGTGGCAGGGGGCGCTGGGCACGGGCATCCGTTCGATGCAGGCATCCGGATGCGCTGACTCCGGCATCGAGGCAGAACGGCTCGCCGGGGCCATGGTCGCCGCCATCCAGGGCGGGGTCGTGGTGATGCGTTCGACCGGCACCACCGACCATCTGGAGTCGGCCCTCGAGGTGATGTTCACGCAGCCCCAGCCCGCGTAGGGTGAGGCGATGGCCGCCGATCGCACTCCATCCGAGCCGTCGCCGAAAACCCCCGACGTGGGCAGACGCATCGCAGGAGTCGTGCGGTTGATCGTCGGCGTCGGTCTCGCCGTCACCATCGGCATCCAGATCGGCGACCGTGTTGCGAACAACGCGTTCGACCCCTGGGAGTACTTCAGTTACTTCACCATCGAAACCAGCCTCTTCAACATCGTCGTGCTGCTGGTGGGCGGCGTGCTCGCCCTGCGATTCGCACGCGATCCGCAGCTCTTCACGACGGTGCGGATGGCGACGCTCACCTACGCGATCATCACCGCTGCCGTCTACAACCTGCTGCTGCGGAACATCCCGCCCACGGGCTACCCGGGGCTCGACTGGCCGAACGAGGTGGTGCACGTCTGGGTACCGCTGCTGCTCCTGCTCGACTGGTTGCTCGCACCGGGCCGGCCGTCGCTGCCCTGGCGGTCGCTCTGGATCGTGCCGATCTACCCGGTCGCCTGGGCCGTGTACACGTTCCTCCGGGCGGCGGCGAGCGGCGGCGCGATCTATCCGTATCCGTTCCTCGACCCCGCGACCGACGGCTGGCTGAGCGTATTCGTCTACATCGTGGCGCTCACCGGGGTGCTCGTGGGGCTGGGGGCGCTCGCGGTGGCCTACACGCGCATCCGTTCCCGCCGTCTCGAAGGGCTACCCGCGCGTCGCGTGGCCTGACGATCAGCTCGGGTACAGCGGCACGTGATGTTCCCAGACCTGGTCGTAGTGCCTGCCGCCGAGATACACCGTCACGATGAGCCAGACGAGTCCGGCCGCGACACCCACCGCGATCATGACGGAGTATTCGGCGCCGAGCGACATCGCCAAGGCGCCGGCGAAGAGCCCCACCAGGGCGGTGTTGACGACCGCGACGAAGATCATGCTGCTCGCCAGCAGCTGGGCGACCTCGGTGCGGCGCGGGAGGAAGAAGTAGTAGGTCTGCGTCGACCCGATCCGGTCGTCGTGCCGCGACGCCATGAAGTACTTCTCGATGCCCGGGTCCATCTCGGCGTAAGCGCCGCGCAGGCGGTTCATGGCGATGACGTACATGAGGTCTTCCATGCCGACGGCGAACACCCTGATCTGCGTGAGGAAGCCCACGAAGCAGACGAAGCCGATGATGCCGAGCGAGAACCCCGAGAACGAATCGGCGAAGTCGGTCACCTGGCCGATCAGGGCCAGGCTCACCAGCCCGGCCGAGACGAGGGTGAAGAAGATCGCGATGCGGGTGAGCACCTCGTTCTGAGCCGTGCTGCGGGCCGCGAGCAACCCCCAGTGCTCGGTGGCGAGGAGTTGCGCTCGCACCGAGACGGGTACAGGGTCGGGGCCGGTCGCGGCCGCGGGGTCACTCGCATGCGAGCCCATACGTCATTGTGCTCCCCGCGCCCGGCGCGCGGCAATGGGTCCTAGGAGCGCACCGCCTGACCCACCGTGAACCGCGCCCCGTTGTGCTCGGCCGGCAGGCGGTCGCCGCGGCCGTGCAGCTTGTTGCGCAGGGTGCCGGGCGCGTAGCCCTCGGGGTAGGCGCCGCGCTTGCGGAGCTCCGGGATCACGAAGGTCACGATGTCTTCGAAGGTGCCGGGGGTGATGGCGTACGCGAGGTTGAAGCCGTCGACATCCGTCTCCTCCACCCACTCCTGCAGCTGGTCGGCGATCTCCTCGGCCGAGCCGACGATCAGGGGGCCGAGGCCACCGATGGCGCCGAGCTTGGCGATGTCGCGCACGGTCCATTCCTTGCCGTCCTCGTTGGCCGACTGGAAGTTCGACACCGCCGACTGGATGGCGTTCGACTTCACGTTGCCGATCGGCTCGTCGAGGTCGTACTGCGAGAGATCGATGCCCATCCAACCCGACATGAACACGAGTGCGCCCTCCTCGCTGGCGTAGCGCAGGTAGTCGGCGTGCTTGGCGTGCGCCTTCTCACTGGTCTCGTCGGTGATGATCGTGAGCAGGGTGTAGATCTTGGCCGAGTCACGGGGCCGGCCGGCCGCCTCCAGCGCGTCGCGGATCTTTGCGACCGTGCCCTTCAGCACCGCCTTGGTGGGGGCGGCGACGAAGATCGCTTCGGCGTTACCGGCCGCGAACGCGATGCCGCGGGGGCTCGCGCCGGCCTGGTAGATCACGGGCGTGCGCTGGGGCGAGGGCTCGGCGATGTGGATGCCCGGAACGGTGAAGTGCGTGCCGTGGTGCCCGATCTCGTGCACCTTCGACGGGTCGGTGAAGACTCCGGATTCCCGGTCGCGGATGACCGCGTCGTCTTCCCACGAACCCTCCCACAGCTTGTAGAGCACCTCGAGGTATTCGTCGGCCACGTCGTAGCGCTGGTCGTGCTCGAGCTGGTCGTCGTGGCCCATGTTGCGGGCGGCGCTCGGCAGGTATCCGGTCACCACGTTCCAGCCGACACGCCCGCCGGTGAGGTGGTCGAGGGTCGACATCCGGCGGGCGAAGGGGTACGGATGCTCGTACGCGGTTCCCGCGGTCACCCCGAATCCCAGGTTCCGGGTCACTGCCGCCATGGCCGAGATGAGCAGAACCGGGTCGTTCACCGGCACCTGGGCGCCGTGCCGGATGGCGGCCTCGTTCGAGCCGCCGTAGACGTCGTAGGTGCCGAGCACATCCGCGATGAAGATGCCGTCGAACGAGCCGCTCTCGAGCAGCTTGGCGAGCTCTGTCCAGTAGGAGATCTCCTTGTAGCGCCACGACTGGTCGTCGGGGTGCCGCCACATCCCCGAGGACTGGTGGGCCACACAGTTCATGTCGAAGGCGTTGAAGCGGATCTGCTTGCTCATACAGCCATGCTCTGCGCCCCTCCTTCCCCTGTCCAACGCCCCGCCACATTCCGTCACACTCCGCGCACCCACTCCCATCGCCCGCGAAGTCGCTCTAAGTCGCCTCTGATGGCACCACAGAGCCGACTTAGAGCGACTTCGCGAGCTCTATGCGTGGGGGTGTGGATAAGTTCTGCAGGGGAAGGGCGGAATCGGCAGGATGGGCGGATGCCGCGACCCGAGCCCCTGCCCGCCGAGCTGTCGGCGCGGGCGTTCACCGTGCGAGAAGGGCTCGCCGCAGGGCTGAGCCGCGACCGGATGCTCGGAACCGACCTCGCACGCCCGTTCCGCGGGGCGCGGGTGGACGCCCGCGCACAGGTGACTCTGCTCGGGCTCTGCGCTGCGTACGCGGGCCGGGCCCCGGCGTCTCACGTGTTCAGCCACGTGACGGCGGCACTGCTGTGGCGGGTTCCGCTGCCGCGAGGCCTCAGCGAGTCGTACACCCTCGACGTCGCGGTGCGGATGGCCGGGGCTATCCCGCGGTCTGCAGGCGTACGCGGACACCGGCTCGGCGACGCAGGCGTGCGCATCCGGGAACGGTACGGCCTCCGGGTCGTCGATGCCGCATCCGCATGGTGCCAGCTGGGCACGGTGCTCGAGCACGACGACCTGGTGTCCGCCGCGGATCACCTCGTGTTTCGCCCGCGTCGCCCCGATGGAGACGATCGTCCTTTCGTCTCCCTGGCCGAGTTGACCCGGCGGGCGGAGGCATTCGCCGGGCGGGGAGGTCGAGCGCTACGACGGGCGATCGCGGATGTGCGCGAGGGATCGGCGTCGCGCCCCGAGTCGCACCTGCGGCTTCTCCTCGTGCGCTCCGGCCTACCGGAGCCCGAGCTCAACCAGGATGTGTTCGACGCATCCGGCCGCTGGATCGCGTGCGTCGACCTGCTCTACCGGCAGCACCGCGTGGTCGTCGAGTACGACGGAGAGCAGCACCGCACCGACCCGAAGCAGTACGAGAAGGATCTGCGCCGACTCGAGTCGGTGCGCGAGAGCGACCGCACGGTCGTCCAGGTGCGCAAAGCGGGCCTCTACGGCGACCCTTCGGGAACCGCCGCCCGAGTCGCGCGCGCCCTCGAGGCCGCGGGCGTCGCGAAGTCGCTCTAGGTCGGCTCTGGATTCCTCGTTGGGCCTACTTAGGGCGACTTCGCGAGGACACTGGGGGGAGGGTCAGCGGCCCTGGCGCTTCTTGTAGGGGAGGGGCTCGCCCTTCACGGTGGGGGCGCGGCCCTTGCCCTTCGAGGCCTTGGCCTTGCCGCCGGCCTTCGTCGGTGGCGGGGGAGCGCTCGCGACGCGTCCGCGCGCCTCGGCCCGGAACGCCAGGCCCGCCTCGGTCAGCGCCACGCCCGTGTCGTCGGCCTCGACGAGCGTCTCGCCGCGTTCAGCTTCGAGCTGGGCGACGGATGCCTGGATCGTGGCGCGCGAGACGTGCTCCGCGTTCGCGGCGCGCGAGTAGTCGCCCTCGTCGGCGACCGCGAGAAAGTGCCGGAGCTGGCTGATGTCCACCAGGCCAGGCTACCCGTCGCAGGTCACGAGCCGGGTCGCCGCCTCGCCCGAGCGCGGCGGTCGAGGCTCTCGCGGATGAGCACCGTGCGCTCGTCGGGCCTCTTCAACGGTCGTTCGAGCATCCTGGCCAGCGGGGAGACTCCCACCAGCACCACGCCGAGCGTGAGGATCGCCTGCCCGAGAGCGCCGCTGATTCCCGATGCGACGGAGAGCGCCATCGCGTCGTTGCCGATGACCGCGAAGACGATCTGAGAACTGAAGGTCATCGCCAGGACGCCGAGACCCACCAGGGCCAGACCGCCGGCGAACATCTGCTGAGAACTCAATCGAGGTGGCACCGGTGCTCCTTCGCGTCAACCGACCTTTCGCCCACGCTAACGCGATCGCGGGCATCCGTCGTGACGGCACGCATCCTGGTACTCGGCACGGAGCGCGCTGTGGCGCAGAATGGGGCGAACGAACGAGGAGTGTGTGTGACCGACGACGCCCGTGTGAAACGCCGCCAGCCCGAGTCGCTCGACGACATCCAGCGGGCGGAGCATCACCCCGAGTACCGCATCGACCTCGAACGGGTGCGGTTCTCGCCCTACTTCTCGCGCCTGTCCGCTGTGACGCAGGTGATCTCGCAGGCCGGTGCGAGCCCGCTCATCCACAACCGCCTCACGCACTCGCTCAAGGTGACCGCGGTGGCCCGCGCCATCGCCGTCACGGTCGACGACACCCTGGTCGGCACGACGCCCGCCCTCTCGCCCGAGCTGTCGCCGGGCGGATGCGACGCGGTCGTCGTGCAGGCGGCCGCGAGTGCGCACGACCTCGGCCACCCGCCGTTCGGGCACCTGGGCGAGAACGTGCTGAACCGCATCGCCCGCGACACGCTGGGTCTCCGCGACGGATTCGAGGGCAACGCGCAGACCTACCGCATCCTCACGGTGCTCGATGTCTGCGACGGCGCATCCGCGGGGCTCAATCTCACCGCTGCGGTGCGCACGGCGGTGTCGAAATATCCGTGGACGCCGCAGCTGGAGGGAATGTCGTTCGACCCCGATCGCGACCACGACCCCGCCGATCTCCCGCGCGGCCTCAAGCGGGTCGGCGACGCCGTCGTGGCCCGCAAGTACTCCGCCTACTTCCTCGAGCAGGACGACCTCCTCGACGCCCGGGCCTCGGCGCCGGCCCTTGCACCCTGGGAGCAGTCGCTCGAGTGTGCCGTGATGGACATCGCCGA
Organism: Herbiconiux aconitum; assembly: GCF_024979235.1. Lineage (NCBI taxonomy): Bacteria > Bacillati > Actinomycetota > Actinomycetes > Micrococcales > Microbacteriaceae > Herbiconiux > Herbiconiux aconitum. The sequence continues at coordinate 1,633,370 of NZ_JANLCM010000001.1, forward strand.
CGACATCGCGTATTCCATCCACGACGTCGACGACTTCTACCGTGCGGGCATCCTGAGCCAGGTGGCGGTGTCGCGCGAGTTCAGGGGTTGGCTCGAGAACTCCGCCCAGCTGCGCCGGCTCGACGCGCCCGAGCTCGAGGTCGAGGGCGTGCGCAACCACGCGGGAGAGGGGATCGAGGCGCTGCGGCGCAAGATCCACCGCGACGATCCGTGGGTCGCCGACGACGACGCGTTCGCCGATGCGGTGGCCGTGGTGTCGGAGGACCTCGTCGAGGGCCTGCTCTCGACGGTGTTCGACGGGTCGATCGCGGCCGAGCGGCGGCTGTCGACTTTCACGAGCCGCTGGATCGCGCACTTCGAACGCTCGATCGTGGCTGCTCCCCCCGACACTCCGCGCACCGCCGCCATCACCCTCGACCGTCGGGCCTGGCACGAGGTGAAGGTGCTCAAGTTCGTGCACAAGCACTTCATCCTCAACCGACCCGACATCGCCATGTACCAGCGGGGGCTCAGCCAGGTGCTCGTGAGTCTCGTCAGCGCCTTCTCCGACTGGCTCGAGGATGACTACGACCGCAAACGCGTGCCACGCCGGCTGATCGAGATGGTCGACCTGGCCACCACGGGGTACGAGCGCCTCGCGGCCGAGCGCCCCTACCTGCTCGACGACACGGATGCGTCGGCGTTGCACCGTCTGGGCCGCGGGCGCGGGGTCGTCGACTACGTGGCGTCGCTCTCCGACGGCCAGGCGATCGCGGTGGCCGAGGCCCTGAACGGTCGCACCGACCGTCTCTGGGACATCGGGCAGAGCCTCTGATGTGGCGTCGACTCAGGCCGGGGTGAGGTGGGTGCGGAGGAACGCGACCACGCGGGCGCGAGCGAGTAGGGCCGGGTGCCCCGGGGTGTCGCGCACCTCGCTGGTGAGCACCGAATGAGCACGCTGCGAGAAGCCACCCGGGTTGCCGGGGGAGGAGTCGAGCTCGATCACCTCGAACGCGTCACCGAGGCGCCGCGAGAGGGCTTCGAAGCGCGGGCGCGGGGAGTTGCTGTCGTCGGAGAACCGCAGCCCAAGGGCGCAGAACCCGACGGAGTCCGCTCGCGCGGCGACCTGGTCGAGCTCGCCGGCTGACAGCCCGGGATCGGCCTGCCGCGCCTTTCCGAGCGGGAACGGCGCCGCCGGCTGACTGACGATGGATGCGAGCACCGCGTCGTCGACCGCCGCCGCGAGCGCGAACCCGCCGGTGAAGCACATCCCGATCACGCCAACACCCGCGCCGGGCGTGCGGGAGTTCAGATCGGCGGCGACCGCCCTCACGAACGCCGCGATGGGTCGCTTCGCGTCGAGCGCGAACGCCCGGAACTCCGCACTCACGCAGATGCGGGCGATCGTGCGCAGCGTGTATCCGGGGCTCCCCTCCTTCTCCGGCACCCCGAACGGCGAAGGCACCACCACGGTGAACCCCTCGTCGACGAGGTGCTCGGCGAGGCCCAGCACCTGCGGCGTGATGCCGGGCAGTTCGGGAATCAGCACGACGCCCGGGCCCGACCCTTTCTCGTAGCAGTCGTAGGTGCTGCCCCCGCCGGTGAAGGGGGAGCGCACCCATCCGTCGAGGGTGGACGTGGGGGCGACTCCGGTCATGCCCCTATTCTGCTGAACGAGAGCGCCGATGGGCAGACCGGGAGGGGATGCTCAGACGGATGCCGCGCAGACCTGCGCCGGGCGGCGCATCCGTGTCAGGATCGGCTATGGCCGATCGACTGATGCTTCTCGACACCGCGTCTTTGTACTTCCGGGCGTTCTACGGTGTGCCCGACACCATTCGGCGGGCCGACGGCACGCCCGTCAACGCCGTGCGGGGTCTGCTCGACATGATCGCCCGGCTCACCACCGACTACGACGCGACACATCTCGTGGCCTGCTGGGATGACGACTGGCGGCCGCAGTGGCGGGTCGACCTCATCCCGAGCTACAAGGCGCACCGGGTGGCGGAGGTGGTCGCCGATGCGCCCGACGTCGAGGTGGTGCCCGATCCGCTCGAGGCGCAGATCCCGATGATCCGCGAGACGCTCGCCCTCGCCGGCATCGCGGTCGTCGGCGCTCCCGAGCACGAGGCCGACGACGTGATCGGCACGTACGCGAGCCACGCTGATCTGCCGGTCGATGTCGTCACGGGCGATCGCGACCTCTTTCAACTCGTCGACGACGCCCGAGGTGTCCGGGTGATATATACCGCTCGCGGCATGAAGAACCTCGAGGTGCTGACCGACTCGGTCGTCGTGGGCAAGTACCGCGTGCTTCCCGAGCAGTACGCCGACTACGCGACCCTGCGCGGGGACTCCAGTGACGGCCTGCCCGGGGTGGCCGGCATCGGCGAGAAGACCGCGGCGGGTCTGCTCGGCGAGTACGGCACGCTCGACGGGCTGCTCGCGGCGGCGACGGATGCGCACGGCGGAGTCTCCGCATCCGTTCGGCTGAAGCTCGAAGCGGCAGCCGACTACCTGGCGGTGGCGCCGACGGTCGTGAAGGTGGTGCGCGATCTGAAGCTGCCGGGCCTCGAGGAGGCCGGTGCGAAGCTGCATCCGGTGACGGGCGACGATCGCGCCGAACTCGAGCGGCTCGCCGAGGACTGGAACCTCGGCGGCGCGGTCGGCCGTCTGCTCACAGCCCTCGATCGCACCGCCTGAGGGCGACAGATCGCCGTCGGGTCAACGGCGGAACGTGACGTGGATGATGCCGCTCGGCGCGGTCTCCGTGGTGACGGTGTAGCCGGTGTCGAGGCCGCGCAGCTCATCCCACAACCGGATGCCCCGACCCAGCAGGATCGGCGTGATGCCGACGTGCAGCTGGTCGATGAGCCCGGCCTTGAGGAACTCGCGCACCGTGCTGGCGCCTCCGCCCACGCGGATGTCCTTTCCGCCCGCCACCGCGTGCGCCCGCTCGAGCGCCTCCTCGGGGCTCGCGGAGATGAAATGGAACGCGGTACCGTTCTCCATCTCGAGGCTGGGGCGCGCGGTGTGGGTGAGCACGAACACCGGAATCCGGAACGGCGGTTCGTCGCCCCACCAGCCGCGCCAGTCGGGGTCGTCGGGGAAGGTGTGGAGGCCGAACATCCCGGCTCCCATGATCTCGGCACCCACCTCGGCGAAGTAGGCCTCTGCGTAGTCGTCGTCGACCCCTGTGGTGCCCGCGCCCGTCGTGTCGTGCAGCACGCGCTCGTGGAAGGTGCGCGTGGAGACGTAGGCCTCCACCAGTCGCCCCCAGTCCAGCCCCATCGGGTTCTCGGGTGTCTGGTCGGTCGTGGTGGCGAACCCGTCGAGCGAGATGTTGAGATCGGCGCGAACGGCCATGGTGTCCCCCCAGAAAAATCACGATTGCGAGTGCAATCCCCACTATGGTCGTTCCTCCCACCGCGCCGCTAGCATGAGCGCATGACGGCGGGGGCGCTCGGCGAACCACGGCCGGCCCGGTTCTCCTGGGCCGCGGTGGCCCCGGCTGGCGCCGCGCTCCTGGTGGCGCTCGCCGCCACCGCGAACCTCTACGGTTACCACCGCGACGAGCTCTACTTCCGGGTGCTCCCGCGGGCCTCGGGCTACGTCGATCAGCCGCCCCTCACACCGTGGCTCGCCCGCACCTTCTCGGAGGTGATCGCCGACGAACCGTGGGCACTGCGCATCCCTGCCGTCATCGCCGCCGTCGCCACCGTGTTCGTGGTGGCCCTCGTTGCCCGGGAGGTCGGCGGCGGCGCCCTCGCGCAGGGCCTCGCCGCCTGGGGTTACGGCTTCGGCGTGTTTCCGTTGCTCTTCGGCCACGTCTTCCTCACCACCTCCCTCGACCTCCTGGTGTGGCCGCTGGTGACCCTCTTCATCCTGCGCGCGGTGCTGCGCGGCGAAGGCCGGTGGTGGCTGCTCGCGGGGCTCGTGGTGGGGCTCTCGCTGAACAACAAGCTGCTCATCGTGCTTCTTCTGGCAGCGGTGGCCATCGGCCTGGCGGTCGCCGGTCCACGACGGGTGTTCCGCACGCCCTGGCCCTACCTGGCGCTCGCCGTGGCCGTGGTGGCCGGCGCTCCCGCCATCCTCTACCAGCTCCTGAACGGCCTGCCGCAACTCACCATGGGCGCTGCGCTCTCGGCCGAGAACGGCGGCGAGGTGCGCACACTGATGTGGCCCTTCCTCGCCCTCCTGATCGGACCATCGCTCGTCGTGTTCTGGGTGGTCGGCCTGATCGCCCTGTTCCGCCGCCCGGGCTGGCGCACCCTGCGTTTCCTCGCCGTGGCCTTCTTGGTGCTCCTCGTGCTCGTCTTCGCGTCAGGATCGCAGTTCTACTACCCGCTCGGCCTTCTCTCCGTCGTGTTCGCGATCGGATGCGTGCCCATCGCCGACTGGGCTCGCACCCGCGGGAGGCGAGCAGTCGCGATCGCGGCGGTCGCGCTGAACGCCGTGGTGAGCATCCTGATCTCCCTGCCGGTCGTGCCGCTGGGGATGCTCGGCACCACCCCGATTCCGGCGATGAACCAGGCGGTGGCGGATCAGGTCGGCTGGCCCCGCTACGTCGAGCAGGTCGAGCGCGTGGCCGCCGAGGCGCGGGCGACGGATGCCGGCACCATCGTGCTGGCGAGCAACTACGGCGAGGCCGGGGCACTCGACCGCTTCGGCTCGGAGGCCTTGCCGCCTGTCTACAGCGGGCACAACGCCCTCGCCGATGGTGCACCCCCGCCGCCGGAGACCCGCACCGTCGTGGTGGTCGGCGGCCAGTACGGGTGGGTGCGCTCGGAGTTCGCGAACTGCGAGGTGGTCGACCGGTTCGACAACGGGGTCGACGTCGACAACGAGGAGCAGGGCGAGCCGATCGCTGTGTGCCGCGATCCGCTCCGCCCGTGGAGTGCCGTCTGGACGCGTCTGGCGCACCTCAGCTGAGTTCCGGCTGAACGTGTGCGAACGGCGACAGCGGGGTCGGATTCGCGGCGTATCGTTGCTCGGGTGATGCGTCCAACCATTGCAACGGTCGGCGAACTCCGTGCCTCCGGGCACGTCGAGAAGACCTTGCGCGCCGAGATCCGCGACAACCTGCTGAACGCCCTCCGCGAGGGCCGAGACCCGTGGCCGGGGCTGCACGGCTTCGAGTCCACCGTCATTCCCCAGCTCGAGCGCGCCCTGATCGCGGGGCACGACGTGGTGCTGCTCGGCGAGCGCGGGCAGGGCAAGACCCGCCTGCTACGCACGCTGAGCGGGCTGCTAGACGAGTGGTCGCCGGTGATCGCCGGATCGGAGCTGGGCGAGCATCCGTTCGACCCCATCACCTCCGAGAGCAAGCGCCGCGCCGCCGAACTCGGCGACGAGCTGCCGATCGCGTGGCGACGACGCGAGGAGCGCTATTTCGAGAAGCTCGCCACGCCCGACACGAGCGTGGCCGACCTGATCGGCGACGTCGACCCGATGAAGGTGGCCGAAGGCCGCAGTCTCGGCGACCCGGAGACCATCCACTTCGGCCTCATCCCGCGAAGCCACCGCGGCATCGTGGCCATCAACGAGTTGCCCGACCTGGCCGAGCGAATCCAGGTGGCGATGCTGAACGTCATGGAGGAGCGCGACATCCAGATTCGCGGCTACGTGCTGCGGCTGCCGCTCGACGTGCTCGTGGTGGCCAGCGCCAACCCCGAGGACTACACGAACCGCGGCCGCATCATCACGCCGCTGAAAGACCGCTTCGGTGCTGAGATCCGCACCCATTACCCGACGGAGCTCGACGACGAGGTGGCCGTCATCCGCCAGGAGGCGGAGCTCGTGGCCGAGGTGCCCGACTACCTGGTGGAGATCCTCGCCCGCTTCACCCGTGCCCTCCGCGACTCGAACGCGGTCGACCAGCGGAGCGGCGTGAGTGCGCGCTTCGCGATCGCCGGCGCCGAGACCATCGCGGCTGCGGCCATCCACCGTGCCACCCGGCAGGGCGAGCCCGAGGCCGTGGCGCGCCCGGTCGATCTCGAGACCGCGGTCGACGTGCTCGGCGGCAAGATCGAGTTCGAGTCGGGCGAGGAGGGGCGCGAAGACGAGATCCTCGACCACCTGCTGCGCACCGCCACCGCCGAGACGGTGCGCGCGCACTTCCGCGGCATCGACTTCTCGTTGCTGGTGGATGCCCTCGAGAGCGGCATCATGGTGACCACCGGCGAGCAGGTGGCCGCGCGCGACTTCCTCGCCGGCCTGCCCTCGCTCGGCGAATCCGAGCTCTACGACGAGATCTGCGAGCGTCTGGGCGCCACCAACGACGGGCAGCGGGCCGGCGCCATCGAACTGGCGCTGGAGGGCCTCTACCTCTCCCGCAAGATCAGCAAAGACAGCGCCGGAGGCGAGACGGTCTATGGCTGAGCACGCGGTTCGCCCCGGCGGGGAGTCGGAACGACGGATGCGGCGGGTGAGTTCGGACTCGGAGTCCGTCGTTTCCGACATCCGGCCGATTTCTCCGTCGTTCGGGCGGTCGGCGACTGCCGCTGGTGCCGGTGCCGGTGCTGGTGCTGGTGCCGGTGCAGGTGGGGCGCGGGGCGTCGAGCGGGCGGGCGCCGGAGCTCGTCGTGGCTAGGGCGAACCGGCGGCTCACCCGCGGTTCCCGTTATGGCAAGTACGTCGACGGGCCCGATCCGCTCGCCCCGCCGGTCGACCTGAAAGAGGCGCTCGACGCCATCGGCGAAGACGTGATGGCCGGCTACTCGCCCGAGCAGGCGCTGCGCGAATTCCTGCGGCGGGGAGGCCGCCACCAGTCGGGTCTCGACGACCTGGCGGGCCGGGTGGCCGAACGCCGGCGCGAACTCACGCAGAAGCACAACCTCGACGGCACGCTGCGCGAGGTGAAAGAGCTGCTCGAGAAGGCCGTGCTCGCCGAGCGCAAGCAGCTCGCGCGCGATGCCCTCATGGACGAGGGCGACCGCGCCCTGGCGCAGATGCAACTCGACACCCTGCCGTCATCCGCTGCTGCCGCGGTGAGCGAGCTCAACGGCTACGACTGGAAGAGCAGTGACGCGCGCGCCGACTTCGAGAAGATCAAAGACCTGCTCGGCCGCGAGATGCTCGATCAACGCTTCGCCGGCCTGAAGAACGCGCTCGAGAACGCGACCGACGACGACCGGGCCGCCATCGCGGAGATGATGCGCGACCTCAACGAGCTGCTCGAGGCGCACAAGCGGGGCGACGACACCGAGGAGCAGTTCGACGAGTTCATGGCCGAGCACGGCGAGTACTTCCCCGAGAACCCGCAGAACATCGACGAGCTGCTCGACACTCTCGCCCAGCGCGCTGCGGCGGCCCAACGGATGCGCAACTCGATGACGCAGCAACAGCGCGACGAACTCGACGCGCTCGCCCAGCAGGCCTTCGGCTCACCCGAGCTGATGCAATCGCTCTCGCAGCTCGACGGCAATCTGCGGGCGCTCCGACCGGGCGAGAACTGGGGCGGCTCGGAGGGCATGGAGGGGTCGGAAGGCCTGGGGCTCGGCGACGGCACCGGTGTCTTCCAAGACCTCGCCGACCTCGATCAGTTGACGGAGCAGCTCTCGCAGTCCTACGACGGCTCCCGCATGGACGACCTCGATCTCGAAAAGCTGTCGCGCCAGCTCGGGTCGGAGGCGGCGGTGGATGCGCGCACGCTGCAGCAGCTCGAGAAGGCCCTGCGCGAGACCGGCACCATGAAGCGCGGCTCCGACGGCCAGCTGAAGATGACTCCCAAGGCGATGCGGCAACTCGGCAAAGCCCTGCTGCGCGATGTGGCGGAGCGGATGTCGGGCCGCCGGGGCGCTCGTGATCTGCGGCAGGCGGGGGCGGCCGGCGATCTCTCCGGGGCCACCCGCGAATGGGCCTTCGGCGACACGGAACCGTGGGATGTGACGCGAACGATCACCAATGCCGTCACCAGGGCGGTCGGCGACCGAACCGCCGGTGCCGCCAAGGGCGTGCGCATCGAGATCGGCGACGTCGAGGTGCAGGAGACCGAGGATCGCACTCAGGCCTGCGTGGCGCTGCTCGTCGACACCTCGTTCTCGATGGCGATGGACGGGCGCTGGGTGCCGATGAAGCGCACGGCGCTGGCGTTGCACACCCTGATCACGAGTCGGTTCCGGGGCGACGACCTGCAGCTGATCGGCTTCGGCCGCCACGCCGAGGTGATGGACATCGAGCAGCTCACCGGTCTCGAGGCGAAGTGGGACAAGGGCACCAACCTGCACCACGCCCTGCTGCTGGCGAATCGGCACTTCCGCAAGCATCCGAACGCCCAGCCCGTGCTGTTGATCGTGACGGATGGCGAGCCGACCTCGCACCTCGAGGCGAACGGCGAGGTGTACTTCACCTACCCGCCGCATCCGCTGACCGTCGCCTATGCCGTGCGCGAGCTCGACAACTCGATGCGCCTGGGCGCCAAGACCACCTTCTTCCGCCTGGGCGAAGACCCGGGTCTCGCCCGTTTCATCGCATCGATGGCGAAGCGGGTGGGCGGTACGGTCGTGGCGCCCGAGCTCGATGACCTGGGGGCGGCGGTGGTGGGTTCGTACCTGGGGTCGCGACGTGGCGACGACGGCCTGGATGGCGCATCCGGTGGCTCGTTCGACGACATGTTCGGGCGTGGCTGGGGCCGCTGGGGCTGATCGCGCCGGTCGAAACGACGGAGCCGCGCCGCCGTTTCGGGCTGAGGCTCCGTCGTTTCAGGCGTGACGCTGCATTCTCCGTCGTTTGACGAGCGCGCGGGTCAGAACAGCGGATACGGCACCGGCGGCATGTCACCGCTCGGCGCCGGGAAGACGGCGCGGCCACGGAGCCGGTCGAGGCGTGCGGCAAAGGCTCCGATCTCGAAATCGCTCAGCAGGCCCGACAGGGATGCGCCGAGGTCGCCGCCGAGATCGGCGCGCACCCGATCGATGGCGGTGAGTTCCTCGAGGGTGAGGTGGTCGCCCATCCAACCCCAGAGCACGGTGCGCAACTTGTGGTCGACGTGGAAGGTCAGACCGTGGTCGACGCCGTAGCGGTGACCGTCGGCCATCGGGAGCACATGGCCGCCCTTGCGGTCGGCGTTGTTCACCACCACGTCGAACACGGCCATGCGTCGGAGCGCCACGGAGTCCTCGTGGATGAGTGTCACCGGCCGGTCGCGCTCGTCGTGGCCGTCGAAGACCGCGCGCCAGCCCTCGTCGGGCACGGCGTCGGAGGCGACGAGATCGATCGCCTCCTGTTCGGGATCGACGTCTTGCCAGAGCTGCACCATGCCGCGGCCGAAGGGGCCGTCTCGCAGCCAGGTGCGGGGCACGACGTTCCAGCCGAACGATTCCGACACCAGGTAAGCCGCGACTTCGCGGTGGGCGAGCTTGCCGTCGGGAAAATCCCAGAGCGGCTGTTCGCCGGCGATCGGCTTGTAGACGACCTCGGTGTCGCCGATGTAGCCGGTGAAGGTGGCGTTCGAGGCCGTCGTGATGCGGTCGGTGAGCTGCAGCTCGCCGTCGATCGGATCGGCCTCCGTCGTCACAGCTCGCCGGGCAGGGGGCAGACGTGCCCCTCCGGGTCGATGGGGGTGCCGCAGAGCGGGCAGAGCGGGCGGCCCGCACCGACGATTTCGCGCGTACGTTTGGCGAACGCCCGGGCCGTGCCCACCGGCATCCGCACCAGCAGCACCTCTTCAGGCTCGAGATCGTCTTCGTCGAGGGTCTCGACCTCGTCGGCGTCGACGATCACCAGCGGATAGGCCTCGATCACCAGCTGGGCGGTCGACGGGTCCCAGCCGAGCCCCATCGCCCCGGTGCGGAATTGCTCGTCGACGGGCTGCTCGAGCGGGTCGTTGTCGACCAGTTCCACGGGCGTGGTCGCCGGCACGCTGAACGGATTGCCCTCGTTCACCATGAGCTCGTCGAGGATCTCGTCGATCTTCTCGGCCAGCAGGGCTGACTGCTCCTTCTCGAGTGCGGCACTGAGCACCCGGCGGCCGGTGCGTACCTGCAGGTAGAAGGTGCGCGATCCGGGTTGGCCGACCGTGCCGATGACCACGCGATCGGGCCAGTCGAACTCGTGAGCGATTGTGGGCATGGGGATATTTTAGGAGCGCCTGGTGGCGGGCGCCTGTGCGGTGGCCGTATCCGTGCCCGCATCCGCTTCGCCGCCCGTCGGGCCTGCGCCGCCGCCCACCGGCGCATCCGCCACCGGGGCCGACCTGCGGAGCCAGGAGAGGTCGCCGGAGTCGGTGTTGGTCGAGATGACGTCCGGCCGATTCGCGCCGTAACGCACGATGGAGACGGATGCCGGCGCGACACTGATGCGCTGGAACAGGTCGAGGTGCATGCCGAGGGCGTCGGCGAGGATCGACTTGATGACGTCTCCGTGGCTCACCGCCACCCACACGGCGCCCGGTCCGTGCTCGGCCTCGATCGCAGCGTCGTGCCGTCGGATCGCGGAGACCGCGCGGGCCTGCATCGCGGCCAGCGACTCGCCTCCGGGAAAGACGGCGGCCGACGGCTGCGTCTGCACCACTGTCCAAAGCTTCTCCTGGGCGAGCTCGCGCAGGGTGCGGCCCTGCCAGTCGCCGTAGTCGCACTCGGTGAGGGCGTCGTCGATCTCGAGCGGCGCATCCGTCTCGCCGCGCTGCCGGTCGAGGATGTACGAAGCCGTCTGTCGACAGCGCTCCAGTGGGCTCGACACCACACCGACGAGCGGAGCCGCCGCCAACCGCTCCGCGGTGCGGGATGCCTGCTCGCGCCCCACGGCGTCGAGTTCGACCCCCGGTGCCCGCCCGGCGAGCACGCCCTCGACGTTCGCGGTGGTGCGCCCGTGCCGCACGAGGATGACTGTGGCCATGCGGGCAAGCCTAGACGCGAGCTGCTCCGACGGTCGCACCTGAGGAGAACGTCTGAATCGCAGCGCGGATTCGGGCGACGGCCGCGGTCTGCGATAGCGTTGGAGGCAACAAGGGGAGTACTCCCGACTGCGGTCGGCTCGTCAATACGGATGCACTCGCATCTCGGGCCACCGGTTCTGCTCAGGCGGAGCGGAGGAGACCTTGGCGTCATTGTCAACGCCTAGCCCTTTGGAGTTCCCCGTGCAGATCACGCCGCTGGTCTGGATCGTCACGATCGCCGTCACGATCCTCTTCTTCGTCTACGAGTTCTTCGCCCACGTGCGGAAGCCGCACGAACCCACCATCGCCGAATCGGCGCGGTGGTCGGCGTTCTACATCTCGCTCGCCCTTCTCTTCGGGGTGGGCATCGGGGTCGTCTCGGGCTGGAACTATGGCGGCGAGTACTTCGCCGGCTACCTCACCGAGAAGGCCTTGTCGATCGACAACCTCTTCGTCTTCCTGCTCGTGATGGGCGCCTTCGCCGTGCCCAAGGCCTTCCAGCAGAAGGTGCTGATGATCGGCATCGTCATCGCGCTCATCCTGCGCGGCGGGTTCATCGCGGCCGGGTCGACGCTGATCGAGAACTTCTCGTGGATCTTCTATCTGTTCGGCGCGCTGCTGCTCTTCCTCGCCTATCGCCAGGCGTTCGGGTCGCACGACTCGAACCCCGCCGACGGTCGCTTCATGCGCTTCGTGCGACGGCACCTCCCGGTGAGTGACGAATACCACGGCGACAAGCTCACCGTGGTGAAGAATGGCGCCCGCTTCGTGACGCCGATGTTCTTGACGATCATCGCGATCGGATTCATCGACCTGGTCTTCGCCGTCGACTCCATCCCCGCGATCTACGGGCTCACCAACGAGGCCTACATCGTGTTCACTGCCAACGCGTTCGCGTTGATGGGGCTGCGGCAGCTGTTCTTCCTCATCGGCGGGCTGCTCGAACGCCTCGTCTACCTCTCGCAGGGGCTCGCCGTCATCCTCGCGTTCATCGGGGTGAAGCTCGTGTTCCACGCGCTGCACGTCAACGAGCTGCCGTTCATCAACGGCGGCGAGCACATCTCGTGGATTCCCGAGATCCCGATCTGGTTCTCCTTGCTGTTCATCGGCGCCACGATCGCGGTCGCGACGGTGGCGAGTCTTCTCGCCACCCGCGGGCGCCCGCGGACCACGCCCGGTTCCACCACTCCTCCCGAACTCACCGAACCCCGAAAGGCACTTCATGAGTAACATCTCGCGACTTCTCGGCCTGGCCCAGAAGGCCCTCGACAAGGCCGTGTCGGCATCTGACGGGCCGCGTTCGCAAGCGCAGCCACAGTCGCAGCCGCAGTCGCAGCCGCAGCCGACGAGACCGGTGCCCGCTGCCCAGGCTGCGTCCACCCCGCCCGCCGCGCGAGCCGCCCGGGCCGCAGCGTCCGATCCGGCAGACCGGGCGGCGATCGCCCGTTACGACTACCTGCTGCAGACCGCCGACCCTCACCAGATCGAGCAGGTGCACCGTGAGGCCTTCGAACGGCTCACGCCGGCCCAGCGAGCGCAGATCGACGAGCGGATGCGCGCGGAGTTGCCCGGGCACGAGCATCCGCGGTCCTCGCGACCCGACGACTTGGCCCGTGCCGCGACGCGCACGGAAATGGGTCGGCCCGGCATGTTGCGCGGTCTGCTCGCCCGAGCCGGCGGGCGCGGAACATCCGGATCCCGCACGGGCGCCGGTGGCGCGATGGGCGGCGCTGTCGCCGGTGCCGGCCTTGCCGCCGGCGGGATGCTGGCCGCCGTCGCCGGTGGCGCCGTCGTCAGTTCGGTCGCGGGGCCGCTGCTCGAACAGGCGACGTCGCTCGGCGTCGACTTCGATGCGCTGGCCGGGGCCGTCGACGTCGAGGCGCTGACCGGTGGGGTCGAGGGCTTGGCCGGTGGGGTCGAGGGCCTCACCGGAGGCGTGGAGGGCCTCACCGGCGGGGTCGACGAGGTGGCGGCCGGCGCGGGCGAGACGGTCTCGGGGCTCGGCGATCAGGTCTCCGGCCTCGGCGATCAGGTTCGAGAGCTGGCTTCAGGATTCGAGATTCCGGGCCTCGGCGACCTCTTCCGTCGCTGATGCCGCTCGGTCGGGCGCTCTGATTCGGCCCGGCTGACCCGCGCGTTTTGGCGCTACCCGACCTCTCCTTTTCGCGAAAAGCCGCGGTTCAAGCGCTCGTGCGACGGGGTGGGGTCGGGTGTGCCGCTTGGTGGAGTTCGGTGTAGGACGCGGCGACGGCGTCGGCGAGTGCGTGCACGCGGGGCAGGGCGGTGGGATCGGTGCAGAAGCCGATGCCCACGTCGCCGGCATTCGAGATCGCGGCGATGCGCAGGGCGTGGTGCGCCGCCGGTTCCGATGACGAGAACAGCTGCTCGACGCGCCGCCCGGCGACGGAGACGGTGTACCGGGGGCCGGGCACGTTCGAGACCGCCACGCTGAACTCGCGAGCGCTGCCGGCGATCCGTTGCGCTATTTCGCCCGCCACGCCCAGTCGGCCGAGCGCATGGAACAGGTCGTAGAGCAGTGCGGCGTCGTCGAGCTGTTTCTCGGCGCGGGTGTGGTCACTGATGCGGTCGAGCCGGCGAAGCGGATCGGATTCGCCGAGGAAGAGGTCGACGTCGATGAAGGAGTCGCGGTTGCCGAGATCGGCGGCGTCTTCGTCGCGATGATGCAGACTGACGGGAATCCGGGCGTGCACGTCGAGCCCGGAGTGGTGGTCGCCGAGCCAGGTGCGGAGTCCGCCGGAGACGATGGCGAGCAGCACGTCGTTGACCGTGGCGTGGGCCGGGCGGGAGGCGCCGATCGCCTTGAGGCCCTCCAGCGGTGCCGAGGTGAAGGCGAGCTCCCGGGCGCCCGTGATCGGCCTGTCGAAGGGTGAATGCGAGCCCGGCCGGCCGAGCTCACGCGCGACGACGCCCGGCATCCGTCGCCATTGCTCGCGTCGGGTGGGTTCGGCTGATGCTGCGCGGGTGCCGACGGGGTGCATCGGGGCGTCGTGCGGGTCGAGGAGGATGCCTTCGAGAAAGCGCATGCCGGCGATGCCGTCGACCATGGCGTGGTGCATGCGCGCGGCGATCGCCTCGGTGCCGTCGGCCAGCGGGCCGATGAGGTCGAGTGTCCACAACGGCTGCGACCGATCGAGGTGCTCCGACATCAGTTCGCCGAGCACCCGCCGCAGATCGCTTCGGGTGGCGCACTCCGGGCCCGCCCGACGTCGCACGTGGTGGGTGATGTCGAAAGCGTCGGCCGGCACCCAGCTCGGTCCGTCGGTGCTGTCGTTCGCAACACGTTCTGTCGCGCGGGGCTGGGTTGGCAGCCGGGCCGACACCGCCGCGCGGAGGGCGTCGAGATCGAGCGGCGTTCCGGGGGCCAGGATCATCAGCTTGAGCGTGTGGCCGGTCAGCACGGCAGACTCGAGCGCGAGGATGCGCGCGTCATCCTCGGAAAGACGATCCCCCTCGCCGGCCATTGCGGCCAGCCTACTGAGGACGGGTCGGCCGGAGCATCATCGCACGGGCGACGTCACCCGTTCCGCGAGGAAATCGCTCCAGGTGCGATGCCCGCGCTCGGTGTCGGTGTCGGCGAGGTTGTCGCCCGCGCGATAGGCGCGTCCGACGGCGCCGGGTAGGCGCACGGGTAACGACGGGCGGCGTCGCGGGGGGCGGCCGTTCGCCCGGGCCTGCGCCTCCGCGGCGGCATAGGCGGCAGCGAGCTGAGGGATGTCGAGCACCTCCGGTCCGGCGAGGTCGGGCACTCGGCCGGCCGGCGCCTCGAGGGTGAGCGCGGTGAGCCGTGCGGCCACTTCGTCGCGGTCGACGGGTTCGAAGCGGAGGCCTCGGGGTGCCGGCAGAAGAGGAAGTCTCGCCATCGAACGCACGATCGGGAGCACGAAGTCGTGCAGCTGAGCGACACGAAGCACCGTCCACGGCAGCCCGGATTCGGCGAGGGTGCGCTCGGCAGCAGCCTTCGCCCGGAAGTAGCCGATCGGCATCCGGTCAGCCCCGATCACCGAGATCATCACGATGTGCCGCACCCCGGCTACCCGGGCTGCATTGACGAGGGTGCGCGCTGCGACGTCGTCGCCCTTCGCGCCGCCGGCGAGGTGCAGCACGACCTCGACACCGCTCAGCGCGGCATCCACACCCCGGCCGGTGACGGTGTCGCCCCCGACGTGCTCGATGCCAGGGGAGTCCGCCCCCGGGTGGCGGGTGAGAATCCGAACGGACCGGCCGGCTTCGACCAGCCACGGCACGACGCGGCGGCCGATGGTGCCGGTGCCTCCGGTCACGAGAATGGGGGCGTTCATGATTGGCTTCCTTCCATGTCACAACGGCGTGCGTGTGTTCGTCGGGAAGGTGACGATCGAACACGGGGAGACGTGACATGACCGACCGCACGGATCTTGCAGGACGCTTCGAGCAGCAACGCCCACGGCTACGGGCGATCGCGGCCCAGCTGCTCGGATCGACGGCCGACGCCGACGACGCCGTGCAAGAGACCTGGCTGCGCCTCGAGCGGGTCGATGACACCGGCATCCGGAATCTGGATGCGTGGCTGACGACCGTCGTGTCGCGGGTGAGCCTCGACCTGTTGCGTGCGCCTCGCCGCACGCGGGAGAGCTCGTGGCAGGTCTCGCCCTGGCGCGACGAGCCGGTGGCGGTCACGCCCGATCCGGCCGAGGTCGTCGCCGATGCCGACGGAGTGAGCGTGGCCCTGCTGGTGGTGCTCGAACGGCTGAGCCCCGCCGAACGCATCGCCTTCGTGCTGCACGACGTGTTCGGTCAGCCCTTCGAGCAGATCGCTGCCGTGCTGGACCGCTCGCCGGATGCCGCCCGGCAGCTCGCGTCGCGGGGTCGCCGGAGGGTGCGGGGCGGACCTGCTTCCTCGCTCGGCTCGGCCCCGTCGTCGACTGCCTCACCGACCGATCGGGCCACCAGCCGCCGCATCGTGGATGCCTGGTTGCTCGCGGCCGAGGGCGGCGACTTCCGGGCCCTGCTCAGTCTCCTCGACGACGATGCGGTGCTGCACGCCGACTTCGGCGCGAGCAGTCAGGTGATCGAGGGCGCCGCGTCGATCGCGTCACAGGCGGTTCTGTCTGCCCGGCTCGCAGCGCATTCGATGCCCGTGCTCATCGGTGGTCTGCCGGGGGTCGCTGCGGTGCTGAACGATCAGGTGGTGTCGATCATGGCGTTCGACATCCGGGGCGATCGGATCGTGGGCCTTCGTGTGCTGGCCGATCCGCGCCGCCTCGAGTCCCTCGGTGTGCGAGACGCACTCGACTGAGGTTCGCTGGCAATACGGTGGGTGTTCATCAGGTGTCGACGTCGCTGTCCGAGGATTGGAGCACGACTTCCGACGACGAGGAGGAACCCATGGGACTCTGGATCAGCATCGGCGCCCTCGCAGCCATCGTGACGGTGATCGGCACCGCGATGGGCATCCGTCAGCGGCGGGCCGGCGACTACCAGGAACGCTTGGATGCCCGTGACCAGCCGAACCGTCTGCACGACGAGGGTCAGAAGATGGCGGCCGTGAGCCTCGCGCATCGCTCCGGATCCGGCCGTTTCGGCAGCTTTTGAGCGCGATGTCGGAGACGGATGCGCTCACGTCGTTCGTGGTCACCGGTGGCGCCCAGGGCGTGGGTCGCACCATCGCGGAGCATCTGAGCACCATCGGGCACGTCGTCGTCATCGACGTGCGGGAGGTGCACGTCGGCGACCCTGCGGTCGGCAGTCCCGATCGACGCGATGGCTCCCTCGAATTCGTCGTCGGTGACGCGGGCGACCCGGTAGTGGCCGGCGAAGCAGCCGCGAGGGCGGAGCGGGCTGCGCCGTTGGCCGGTTGGGTGAACAACGCGGCCATCCTGCGCGACGCGGGCTTGGCGACATCCGCTCCCGACGACATCCTCGCCCTCATCACCGCCAACCTGCGTCTGGCGGTGACCGGCACCCAGGTCGCGGTGAACCACTTTCTCGCCCGACGCCGTCAGGGAGCGATCGTGAATGTGTCATCGCATCAAGCTCAACGTCCCGTGCGCGGCGCGCTCCCGTACGCGACGGCGAAGGCCGCGGTGGATGGGCTGACACGCGCGACCGCCGTGGATCACGGGCCCGACGGCATCCGGGCGAACGCGGTCGCGCTGGGGTCGATCAGCACACCCCGGTACGACGCCTACCGGCTCGAGCACCCGCACGCCGACGCGGAGATGGCGGTGCTGCATCCGCTCGGTCGGGTGGGCTCGCCCGACGAGGTGGCCAGGGCCGTCGCGTTCCTTCTGTCACCGGATGCGGCGTTCATCACGGGAGCGGTGCTCCCGGTCGACGGGGGTCGGTCGGCGCAGGGCCTCGACCCCGAGTCGTGATGCGGGTACTCGCGGGAACCCGCGCCGGCTGTCGCCGATTATTCACGACCTCGCCATCGACAATTCACTAGGGTGGAAAGCGGAACCGTAGCGGTCTGTCGAGTGGAGGTGCGCGGGATGGCGCAGGTGAAGACGTCGCAGAAGAAGTCGGGCAAGAAGAAGTCGGCTGCCAAGAAGTCTGCTGCCAAGAATTCGGCAGCGAAGTCGGCCCCCACGTCAGCCGAGACGAAGTCCGGCAAGCAGAGGGCGAAGAAGGCCCTGGCCCGTGCCGAGAAGTCGGTTCGCCGGGCTCATGACGCCGTTCGCAAGTCGAGCAAGAAGCTCCGCCGGAAGGCCCTGGCACTGTCGAAGGAGACGGAGAAGCTGGCCGCGAAGCAGGCGAAGGCGGAGAGCCGGCTTGCGAGCGCCGCGGCCGCTCCCGCTCCCGCGCCCGCTCCGAAGCCCGCAGCGGCGGCACCCGTGCCTGCACCCGCGCCCGCGCCCGCGCGGACGGCCGCACCGGTGCGCCGTGCGCCGAGAACGTCGAAGCCGCCGACGCCCGCGAAGGCCGCCCCGGCCGCGCCTGCGCCAGCGGCCCCGACCGTGACCGAACTGCGCGAACAGGCCAAGGCGAAGAAGATCGCCGGATATTCGCGGATGAACAGGGCTGCGTTGACGACAGCGCTCCGCTCTCCGACGCCGCGGTCGACCCCCCGAGCGTGAAAGTCGTCGCGGTCTACAGCACCAAGGGCGGTGTCGGCAAGACGACTGCGGCGGTGAACCTCGCCTGGGAGGCGTCGAAGCACTTTCGCGTGCTGCTGTGGGATCTCGATCCGCAGGGCGCCACCACCTTCCTGCTCCAGGTGAAGCCGAAGGTGAAGGGTGGGGTGGGCGCTCTCGTCGCCGGTGAGAGCAAGGTGGGGCGCGCCATCCGGTCCACCGCCTTCCGCGACCTCGACGTGCTGCCGGCGGATGCGAGCTATCGCGACCTCGACCTGGTGTTCGACCACGCGAAGAAATCGGATCGCCGCATCGCCAAGATCCTCGACCAGGTGGCCTCCGACTACGACGTGGTCATTCTCGATTGCCCGCCCGGAGCGGCGCTCGTCGCCGAGAACGCGGTGTTCTCGGCCGATGCGGTCGTGGTTCCGCTCGTGCCGTCGCCGTTGAGCATGCGATCGCTGGAGCAGGTCACCGAGTTCGTGGCGGCGTCGGTGTCGAAGGCGCGTGTCGTGGCGTTCTTCTCCATGGTCGATCGCCGCAAGACGCTGCACCGGGCGACGGTCGCCGACCTGCCCGGAGCCGAGCGGTCGGTGACGGATGTCGTGGTTCCGGCGACCGTGCAGATCGAACGGATGGGCACGGAGCGCGCTCCCATCGGGAGCTATGCGCCGAACTCCGAAGCGGCGCGAGCGTTCGGGGGCCTCTGGGAGATCGTGCGCACCACCATCAAGCCGAAGCACGCCAAGCCCCGCCGGTGACCCGGTGGTGGCCAGCTCGTCATGGGGCATGATGGGCTCATGCTCACCGGACACCAGCTTGCTGAGACCCACATCTTCGAGATCTCCTACTCCGGTGCGGTCGACGCGGCCGAGTTCGAGGCGCTGCGCGATCAGCTCGTGGCCTTTCTCGACGCCAACGACCCCGCCGATCTCCTGGCCGTCTACCACGACCTCGAGCTCGCGAAGATCGAGCCGAAGGCGCTCTGGGAAGACCTCCGCTCCGCCGGCCTTGAGAAGAAGGTGCGGCGAGCGGCGCTTCTGACGGATGCCGCCTGGCTGGCCACCATGGCGCGTGGCGCCTCGCTGTTCATCAAGGCCGACGTGCGGGTCTTCGGTCTCGCCGAGCGCGACGCGGCGCTCGCCTGGTTGCAGTCGTAGGAGGCTTCGCTCTCAGAGCGCCCGGCGACGGATGCGGATCGCACCCCTCGCCGTGGCGAGGTCGACCGTCTCGCCCTTCTGGGTGATCACCACTTCGCCCTGATCGACCAGTCGCTGCGCGGCGTCGCGCGCCGGCTGCATCAGGTCACGCCACTCCTCGCCACCCACCGCCCGCGCGGCATCCGAGGGGCAGATCGTCGACGTGGGGGCACGCCTTTCGAGGAGATCGCGGATGGCTCCCTCGAGGGCGTGATCGATGCCGACCGCCCCGTGCTCAGCCGGAGGGGTTCTCGACGGGCGTGCCATCGGGCGCGGTTCCCTCGTCGGGGTCGACCTCGTCGGGCGTGGTGTGCTCGGGTTTCGGATCACTCATGCGTGCACTCCTCGAATCGTCAGGTTGTTCTCGACGCTACGCCTCTTCGCGGATTCGGCATCGGCCGATCGTGAAGCACCGCGACATCCGTTCTCACTCCGACCCGGCGAGGCGTGCGGGGCCGGCGTCGGCGACGGTCGCGAGGATCGCCGACACGTCGTCGAACACCTCGGCCGCGCCCCCGTCGCGCAGTTCCGCCGCCGCGATTCCTCCCGACAGCACGCCGAGTGACCGCACGCCGGCCCGGCCGGCCGCCTCCGCGTCCCACCGGGTGTCTCCGATCATCACGGCCTCGCTCGCCGACACCCCCGCGCGCTCCAGAGCGACGCCGATGATGTCCGGATCGGGTTTCGCGGTCGTCACGTCGTCGGCCGTCGTCGCCGCGTGCAGAAAATCGTCGACGTCGAGGCACGCACGCAGCGCCTCGAACTCCTCCGGCGGGGCGGAGGTGGCGAGCACCACCCGCACTCCCGCTTCGCTCAGCCGCGCGATCAAATCGCGCGCCCCGTCGAAGCGACGCAGCCGCGGATGGAGCTTCTCGTAGTGCGCCGCATGGCGCTCCTTGGCCCGATCGCCGAGCTCGTCGGCCCGATCGCCGAGCAGCGCCTCGAGCAGCTTGCTGGAGTCGAGGGCGATCGCCCGGTGCACGCGCCAGGCGTCGACTGCGACCCCCACGTCGTCGAAGGCGCGCGTCCAGGCGTCGACGTGGAGGTAGTTGGAGTCGATCAGAGTGCCGTCGATGTCGAATAACGCGGCCCGAAGAGCGGATGAGTGTGCCATACGCCACTGAACCACCGCTTCGACAATCCGGAAGGGGCTTGCGTCGCGGGCGACCGGTGGCGCGTAGATTTTGGAGATGACCGTCGTCATCGCGTTCATCGCCAACATCCTCGTCGCCCTCGCGAAGTCGATCGTGGCCGGTCTCACCGGCTCGGCGTCGATGCTCGCCGAGGCCGCGCACTCCTGGGCGGATGCGGGCAACGAGATCTTCCTGCTGATCGCCGACCGGCGCGCCGAGAAGAAACCCGACGCCGCGCATCCGCTCGGTCACGGCCGTGACGCCTACATCTTCTCGTTGTTCGCGGCGTTCGGCATCTTCACCGTGGGTGCGGTGGTGTCGATCTATCACGGCATCCAGAGCCTCGCTGCGCCTGAGGCGGTCGAGAATTTCACCCTCAACTACATCGTGCTCGCGGTGGCGTTCGTGCTCGAGGGCTTCTCGCTGTCGCAGTCGGTGCGGCAGGGCTTGCGCACATCCCGCCGCTACCAGCGCGGCTTCTTCGATTACGTGGTGAACGGATCGAACACCACGCTCCGTTCGGTGTTCTTCGAAGACACGGCCGCGCTGGTGGGTCTCCTCCTCGCCGCCGCCGGCATCGGCCTGCACCAGGCGACCGGCGACCCGGTCTGGGATGCGCTCGGCTCGATCGCGATCGGCGTGCTGCTCGCCGGGGTGGCGCTGCTGCTGATCAGCCGCAACCGGCGGTATCTGTTGGGCGCCGGACCGACGGACGTGTTCCGGATGCAGGTGGGCCGCACGCTGCTCGCACATCCGGAGATCGAGCGGGTGACCTCGCTCTACCTCGAGTTCAGCGGGCCAGGCACGCTGTTCCTGGTGGCGGCCGTCGATCTCGTCGGCGATGAGCCCGAGAACGGTGTGGCGGCGCAGTTGCGGCGGCTCGAGGCCGATCTCGAGCGGGAGGAGCTGATCGGCAAGGCCGTGCTCACGCTCGCGGTGAGCGACGAACCCTCCCTCGACTTCAGCGCGTGATCCCGGCTGCCGGGCGCGGAGGCTGCGGTTTCTGGTGCGAGAGCTCACCACCCAGGCGACCGCCGAACGGGCGGCCGTGGTCGGCGAACTCCTCGCGGAAGTAGGCCAGGCGCCACGGGCCCAGGTCGAGCCGGGCGCCGGTGCGGAGAATGCGTCCGAGATCGCCGGGCCGCTCCGCGCCTTGCGGTGAAGGCATGTCGTCGGGTCGGGCCGAACCACCTCCGATCGGAGCGAGGCCGTGCAGAACGTACTCGTCGTCGTCGTTGTGGCGGATTTCGGCATGCAGCGCTTCAAGGCCGGGCAGGCGGAGATCGGCGTCGTCGCCCGAACCGATCCGCGTCACGCCGGGGAGCAGATCGAACTCCCGAGGTGGCCGGCCGTCCCAATTCTGCGAACCCACGATGAACAGCAGCCGAGGCCGGCCGGAACCGGGGAGGTAGTGGGTGGTGGTCGGGCGTCGACGGATGCCGCGAGCCACCGTCGGAACCAGGGGGAACAGCGTCGCGGGGGGCAACGGCAATCGCGTGCGCGGCCCTCGTCGGGCGAGCACCGGCGCGAGTGCAGCCGGGGTGCCGACCGCGATATGGGGCGACCACGACACCAGTCGCTGAAGGGGATTCGGTTTCACCGCGCCGATGCGCACGATCGTTCCGGCGGCGCTGTCGACGCACACCTCGACCCCGCGCGCGGCGAGCGCCGCCGCGACGACCCGCAGGTCGCGCAGCGTTCCCCGGCTGCGGTGGGGCAGCCGAGCCGGGTCGTTGACGAACACGTGCACGGTCGAGCCGGAGGCCGTGACCCGACCGTGGAGCTCGGGTTCAGCGGCGGCTTCGTGACCTTCCGCGGGCGCATCCGTCGAGGAGAAGGTCAGGTCGATGTCGAAGCGCACCATGGCACGACTCAGACTCCCTTGCGGGGCGGGGTGGTGCCGCCGTCGTCGCTCGTCGTGACCCGGAGCGTGCCGTTCAGCTTCCAGGTCGCTCGCGGCGCATCCGGCCCGATGTCGCGCGGAACCTCCACCGTCATGTCGATGAAGCTGTAGTCCACGGCCGCGCCGCGTCCGGTGAGGTAAGACCACATCTCCCGGCCGAGGTCGGTCCAGTCGGCGATGGAGCGCCCGTCAGGGCCGGTGGGGGAGCCGAAGGGGTCGGTGGTCGTCGTGTCAGACATCATTGTCGTCCTTTCATTCAGGGTATCCCCGCGTCTGCGGGGATCGTTGTTGGGCGGAGCGCAGCGGCATTCCGGATGGCGGCGTAAGCGCGCTCCGGTCCGGAGAGGCCGCTCAGCTCGGCTGCGATCGCGCGGAGGGCGGGGCGACCGGCGAAGGAGGCATCCGTCAAGCGCATGATCGACGCGGCCAGTTCGGCTTCGGTGGCCGCGTTCGGATCGAGGGCTTCCGCTGTCCCGGAGCGCTCGAGGGCCGCGGCGCCGGCGAACTGATCGGTCGAGAAGGGCAGCACGAGCAGGGGAACGCCGAAGGTCATCGCCTCGGTGACGCTGTTGTTCCCTCCGTGCGTGACCGCTGCGGCAGCGTGGCGCAAGAGGCTGACCTGCGGCAGGTACTCCCGCACGAGCCAGTCGGCGGGAAGGTCGCCGAGGAGGCGGGGGTCGGCGGAACCGGTGGCCAGGGCCACGCGTGCACCCACGGACCGCAGCGCGCCGACCACCCTGGCCAACACGTCGTCGCGCACCGAGAGGAAGCTCCCGAAGCTGACGTAGACGAACGGATGCGGGTCGCTCGCGATCCACCGGTCGACCTCCGGGTCGCCGGAGTCGTCGCGAGGCGTCGATCCGAGGTGCACGTGCGGGGGCAGGAACGCGGCTCGCTCCGCATCGGCGAGCTCCCCGGGGTAGTTGAACAGCAGAAGCTCGCCGGTTTCCGCGAACGCCGACCGGGACGGCGTCGCCAGAGGGTCGAGGTGCGTCAGAGCGGCGTTCCACTCCGCAGTGAAGGTGACGGTCACCCGTTCGCAGAGCGCGCGCAACCCGGCCAACGACTCCTCATCGGGGTCGAACGCCGCGGGCCAGGAGGTGGGGAAACCGTAGAGCTCATCGCCGACGGGGAGCGCCGAGGGGTGACCGAGCACCACGTCGGCGTAGCGGATGCCGGCAGCGGCCAGACCGAGACGAGCGCTGAAGGCGAGGTGGTCGACCACGATCGCATCCGGTCGCACCTCGTCGACGACGGCGATGGTCTCAGCCGCTTTGGCGACCGGCTGCCACATCAGATCGGTCAGGCGCTCAGCGGCCTGGTGATGAAGCGTGGGAATCATCCCGACCCGAGTCGCGTCGAAGAACGCGCGCAGCGACAAGTCTTCGGCGAGCGGCTGCCCTTCGGCCTTGATGACGCCCGGATTGGAGCCGCGGCCGAGCTGGAGCGGCACGCGCTCGAACCCGAATTGCTGCACGATCGGGGCCGTGGCCGGCCCGGTCGCGACGACGACCCGTTCTCCGCGGCGCTGCCAGGCGGTCGCGATGGTCGCCAAGGGCAAGAGGTGCGAGGCGTAGTCGGGGCTGATGACGAGCAGCGTCATGCGACGGTCACCGGCCATTCGAAGTCGATGCTCTCGCGCCGCACGCCGTCGTAGACGCGGCGAAGTGCTGTGGCCATCGCCTGGATGGTGAAGCTGGTTTCGACCACCGTTCGGGAGCGCAGGGAGCGCTCCTCGGAGCTCTCGGCTGCCGCTGCCGTGAGGGCCCTCTCGACGGCGGTAGTGAGAGCAGCCTGGTCCCAGGTGCGGGTGAGGAAACCGGTGACGCCGTTCTCGACGTAGGTCGCCGGACCGCCGCCGTCGGGAGCGACGACGAAGAGGCCGGTGGCCATGGCCTCGAGCAGGGCGATGCCGAACTCCTCCTTCACACTGCCGCACACGTAGACCCCGTTGCCGGCCGACAGTCCAGGAAGACCGATGCGGGCAGCCGCGACCCATCGGGCGACCGTGTCGTTCGGTCGATGACCCGGCAGCAGGAGCCCCGCATCCCGGTGGCGCGCGGCTGGCACGACCGCCTCGATCGCGTCGATCTGCTCGCGCTCGTCGGCCGATGGATGGCGGAGGTTGCCGCCGATCAGCAGGAGATTCGCGCGCTCGGCCGCGGGGCTGCCCTGCCAGGCGCTCACGATCGCCGCCATGCCTTTGACGCGGTGGAAGCGTCCGACGCTCACGAGCAGGGGGAGGTGGCGTCGTTCGGCCGGGAGGGCTTCGACCAGGTCGCGCAACTCGGCGAGTGCGGGGCCGGGTGCCGCGCCGTCGGCGTGGTCGCGTGCCTCCTGCACCGCGCGGTCGACGACCCGCAGGTCGATCCCCTCCGGCACGATCGTGTGCCGCTCTGGGCGGGCGTCGATGTCGATGCCCACGAGTGCGCGCATGTCGCGACGGAGCTCAGGGCGCGGGAAGAGCACCGTGTGGTTCGCGTTCGAGGCCAGGCGCTGCACCAGCCGGGCGCGGAACCAGAAGTGCTCGCGCTCGTCGGCCGCGCCGAAGGTGCTCCGGGTGAGCGATCCGGCCGAGTCCATGGACTCGATCACCGCGTGCGGGTCGGGCGCCACGGTGAAGACCACCGGGATGTCGAGCTCCCGCGCGACATCCGACGCCGCAAGACTGCCGACCTCGGCCATGCGCAGGTGCAGCAGGTCGACGCTGCCGGCGGCCCGCAGAACCCGCCGGATGCCGCGTCGTGCCGCGACCCGTTGCGGCCACGCGGCGGCGGAACTCACGGTGGGGGTGAGCAGGGGGATGCGCCCGTAGCGGTGGCCCGCGGCGTGCGCCGCGATGTCGGCGACGCTCTCGATCGCCTCCGAGACGGAGCCGCGTGAGAGGGTCAGCACGCGTCCGACCCGGCTCGCGCCGTCGTCGGGTTCGCCGTGCTCCGGGGCTTGGCTGCCGTCGATCAGAGCATCCCCGAGGCGCACCAGCAAGGTGGCGACGCCGCCGTTGTCACCACTGCCGGCGGCGCTCAGGCGGGCGTCGACATCGGCGTGCAGGAAGAGCTGGGCCACGGTGAGTGGACCGCCGGCGGTGCGCGTGCGGATCGGGCCGGCGGCGAGGTCGATCAAGCCGAGGCGTGCGACATCCACGATCACCGGATCATCGTCGCGCAGCAGATCGTCGAGTAGGCGGCTGACCCGGTCGTCTCCGCGGCGCTGGCCGAGAGCGGCAATGGCCGCGGTGCGCACCTGAGGGTGCTCGCCGGCGTCACGAGCGGCGGTGATGAGGCGGCGGTCCGGTCCGTCTCCCTGAATCAAGCCCAGGGTTTCGACCAGCCGGTAGCGCGCATCCGGGTCGTCGACGCCCAAGAGCGCACCCTCGAGGCCGACGGCGATCTGATCGGGCGCCGTGTTGGCCCACTGTTCGAGGGAGCGTTGAGCGATCATGCCCCCGAAGCCTCCCTCGACGACCATCCCCATGAGGCGGCCGACGGCGTCGGCGTGCGGGATTCTGGCGCCCAGAACCCAGGCAGCGTGTTCCCTCAGGAAGCCACGGTCGTGCGAGAGCAAAGCGGTCAGGGCGCGATCGGCGTCGTCGTCGACGATCTGCCCCAGCCCATGGGTGGCGGCGATCGCGGCGAGATCGTCGTCGCCGTGGAGGGCGGATGTGAGCACGCGGAGGGTGCGCAGGCCCGGTTCGCGGCTGGCCTCGAACGCGAGTTCGTCGGCGAGTCGCATGGCCTCGACGATCCGTGGCGCCCCGGAGAGAGCGTCGAGTGATGTCTGGATGCCCATGCTCGCCCTGCTTTCTGATCGCCGGGTAATCCTAGATCAATTGGATACTAGTTTGTCTAGTCATACTCTCCGAAGGGCGAGGCTGCCCAGCAAGAAGATCGGATTTCTCGTCGGGTGCATCCAAGACGGCACTCGGGCCGGAAGTAGGGGTGTAAGCAGTTTTCTCCGGCCCCCGGGCCCGATCAGGAGGTACACATGCGTAAGACCCTCGTCGCCGGCGTCGCAGCCGGCGCCCTCATCGCCCTCGGCGGGGCGCTTCCCGCCGCTGCCGCCGACGGTGACGCTTCGCTCTCGGTGCTGCACGCCGTTCCGGGCGTCACCGTCGACGTCTACGTCAACGGGGCACTGACACTCGACGACTTCACCCCGGGCACCCTGGCGGGTCCGTTGCCACTGCCGGCCGGCACCTACGCGGTGGCCATCACCGCATCCGACGCCGCCGACGCGAACTCTCCGATCATCGGCCCGATCGATCTTCCCCTGGCTGCGAACGGCAACTACACCGCCGTCGCCCACCTCGATCCCGCCGGCACCCCCACCGCCACCCTGTACACGAACGACACGTCCACCATCCCCGCGGGCCAGGGCCGTCTGACGGTGCGGCACGACGCGGCCGCCCCAGCGGTCGACGTGCTCGCCGGTGGCTCACCGGTCATCACGAATCTGGCCAACCCGGCCGAAGCCGTGCTGACTCTCCCCACCGGCACCGTGTCGGCATCCGTGGCGGCCACCGGAACCACCGATCCGGTCATCGGACCGGCTGACGTGACCGTCGCCGAAGGCGTGAGCACCATCGTCTACGCCTGGGGCAGCCTCGAAGACGGCAACCTCGCGCTGGCCGTGCAGACCATCGAGGGTCTGCACTCGAACCCGGGCGGTGTGCCCGCCGGAAATGCCGGGCTCGCGGCCACCAACCAGCCGGGCGACTCCACGCCGCTCTGGATCGGTGCCGCTGTCATCCTGATGGCCGCAGCGTTCAGTGGCCTGGTCATCCGTCAGCGCGCGGTCGCGAAGTCCGGACGCTGATCCGGATGAACCCGCGACGGACCACGGCAGAGGCGACCGCCGCCTCTGCCGTGGTTCTCTCCCGTTCCCGAAGGCTCCGGCTCGCGGGAACTCGTGCGGCCGTCGTATCCATCGCAGCGCTGAGCAGCGTGCTGCTGATGAGCGGATGCGCCGCAGGCGACCCGGAGACGCCTTCGATCTCGGCCGCTTCGGACGCCCCGGCCCCGACCCAGACCCCGGCTCAACCCGACCCGACCCCCACCGTGGCCCCGCCGACACCGACGGTTGCCGCTGTGCCGTTGACGAACGCCGACATCTCGGCGAGCCCCACCGTGCCGACCGTCGCGCCCGTGCGCGTGCAGGCCGAGTCGCTCGGCATCGACGTCACCGTCACGGCCGCTGCACTCGACGAGAACAGCGCGCTCGCCTTGTCGGCCGACCCCGGCGTCGCCTCCTGGTATCGCTACGGACCGTCGCCTTGGAGCCCCGCCGGCGCCACCGTCATCGCAGCCCACGTCGATTCGCTCGAGTACGGCCTCGGCTCGTTCGCCCGATTGACGGATGCCCCACCCGGCACCCCCGTCACCGTCACGGCCGCCGACGGCCGGGTCGCGACCTTCGCCGTGCAGTCGGTCGCCGTCGCGGACAAGTCCGGCATCGACTGGGCGCAGGTCTTCGACCGCACGGGCCCGGTGCGGCTGGAATTGATCACCTGCGGAGGCGAGTTCGACTACGACACCGGTCACTATCGCAGCAACGTGATCGTGACCGCGGTGCCGACCGGGTGAGGGAGGAGCCCCGTATGCTCTTCAACACGGTGAAGATGCCCCCCGGCGTCGACCCCGACCAGGCGCAGCCGGTTCGCGACGACGCGGGCCGGAGCAGGAGGTTCCGCACTGACGTGCCAGACACCACGACCGACGAGCAGACCGTGGCCGACGCCTTCCGCGCCGGCGACGAGAATGCGCTCGCGGAGGCGTACACGAGGTGGTCGCCTCTGATCCACACGCTTGCGCTCCGCTCGCTGGGCGATGCGCACGAAGCGGAAGACGTCACGCAGAAGGTCTTCGTGTCGGCCTGGCGGAGCCGCGGGCGCTACGACCCGTCGCGCGCCCGTCTGGGCGGATGGCTGGTGGGAATCGCCCGCCACTGCATCGCGGATGCCCACGAGGCACGCGCCCGCCGGCGCCGAACCGAGGAGGCCTACGCCGCCGAGGCGAGCACCGTGGTGGCGGCCGACACGGCAGACGTGGCGGGTGTGGCCGACCGGGTGATGATGGCCGACGAGTTGGAGCGACTCGAACCCATCCCGCAGAAGGTGATGAAACTGGCCTTCTACGACGACCTCACGCACGCTCAGATCGCCGATACTCTCGGGTTGCCGCTCGGCACCGTGAAAAGTCACATCCGCCGAAGTCTGGTTCGGCTACGAACACGTTTGGAGGTGAATGATGAACCATATCGATCCTGAAGATCTCGCTGCCCTTGCCATGGGAGAACGGGAATCGGATGCCGCCGACGAGGCCCACCTCGCCGAGTGCGACGCCTGCGCCGCCGAACTCGACGAGCTGACGCGCACCGTCGAGCTCGGTCGCGCCAGCCGGGGCACCGAACTTGTCGCGCCGCCGGCGGAGGTCTGGTCGCGCATTCACTCCGAACTCGGGCTGTCGGGTGATGTGTCGCCGGGTGCGGCTGTTCTCGCGGCAGAACCTGCGCGCGAATCCGTGGCTGAGGCAGCAACTGGCGCCGTGCCTGAGACGGCGCCCGAGGTCGCGCCGGCACTCGCGCCCGTTCGCTCCCTCCCGGGACCGCGACGCCCGCGGTTCTGGATTCCACTCGCCGCGGCCGCCCTCGTCGTCGGCCTCATCGGCGGTGTCGGCGCCGGCGTGTGGTGGGAGTCTGCACGTCAGGCCGAGGCCGGTTCGACCGTCGCCGAGGCGAATCTCGAACCGTTCCCGGAATGGCCGGGCGCGCGCGGCAGCGCCGTGGTCGAGCAGCGGGCCGACGGCACGCGGCAGGTCGTCGTCGATGTCGACTCGGTGGTCGATTCAGGGTCGCCGGATGCGCCGCTGCGCGAGGTCTGGTTGATCCGCACCGACGGAACGGGCCTGATCAGCATCGGGTTCCTCGACGGCACCTCCGGGCGTTTCGACATCCCGTCGGGCATCGATCTGGTGCAGTATGCGCTCGTCGATGTCTCGGCCGAGGCCGACAACGGCGACCCCGCGCACTCGGGCGACTCCATCGTTCGAGGGGAGCTCCGAGTGATCTAGAGCCGGCCTCGGCCGAGGTGCGACTTCAGCGCCTCCGACCCTGTGGAGCGTCGCGAGGGCAGGTGCGGCGCGCCGGGGCGCGGGGTACAGTCGCATCCACGCGATTTCACCCGGGCCTCCCCAAAAGCAAGGAGAAAACATGAGCACCCCCACCGAACTGCTCGCCGCGAACCTGCACCAGGTCTTCGGCAACCGCGACGCCGCAGCCCGCCGTGCAGCGATCGACGTGACGTACACCGACGACGTGGCATTCACCGACCCCGAGGGCACGGAGACGGGCCGCGACGCCCTTGAGCGGAAAGCCGCCGGGCTGATCGACTCCGCTCCGGCCGACTTCGTCTTCGAGGAGGACGGCATCGCCTACACGAGCTCCGACTCGGCGGCGCTCGCCTGGACCTTCGGTCCGAGCGGGGCGCCGGTGGCACGCGGCATCGACGTGATCACCATCCGCGACGGCCGGATCAGTGCCCTCCACACGCTCCTCCACGAGTAGCGTCTCCGCCGACCATCAACGCCGGGTCCTGACTCCTGCCGGTCGTCGGCGTAGATTTCGATCATGAGCACTCCGGCGATCCCCACCCTCACGCTGAACAACGGCGTCACCCTGCCCGCGCTCGGATTCGGCGTCTTCCAGTCCGCACCGGAGGAGACCGAAGCCGCCGTCAGCGCCGCGTTGGAGGTCGGCTACCGCCACATCGACACCGCCGCGGCCTACGGCAACGAACGCGAGGTGGGACGGGCGATCGCGGCATCCGGCCTCCCTCGCAGCGAGCTGTTCATCGAGACGAAGGTGTGGATCAGCGACTACGGGCGCGAGGAGACGCTTCACGCCTTCGACAAGTCGGCCACGAAGCTCGGGGTCGACCAGATCGACCTGCTCATCCTGCATCAGCCGCTGCCGTCGGCCTGGATCGCGACGCTCGCGGCCTACGAGGCGCTCGAGCAGCTCCTGGCCGACGGCCGGGTGCGCGCCATCGGCGTCAGCAACTTCATGCCGGCGCACATCACCGAACTGCTGGAAGTGGCCTCCGTGGTGCCGGCCGTGAACCAGATCGAGATGCATCCGTATTTCCAGCAGAGGGGACTGCTCGAACTCGATGACTCGCTCGGCATCCTGAATCAGGCATGGTCGCCGATCGGCGGCATCACCTTCTACCGCGACGGCGTCGGCGGCAGCGTGCTCGACGACCCGACGATCCTCTCGATCGCGGATGCGCACGGGGTGAGCCCGGCGCAGGCGATGCTGCGGTGGCACCTCCAGGAAGGGCGGTCAGCTATTCCGAAGTCGGTGACGCCGTCGCGGATCGCCGAGAACTTCGCGGTGACCGGATTCGACCTGAGTGCATCGGAGCTGGCGCAGATCGACGCTCTGGACACCGGCGTCCGCCGCGGACCCGAGCCCGACGCCATCACGCTCGAGACCTTCGGGCGCCCCATTCCGGAGGCCTGAGCCCGCCATCGGGAGAGCCCAGGCCTCGGGCAGTCGGCTGCGCTCAGATGATGACGCGGTCGGGGCCTGGGCGGTTGTCGTCAGGGTTCGTGTCGTCGGTGCGTGGACGCGCATCCGGAGCATCCGCCGCCTCTGACGCATCCGAACGACGGGCGTCGGTGGCATCCACATCGTCGATCGCGTCGAGATTCACCCGCGCCACCGGCACCTGCTCGGTGCGCACGACGAGGCGTTCCTGCACGAGCACGACCGACTCGTCCACGACGGGGGCGCCGACCTCGGTCGCGTGTTTGGGTCCGTCGATGTCTTCGCCCTGGTCGTCGTTGCGGTCGTCGCCGTCGTCGTTGTGGTCGGCGTCGGCATCCGTGCGTTCGGCGGAGGTTGCCAGACGTGCATCGACACCGGGGGGCGAGGACTCGTCGGCGTCATGCCCGGAGTAGTAGGCGCGCAGCTCCTGCTCCTCGGCCGGGCTGAGACCCCCCTCCGAATCCGGATGCGGTGCGTTCTTCACGTCGTCTTTCTCGAGTTCGACGTACACGTCGTCGTGCTCCCAGGTGGCGTCGTCGAGCGGAACGAACAGGTTCTTACGGCCGAACATGCCGCCGTGCAGCACCGCCCAGGTGGGGTGGCCCGCGGTGGCGTCGACCAGAACCTGATCGATCTTGCCGAGCTTGGCTTTGTCGCGGCCGTAGAGCGTGGCTCCGACGATGCTCTGGATGTTGTTCGAGGGCAGCATCGTTCTCACCTTCCGAGTCCGGCGCGGTCGACCTTGCGGTGGAAGCGCATGCCGGCCACGCCTCCGAGCAGGGCGCCGGCGAGGCTCGCCAGCGCCACGGCGACGGCGACGATGATTCCGGCCGTGGTGAGGCTGCCTTCATTGACCGGGATGCGCGGGAATCCGTTCATGTTCGCCAGCACGTTGAACTGGCTGCCGGCGATGGCGGCGATGATCGCGACCACGATCGCGATCACGACGGCCCACAGCCAGACGGCCAGGCCCTGCTTCACACCATCGAAGCGTGCCATCCGGCCGGCGACGTAGCCGCCCGCGAGGTAGGCGACGAAGATCACGACCACCACGGCGATGCCCCCCGCGATGCCGATCGTGGTGGCTTGGCTCTCGTCGACGTTCGCCGCGTCGGCGTCGCCGCCGGTGACACCGAGCCCGATGGCGGCTCCGGTCGCCGAGACCAGGGCCGTGAGGATGACGGCGGTGCCGGTCGCAGTCAGCCAGCCGAAGAAGGCCGAGCCGAACTTGAAGCCGCCGAACTCCCGGCGCTCCCGCTCTACCACGTCCTGGCGCAGGGTGTTGCGCTCTTCGAGAGGAACGGAGCCCGTGGGGCGGGCGTCGTCGGCGGGAAAGGAACCCGTCGAGCGGGGGTCATCGACAGGAACGGCACCGGCCTCGGCGCGGGCGCGGTCGTTGGGTGGAACGGCGGTCATGATGCATCCTTTCGCAGTGCGTCATGCCTGAACCTACGACGGTTGGCAGAAGTCGCCCGAGGCTTGACATCGGGGAAATCGGCGTTCCGCGGCGCAGGTAGGCTTGATCGTCGGCCGAACGGCGGGCGGCATCTCAGCCGTTCCGGCTGCTACGGCGGCCAGGCGGCCCGCCCCGCCCCGAACCCGAGGACACCCGTGAGCCTGATCCGACTGAACGACGTCAGCATCGAGTTCGACGGGCGACCGGTCGTGCGCGAAGCGTTCCTCAAACTGCGCGCGGGTGACCGGATCGGTCTGATCGGCAAGAACGGCACCGGCAAGACGAGCTTCCTCGAACTCATCCTGGGGCGATTGCAGCCGAGCTCCGGCACCGTCGATGTAACGCTCGGCACCACCATCGGGTACTTCTCGCAGTTCTCCGAGCTGGACGGCGAGCGCAGCATCCGCGAGATCCTGAGCGAGCATTTCGCCGCGGTGCACGAGACGCAGGGTCGTCTCGACGCGATCGGTGAGCAGCTCGCGCATCCGATGTCCGACGACGCCATGACCGAGCTCCTCGTCGAACAGGGCCAGCTGTTCGAGCGGATGGATGCGATCGACGGCTGGTCATATGAGAACACCATCGACACCGTGCTCACCAGTCTCGGCTTCGACGAGTCTCGGCGCGATCTGCCTGTCGACCGGTTGTCGGGCGGCTGGCGCAACCGGGCCGCGCTCGCGAAGATGCTCATCCAGTCTCCCGATGTGCTGCTGCTCGACGAGCCCACGAACTTCCTCGACCTCGATGGGGTGCGCTGGATCGAGAACTGGCTCGCCCGCTATCTCGGCGCAGTGCTGGTGGTGTCGCACGATCGGCAGTTCCTCGACGGGGTCGTCACCCGCATCGTCGAGATCGAGAACTACCGGTTGCAGGAATACGAGGGCGACTATTCGGCTTATGTGCACGCCAAGCAATCACGGTTGAAGATGCTCGAGCGGCAGTTCGCGCACGAGGAGGAGCTGCTGGCCTACGAGCAGGCAGCCAGCGCGGCGCGGCGGGAGGCGGCACGCAACCCGTCGAACGCGGTGGCGCGTCGGCTCGCCGACATCAAGAAGCGGCAGGCGCCGCGGCCGATCGACCAGATCATCACCGACATCTACGGCGGGCTGCGGGTGAGCAACGACCTGCTCGAGGTCGTGAAGCTCACGAAGGGATTCGGGGAAGGCGCGCCTCCACTCTTCTCCGATCTCACCTTCAGCCTGCACCGCGGCGATCGTGTCGCCGTGCTCGGTTCGAACGGATCGGGCAAGTCGACGCTGCTCGACGTGCTCACGGGAGAGACGGATGCCGACGCCGGCCAGGTGCGCTGGGCCAAGGGGGTGCGGTTCGTCTCCTACAACCGGGTCTACGCGTCGCTCGATCTGGCCGACTCGGTGGGGCACGCCGTGAACGCCTACCCCGATTCGCTCGCCTTCAGTGCGACCAAGAAGAGCGTGGGGCGCTTTCTCGCGATGCTGCAGTTCTCGGAGGCGGATCTGCAGCAGAAGATCGGAAACCTGTCCGGCGGGCAGCGGGCGCGGGTCGCCATCGCGCAGTGCCTGCTCTCGGGGGCGGCGGTCATCGTTCTCGACGAGCCCACGAACCATCTCGACATCACGAGCACCCAGGTGATGGAGCGGGCGCTGACGCATTTTCCGGGCGCCGTGCTCGTGGTGTCGCACGACCGCTTCTTCGTCGACAAGCTGGCCGATCGCCTGCTCATTTTCGACGGCACCCCGCACGTCGTGGAGCGAGCGGCGAGCGGGGCCCTCTAGGCCGGAGATTGCAGCGCTCCGCTCTGAGCGAATCATCGCCCGAGGGGCGGCGGCGCGAGGTGGAATGGCTGCATGAACGATGCAGACCCGCTCGACGCCTACTCTCAGACCGTCATCTCCGTGGCCGAACGCGTACTCCCCTCGGTCGCGAGCGTCGCGGTGGAGACGCGTCGCGGCGCCGGTGCCGGCAGCGCCTCCGTCATCGGAGCCGACGGCCTCCTGCTCACCAGCGCGCACGTCATCGCCGGCGCCCGGGCGCTCGAGGTGGCGTTCGCCGACGGACGCTCCTCGGAGGCGCACGTGGTCGGCGAGGATGCGCTGTCCGACCTGGCCGTCCTCCGCGCCGTCGGAAGCACGCCCGAACCGCTGAGGTTCGGCGACGCGACCGCGCTGCGCGTGGGCCAGCTCGTCGTGGCGCTCGGCAATCCCCTCGGGCTCGCCGGGAGCGTCACGGCCGGCATCGTCTCGGCTCTCGGTCGATCGCTGCCCACCACGGCCGGCCGCGTCATCGACGAGGTCATCCAGACGGATGCCGCGTTGAACCCCGGCAACAGCGGAGGAGTGCTGGCCGACGGATCGGGTGCCGTCGTCGGCGTGAACACGGCCGTCGCCGGCGTCGGACTCGGCCTGGCGGTGCCGATCAACTCCACCACTCGCGAGATCATCGACTCGCTCATCACCTTCGGGAGGGTGCGCCGTGCCTGGCTCGGCATCGCTGGTGTGCAGATCCAGCTACCCGCCGAGGTCGCGGCCAAGGTCGGCGCCGCCAAGGGGATGCAGGTCGCAACGGTCGTCGCCGACAGTCCGGCCGCGCTTGCCGGCATCCGTCGCGGCGACATCGTCATCTCGCTCGACGGAGCGAAGATCGTCAGCGCGACGGCGGTTCAGCGGCTCATGGTCGAGAACGCGATCGATCGCCTGATCGAGATGACGGTCTGGCGTAACGGGGCGCTGGTCGACGTCATCCTGCAGCCCAAGGAGCTGTCGCTCCAGTAAGAACTTCGCGAGGTCGGGGTCGGCCGCGCCTGGCGCCGGGTGCCTCCGGCTCAGCGAGCGGCGAGCGACTCGGTCCAGGCGCCCGGGTCGCGGGTTGCCGCGCCGAGCTCGGCCTCGAGCGACGCCACTGCTGCATCGAGCGACTCCGAGGTGGTGGCGGCCACCAGTTCCGCGAGGTGCGCGGGTCGCGTACTGCCGAGCACCGGAACCAGCCGGGAGTCGGTCGTCACGAGCCAGCGCGCGAGCACCGCCACCGACGACACCGAATGCTCCCGCGCGATCCGCTCGAGAATCTCGCGCCGCCGACGGTTCTCCGCGGAGTCGAACGCCCCGCCGCCGGCGTCGTCGCGGCCGGCGAAGTATCCGCTCGACTGTGGGCTCCAGGCGAGCAGGGTGAAGTCGAGCTCGTGCGCCAAGGCGAAGAGCTCGGACCGAGCAGTCTCCACTCCCGCCCACTCCGGGGTTCCCGAGGCCGCGGCGAGGCCGAAGTAGTTGCTCACCCAGGTGAGGGGTGGTCCGTCGATGCGCCCGAGGGCCTCGACGAGCGCAGCCACTCGCGCGGCGCCCCAGTTCGAGACGCCGATCCGGGCAGCGATGCCGTCGACGACGAGCGCGGTCAAGGTCTCGGCGATGTCCTCGACCGGCCGCGACGGGTCGTCGCGATGCAGAAGGTAACCGTCGACCCGGTCGACACCGAGCAGATCGAGGCTCTCCCGAGCATCCGATCGCACCTCCGAGGCCGACAGTCGTGACGCCCAGGTGTCGTTGTCGGGGTGCGCGCCCTTCGTGAGCAGCCGCACCTCACCCGCGTTGCCGCGTTCGGTCATCCAGGCGCCGATGACCTCTTCGCTCTTTCCGTAGACGCGAGCGGTGTCGATGTCTCGCCCACCCGCGTCGAAGTAGGCGTCGAGTGCCGAGAATGCGTCGGAGGACTGGAAGGAAGCGGTGCCGAGGAAGAAACGAAGACTCACAGACCAGTTATACCCCGCGCGATTATCCATCGATGAACTGCAACCTGGGGGTTGCGCTTACTCCTCAAGACTGCAACCATTGAGTTGCAGGTCGAAGAATCGCGAATCACTGGAGAGGAAGCATGATTATGAGCATGACCATCAACCCCGCATCCGTCGTCGACGAAGGCGAGTTCACCGTGCGGCGCACGATCCGCATCGCGGCCCCGATCGAGAAAGTCTGGGCGGCCGTCACCGAGCCCGAGCAGATCTCGCGCTGGTTCGGGCAGACCGCGCTCAGCGGAGCAGGTGCCGGCGCGGTCGGCACCATCACCTGGCCCGACCGGGATGCCATCCCCGTGCGGGTCGAGGTGATCGACGAACCGCACCGGGTGTCCTACCGTTGGAGCAACCCCTGCCCCGGCGAGCCGGTTCCCACCCGGATCGACGACGAGCACTCCACAGTCTTCACCTTCACCCTCGAGTCGCTGCCCGACGGCACGCAGCTCACGGTGGTGGAGACCGGATTCGAAACCACCTCCGATCCGTCGGCCGACCTCGAGAGCCACCGCGGCGGGTGGGACGGCGAGCTCGACAAGCTGGTCGCCCTGCTCGAGAGCGGCTCGTGACCGCCGGAACGCTGGTTCCGGTGTTCGCGGCGCTCGGAGACGAGACGCGGTGGAGCATCCTGGCGGCGCTCGGCGAGGGCGATGCTTCGGCGTCGGCCCTCGCCGGGCTCTTGCCCGTGACGCGGCAGGCCATCGCCAAGCACCTCGTGGTGCTGCAAGAGGTGGGGCTCGTCGAGCCCGTTCGAGTCGGGCGCGAGGTGCGCTATCGCGTGGTCGGTGCGTCGCTCGGCGCCACCGCGCGACGCCTCGAAGCGCTCGGGGTGGAATGGGATCGGCGTCTGGCGGCGATCAAGGAGATCGCCGAGGGGCTGTAGGACCGGGCATCACACGCCCGGCTTCACCGCCTGGATCGTGTACGACAGCGGCGCGACGCCCGCCCGAGCGTCGAGCGCGAATTCGCCGCCGGGTCGCGCCACCATCTGGCCGGGCAGCGCCTCCCAGGGCACGCTGTCGTGCTCGACCAGCATGGTGAGCACGAGCCCGGCATCGAGCAGCGCGGTCACCACCTCGCCGATGCCGTGGTTCCACTCGTAGGTCTTCGTGGCCGTGAGGGGTCGATCCGTCTCGACGTAGGAGTTCGCGTCGTCCCACTCGAGGGGCTCGGCCTGCTCGAAATAGGGGAACCGGAGGTGCAGATCGTCGCTCTCCGTCTCATCCATCGACCAGAGGATCGGATGCCCCTCCCGCACGAAGAGGCGTCCGCCCGGTTTCAGAAGCGTGGCGACGACGTTCGCCCAGTCGTCGATGTGCGGCAGCCAGCAGAGCGCGCCGATGCCGGTGTAGACGAGGTCGAAGGATGCCGGTTCGAGTGCGGTCGGGGCGGCGTCGACATCCGACTCGACGAAGTCGATGGGGGCGATGCCGGGTGTACGTGCGTCGTCGACGAGTGCGCGGGCTTCGGCGAGGGCGACGGGTGAGAAGTCGAGGCCGGTCACCCGGGCGCCGAGTCGGGCGAGCGAGAGGGTGTCGGTGCCGATGTGGCACTGGAGGTGCACGACGCGCAGGCCGCTGATGTCGCCCAGGCGTTCGCGGTCGAAGCGCACGACGTCGGAGAGGAGCTCCGGGTCGTCGATGTAGCGCTGCACGTCGTAGCCCCGGCCGGTTTCGCGCGCGGCGTGGACCGAAGCGCGGTCGTCCCAGTTGGCGCGGTTGGTGTCGAGGTGGTGGTTCACGGTGCATCCGTTCGTCGTGTGCCGCCGTGGGGCGAGCCGACCAGGATACCGCCCGGCCGCGCTGCGTGGAAGGTTGCGGACTTCTCCAAACGTCGTGGCGACCGTGCGCCCTGGGAGCCGCAGTCGCCGCCAGGGTTGGAGAAGTCCGGGCCTCGGCTCAGTTCGGGCCGCGCAGAGGCGCCCCATACCGCCGGGCCGCGCTGTGTGGAAGGTTGCGGACTTCTCCAAACGTCGTGGCGACCGTGCGCCCTGGGAGCCGCAGTCGCCACCAGGATTGGAGAAGTCCGGGCCTCGGCTCAGTTCGGGCCGCGCAGAGGCGCCCCCACGCCGCCGGGCGGCACCGGCGCGACGCGCCGAGGTCGCGGCGAGGGGCGGGAGCACAGGTCCGGTGGAGGCTAGCGTCATCCAACGCGGCGTCGCACCGCCGCCCGGGCGAAGGGATCAGTCGCGACGTCTGAGCAGCAGGATCGCGTCGTCGAGCACGGCCTGCTGACCGTCCGGCCCGGTGGCCTCGCGGGAACGGTTCTCGGCGATCACCGTTTCCCAGGCATCCTCGGGGAGCGCGAGCGATTCACGCACTTGCGCGGGGGTGGGGAGGTCGTCGTGGCCGTGCGCATGACTGTCTGTCTGCCCGCCGCCGTGCGTGTGCCGGTTGCCGTGTGCGTGCTCGCCGCCGTGC
This sequence comes from Herbiconiux aconitum, assembly GCF_024979235.1. NCBI lineage: Bacteria > Bacillati > Actinomycetota > Actinomycetes > Micrococcales > Microbacteriaceae > Herbiconiux > Herbiconiux aconitum. The sequence continues at coordinate 1,671,713 of NZ_JANLCM010000001.1, forward strand.
CCGCCACCGTGCTCGTGCTCGCCGCCGGGGGCGCGCACGTCCTCGTCTTCACCGCCCGCCTCGTCGTGCGAGTCCCGCGACCAGGGCGGGAATCCCGCGTGCCCCACCACGAGCAGGTATCCGCCCGCTGCCACCGCTCCGGCAGCGTGCCGCAGCACCTCCTCGCGCGGGAACGCGACCGGCGAGTGCAGGAAGCAAGCCGACACGAGGTCGTACTCGGCTGGGGGAGTCCAGGAGGCCAGATCGGCCTGCAGCCAGGTGATGCGGTCGGCGACGCCCCGATCGGATGCGTGCACACCGGCACGCGACAGTGCCGTGCCTGAGATGTCGACCCCGGTCACCTGCCAGCCGTGCTCGGCCAGCCAGATCGAATCGGCGCCCTCACCGCTCCCCAGATCGAGGGCGCGACCCGGCGGCACCGCGAGCTGGTCGACCACGTCGACGAGAGCACGGTTCGCCCGCCCGCTCCAGATCTGTTCGCGCTCGCGGTAACGGCCCTCCCAGAAGGCCGTCGCATCCGTCTCGGTGTTCTCGTTCATGTCTCCAGCTTGGCGCGCGCTGCCGTTCCGCCGAAGTCCCGTGCCGAAACGGCAACACCGTGACCGTTACGCCGAACCGAGCGCCGCTACGCTGAGCGGATGATCACGGATGCGACCACCGGCCAGGCGATCCAGATCATCGTCGTGGTGGTGCTCGGCACCGTCGCCCTCACCCTGCTCCTCGTTCTCGCCGGCTGGGTCGTGATGGCGTTCGCGCTGATGTCGCTGTTCCGCAAGGTCGGGGTGAAGCCTTGGATCGCGTGGGTGCCCTACTACCGCACCTGGGTGTGGCTGGAACTCGGCGGACAACAGGGTTGGCTGGCGCTGCTCTCACTGGTGGGAGCCGGCATGGTCGCCAGCATCTTCCTCTACATCGGCATGTATCGCACGACGCTGGATTTCCGCCGCGACAGCGGGTTCTTCGTGCTCGGGATCTTCTTCCCCTACGCCTGGGCGTTCATCCTCGGCGGCCGCACCGCGGTCTACGAGCCCGGGCTGCTCGCCTGGTCGGGCTACCCGCCGCCCACGGTCGGCTACGGATCGATCGCGCCGCATTTCGCGAACGACGTCACTGTTCGGTGACGGCACGGTTCACGCAGGGAGTGGCGCGATCCGCTGGATGATCGACGTCAGCCGCGCGTGCAGCTCCATCAGCTCGTCGATGTCGACACCGAGCGCAGCCACCACCTGCGGGGGCACCTGCTCTGCCTGAGCACGAAGTGCTCGGCCCGCGGCTGTGAGTCGCACGGCGAGCTGCCGCTCGTCATCCGCCGACCGCTCCCGCGTCACGAACCCGGCGGCTTCGAGCCGCTTGACCAGGGGCGACAGGGTCGCCGCCTCGAGTCGCAGCACCTCGGCGAGAGACGAGAGCGAGCGCGGCTCGCTCTCCCACAGGGCGAGCATCACGAGATATTGCGGATGCGTGAGCCCCATCGGCTCCAGGATCGGCTTGTAGGCGCCGATCACCGAGCGCGAAGCCACCGCCAGCGCGAAGCACAGCTGGCGATCCAGCGCGAGCAGATCGGATTCGGTGTCAAGCATCCCACTCGTCATAATTAGATAGTACACTAATGGTTATGGCACGAAAGAACTCACGCAAGGCGAACCCGATGAACCCGTGGGACGGCAAGCCGGGTCTGTTCAACAACATCAACCGCATCGTGTACAGCTACGCCGGCCCCGCCCAGGTGGGCATCGGCCGGGCTGAAGCGCCCTATGTTCCGCCGGCCGATCCGCGCTGTCCGCTCTGCGGTGAGCAGATGGCGCTGCACGAGATCGACCGCTCCGGTGAGCGCACCCAGCTCCACTGCCCCACCGCGTAGCCGCCCGCAAGAGCCCCTTCCCGGCCGCTCCTCGCCCCCCGCGCCGCCCCCCTCCTCGCGACTCGCCAAAATGCGCCCAGAAAACGGGAGAAGAGGGCGGATTTTGGCGAGTCGCGAGGAGGGGAGAAGAACCATAATGGGTGCATGAGCGCCGACCTCGACGAGCTGCGCCGCCTGCGCCGGGCCCGCGACCTGATGGATCGCGAGTACGCCCGCCCGCTCGACGTTCCTGCGCTCGCTCGCACCGCGCTCATGTCGACCGCTCACTTCAGCCGCAGGTTCCGCGAGGCCTACGGCGAGACACCTTATTCGCACCTGATGACCCGGCGCATCGAGCGCGCGAAAGCCCTCCTCCGGCGGGGCGACATCAGCGTGAGTGACGCGTGCTTCGCGGTGGGCTGTACCAGTCTCGGTTCGTTCAGCTCGCGGTTCACCGAGCTCGTCGGCGAGACGCCCAGCGCCTACCGCGCTCGCGACCATGGCGAGACGATCGCCATCCCGAGTTGTGCGGCGATGGTGCTCGGTCGGGCCCGGCGCACGCCCCCGTCGGAATCGAGCAGGATCGAAGAAGCATCCGTCTCGGCCGCCCGCTAGCGTCGGTTTCATGACAATCTCACTCAGCCACGTACACGTGCTCGTCGACGACCCGGATGCAGCACTCGCCTTCTACCGCGACACTCTCGGCCTCGAGGTGCGCAACGAGATCGAGAACGACGGATTTCGCTGGATCACCCTCTCCACCGCCTCCCAGCCCGAGATCGAGATCGTGCTCTCGCAGCCGCACGCCGGCGTCTCGAAAGACGACGGCGACGCCCGCGCCGCGCTGCTCGCCAAGGGTGAACTGCCCGGTGTGCTGTTCCGCACCGACGACCTCGACGCCACCTTCGAGAAGGTGCGTGCGGTCGGCAACGCCGAGATTCTGCAGGAGCCGACCGACCAGTTCTGGGGTGTGCGCGATGCCGCCTTCCGCGACCCCGCCGGCAACATGGTGCGCATCAGCCAGGCCTGACGCCGGGCCCGTCGCGCTGGCGGCCACGAAATCGCGCCCATACGTTTCGCCGCTCATCCCTTCGGATGAAAGGATGCCGCCATGCTGTCGCCTCCTCGACAGGAGCACCTAGCGTGAGGGCATGTCTCGACTTCCGAAGTTCGTTCGTCTGACCGTCGAACCCGCGATCGCGGTGGTGTTCCTGGTGCTCTGGATCGTCGCCGAAGTCGGCCGTGCGCATCCGGCCGGCTTCTGGGTTGCGTTGGCGCTGTACGCGGTCGCCATCGGGATCTCGCGAGCACTGCCCGCGGTGGCACTCGGCATCATCGTTGGCGTGCCGCTGCTGCAGGTCGCGGGAGTGCTGAGCCCGCCGGAGTCGACCACCTGGCCCACCTATGAAGCCGCTGTCGTGGTGGCCTTCGTGGTGGGGCTGACGGCGACCGCGCGCATCCGGTGGGCAGCGATCGGGGCGATCGTGGTGCAGGCGGTGCTGGTCGGAGTCGCGATGGTCTACCGCGGCGACTGGCTGAGCTGGATCGGCGCGCGCGGAACCGGCGTCGGCGTGTCGGAGCCCGACCCCTCGGCCGCTGCGCTCTCGCTGGTGCTCACCGGCGCGGTGCTTGGCCTCGTGGCCTGGACCGCGGGCTTCGCCCTGCATGTCAACGCCCGCCGCCGCCTCGATCAGGAGCTCATCGCCCAGGCCGAGGCCGAGCTGGCCGTCGCCGACGTCGAACTGCGCGGCGTGAAGGAACGCAGTGAGATCGCCCAAGAGGTGCACGATGTGCTCGCGCACTCGCTCGCCGTGGTGATCGCGGTGGCCGACGGGTCGCGATTCCTGCGCAACGCCCGCCCCGAGACGTCGGGGGAGCACACGGATGCCGCCCTTCGCGAGATCGCCGACACCGCCCGCTCGGCGCTCACCGACCTACGCGGGCTGCTCGAGGCGCTGCACGACGACAGCAGCCGCCCGCAGCCCGCGCTCAGCGACCTCTCCTCGCTGGTGGCGCGCGTGACGGCAGCCGGGATGCGTGTGTCGATCGATCACTTCGGCGACCCGCGACCGCTCACGACGGCGCAGGAGCTGAGCGTCTACCGCATCGTGCAGGAAAGCCTGACGAATGCGCTGAAGCACGGGGGCGGGCATCCGGTGGCCGCCGTCTCGTTCGCCTGGCAGGGGGAGGGCTTGGCGTTGACGGTGGTGAGCGACCCAGGGGGTGACGCCGGAGCCGTGCCGGTGCCCACCGATGCCGCGCCCCGCACCTTCGGAATTCAGGGGATGAAGGATCGCGCCCATCTCGCCGGCGGATGGCTCACCGCTGATCGCGACGACGACGGCGCGTTCATCGTGACGGCGTTCATCCCGACGCGGGCAGTTGCCGACGCCAGCGTGAGTGCCGCCGCCGGAGCGGGTGCCGGAGCGGGTGTCGGTGCCGGTGCGGATGCCGGCGACACCGCGGCGGAGGACGCCGCGTGACCGCGACGCAACGGCCGGCCGCGCCCCCGGCCCCGATCCGCGTCATGGTGGTCGACGATCAGGAGCTCTTCGTCTACGGCATGCGCATGCTCATCGAGTCCCAGCCCGACTTCGAGTTCGTGGGCTCGTCGACCGACGGCGCGGAGGCCGTGCGGGTCGTGGCCGAATCCCGTCCCGATGTGGTGCTCATGGACATCCGGATGCCCGTCATGAACGGCATCGAAGCCACCCGCCGCATCACGCGACCGGACGGAGCAACCGACGCATCGACAGTGCGCGTGGTCGTGCTCACGACCTTCCAACAGGAGGAGGCCGTGTTCCAATCGATGAAGCACGGTGCGAGCGCATTCGTGACGAAGGACGCGACGCCCGAATTGCTGCTCCAGACCATCCGGTCGGTGCATGCCGGAGACGCACCACCGTCGGCGCTCGCCGAGCTCGTGAAGCGGAATGTCGTGTCAGCATCCACGGATGCGCCGGAAGAGGCGATCGCCGCGCTGACCCCGCGTGAGCGCGAGATCTTCCTGCTCGCCGCGAAGGGCATGCGCAACAGCGAGATCGCGGCGGCTGCGTTCGTGAGCGAGGCGACGGTGAAGACGCACGTGCGGAGCATCCTCGCCAAGCTCGGGCTCGAGACGCGGGCGCAGATCGTGGTGCACGCCTACGAGAATCGGCTGATGACGTTCTGAGCGGTCGCGGCGGGTGCGCGTGATTGGATGATCGGATGACCGATCCCATTCCCGCCGACTACGCCGACCTGCTCGAACAGCCGAACTACGGCCATCTCGGCACCGTGCGCCCCGACGACACCGTGCAGGTGAACCCGATGTGGTTCCTCCGCGACGGTGACACCCTGCGGTTCACGCACACCACGAAGCGCGCGAAGTTCCGCAACCTGCAGCGCAACCCGTCGATGAGCCTCTCGGTGATCGATCCCGACAATCCGTTCCGGTACCTGGAGGTGCGCGGCCGCCTGATCGCGGTCGAGCCCGACCCAACGGGCGCCTTCTACGTGACCCTCGGCCGGCGCTACGGCAACCCGAACCAGACCCCGCCCGCGGACTCTCCCGACCGCGTCGTCTTGGTGATGAGCATCGAGAAGACGACCGCCCAGTAACGAAAATGAGATATGCTCGTCTAATGGACGACGCATGCGAGGTTTCAATAAACGTACGATATTGTAGCTTTTATGAAACCCAACGTCCCGCTGCTCGCGCCCTTGTTGAGGTCGGACACTCAAGGGAGGCTGCTGGCCGAGCTCTATCTGTTCCCGGAGCGGGAACGCACTGCCTCCCAATTGGCACGCGACGTCCACACCAGCCTGCCAACAGTCCTGCGGGAGCTTGACCGCATGGTTCCGATGGGTTTCCTGACGGAGCGGTTCTCGGGTCGCAACCGCTATATCCGGGTCAACCGCGAGCATCCGCTCTACAATCCGGTTGCCGATATCGTGCGATATTCCTATGGCCCGCTCGCGATACTGCCCGGCATGCTCGCCCCGATCACCGGGATCGAGGAAGCGTACGTCTACGGCTCATGGGCCGCTCGTCTGGCCGGCGAGGCGGGGAGCGACCCGCAGGACGTGGACGTGCTGGTCGTCGGAACGCCGGACCGCCTCGAGATCTTCGAGGCCGCCGAGCGGGGCAGTAGTGCGCTCGGCCGGGAGGTCAACATCCGTGCCGTTTCGCGCTCGGCATGGGATGCCGGTGGTGACGCCTTTCTCCGCACCGTGAAGGCGAGGCCCTTGGCCCGTCTGGCGCTTCCGCATCCGGATGCCGGGTGATGCTGCGCTGGGAGAAAGGGCGCGAACGAATCGATACTCTCCTGTCGCGGCGCCACCTGGAGCAGGTCGCCGCCAATCGAGACCTGGCGGACGAGTATCTCTCGCAGGCCTACGCGCACCTGCGTACGTCGAGCGCGGTCGCGGGCAGCGATCCTGTGGGGGAGTTCCAGCTCGCGTACGACGCGGCTCGGAAGGGGCTCGCTTCGCTCTTGGTCGTCCAAGGGCTTCGGCCGACGTCCGTCGGGGGCCATCTGGTGTTGTACGAAGCGGTGCTCGCACAGTTCGACCCGCCGCTCGGAACCGTATTCCGGGCGTTCGGATGGATGCGCCCGCTCCGCAACGACAGCGAATATCCATCGGTCGATCGGCCCGTCGCATCCGTCGACGACGCCGTCGCGGGTCGCGAGGCTGCCGCTCTGATCGTGGATGCGGCGGCGCGGTTGATCGGGCAGCTCCCGCCCTATGGGCGCTGAGCCCGGCTGGCCGGCTAGTAGCCCTCGGGCTTCGTGGCGACGCCGTCGAGCCAGAGGTGGTCGTTGGGGTCGGAGTGTGTGCCATCGGTGCCCACGTGTTTCGTGGCGATGCGGTCGCCCTTGGTGATGACGTGCACGAGCGCCATGCCGTGCCCTCGGCCCAACCCGTAGTCCTCGGCCAACCACTGGAGGATCGGGCCGGCCTTCGTGTCGGCGCCGAATCCGCGCTCGTGAGCCTTCTCGACGAGCTGGCGCGGAGTGAGGCCGGTCTTCGTTTCGATGGTGTCGAGGTAGGCCTGGAAGGACATCGGTTCTCCTTGCTGGTGGTGCCGGCGGATCGTCTTCTCGTCCAGAGTATTGCGCGAACTGCGAGGTGACGATCGGCGACTCGCCCCCCGTGAGGATTGCGTTAGGAGAATTCACAAAATTGTGAAACGGGCGTAGTGTCACGTCCATGAACACAGTGATCGAGGTCAGGGCCCTCGAGAAGCGGTACGGCCGCGTGAACGCCCTGAACGGCTTGGACCTCGACGTCACCGCCGGCGAGGTGCACGGCTTTCTCGGCCCGAACGGGGCGGGCAAGTCGACGACGATCCGCATCCTGCTCGGCCTCGCCCGTGCCACGGGAGGTCGCGCGACGGTCTTCGGCCGCGACCCGTGGGCAGAAGCCAAACAGCTCCACCGCCGCATCGGCTACGTGCCGGGCGACGTCAACCTCTGGCCCAACATCTCGGGCGGCGAGGCGATCGACCTCATCAGCCGACTCCGCGGCGGCACCGCCGACAAGGCCGAATACTCGGCCCGCAAGAAGCGGCTGGTCGACGTCTTCCAGTTCGATCCCACCAAGAAGGGCCGCGCCTACTCGAAGGGCAATCGCCAGAAGGTCGCTCTCATCGCCGCGTTCGCCACACGCGCCGACCTCCTCATTCTCGACGAACCGACCAGTGGTCTCGATCCGCTCATGGAATCGGTCTTCGAGCAGGAGATCCACCGGGCGGCCGGCGAAGGCGCGACCGTGCTGCTCTCGAGCCACATCCTCTCCGAGGTCGAGCAGCTCTGCGACCGCGTCACCATCATCCGCGCCGGCGTCACCACCGAGACCGGCACACTCGCCGAACTCCGCCACCTCACCCGCACCGAGGTGGCGTTCACGAGCGAGGGGCTGACGGATGCGCACCTCGCGTCGCTCCCGGATGCGCACGACCTCGTCGTCGACGCCGGCCGCGTCCGCTTCACGGTCGACAGCGATCGGCTCGGTCCGGTGCTGACGGTGCTCGGCGCTCTGAACGTGCAGGGACTCACCATCGCGCCGCCCTCGCTCGAGGAGCTCTTCCTGCGGAATTGCGGCGATCAGCTCGACGGCGCGGTCACGGCCGCGGTCACGGGCGCCGAGCGCTCCGTGCGGGATGGCGGCTCCGGCGCGAGCGGCGTGTCCGGTCGGCACCGTGGCCGCACTGCCGCGGATGCGGATGGGTCACCCGCGCCCGGTGCCGGTGCCCGGGCCACCGACGCCCCTGCCCCCACGGTTTCGCCGCGCCACTCGGAACAGGCGACCCGACGATGAACGAGCTCGCCGCCCTTCTGCGGCAGCGCATCCGTCGCGACCGCTTGCAGTTGATCTTCTGGATCGGGGGCACGGCCCTCTTAGCGCTCTTCACCGCGTCGGCGGTGGCCACCACCTACGGCGACGCGGTCGAGCGCAACCAGATTCTCGCGCTCGCCATTCAGAGCCCGGCCATCCTCATCCTGCGCGGCCTTCCGCAGGGCGGGGGGCTCGACGAGTTCATCTTCTTCGAGATCTTCACCTACCTCGCTCTGCTCGCGGCGATGATGAGTACCTTCCTCGCCGTGCGGCACACCCGGGCCGAGGAGGAATCGGGTCGCGCCGAACTGATCGGCTCCACCCCGGCGGCCCGCGTGCTGCCCACGGTGGCGACGCTCGTGCACGGCGTTGGCGCGAACGTCCTGATCGGCCTCGGAGTCTTCGCCGGGTTCGCACTCGGTGGAATGGCCGTCGACGGCTCGCTGGTCGCGGGTGTCGCCACCACGGCGACCGGCGTCGTCTTTCTCGCCGTCGGGATGCTCGCGGCCCAGTTCATGCGCACCTCGCGCGGAGCGAACGGCCTCTCGATGGCGCTCGTCGGCATCGCCTTCCTGCTGCGCGGCGTCGGGGATGCGCTCGGCACGCAGACCGGGCCGCTCTCGATGGCGAGCGCCTGGCCGAGCTGGCTGTCGCCGATCGGTTGGGCGCAGCACACGGCGGCGTACACCCAGAACACTCTCGCCCCGCTGCTGCTCAGCGCGGCACTCGCGGCGGTGTGCCTCGTGGCCGTGTTCGTGCTGCAGGGGGTGCGTGACAGCGGAGCGAGCCTGATTCCGGAGCGGCGAGGGCGGGCATCCGCCGGTGCCACGCTGTCGAGTTCGTTCGGGCTGGCGTGGCGGTTGCAGTGGGGCACGATCCTCGGCTGGTCGGTGGGCGGCGCAGCGTTCGGGTTGCTGGCCGGAACACTCTCGTCAGTGGTGCAGCAGGCGGCAGCGAGCGACCCGTCGATCCAGCAGTCGCTGCAGAGCATCGTCGGGAGTGCCGGAACGATGACGCAGACCCTGGTGGCGGCGCTGTTCAGTTTCGTGGGTGTGCTGGCGGCGGCGTGTGCGACGCAGGCGGTCATCCGGATGCGTCAGGAAGAGGCGCTCGGAACCGCCGAAGTGGTGCTCTCGTCTCCGGTGTCGCGGGTGCGCTGGCTCGTCGACTATCTCGTGCTGGGCCTCGCGGCGATCGTCATCGTGCTGCTCTCGTCGGCTGCGGTCGCGGCGCTCAGTCTCGCCGGGTCGGGCGACGATGCGGTGAGCGCCGGCGACGTGTTCGCGACGGCTGCGGCGCAGTTGCCCGCCGCGCTGATCTACCTCGGTCTGCTCGCGTTGCTCTTCGTGCTCGTGCCGAAGGCGATGATCGCGGCGGGCTGGGCCTTCGTGGCGGTGGGCGTGGTGGTGGGCAACTTCGGCGGACTGATCGGGCTGCCCGAGTGGCTGCGCGACGTATCGCCGTTCACGCACACCCCCGTGATCACCGGGTCGACGACCGACTGGAGCGGGGGCGTGTGGATGGCGGTTGTCGCCGTGGCGGCGGTGGCGGCGTCCGTCGTTCTGATGCGGCGGCGCGAGCTGAGCACGGCATGAGTGGGCCCAGGATGAGCGCGTCGGGGCCGATGACGGCATGAGAGGCTGAGGGGATGGCGCGAGACGAGCAGGCGTTACGGCTGGCGGTCGAGAAGTCGGCCGCAACACTCACGGCGGCCGGGTTTCCGAAGATGCCGGCGCGACTCCTGATGACCCTGCTGGTGGCCGAGTCGGGCGGGCTCACGGCCGCCGAACTCGCCCAGACGCTCGGGGTGAGCGCCGCCGCCGTGTCGGGCGGGGTGCGGTACCTGCAGACGCTCGGTGCCGTGCACCGCGTCGCGCAGCACGGCAGCCGTCGCGACCGTTACGAATTGGGTGAGGACTCCTGGTTCACGGCATCGCTGAAGAACAGCCCTCTCTACGCCACGCTCGCGGGACTGGGCGAAGCGGTGCACGATGCGCTCGGCGACGACCGGTCGGAAGCGGCGCTGCGGGTGCAGGACATGGTGGACTTCTACCGCTTCCTCGAGGTGCGGATGCCGCAACTGCTCGAGGAGTGGGAGGGGCGGCGCGGAGCGGCCGCGGAGGCCGGCGACCCGGGGGTGGCTGCGGCCGAGTGACCCGGGGATCGTCGAGGCTTCGGGAAGCCTTCGCCGCCGCGGTGCCGGCGCTCCGATCAGAAGCGGAGCTGAGCGGGCGAGGTGATCTCGCGCCAGGTGGGATGAGCGGGCGGTGCTCCGGATGCGGCGGGCACGGGCGCGTAGACGTCGGCCGCCTCGAGGGCGCCGAGATCGAGGGCGGTCAGGGTCGCGACATCCGTCACCGGAAGCTGGAAGGTGCGGTACGGCCCGAGCGGGGGGACCGCCTCCGTCTCCCGTGCCCGGGCGAGGGCGGTCGAGAGGTCGATGTCGCCGAGCTGGGGCGACTGGTCGAGGAGGTAGGCGCTCGCGGCCAGCCGGGAGGTGGGGTCGGCGCCGGGCAGCGGAGGGGTGGCCCAGCAGGCGATCTTCCAGAAGCGGAGCGGGATGCGCGCCCCGCGATACTCGGGATCGGCCTCCCCGAGAACAGGGCCGGTGAAGACGCTCAAGCGCTGGCGGTAGGTCTCGGCGTAGGCGAGCACGTAGTCTTCGAGCCCGTTCCACAGCTCCTTCGACTGATTGAACTGCGCGGCCTGCGGGGCGGCATTCGTGTAGGTGAAGGTGTCGATGTTGGCGGTGGCCGCTGTCGCGGCATCGCCCCAGACGGGGTCGCGTCGGCGCACCAGATGCCCACGATCGAGATCGTTGCGGGCGTAGACCTCGGGGCCGGTCTGCTCGTCGGCGGGTGCTCGCTCGTCGAGGTGCCAGTCGTCGCCGCGACCGAGGTCGAGGAGGGTGGGGCCGTCGATGTTCACTGCTGTCGCGGCGGCGAGCCGGCGGTCGGTGTCGAGCAGCACGGTGAAGTGCGTGTACGCCAGCTCGCGGATGCGGCGCGCCGCGGCCGGTTCGGGAAGGGGGCACGGGGTGCCGAGGAATCCGGGGTCGAAGCCGAGTGCATCCATCCCTCCAGTCGAGCACGCCTGCTCGGATGCGCAACCCGCCCCCGGGTGTCGGGTCGCTGAACATTCACCGGCACCCGCATCACCCGCGTCGGCGACCCGTGCAGGCGCGACCTGCGCCCGCGCCCGGCTCGGTTTCACAGCTCTGCTCACGGCCCGCCTCCGGGCTGATCCTCGATTCGGGAGGCCGACGACGCTCGGCGCGCATCGGGCGGGCATCGAGCGCCCTCGCAGGCGGCATACGGATAATGGGCGGGTGAGCGCAGGATGAGCGGGGGACTGACCCGCATGCTCGGGCGCGTGCTCGGCAGGCCGGGAGCGGTGTCGTTTCGCAAGCAGACGGCCGTGGTCGCGGGAGCTTCCGCCCTCGAAGACGACCTCCGCACGCGCACCGACACGCAGCTCCGCCAGGCGGCCCGCGCCTACGGCGATGCGGTGCTCGGCCGGGAGCCCGACCAGCCCAGCGTTGCCGGATCGCGGGGTCGAGCATCCGATGACCCCATGTCCGATTTCCTCGCTGTTGCGCGCGAGGTCGCCGATCGCACCGTGCACCTCCGGCCGGTCGACGAGCAATTGCTCGCGGCGGCGGCCCTGATGGCCGGAAACGCCGTGGAGATGGACACCGGCGAGGGCAAGACTCTGGCCGGCGCGATCGCCGCCGCCGGCCTCGCACTCCAGGGCCGACAGGTGCACGTGCTCGCCGTCAACGACTACCTCGCCGCGCGTGACGCCGAGTGGATGGGACCGCTCTTCGAGTTTCTCGGCCTCGAAGTGGCCGCGCTCGGCCAGACCTCGTCGCGCGAGGAGCGGCGCGAGGCCTACCGAGCAGACGTGGTCTACGTGCCCGTCGCCGAAGTGGGGTTCGACCTGCTGCGCGATCGGTTCGTGGTGTCGGCGAGGGAGGCCGTGCATCCGGTGTTCGACGCAGCGATCGTCGACGAGGCCGACGCCGTCATGATCGACGAGGCCACGGTTCCGCTCGTTCTCGCCGGAGAGTCGGCCGACGCCGCCGCGGGCATGGAGCGGGCGACCGAGCTCGTGCGCGAGCTGCGGCCGGGCGAGCACTTCGAGATCGACGACGACCGCGCCACCGTCACCCTCACCGACGCGGGGCTCGACGCTCTCGAAGCCCGCCTGCACGGCCTGAACCTCTACGGCGACGACGGCGTGGCACTCCTCACGCAGCTCAACCTCGCTCTGCACGCCCGGGTGCTGGTGCACCGCGACGTGGACTACCTGGTCGACGACGGCGAGATCCGGCTGATCGACGCCGGCCGCGGCCGGGTGGCGTTGCGGAGGCGGTGGCCGGACGGGCTGCACGCCGCGGTCGAAGCCAAGGAAGGTCTGACCGTGTCGAGCGCCGGCGTGGTGCTCGACACGGTCACCATTCACGACCTGCTCACCCGCTACGCGAGCCTCGCCGGCATGAGCGGCACGGTCGTGGCGGTGGCCGACGACCTGCTGGAGTTCTACCGCCTCCCCACCGGCCGCATCGAGCGCCACGTGCCGAGCATCCGCATCGACCTGCCCGAGCAGATCCTGCTGACCCAGGCTGCGAAGCGCGAGGCCGTCGTGGCCGCCGTGCAGGGGCTGCACGCATCCGGACGCCCGGTCTTGGTGGGAACGCAGAGCGTGGCCGAATCGGATGCGCTCGCCGCGGCTCTGGAGCAGCAGGGCATCGCGTCGAAAGTGCTCAACGCGCGCAACGACGCCGATGAGGCGCGGATCGTGGCAGGGGCGGGAGCGCTCGGTGCGGTCACGATCTCGACCCAGATGTCGGGTCGCGGCACCGACATCCGCCTGGGCGGAGCGGAGGGCGCGGACGCGGAGGGGGCGGGTGCGGAGGGTGCTGGTGCCGCGGAGGCGGAGGGCGCGGGCGCGGATGCGGCGGGCACGGCCGCGGCTGGCGCGGATGCGGAGGGCTCCGTTGCGGCCGACGCCGGCCGCTCGTCCCGCGACCGCGTGGCCGCGCTGGGCGGCCTCGCCGTCGTCTCCACCGGGCGCTACCCCTCGGGCCGACTCGACGCCCAGCTCCGCGGCCGGGCCGGACGACAGGGCGACCCGGGCGGGAGCCTCTCCTTCGCGAGCCTCGATGACGACCTCGTGCGGGCGTCTGCACCCGCCCACCTGCTCACGACCATCGAGCGCGAAGGCACGGAGCTGTCGCCCGCGCGTCGAGCGGCGATCCTCCGCGACAGCCAGGCCATCGCCGAGAGCATCCGGCTCGATCGGCACCGCTCGACGTGGGCCTACAACCGGGTGGTGGTGCGGCAGCGGGCGACCGTGCTCGAGGCGCGCGACCGCCTGCTGGCGGAAGCCGCGGAAGCGGGGGAGGGCTCCGGCGACTCTCCCGAGGAGCGGATGCGCGAGGCCGCCCGCCAGATCGAACTGTTCCATCTCGACGACGAATGGCAAGCGCACCTGGCCGTGCTCTCGGAGGTGCGCGACGGCATCCATCTGCGCGCTCTGGCCGGTCTGGTGCCGGTCGACGAGTTCAGCCGCATCGCGCGGGAGGAGTTCGACGGCTTCTTCGAGCGGGTGGCGTCACGCACCGCATCCGTCGTGGCCGCGCTCACTCCCGACGCGCTCGAGGGCGGTCTGACGGCGCTCGGTCTCGTGCGTCCGTCGGCGACCTGGACGTACATGATGACCGACAACCCCCTCGGCACCCCAGGCGACCGGGCGGTGCGAGCGCTCGGTCGCGGCTGGCGACGCGCGCTCAAACTGGAGTAGCCGGCCTTAACCAGAGGATGCGGCGTCACGTGTTCCGTGGCGCCGCATCCGTCCCCCCGCCCCAGTCAGACGAGAAGTTGCAACCGGTCCCGATTCCGCTTGCAACTTGAGACTTCAATATCGCATACCCAACCATAATTTGCCAAGTGTCTTTTCCGAATGTTCACTCATGCCCCATCGGGCATGGTCGCGGGGTTACTCTCGGCAAGGATCGTTCGATCGCGCGATCCGCTCGACGACCGAGAGGGATGCCATGACCGGAGACCGCAGGGGCAGCCGGATGCTCGGACTCGGGCACTTCCAGCCCGAACGGATCATGACCAACGAGGAGCTCAGTCAGCTCGTCGACACGAACGACGAGTGGATCACCTCTCGCACCGGAATTCGCACCCGCCACATCGCGAGCGAGACCGACACGGTCACCTCGATGGCGATCGAGGCGGGCCGGATGGCGCTCGCCGACGCCGGCGTCGACGCGAAAGACGTCGATCTCGTCATCGTGACCTCGGTCACCAGTCACGATCGCAGTCCCAGTTCGGCCGGTCGGGTGGCGGTGGAGCTCGGTATGGCCGGCCCCGGCATCTTCGACCTGAGCGCCGCGTGCTCCGGGTTCGAGTACGCCTTGGGGGTCGCCGACATGGCGATCCGCGCGGGTTCGGCGACCACGGCCCTCGTCATCGGCTCGGAGAAGCTCAGCGCCTTCACCGACTACACCGACCGCTCCACCTGCATCCTCACCGCCGACGGCGCGGGCGCCTTCGTGCTGGGTGCGACCGACCAGCCGACAGTCGGCCCCACGGTGTGGGGATCGGTTCCGCATCTGCTCGACGGGGTGCGGATGGAAGGCGAACCCGCCCACTTCGCGCAGGAGGGTCGCTCCGTCTTCCGTTGGGCCATCACCGAGGCGGCCGGCCACGCCGAGCGCGCCGTGACTGCCGCGGGCCTCACACTCGGCGACATCGAGGTACTCGTGTCACATCAGGCCAACCTGCGCATCATCGAGCCGCTCGCCGAGGCGCTGAAGCTCAGCGACAAGATCGTCATCACCGACATCGTCGAGTCGGGCAACACCTCGGCCGCGAGCGTTCCGCTCGGGCTCTCGAAGGCCTGGCACCGGGGCGAGATCCCGGCGGATGCGCCCACTCTGCTGTTCGGCTTCGGTGGCGGATTCGCTTACGCCGGTCTGGTGGTGCGCACCCCGGCGCGCGCGTGAAACGAAGAAACCCCCGCCATGTAGAAGCTAGGCGAGGGTTTCAGTGGCTCCGACGGGCGTCGATCCCGTGACCTCACGATTTTCAGTCGTGCGCTCTACCAACTGAGCTACAGAGCCGAGCAGGCGCCGCTTGGGGCGGACGACATTGCTGTATCCGACCACACTGTGCCGCTCTAGCGAAAAGCCCTTCCGATGTGGAAGGGCTTCACGCCTGGCGACCCTGACGGGACTTGAACCCGCGACCTCCGCCGTGACAGGGCGGCACGCTAACCAACTGCGCTACAGGGCCTTATGTGTTGTTCCTATTGTATGTGTTGCCGACCCCTGGTCTGTGACCACGGTTTTCGTGACCCCAACGGGATTCGAACCCGTGCTACCGCCGTGAAAGGGCGGCGTCCTAGGCCGCTAAACGATGGGGCCGCGGCGACAACTCATCGAGTATGCCACATCATCTGCACAGTCGCCAATCGACGACGAGTTGTGCACAACCACGGGAATGTCCGTGCATTCTTCGCGCCCGCGCGTTAGATTCGCGGGAAGCGCTGTGACAGATGTGACAGATGCGAACACGAGTCCAGGGGAAGAGCAGTCCAGGGGAGCATGAGCACCACCGAGAATGCCGGAGGCCGCACCAGTCCGCGGAACCGCCTTCGGCGCATGCGCAACGCGGTGTCGACGATGATCGCCACGGCGGTTCTCGTGGTGTCCGTCGGCGTCGTCTCGGGCCCCGCCTTCGCCGACGACTACCCGAGCTGGGAAGACGTGAAGAACGCCCAGTCCAGCGAGACGGCGAAGAACGAAGAAGTCGCGCGCATCCAAGGCCTGATCGAGTCGATGAACGCGCAGGTCGCGGAGGCCCAGGCCGTCGCCATGCAGCGCGGCACCGAATATCAGGCGGCGCAAGAGAAGTACGACACCGCTGATTTCGTGGCGGCCCAGCTCGAGGCCCAGGCCGCCGAGGCATCGGGCCGAGCGGATGCCTCGAACAAGCAGGCGGGCCAGCTCGCCGCCCAGTTCGCCCGCACCGGCGGCAACGACCTCACTTTCAACCTGCTCGTCGGCGGCGACCAGTTCTCGAACGATCTGCTCTATCAGCTGAGCGCGATGTCGAAGCTCACCGAGAAGACGTCGCAGATCTACGCCCAGGCGGAGCAGGACCGCAACACCGCGACGGCGCTCACCGCTCAGGCCACGGTGGCGCGCGACGAATTGCGCGGGCTGGCCGACGAGGCGCAGCGTCTGCGCGACGAGGCTGTGGCGGCCCAGCAGGCCGCCGAGGCCGCGCTCCAGGAGCAGGAAGACCATCAGGTCGAATTGCAGGCGCAGCTGCAGGTGCTGAAGGAGAACCGGGCCGCCACCGAGGCCGACTACCAGAAGGGGGTCGAGTCGCGGGCCGCCGCTGCTCGAGCCGCTGCGGCCGCGGGTCTGCCGACGCTCCCGTTCATCGCGGCCAGTGGCTGGGCGAGCCCCTTCCCCGGGTCGTTCTCCTCCGACGAATACGGCATGCGCGTCAACCCGGTCGACGGTGGCTACCGCCTGCATTCGGGCATCGACCTCGTCTACGGCGGCGGCACCTGCGGTGCCTACGTCTATGCGGCGGCCGAAGGCCTCGTGAACTTCGCCGGCTGGAACGGCGGCTACGGCAACTTCATCCAGATCGATCACGGCGGCGGTGTCGCCACCGCGTACGGTCACAACACCCAGCTTCTGGTCGGAAACGGCGATTACGTGCAGGTGGGCCAGCCCATCTCGCTCGCCGGCACGACCGGAAACTCCACCGGGTGCCACCTGCACTTCGAGGTGCGGCAGAACGGCACCGCCATCAACCCGCGCCCCTTCATGGCCGCGCAGGGCATCGAATTCGGATAGGCGAGAACGCATGAGCATCGACACCCGACCCGCACGCGCCTCGCGCCGGCCCGTGTCGAGAGTGCTCGCAGCGCTGGCACTGGCCATGGGCATCCTCGCGGTCGACCTGCTCCGGGGCGCCGAATCGGCATCGGCTGCCGACTACCCGTCGTGGGACGACGTGCTCGCCGCCCGCGGCAGCGAATCGGCGAAGAACGCCGAGGTCGCGAACATCCGGGCGCTGATCGACACCGCCCAACAGGAGGTCGAAGCCGCGCAGCTGTTCGCGATGCAGAAGGCCGACGAGTACTCCGCGGCTCAAGACGCTTACGACACCGCCGTCTACCGAGCCGACGAGCTCGCCGCGCAGGCGGCCGAGGCCACGACCCGAGCGGATGCCTCGAACGCGCAGGCCGGTCAGATGATCACCCAGTTCACCCGGGCCGGCGGGGGCGATCTCACGCTCAGCCTCATCCTCTCGGGGGAGGATTCCGACGACCTGCTCTACCAACTCGGTGCCATGAGCAAGCTCTCGGAGAAAACCGCGCAGCTCTACGAACAGGCGGCGCAAGACCGCAACACCGCCACCTCGCTGACGCGGCAGGCCGAGGTCGCCGAAGGTGAACTCGAGGCCCTGAAGGTCGCGGCCCAACAGGCGTTCGACGCTGCCATCGAAGCGCAAGCGGCCGCTGAGGCGCTGCTCGCCGAACACGAGGCGCAGAAGATCGTGCTCGATGCCCAGCTCGAAGCCCTCCAAGCGGCGACCGTCAAGACGGTGGCCGAATACGAGAAGGGCGTCGAGGAGCGGCGCAAGGCCGAAGAAGCCGCGCGAGCGGCGGCGGCTGCGGCTGCTGCCGCGGCCGCGGCGGCGGCAGCCGCGAACGGCGGAGGCCCGGTGCCGTCGGTGAACGGCTGGTCGGCGCCGCTGTCGGCCTGGCGAGTCACTGACGAGTGGGGCATGCGCTACCACCCCATCGGTGGCGACTACCGCCTCCACGCCGGCATCGACCTGGCACAGGCCGGCGGCGGCACCTGTGGGGCGGCGGTCTACGCGGCCGCGGCGGGCACGGTCATCCAGGCCGGCTACAACGGCGGCCTCGGCTACTCGGTCACCATCAGCCACGGCGGCGGCCTCACCACCGTCTACGGGCACAACAGCTCGCTCAACGTCGGACGGGGTCAGGATGTCGGTGGCGGCGAACTCATCGCCAGCGCCGGCACCACGGGTTCCTCCACCGGCTGCCACGTGCACTTCGAGACGCGCGTCGGCGGCACGTCGCAGAACCCGCGCAACTTCGTTGCTTTTTAGCTGCCGTGGGGCGCGTGCTTCGCGCGCGCTCCACGGGTCGCGCCGGTCCCTGCCCGGCGCGACGCGACATGTTCGCGTGCGGTCGCTGACGCGGCCGCGCGCTCACCCTGGGTTATCGAGTAGGGCCTGTTGCCTGCCGTGCCGTGCGCTCGTGTGCGGAACGACGGAGTTTCGGGCCTCACACCGGAAACGACGGAGCCTCCGCCCGTAGTTCCGCGCCGCCTCCGTCGTTTCGTTCTCGGTTTCGTTCTCGTTTCCCAAGTCGTGGGGCACGAGACCGCAGGCCGCGGGCCGCGCTCGACGCCCCAGGGTGAGGCCGAGGCCGCGTCAGCGACCTCAGCCGAACATGTCGCCTCGCGCCGCAGAAGCGGCGGCGCGAGCAATAAGGGCCCGCCCAGCCGAAGGCCGGGCGAGCCCGAGAAGCGGCGGGGCGGCACCCCAAATCGTGGCTTAGTGTGCGCCCTCTTCGGCCAGCTTCTTGAAGCCGGCCTCGACGATGGCCTCGGCCTCGGCCGCATCGCCCCAGCCGTCGATCTTGACCCATTTGCCGGGCTCGAGGTCTTTGTAGCGGGCGAAGAAGTGCTCGATCTCCTTGCGGGTCTGCTCCGGAACATCCGTGATGTCCTGGATGTGCGCCCAGCGCGGGTCTTTGTGGGGAACCACGACCACCTTGGCGTCGGAGCCGGCCTCGTCGCTCATGTTGAGCACGCCGACGGGGCGCACCTTGACGCCAACGCCCGGGAACACGGGGTACTCGAGCAGCACGAGCGCGTCGACGGGGTCACCGTCGAGGCCCAGGGTGTTCTCGAAGAACCCGTAGTCGGTGGGGTAGACGAAGCTCGTGAAGAGCACGCGGTCGAGGTAGACGCGACCGGTCTCGTGGTCGACTTCGTACTTGTTGCGGCTTCCCTTGGGAATCTCGACGACGACGTCGTACTCGGCCATGTTGGTGCTCCCTCGTGTCTGGCGAAACTGCAATAACGTTACTGGATGCACATGGAGGAGCGCCGCCCGCGCCTCACGCCCGCGATCGCCGACATCCGTCGTGCCGTGCGCGACGCACTCGAGCATCTCCTGCCGGTGTCGGAACGACGGGGTCTCAGAGCCGATCCCGAAAACGACGGAGCCGCGGTCCGACGTTCGGGCGAAACTCCGTCGTTAGTCGGTGGTCGCAGGGTCGCAGACGTGCTCGTGGCACTCAGCGGCGGACCCGACTCGCTCGCGCTCGCGGCCGCCACCGCGTTCGAGGCGCCGCGGGCGGGCATCCGCGCCGGTGCGGTGATCGTCGACCACGGACTGCAAGAGGGTTCGGATGCGGTAGCCGAGCGGGCGGCCGGCCAGGCGCGCGCTCTCGGCCTCGATCCCGTGCTCGTGTCACGGGTCGAGGTGCCCCGGGGCCCCGCCTCGGTCACGGGCGGCGCGGAGGCCGCGGCGCGCAGCGCCCGCTATGCCGCGATCGACGCCGCCTTGGAGGCTGCCGGAGCCTGCGCGGTACTCCTCGGCCACACTCTCGACGACCAGGCCGAGACCGTGCTCCTCGGCCTGGCCCGCGGCGCGGGTGCCGCGAGCCTCGCCGGCATGGCGCCGTTCAGTGAGCCGGCGGCGCCCGATCCGCACCACCCGCACGACCCGACCACGGGGGTCGCGCCGGGCACGCGCATCCGCCCGCTCCTCGGCATCCGCCGGGCGCAGACGGAGCAGTTCTGCGTCGACTCCGGCCTCGACCCTTGGCACGACCCGCACAACGACAGCGACGAGTTCACCCGCGTGCGCGTGCGCCAGACCGTGCTGCCGCTTCTCGAACGCGAGCTCGGCCCGGGCATCGCGGAGGCGCTCGCCCGCACGGCCGAGCAGTTGCGCGAAGACGACGAGACTCTGCGCGAGGTGGCCATCGAGACCATCGAAGACCTGGTCGAGCACGCCGAGGCGGGCATCGCCGTCTCGGCGGGCGCACTGGCCGCGAATCCGGCCGCGCTGCGGAATCGCATCATCCGCTACGTCGTCGACAGCGAATTCGGTGTCTCGCTGTCGCGCACGCAGACCCTCGCAGTGGGGGCGCTGGTGACGGATTGGCACGGACAGAAAGGCGTCGACCTGCCAGGGATTAGAGTGGTGCGGCAGGGCGCGTTCGTGGTGTTCTCGCGGGCGGATCGGAGCGGATCCGCGACGACTGCAGAGAACGGTTGAGCGCCGAAAGGGCGCGGAGGGAAAAGGTCGCATGGACATCAAGGACATCGAGTCCGACATCACCGAGGTGCTGCTCAGCGAGGAGCAGATCGCGGACACCATCTCCGAACTCGCCCGCCGGATCGAGGCCGACTACAGCGACGACGACGACCTGCTGATCGTCGGCGTGCTCCGGGGTGCGGTGATGGTGATGGCCGACCTCGCCCGGGCGCTGCACATCCACCTCACGATGGATTGGATGGCGGTGAGCTCCTACGGTTCGGGCACGCAGTCCAGCGGTGTGGTGCGCATCCTGAAAGACCTCGACACCGACATCACGGGGCGGAAGGTGCTCATCGTGGAGGACATCATCGACTCGGGACTCACTCTGTCGTGGCTGCTCGCCAACCTCCGCACGCGCGGCGCCGAATCGGTGGAGATCTGCGCGCTGCTGCGCAAACCCGACGCGGTGAAGGTCGAACTCGACGTGCGATACGTGGGCGTCGACATCCCGAACGCCTTCGTCGTGGGCTACGGCCTCGACTACGCCGAGCGCTACCGCAACCTCAAGTCGATCGGCGTGCTCGCGCCGCACGTCTACGCCTAGAACCGGGGGTTCGGCCGCCCGGGCGAGATCAGGGCAAATGCTCGTTACGCCCACGGGGAACATGGAGGCGGCGCTCAGTCCCCGGCGGGTACCCTAGCACCACGACTTAAGCACCCGTGCCGACCCCTTCGGCACCGAAGCGATGAAGAGACATGAACGCGAAACGCATCTTCCGATCTCCCATTCCGTACATCCTCCTGGGTGCGATCGCGCTGTGGATCGGCTTCAGCCTCCTCACCGGAGGCGGCTACCAGCAGGTCACCACGCAGCAGGGCCTCGGCTTCCTGTCGAGCGGCAAGGTCTCCGAGGCCACCATCATCGATGGTGAGCAGCGGGTCGACCTGACGCTCACGACGGCCGACGACAAGTACGGCTCGAAGGTGCAGTTCTACTACGTGGCCCCTCGTGGGCCCGAGGTCGTGACGGCGGTGACGGATGCGAATCCTTCCGACGGCTTCAACGACCAGGTTCCGCAGACCAACTGGTTCCTCTCGGCGCTCGGACTGCTGCTCCCGATCATCCTGATCGGCGCGTTCTTCTGGTTCATGCTGTCGGGTATGCAGGGTGGCGGCAACCGCGTCATGCAGTTCGGCAAGTCGAAGGCCAAGCTCGTCACCAAGGAGTCGCCGAAGGTCACCTTCGACGACGTCGCGGGTGCCGAGGAGGCGCTCGAAGAGCTCGAAGAGATCAAAGACTTCCTGAAGGAGCCGGCCAAGTTCCTCGCCGTGGGCGCCCGCATCCCCAAGGGCGTGCTGCTGTACGGCCCTCCCGGCACGGGTAAGACCCTCCTGGCCCGCGCCGTCGCGGGTGAGGCGGGCGTGCCGTTCTACTCCATCTCGGGTTCCGACTTCGTGGAGATGTTCGTGGGTGTCGGCGCGAGCCGCGTGCGCGACCTGTTCCAGCAGGCGAAAGAGAACTCGCCCGCCATCATCTTCATCGACGAGATCGACGCCGTCGGCCGTCACCGCGGTGCGGGCATGGGCGGCGGTCACGACGAGCGCGAGCAGACCCTCAACCAGTTGCTGGTGGAGATGGACGGCTTCGACGTGAAGACCAACGTCATCCTGATCGCCGCGACGAACCGCCCCGACATCCTCGACCCCGCTCTGCTGCGCCCGGGCCGCTTCGACCGTCAGATCGGCGTCGACGCGCCGGATCTCAACGGTCGCAAGAAGATCCTCGAGGTGCACGGCAAGGGCAAGCCGCTCGCGGCCGGTGTCGACCTCGAAGTGGTCGCCCGCAAGACGCCGGGCTTCACCGGCGCCGACCTGGCGAACGTGCTGAACGAGGCCGCGCTGCTCACCGCGCGCAGCAACGCGCAGCTGATCGACAACCGGGCACTCGACGAGGCGATCGACCGCGTCATCGCCGGCCCGCAGCGCCGCACCCGCATCATGCGCGACCAGGAGAAGCTGGTCACCGCTTACCACGAAGGTGGCCACGCTCTGGTCGCCACGGCGATGAACTACACCGACCCGGTCACGAAGGTCACGATCCTTCCTCGAGGCCGCGCTCTCGGCTACACGATGGTGCTGCCCCTCGAAGACCGCTACTCGGTGAGCCGCAACGAGCTGCTCGACCAGCTGGCCTATGCGATGGGCGGCCGTGTCGCCGAAGAGGTCGTGTTCCATGACCCCACCACCGGCGCCTCGAACGACATCGAGAAGGCCACCGGAACGGCCAAGAAGATGGTGACCGAATACGGCATGAGCGCCTCGCTCGGCGCCGTGAAACTCGGTGCCGCCTCGGGTGAGATGTTCCTCGGCCGCAACATGGGCCACGAGCGCGACTACTCCGAGAGCCTTGCCCAGCAGGTCGACGCTGAGGTGCGCGGCCTGATCGAGGCGGCGCACGACGAGGCGTGGTTGGTGCTGAACGACAACCGCGACATCCTCGACAAGTTGGCCGCCGAGCTGCTCGAGAAGGAGACGCTCGACCACGACGAACTGGCCGAGATCTTCAAGGGCATCAAAAAGCTGCCGTTGCGGCCCCAGTGGCTGTCGAGCGAGAAGCGCCCGGTGTCGACCCTGCCGCCGGTGGCGTTCCCGTCACAGAAGGCCCCGATCGACGGGCAGGCTGTCGACGGCGGCGTCGGCTCCGAGCCGGAGCCCGAGTCGAAGCCGAAGCGCGCTCCGCGAACCAAGCCCCGCCCCGCCACCGCGTAGGCGCCTCGTGGCTTCCGTCGACCGAGAGAGGATCGAGGCCGCGGTCAGCGAGATCCTCGCCGCGATCGGCGAGGATCCGGGGCGCGAGGGTCTGCGCGACACCCCGCGCCGCGTGGCCGAGATGTACGCCGAGCTCTTCGGCGGCGTGGGTGACGACCCCGCGGGTGCGCTCGGGTCGATGTTCGCCGCTCCGTCTGCGGAGGCGGCCGGCGCGGCGGAGAACGCGAAGCCGGGCACGGCAGCGGATGCCGGCGATCAGCCGGTGCTGATCCGCGACATCACCTTCCGCTCGATGTGCGAGCACCACTTCTTGCCCTTCGAGGGCATCGTGCACGTGGCCTACGTGCCGGGTGACCGCATCGCCGGCCTCGGCTCGATCGTCTCGGTGGTCGAATCCGCGTCATCAAGGCCGCAGCTGCAGGAGCGACTCACCGACGACATCGCCGACGCCGTCCAGCGCGGCCTCGATGCCCGCGGCGTGCTGGTGGTGGTGGATGCCAAACACGGGTGCGTGAGCGCCCGCGGGCACCGGCAGACCCGCAGCACCACCCTCACCCTCGCCGCACGCGGCACCCTCAGCGAACCCGCCGCTCGCGCCGAGATCACCGCCCTGATCGCCGCTCCCCGGGGCGACGAGCGGTGACGCGCATCCTGGGCATCCTCAACGTCACTCCCGATTCGTTCAGCGACGGGGGCCTGTGGCGTGATCGCGACGCCGCCGTGCGGCACGCGGTGGGCATGGTCGCGCGAGGGGCCGACATCGTCGACGTGGGTGGCGAGTCCACGCGCCCGGGCGCCGCGCGGGTGGCGATCTCCGAGGAGCAGAGGCGCGTGCTCCCCGTGGTGCGCGAACTGGTCGCGCGGGGCATCACCGTGAGCATCGACACGATGAACGCTGCAACCGCCGCCGCCGCCCTCGAGGCCGGCGCCGAGATCGTGAACGACGTCTCCGGCGGCCGCTCCGACCCGGAGATGGACGACGTGGTGCGCGAATCCGGCGCCCGTTTCGTGGTGATGCACTGGCGCGGCCACAGCGACTCGATGAACGAGCGAGCGCGCTACAAGGATGTCGTCGGGGAGGTCGTGGGCGAGATCGAGTACCGGGTGGCCGAACTGATCGTCAAGGGCGTGTCGCCCGAGAAGCTCATCGTCGATCCCGGACTCGGCTTCGCGAAGAACGGCGAGCACAACTGGACCGTGCTCGGCCACCTCGACCGCTTGCAGAAGCTCGGTCTTCCGGTGCTGATCGGCGCCTCGCGCAAGCGATTCATCAGTGAATTGATGCCCGGTGGGGCACAGTTGGGGGAGCGCGACTTCGCCTCCGCCGTCATCGCGGCGTTGGCGGCGCACAATGGTGTCTGGGGGGTTCGCGTGCACGACGTGTCGGGAACCCGGGCGGCCCTGAACGTGACCGACGCCTGGGATGGAGGGAGAGCACGATGAGCGGCGAGCAGCACGACGAGCTCGACTCCCTCACGCTCACCGGCCTCGAGGTGTTCGCGCAGCACGGCGTCTTCGACTTCGAGCGTGCCGAGGGCCAGCGTTTCGTCATCGACGTCACGCTCTGGCTCGACACGGCTCCCGCGGCCGACTCCGACGATCTCGCCAAGACAGTGCACTACGGCGAGCTGGCGGTCGCGATCACCGAGGCTGCGTCGATCGATCCGGTCGACCTCATCGAGACCCTCGCCGAACGGATCGCCGGCGTCGTGCTCGCGAACGATCCCGTGGAGCGGGTGCGGGTCGTGGTGCACAAACCCGATGCGCCCATCACCGTGCCCTTCGCCGACGTCAGCATCAGCATCACCAGATCGAGATCGGTTCCCATCGCATGAGCCCCCGCCCCATCGACAGCGTCGAGCGACGGATCATCCGGCTTCCTGCCGTGCTGGCCTTCGGCAGCAACCTCGGCGATCGAGAAGCCACCATCCTCAGTGCCCTCGACGATCTCCGGGCGACCGACGGCGTCGAGGTCACCGCGGTGTCGCGGCTCTACGAGACCACGGCGGTGAAACCGGATGGCGTCGATCTCGACGCGCCCGCCTACCTCAATGCCGTCGCGCTCATCCGCACGAGCCTGCATCCCGAGGAACTGCTCGGGGTGGTCAACCACATCGAGCACGAGCACGGTCGGGTGCGGGCGGAGCGTTGGGGCGACCGCACTCTCGACGTCGACATCGTGACCTTCGCCTCCGTCGTGCGCGACACGAAGCGGCTCACGCTGCCCCATCCGCGGGCCGCCGAGCGCGACTTCGTGCTGGTGCCGTGGCTCGAGATCGAGCCGGCGGCGGTACTGCCCGGCCGGGGGCGCGTCGATCAGCTGGTGCGGAGCATCCCGCAGACCACGCTGCGACCTTATGTGGGGGAGTCACGGTGAGGCACACGCATCCGCTGACCATCGTCATCTTCGGCGTCGTCGGCATCGCCACCGGGTTCGTGCTCGAGGTGGCTCTCGTGGCGATGGGGCAGCCGGTGCTCATCCCGCCCTACACGCTCGCGATCACGCTGGTGGCTGCTGCAGCGATCGTGATCGCGCTCGCCGTGCCGATCCGCCGCGCCATCCGGGGCACCTCCCAAGCGCGGATCAATCCTTTCCGGGCGATGCGGATCGTGCTGCTCGCCAAGGCCTCGAGCCTCGTGGGCAGCCTGATCGCCGGGTTCGGGATCGGTGTGATCGCCTTCCTCCTCACCCGCCCCGTGGTGGCCGATGTAGGCTCGTTGTGGCCGGGGATCACCGCCGCGCTGGCCGGGGCCGTGCTCCTCACGGCAGGGCTCGTGGCCGAACGACTGTGCACCCTGCCTCCCGACGAACCAGACGCGAAGTGAGCCTCCAGTGTCCAGCCCCGACGAGCAGATCGCCCCGCTGAACGCGCCGGAGCAGGTGCCCGCCCCCGCACCTTCACCCGCGCCCGCGCCCGCGCCTGAGCCCGAGCGCGAGCCCGCTCCCGAATCGGGTTCCCGCCGGCTCGTGGTCGACGGCGAGTGGCACGGCGTCAGCCCGAAGTACCTCGGCGTCGAGATCGTGTCGAGCATCATCAGCGGCCTCGTGCTCTCTGCGATCGCCGTGGTGTTCGTCGTGCTGGGCACGTGGTTCGGCTGGCCGGCGCTCGGCGTGGCGATCGTGATCGGTGTCGTCACCCTCGTGCTGGCGCCCCGGCGGGTGCGTTCGATCGGCTACCAGCTGCGCTCCGACGACCTGGTGTTCAAGCGCGGCATCATGTTCCACCGCGTCGTCTCGGTGCCCTACGGTCGCATGCAGCTCATCGACATCAACCGCGGGCCCGTCGCCCGCGCGCTGGGCCTGGCGGAGCTGAAGTTCGTGACGGCGGCCGCGTCGACCGGGGTGTCGATCCCGGGGCTGGTCGACGAGGAGGCGAACGCGCTGCGCGACTACCTGGTGGGCCTGGCCGAATCCCGCCGCGTCGGCCTGTGAGCGAGCCGCGCGTGCCGGGCTCCCCGCTCGAGCCGGCCGCATCCGACGGGCCGCCGAAATCCACCGGCCCCACCGCCCCGACCGACCTCACCGACGGCGAGTGGCACCGTCTCCACCCCGCCACCCCGCTCCTGCGAGGCGGCATCGTGCTGGTCGCGATCCTCGGCTTCGTGCTCGCGAACTTCCGTGAACGACTGATCGACTGGATCTTCGGCGCACCGGATCTCCCGGGCGACCCGTTCCAGACTGCTTACGAACGCGGTCAGCTGGGCTGGGCGATCGTGATCGTCATCGGCGGCCTGGTGGTGGGCATCGTCGTGTTCTATGCCTCTTGGCGCATGCACACCTTCCGTGTGGGCGACGACGTGGTCGAGGTGCGCAGCGGCATCCTGTTCCGCACGCACCGGCGGGCGCGACTCGACCGCATCCAGGGTGTCGCCATCAGCCGGCCGATCTTCGCACGGCTGTTCGGGGCGGCGAAACTCGACATCAGCGTCGCCGGCCAGGATGCCAAGGTGCAGCTGGCATACCTGCGCGGCTCGGAGGCCGATCGCCTGCGCCGCGACGTGCTGGTGCTGGCCTCGGGTGCTCGTGAAGCGGCGGCAGGGCCGGATGCCGCGAACGTGGCGGTGGCGCCCGGCTCCTCCGCGGCATCCGTCGTTCCCGGCGTGGTCAATCAGCGGGTGCGCGAACTGCTCGCTCCCGAACTCGACCCCTCCATCGCGCCGCCCGAATCGGTGGTGAAGATTCCGCCGCTGCGGCTGATTCTGTCGCTCGTGCTGAGCGGGTTCACCGTCGTGCTCGTGCTGGTGGCCGTCTTGATCGTGGTGATGTCGCTGCTCGGCCGCCGCGAGTTCTTCCTTTTCTTGATCCTCCCGGGTGTGCTGGCCGCCGCGGGCTACTACTTCAACCGGTTCACGAAGTCGCTGCGTTTCAGCATCGCCGGCACGGCCGACGGGGTGCGCATCGGTTTCGGCCTGCTCTCCACGAGCAACGACACCCTGCCGCCCGGGCGCATCCACGCCATCGAGGTGAGTCAGCCGTTGCTGTGGCGGCCGGTGAAATGGTGGATGATCCGCATCAATCGCGCGGGCGCGGCCGGTCAGAGCTCCTCGCAGACCAGCACTCTCATGCTCCCCGTGGGCACGGTCGACGACGTGAGCAAGGTGCTCGGGCTGTTGCTGCCGGGTCTCGCCGGCGAGCAGACCCGGCAGCTCGTGCTGGCCGGTCTGCTGGCCAAATCGGGTGCGGGATTCACGGATGCGCCGCGTCGCGCGTGGCCCTTGCGCCCGTTCTCCTGGAAACGCACCGGGTACGCCGAGACCGACGACGCGATTCTGCTGCGCTCGGGGTTCGTCTGGCGCCACCTCACCGTCGTGCCGCTGGCGCGGGTGCAGAGCCTGCGCATCTCGCAGGGTCCGGTGCAGCGGGTTCTCGACCTGGTCGAGCTCACCGTGCACACGGTCACAGGACCTGTGCGGGCCACCCTGGGCGCCGCCGATCGCGCCGGCGGAACCGCGGCCTTCGGGCGCTGGTCGGCTCAGGTCGTCGACGCCGGAGCGAACGACCACTCGACCCGCTGGGCAGAAGGGCAGACCTCGTGAGGCCGGCCGAACGAACCGGGCGTCTCGGCGTCGGAATCATCGGTGCCGGGCGGGTCGGACCGGTTCTCGGCGCCGCCCTCGCCGGCGCGGGTCACGCGATCGTGGGCATAGCCGCCATCTCCGACGAGAGTCGGGAGCGTGCCGATGCGATGCTGCCGGGGGTGCCCAT
Organism: Herbiconiux aconitum; assembly: GCF_024979235.1. NCBI lineage: Bacteria > Bacillati > Actinomycetota > Actinomycetes > Micrococcales > Microbacteriaceae > Herbiconiux > Herbiconiux aconitum. The sequence goes on from NZ_JANLCM010000001.1 coordinate 1,700,193, forward strand.
CCTCACCATTCCCGACCTGGTCGAGCGCAGTGAACTCGTGGTTCTGGCCGTGCCGTCGTCGGAGCTCGGCTCGCTGATCGCGGGTCTCGCCGAGACCGGCACCTGGCAGATGGGTCAGCTCGTGCTGCACACGGCGCCGGAGTTCGGCGCCGACGTGTTCGCACCGGCTCGCCCGGCCGGCGTCATCCCGCTCGCCGTGCATCCGGCGATGGCGTTCACCGGAACGAGCGTCGACCTGGCCCGCCTCGCGGGCGCCTACTTCGCGGTCACCGCTCCCACACCCGTGCTGCCGATCGCCCAGGCGCTCGTCGTGGAGATGGGCGGAGAGCCGGTGGTGGTGGCCGAGGCCGATCGCGCGGCCTATGCCGAGGCGATCGAGACGGCCACCACGTTCTCGACCGCGATCGTCGATCAGGCGGCCGGCATCCTCACCGGCATCGGCATCGAACTCCCCGGCCGGGTGCTCGCGCCGCTCGTGCGCTCCTCGGTGGAGAACGCGCTGGCGCGCACGGGGGGCACGGTTCCCGAGTAGCATCGATCTGGCGGTCGCGCTCCACGGCGACCGCGAGCACGTGCGCAGCTGAAGGAGTTCCGGTGGCCGAAGCCGTTACGGATGCCCTCGCCGCCGACACTCCCATCGTCACGATGACGGTGGCGGATGTCCGCCGCGAGATCGATGACGCGGCGACGCGCAAGAGGGCGACGGGAGTTGCCGTGCCGGCCGCCGGTCGCGCGCGGGTCGCGCTGGTGCCCACCCTGGGTGCGCTGCACGCCGGGCATCTCGCGCTCGTCGACCGCGCGGCCGAGATCGCCGACATCGTCGTGGTGTCGATCTTCGTCAATCCGCTGCAGTTCAATGATCCAGCCGATCTCGAGCGCTACCCTCGCGATCTCGAGGGCGACCTGCGAACCCTCGCCGGTCACGGTGTCGACATCGTGTTCGCGCCCCTCGTCGATGAGTTGTATCCGCACGGCGACTCCCAGACGCGGGTCACCGCCGGCCGGGTCGGCACGCTCTTCGAGGGCCGCAGTCGCCCGGGCCATTTCGATGGCGTGCTCACCGTGGTGGCGAAGCTGATCAACGCGGTCGGGCCGCAGCGCATCCTGTTCGGGCAGAAGGATGCGCAGCAGGTCTTCCTGGTGTCGCAGATGATCGCCGACCTGAACATGCCGGTCTCGGTCGAGGTCGTCGAGACCGTTCGCGATTCCGACGAGCTCGCGCTCTCCAGCCGTAACCGCTTCCTCGACGCGCGTGAGCGTCGTGCGGCGCTCACGCTGCCGCACATGCTCGAGGCCGCCGAGTCGGCCGCCGACCGGGGGATCGACGCCGTGCTCGCGGCCGCGCAATCGGCGGCGATGGGCGAGGCGCTGGTCTCCGTCGACTACTTGGCGGTCGTGCATCCGGAGACCTTCCTGCCGGTCGACGACGACTACCGCGGTCCGGCCCGAGCGATCGTGGCGGCCCGGGTCGGCGACACCCGCCTGATCGACAACACCCCCCTTTACCTGGGCTGATCCCCCCCTTCCCACCCGCCTCCCTCTCCTCGCGACTCGCCAAAATCCGCCCTGTTTTCACGCCGGGACGGCGGATTTCGGCGAGTCGCGAGGATGGCCACACCCCGTGACCTCGCACGCCCCCGGAATTACAATGGGGGCGTGATCGGCGTCGACACCGCGTGGGCTGACCGCGGCGTCGCCGTGGGGCACGGGTCACTCGTCGGCCGCGACGATCTCGTCGACCTCGCCCTCGAACGCTGGCAGAGCGCCCTGCAGGGCGACGGTCGGCTCCTGCTCTTCGCCGGCGAAGCGGGAATCGGCAAGAGTCGCCTGGTGCGCGAGTTCGCGGAGCGGGTCGGTTCTTCGGGGCGCTTCTTCGGGGCCTCGATCTGGCCGAAGGATGCCCAGGTGGGCGGGTCGATCCTGCTCGATCTGGCCGACGACCTGGCGCGGCACGGCGATCGGGCGCACGCCGACCGGTTGAACGCCTTGCTGCTGGGCTCCCGCGACGACAGCGACGCGCTCGCCCGCCGAGTACTGCTGCGTGATCTCACCGAGGTCGTGCTCGAGGTGCTGCGCGAGGCGCCCACCGTGCTGCGTTTCGAAGACCTGCACTGGGCCGACGAGATCAGTCTCGACGTGCTCGCGCGCCTGGCTCCGGCACTACTCACCACGCCGGGGCTGGTGATTGCCACCTACCGCACCGACGAGGTGTACGCGGGCAGCCCGCTCGCCGAGTGGCGCGGGCGACTGCTGGCCCAGCGCCTGGCTGAGGAGGTGCGCATCCCCCGGTTCGATCCCGTGGGAACGGGGGAGTTCGTGGCCGCCCTCACCGGCACGGTGCCCTCGTCGGAGCTCGTGGCGCTGCTGCACAGCCGGAGCGACGGCATCCCGCTCTACATCGAAGAGCTGCTGGTGGCCGGTGTCGGTGACCGGGTTCCCGACACCCTCGCCGACGCCGTGCGAGCCCGCGCCGATGCGCTCGACCCGTCGACGCACGACGTGCTCTCGGCGGCCGCCATCGTGGGGTGCCGCTTCGATCTCGTGCTGCTCACCGACCTGGTCGACGACGACGATCAGGTCGTCGATCGCGCGATGAAGGCCCTGCTCGACCGGCACTTCATCGTCGAGACCGAGGCGGGCTTCGAGTTCCGGCACGCCCTCGTGCGCGATGTGGTGCACGACGACCTGCCGCCCATCCGCCGGCGGTCGCTGCATGAGGAGGTGGCGAAGGCCGCGATCGTGCGGCACGCGCGCGACGCCTACATCTCCGAACAGTACGAGCTCGCCCGACTGCCCGAGCTGGCGCATCCGTTCGCCCTGCAGGCCGCCCGACTGGCGGCCCGGGTGTCGGCCCACCGGGAGTCGGCGAAGCTCTACGCGCGTGCCCTTCGCACAGCACCGAGTGCCGAAGACCATCGAGTCGCCAAAAACAGTCGGAATGAGCCGCGTGATTCCGACAATTCTTGGCGACTCGATGACGGGGTCGATGAGCCGGAGGCGGGCGAGGCCGTCATCCACGCGGAGTTCGCGCGCGAGCTCGCCGCGGTCGACGACATCGAGGCGGCCGCGCAGCACTTCCGTATCGCCGTCGAGCTATACCGCGAGCAGGGCGACCGGGTCTCGGCGGCGCGGCTGGTGCCGCACCTGATCGCCACCCGTCACCTGCTCGGCGACACCCGCGAAGCGCGCTGCGCGGTGGTGCAGGCGGCGCTCGACGACCTCGATTCGCTGCCCGACGGCGGCCCGCTCGCCTTGCGGGCCGAGCTGCTCGGCGCGCTCGCGGCAGCCCACATGCTCGATCGTCGGCTGGACACCGGGCTCGCCTTCGGCGAAGAGGCGCAATCCCTGGCCCGCACCGCCTGCGACGACCCGCTGTGCATCGACATCGACAGCACGCTCGGCGCGATCCTGGTGTTCGCGGGCCGAGGAGACGAGGGCTGGGCGCTGCTCGAGCGGGCGGTGGCCGACGGAGCCGCGGCCGGGTTCGAGGCCCAGACCGCCCGTGCCTATCGAATGGCAGGCAGCTCAGCGTCGGTGCTCGCCGAATACGAACTGGCCGAGCGGATGCTCACCGACGGCATCCGCTATGCCGCGACCACCGAGAACTGGAACGACCACCACTACCTCACGGCCCACCTCGCCCACGTGCGTTGCGCGCAGGGGCGGTGGAACGAGGCAGAAGCCCTGGCGCGCCGGGCACTCGCCGAAGGTGGTGGCATCACCACGAGGAGCACGGCCCTCACCGTGCTGGGCTACCTCGCCCTCGGCCGCGACGAGCCCGACGAAGCCGAGCTTCTGCTCACCGAGGCCCTGGAGATCGGTGAGCGGATGGGCGAACTGCAGCGCCTCTCGCCGGCGCTCTGGGGCCTGACCGAGCTGGCGCTGTCCCGGGCAGACGCCGCGACCGCGCTCGCGCTCTCGGAGCGGGCGTACGAGTCGTCGGCCCTGGTCGACGACGCCGCTTACCTGTTCCCCTTCGTCATCACGGGCGTGCGCGCCCGGCTCAGCGCGGCAGGCTCGGGATCGAGCGGGGCGCGCGACTGGCTCGAGCGGAGCCGCGTTCTGATCGAGCGTCGCGGAATTCCTGGAACCCTGCCCGCGCTGGAACACGCGGAAGCGCTGGTTCAGCTGAGTGAGGGGCGAACGGATGCCGCGCGCTCGAGTCTCGCGCGGGCATCCGCCGAGTGGGATGCCCACGACCGGTTCTGGGAGGGAACGCAGGTGCTCGTCGACCAGGCCCGCTGCGCCTCGCGGTCGCGGCGGCCGGCACAGAGTGCTGCCTTTCTCGCCGAAGCGCGACGCCGAGCCGACGAGGCAGGGGCGAGCCTCCTGCTGAGGCGGGTGCAGCACGCCGAACGCGCGGGCGACGAGACCTCGGCCGGCCCGCTCACGGCGCGGGAGTTCGAAGTGGCGCGGCTGGTGGCGACCGGGTCGACGAATCGCGAGATCGGCACCGCCTTGTCCATCTCACCCAAGACCGCCTCGGTGCACGTCGAGCACATCCTCGCGAAGCTCGGCGCCACTAGGCGCGCCGAGATCGCGACTTGGTTCGCCGCGTCACGCGACGCGGAGGGCGGCCGGGCCGAGCCGGTAAACTGAGGGCGACCTCAAGGAGACCCTTCTCGCATGACCGACGCACAGGCGCCACGCTCGTCCGAACCCGACGCTCAGATGACCGAGGAAGAGGTCTCCGAGCAGAAGGCCGTGCGCCTGGCCAAGCGCGACAAGCTCAACGAGTCGGGCGTCGAGGCCTACCCGGTGAGCGTGCCGGTCACCACCACCATCCCCGCGGTGCGCGCGAAGTGGGGCTGGCTCGAAGCCGACGCCGTTTCGGGCGAGACCGTCGGCATCGCCGGGCGCGTGGTGTTCCTACGCAACACCGGCAAGCTCTGCTTCGTGACGCTGCAGTCCGGCGACGGCACACGCATCCAGGGCATGATCTCGCTCGCCGCCGTCGGTGAGGAGTCCCTCGCGGCGTTCAAGGAATTCGTCGACCTCGGCGATCACCTGTTCCTCTCGGGCGAGGTCATCTCTTCGCGCCGGGGCGAGTTGAGCGTCATGGCCACCGAGTGGAAGATCTCGTCGAAGGCCATCCTGCCGCTGCCGAACGTGTACTCCGAGCTCTCGGAGGAGACCCGGATGCGCAGCCGCTATCTCGATCTCATCGTGCGCGATCAGGCCCGCCAGATGGTGCGCACCCGAGCGGAGGCCATGGCGTCACTGCGGCGCACCTTCACCGAGCGCGAGTTCCTCGAGGTGGAGACCCCCATGCTGCAGACGATGCACGGCGGCGCCGCAGCGCGCCCCTTCGTCACCCACTCCAACGCCTTCGACACCGAGCTCTACTTGCGCATCGCCCCCGAGCTCTTCCTCAAGCGCGCCGTGGTCGGCGGCATCGACCGGGTGTTCGAGATCAACCGCAACTTCCGCAACGAGGGTGCCGACTCCACCCACAGCCCCGAGTTCGCGATGCTCGAAGCCTATGAGGCTTACGGCGACTACACCTCGATCGCCGAGCTCACCCAGTCGCTCATCCAGAACGCCGCGCTCGCCGTGGCCGGATCGCACGTGGTGACCTGGGCCGACGGCACCGAATACGACCTCGGTGGGGAGTGGGACCGCATCAGCATGTACGGGTCGCTCTCCGACGCCTCCGGTGTTCTGATCACGCCGTCGACGAGCGTGGAGGAACTGCAGGCTCTCGCCGACCGCGAGGGGGTCTCGGTGCATCTGCCGAACCACGGCAAGCTCGTCGAAGAGCTCTGGGAGCACTTCGTGAAGGGCTCGCTCGTGCGCCCCACCTTCGTGCTCGACTTCCCGGTGGAGACGAGCCCGCTCACCCGGGCGCACCGCTCGATCGCGGGCGTCGTCGAGAAGTGGGATCTGTACATCCGTGGCTTCGAACTCGCCACCGGATACTCCGAACTGGTCGACCCCGTCATCCAGCGCGAGCGCTTCGTCGAGCAGGCCAAGCAGGCCGCGGCCGGCGACGACGAGGCGATGCGGCTCGACGAAGACTTCCTGCGCGCCCTCGAATTCGGAATGCCCCCGTCGGGCGGCATGGGGATGGGGATCGACCGGTTGCTGATGGCCCTCACCGGCCTGGGCATCCGCGAGACCATCCTGTTCCCGCTGGTGAAATGACGATGCACGGATGAGGACCCCCAGATGAGCATGTTCGGCTTCGGCAAGAAAGACGAGTTCCCCGACGGCCCCGGCAAGAAGGGCGAAGAGGGCGCGGAGGGCGACCCGGAGAAAGACCCGCGGAAGCCCTCGACCGCGCGCATCGTGATCTGGGTCATCGTGGGCGGCGTCGGTCTGTACCTGATCGGCAGCGGCATCATCGGCATCCTCACCAACTGAACGGGTATCCTTAGCCCGATGGATGATTTCTGGCCCGCCGTGTTCGCACTGGCCCCGACCGTTCTGATCGGGCTCGTGTTCTGGTTCATCATGCGCGCCCTCATCCGCTCCGACAAGTCGGAGCGCAAAGCCCTCGCCAAGATCGAGGCCGAAGAGCGCGCCAAGCTCGGCCTGCCGCTGGAGAAGGTCACCGCCGAATAGCTCGGCTCCGGAGTTCCGTCGACGCGGATCTCACCGCGCAACCGATACGGTATCGCTAGGGGTTCGCAGCTACGAGGAGGCCGCATTGTCCGGTGCTGATGTCGCGGTCTTCGTCGCGCTGGCGCTGTTGCTGATCGACCTGACGATCCGTGTCATCTCGGTGATCGTGGTGCCGCGCAACCGTCGGCCGTCCACCGGTATCGCGTGGCTCATGGCCATCTTCGTGCTGCCCTACGTGGGCTTCCTGCTCTTCCTGCTGATCGGCAGCTACAAGCTCCCCAAGTCGCGGCGCGACAAGCAGTACGCCATCAACGAGTTCATCATCGAGACCACCGAGGGCATCGAGCAGGTCAGTGACGCCGACCCCTGGCCGCCGTGGTTCAAGAACGTCGTCGAGCTCAACCGCACCCTCGGGGCGATGCCGCTCGTGGGTGGCAACGACGCCCGACTCGTCGGTGACTACGACGACGCCATCCGCCAGATGACCGCCGACATCGAGCACGCTCAGCGCTACGTGCATGCCGAGTTCTACATCCTGTCGTACGACACGACGACGAAGCCCTTCTTCGAGGCCCTCGAAGCCGCGGTGAAGCGCGGCGTGATGGTGCGCGTGCTGCTCGACCACATCGCATCCGTTCGTGCTCCCGGGCATCGCAAGACCGTGAAGATGCTCAACGCGATGGGCATCAAGTGGCACTTCATGCTGCCCGTGCAGCCGCTGAAGGGAAAGTGGCAGCGGCCCGACCTCCGCAACCACCGCAAGATCCTCGTGGTCGACGGTGACGTGGCCTACATGGGGTCGCAGAACATCGTCGACCGCAGCTACAACAAGAAGAGCAACATCAAGCGCGGCCTCAAATGGCAGGACTTGATGACCCGTCTCGAAGGCCCGATCGTGACGGGAATCAACGCGATCTTCATCACCGACTGGTACAGCGAGAGCAACGAGCTCCTGCTGCGCGAGACCCGGGCGATCACCGAAGACATCATCGACGACCAGCAGGATGCGCTCGACATGCAAGTGGTGCCCTCCGGCCCCGGGTTCGAGGGCGAGAACAACCTGCGACTGTTCCTGGCGCTGCTCTACAGCGCGCAGGAGCGCATCATCATCACGAGCCCGTACTTCGTGCCCGACGACGCGATGATGTACGCGATCACCACGGCCACCCAGCGCGGGGTGGAGGTGCAGTTGTTCGTCTCGGAGATCGGCGACCAGGCGCTCGTCTACCACGCCCAGCGCTCCTACTACGAGCTGCTGCTGCGGGCGGGCGTTCGCATCTACATGTATCAGGCGCCCTACATCCTGCATTCGAAGCACTTCACGATCGACGACGAGGTCGCTGTGATCGGGTCGTCGAACATGGACATGCGGTCGTTCAGCCTCAACATGGAGGTGTCGCTGATGGTGCGCGGGCGCCGTTTCGTCTCCGAGATGCGGGCCGTGGAAGACGGGTACCGCGCGCTGAGTCGCGAGCTGACCCTTGACGAGTGGCACAAGCAGCCGCTGCGCTCGACCATCCTCGACAACCTCGCGCGGTTGACCTCGGCGATCCAGTAGCCCGCGGGTCAGAGGTCGCGGTTGCCTCCGCGCCGGCTCAGCCGCGACCGTTCTGCAACGGCTTGACGTGTCGCCTCTGCCTGGTCGGTGCGGAGCCCTGGCAGCGTGATATTGCTCTGGTCTGCTGCGGACTGGCAGACGACATGGTTGATGCCGAGCAGACGGTCGACCAGACCGCTGGTTATCGACACCGTCTGGATGCGGTCATAGGGCAAGGAGACCGCCGTTCGACTGAGAATCCCCGCTTCGTACTGGATCTCGTCTTCCCCGAGCTGGTATCGGATTCTCCCAGCGGAGACAAAGGTCATCGTCGCGGTACCGAGCGCCAGCACGGATACTGCGCACGCGACCAGCGGTGCGAATGTCACGTATGAAAATCCCGTTCCCAGGAAGGATGGTGCGACGATGGCGAATACGGCCGCCAGGGCGGCTAGGAAGAACCACGACAGCGCCGCCCGCAATGCGGCGCTGACTCGATAGGTCATGGACATGGTCATCCATGGTGAGGGGATCGGAATGCTCGGGGTCATGGGACCCGATGCTATCAGTAAATGATATTTACTCACCAAGCCTCAGCGACGGCGGGGCTGGAGACGCACGTTGGGCAGCACCGGGGCGGGCAGGGGTTCGCCCTCGAAGTGGTGGTCGGTGACACCGAAACGACGGATCGCGGGGTCGGTTTCGGGCGGCGTCGCATCCGTCTCGCCCACCGCGGCACCGGCGCCCGACTCGCGCTGCCATTGAGCGCGATATTCCACGATCTCCTCGTGGCTGCGGCCCACGAAGTTCCACCACATCAGGATCTGCTCGTCGAGGGGTTCGCCGCCGATGAGCAGAACCCGGGCCGCCGCATCCGGGCCGGCAGCGATCGTCAGCGTCGCACGACCGGTGCCGGTGTAGACGAGGTCGGTGCGCTCTGCGGCAACGCCGTCGACCGTCACCCGCCCGGTGTCGATGAGCACGCCGTACTCGTGATCGCGGCGAACCGGGAGCACGGCGCTGCCGCCGGCCGGCAGGCGGATCTCGGCCGCCGAGAGTGCCGTGAAGGTGGTGGCGCCGACGGATGCGCCGGCGAACTCGCCCACGAACACGTTGATGTCGGCGTCGTCGATGCGGGTCGCGACGGCGGTGTGGCTCTCGAAGAAGGGGTCGACGTCGCGGCTCGCCTCGGGCAGCGCGACCCAGAGTTGGGCACCGTGCAGGGTGGTGGTGGCGGGAGTCGACAACTCGGAGTGCGAGATGCCATGACCCGCGGTCATCAGGTTCAGCACGCCGGGGCGCACGAAGGCGTGGCTGCCCACGCTGTCGCGGTGCTCGATCTCGCCCTCGAAGAGCCAGCTCACGGTCTGCAGCCCGGTGTGCGGATGCGGCGGCACCACCATCCCGCCCGTCACCGTGACGTCGCTCGGGCCGTAGTGGTCGACGAAGCACCAGGCGCCGATCATGGTGCGCTGCTTGCTCGGCAACGTGCGGTGCACGGTCATGGCCCGGGGGCCGCCGAGCGGAACCTCGCGCGCGGAGATGATCTCGGGGGCGCCCGGTGTGCCGAACTCCTCCGCGTCGCACTCGACCCACGTCTCCGACGGGTGCTTCTCGAGGTTGCTCATGCCCGCATCCTAATCTCCAACACGCTGTCGCGTACCGCCGCCTGATCGATGTCCACGCCCGGCCTCGCGGGTTCGAAATTCTCGAACCCATCGGTCGCACGGTGGCTTGTAATGAGCAATAGTCACAGGCGAGTGTGCGCCGCGGGCTGAGATGTGACGCGGTGGGCCTCGAAACTGTGGAGAGACCGGGAGCGCGCCGCGATTGTGCAGGACCGGCGCAATAGTGTCACGCCCACGGCGAACAGGGGCTGCCGGGCCCCGGTTCGCTGGTTAGTCTCTTCGTAACGGCCGTCATCCTGCCCTGGCGGCCAAGGAGACAGACATGTTTGAGAGATTCACCGACCGAGCCCGTCGCGTCGTCGTTTTGGCCCAAGAAGAGGCCAAGATGCTCAACCACAACTACATCGGCACCGAGCACATCTTGCTCGGTCTCATCCACGAGGGTGAGGGCGTGGCCGCGAAGGCCCTCGAGTCGCTGAACATCTCGCTCGACGCCGTGCGCGAGCAGGTGCAAGACATCATCGGCCAGGGTCAGCAGCAGCCGACCGGCCACATCCCCTTCACGCCGCGCGCGAAGAAGGTGCTGGAGCTCTCGCTCCGCGAAGCCCTTCAGCTCGGCCACAACTACATCGGCACCGAGCACATCCTGCTCGGTCTCATCCGCGAGGGTGAGGGTGTCGCCGCTCAGGTGCTCGTGAAGCTGGGCGCCGACCTGAACCGCGTGCGGCAGCAGGTCATCCAGCTCCTCTCGGGCTACCAGGGCAAGGAGCAGGTGGCTGTGGGCGGCAACGACCAGGCTCCCGACAAGGGCTCGCAGATCCTCGATCAGTTCGGGCGCAACCTCACGCAGGCAGCGCGCGACAACAAGCTCGACCCGGTGATCGGGCGCGAGAAGGAGATCGAGCGTGTCATGCAGATCCTCTCCCGCCGCTCGAAGAACAACCCTGTTCTGATCGGTGAGCCCGGCGTCGGAAAGACCGCCGTGGTCGAGGGCCTCGCCCAGGCCATCGTGCGCGGAGACGTGCCCGAGACCCTGAAGGACAAGCAGCTCTACACGCTCGACCTCGGTTCGCTGATCGCCGGTTCCCGCTACCGCGGAGACTTCGAGGAGCGCCTGAAGAAGGTCACCAAGGAGATCCGCACCCGCGGCGACATCATCACCTTCATCGACGAGATCCACACGCTCGTCGGCGCGGGCGCTGCCGAGGGTGCGATCGACGCGGCGTCGATCCTGAAGCCGCTGCTCGCCCGCGGTGAGCTGCAGACCATCGGCGCCACCACGCTCGACGAGTACCGCAAGCACTTCGAGAAGGATGCCGCGCTGGAGCGCCGCTTCCAGCCCATCCAGGTCGCCGAGCCGTCGTTGCCGCACGCCATCAACATCCTGAAGGGCCTGCGCGACAAGTACGAGGCGTTCCACAAGGTGTCGATCACGGATGGCGCCATCGTCGCCGCCGCGAACCTCGCCGACCGCTACGTGCAAGACCGCTTCCTGCCCGACAAGGCGATCGACCTGATCGACGAGGCCGGCGCGCGCCTCCGTCTGTCGATCCTGTCGGCCCCGCCGGAGCTCCGCGAGTTCGACGAGCGTATTGCCGCCGTTCGTGGCCAGAAGGAAGCCGCGATCGAAGACCAAGACTTCGAGAAGGCAGCATCCCTCCGCGACGAGGAGAAGAACCTCCTCGGCGAGCGGCTGCGCCTCGAGAAGCAGTGGAAGTCGGGCGACGTGCAGACCTCCGGAATCGTCGACGAGGGGCTCATCGCCGAGGTGCTGGCTCAGGCCACGGGCATCCCGGTGTTCAAGCTCACCGAAGAGGAGTCGGCGCGACTCGTGTTCATGGAGAAGGCCCTGCACCAGCGGGTCATCGGCCAGAACGAGGCGATCGCGGCGCTGTCGCGCACGATCCGCCGCACCCGCGCGGGCCTGAAAGACCCGAAGCGTCCCTCCGGTTCGTTCATCTTCGCCGGCCCCACCGGTGTCGGTAAGACCGAGCTCGCCAAGGCGCTCGCCGAGTTCCTGTTCGACGACGAGAACGCGCTGATCTCCCTCGACATGTCGGAGTACGGCGAGAAGCACACGGTCTCGCGACTGTTCGGTGCTCCTCCCGGATTCGTCGGCTTCGAAGAGGGTGGTCAGCTCACCGAGAAGGTGCGCCGCAAGCCCTTCAGCGTGGTGCTGTTCGACGAGATCGAGAAGGCCCACCCCGACATCTTCAACTCCCTTCTCCAGGTTCTGGAAGAGGGCCGGTTGACGGATGGCCAGGGTCGCGTCGTCGACTTCAAGAACACGGTCATCATCATGACGACCAACCTCGGCACGAAAGACATCACCGGTGCCCCGATCGGTTTCCAGGCCACGGGCAACGAGGCGACGTCGTACGACCGGATGAAGGCGAAGGTCTCCGAAGAGCTGAAGAAGAGCTTCAAGCCCGAGTTCCTCAACCGCGTCGACGACACCATCGTGTTCCCGCAGCTGAACAAGGTGGAGCTTCTGCAGATCGTCGATCTGTTCATCAAGCGCCTCCGCGACCGTCTGCTCGACCGCGACATGACGATCGAGCTCACGCTCGCCGCCAAGGAGCGCCTGATCGAGGTCGGTTTCGACCCCTCGCTCGGTGCGCGCCCGCTGCGCCGCGCGATGCAGCACGAGGTCGAAGACCAGCTGTCGGAGCGCATCCTGCAGGGCGAGCTGAACGCCGGCGACCACGTGCACGTGGACTTCGTCGACGGAAAGTTCACCTTCCTGCAGTCCTCTCGTGAGCCGGTCGCGATCGGAGCCGGCCCCGACGAGCAGGTCTCGGCGGCAGCCGCGGCGGCCGCGCTGGGAGACCTCGACTAGAGCTCGATCCACACCGCCAGATCCGTCACTTTCGGCCCTGAAATCCTTCGGGAAGGGCCGAAAGTGACGGATCTCGGTCGTTAAAGAACGGGTTGCGGGCGGGCTACGCTGGTTCGATGACAACCCAGAAGACGCTCGTCACCGTGCGGCGGGCGCGCACCAGTGACGTTCCCCGCATCCAAGAGCTGGTGGAGCCCCTGGTGCAGCGACGAATCCTTCTGGGAAAAGACGCGGTGGTCTTCTACGAAGCCGTGCAGGAGTTCCGTGTGGCCGAGGATTCGAACGGCGACCTGGTCGGTTGTGGCGCCCTCCACGTGTTCTGGGAAGACCTCGGTGAGGTGCGCACGTTGGCGGTGCACGACGACTGGCTCGGCCAGGGAATCGGGCGCGCCCTCGTGCAGAGGATCGAGTCGGATGCTCTCGAGCTCGGCCTCTCGAGGTTGTTCTGCCTGACCTTCGAGGTGCCGTTCTTCGAACACAACGGGTACACCGCCTCGCCCCTCTCCCTGGTGGCCCCCGAGGTGTACGCCGAGCTCGTGCGGTCGCCCGACGAAGGTGTCGCCGAATTCCTCGACCTCGCCCGCGTCAAGCCCAACACCCTCGGCAACACGCGCATGCTGAAGCACCTGCGGTGAGCGGATCGCGCTCGGGCGAATCGCCCCTGGAGAAGAAGAGCTTCAACGAGCGCTTACGGGCGCGTTATTTCGGACGGCGCCGCCCCGATCCGGAGCACGCGGATGCGCCGGTCGGCTACGACGGACCGGCCGAGTCGGTGCTTCCGAAGTCGAACCAGATGGGATTCTTCGGCCGGGTGCAGCGCCCGGGCGGATTCGACACCCCGCCCGAGGAGCCGGTCGAGCTCGAGGGTCCGCTCCCGTGGGAACTCGGCGGCGAGGCGCCGGATTCCCCCGACTCTCCGGCGAAGTAGCTCGGCGCTCAGGAGGCGCAGGGAACGCAGAGGCGGGCCGCCGGCCGGGCTTCGAGGCGACCCGGAGGGATGGGGCGGCCGCAGTTCTGACAGAGACCGTATGTGCCGTCGGCAACACGGGCCAGCGCGGCATCCGCTTCGGCCAACTGGGTCTCGGACTCCAGAAGGAGGCCCCGGATGCGCGACCACTCGCTCGAGAGGGTCGGCCCCTCGGGGTCGTGTTCGTCGTCGTCGGAGGAGGATTCGCGAACGAGCCGCAGCGCCGTCATCGAATCGGTGAGGGCGGCGATCTCCTCGAGCGTGCTCGCGCGCAAGCGGGTCAGCGCGGCGAGCGCGGCCGCGTCGGTGTCGTCGGTCGTCGTCGTCAGCCTGCCGGGGCGGGGCCGTCAGTTGCCTCAGCCTCGCCGATGTACTGCTTGAACTCGGCTTCGACCTGCTTGTCGAAGGAATCCTGGTCCTCGTCCTCGTCGACCTCCGGGTGCTGGCCATTGTGTTCGAAAGAACCCGGCAAGAGCGGATCAATGAAATCGGTCATGCCATCGAGGGTACGCCGGAAACACGCCGAACACATCCGCGGGATATCATCCACAGATGTCCCCTGTCTCTCCCTACCAGGTGTGTGTGGCCTTCCTCCTGCGCGCCGGCGCGGACGGTCGCACCGAAGTGCTCCTCGGGCGCAAGAAGACCGGGCTCGGTTCGGGGAACATCGTGGGGCTCGGCGGCAAGATCGAGCCGGGAGAGACCGCCCTCGAGGCGATCGTGCGCGAGATCGAGGAGGAGTCGAGCGTGGTGGTCGACCCCGCCGATCTCCGACAGGCCGGGTTGGTGAAGTTCGCGTTCCCGTATCGCGAGAACTGGAGCCAGGACTCGACCGTGTTCGTGGGCACGCGGCGGACCGGTGAACCCCAGGAATCCGACGAGGTCGCCCCAGCCTGGTACCCCGTCGACGAGCTGCCGCTGGACGAGATGTGGGACGACGCGAAGTACTGGCTTCCCACCGTGCTCGCGGGCGGCCGCGTGCTCGGTGATTTCACCTTCGGTGCGGACTGCCGCACCGTAGCAGAGCACGAGCTGCACGACCCCGCGCTCCTCCAGGCAGGTTAGCGACAGGAAGCCCGGTCGCACGGGCGAAGGCCGTGTCGCCGGACGGGCTACTGCGCGGGCACGAGTGCCGGCTCGAGCCGCACCACCACCGCTTTCGAGACCGGGGTGTTGCTGCCCTCTGCGGTGCTGTCGAGTGGCACGAGAACGTTCGCTTCGGGGAAGTAGGCCGCAGCGCATCCGCGAGCCGTGGGATAGGACACCGCACGGAAATCGCGCAGCACTCGGTCGGGTTGCCCTGGCCACTCGCTGAACACGTCGACGTGCTGCCCGTCTTCGAGCCCCAGGTCGGCCAGGTCGTCGGGGTTGACGAACACCACGTCGCGCCCCTTCTTGATGCCCCGGTAGCGGTCGTTGCGGCTGTAGATGGTGGTGTTGAACTGATCGTGCGAGCGCAACGTCTGCAGCAGCAGACGCCCGGGCGGGCACTCGATCGTCTCGAGGGTGTTGACCGTGAGCACGGCCTTGCCGACGGCCGTGGGGAAGGTGCGCGAATCGCGCGGCCCGTTGGGGAGCACGAAACCAGCCGGGCGGCGCACCTTCTCGTTGTATTCCGCGCATCCGGGAACCACGTTCGCGATGTGCTCCCGGATGACGTCGTAGTCGTTCTCGAAGCCGGCCCAGTCGACCGGGCTGTCGGGGCCGAGCGTCGCTTGCGCGAGGCGGGAGATGATGGCGACCTCCGAGAGGAGATCTGGCGCAACGGGCTCGACCCGGCCTCGCGACGCATGCACCGCGCACACCGAGTCTTCGACGGTGACGAACTGCACGCCGCCCTGCTGCCGATCGATCTCGGTGCGACCGAGGGTCGGCAGGATGAGGGCGGCTGCTCCCGTGACCGCATGGGATCGATTGAGCTTCGTGGAGATCTGCACCGTGAGCTCGGTGCCGCGCATCGCCGCTTCGGCGGCAGCTGTGTCGGAGATGGCGCCCACGAAGTTGCCGCCGAGCGACACCCAGAGCTTGATGTCGCCCCGCTGCATCGCGCGGATTCCGTGCACCGAGTCGACACCGTGCTTTCGGGGCGGCTCGAAGCCGAACTCGCGCTCTAGGGCATCGAGGAAGGAGTCGGGCATCTGCTCCCAGATGCCCATCGTGCGATCGCCTTGCACGTTGCTGTGCCCTCGGATGGGCGAGGCGCCGGCGCCGGTCTTGCCGATGTTGCCGCGGAGCAGAAGCAGGTTGACGATCTCCTTGATGCCCGCCACGGCCTTCTTGTGTTGCGTGACGCCCATGGCCCAGGTGATGATGACCCGGTCGGCGCGGAGGTAGCGATCGGCCAACTCGTCGATCTCGGTGCTCGTGAGACCGGTTGCGGCCAGCACCTCTTCTTCATCGAGCTGTGCCAGGTGTACCGCGAGTTCGTCGAGCCCGACGCAGTGCTCCTTGAGGAATTCGTGGTCGAGCACGGTTCCCGGATGCGCGGCCTCGGCCTCCAGCACGCGCTTCGACACCGCCTGCAGCAGAGCCATGTCGCCGCCCAACCGGATCTGCAAGAACTGGTCGGCCAACGCGGTGCCCTTGCCGATGAGCCCGCGCACCGTCTGCGGGTTCTTGTAGTGCTGCAGCCCCGCCTCGGGCAGCGGGTTCACCGAGACGATGGATGCGCCGGCGCGCTTGGCGTCTTCGAGCGCTGTGAGCATGCGGGGGTGATTGGTGCCGGGGTTCTGACCCATGATGATGATGAGGTCGGCCTGCTCGAAGTCGTCGTAGCTCACCGTGGACTTGCCGATGCCGATGACTTCGGAGAGCGCCGTTCCCGTGGACTCGTGGCACATGTTCGAGCAGTCGGGCAGGTTGTTCGTGCCGAAGGCGCGCACGAAGAGCTGGTAGGCGAAGGCCGCCTCGTTCGAGGCGCGACCGCTCGTGTAGAACGCGGCCTGGTCGGGGCTGTCGAGCTCGCGGAGGGCGGTGCCCGCGATGGCGAAAGCCTCCTTCCAGCTCACCGGGCGGTAATGGTCGGCTCCGGCCGCTTTGTAGACCGGCTCCGTGAGCCGGCCCTGGAGGCCGAGCCAGTACTCGGATTTGCCGGCCAGATCGTCGACGGAGTGCTCTGCCCAGAAGCTCGTCGGAACCGTGATCGGTGTGGCCTCCCAGACGACGGCCTTCGCGCCGTTCTCGCAGAATTCGAGTGTCTTGCGCGAGTCAGGATCGGGCCACGCGCAGCTCATGCAGTCGAAGCCCTCCTTCTGGTTGATCGAGGTCATGAGTGCAATGGTGCGGCGCGCACCCAGCTGCGCCAGTGCCGGGCCCATCGAGTGCACGACTCCCGGGATGCCTGCGGCCGCGTGACCGGGGTGCGTGACCTTGATGAGCGCGTCGGTCGCGTCGACGATGGGCGGTTTGGCGCTCATGCGCTGACCGCCCGGATGGCGTCGCCCGCGGATGCGGACGGCGAGATGAGCCCGACCTCGAGATCGCCGGGGGGCGGCGGCGCTGCTTCGGTGAGGCGGTGCGCCCCGCTGTAGACCACCATCGACTGCCCGCGGAGGAATCCGACGAGCGTCATGCCCAGGTCGGCCGCGAGCTCGACGGCGAGCGACGACGGGGCCGAGACGGCCGCGAGCAACGGGATTCCCGCCATCGACGCCTTCTGCGTGAGCTCGAAGCTCGCGCGGCCGGAGACCATGAGCACGGTGCTGCGGAGGGGAAGCAGATTCTCTTTGACAGCCCAGCCGACCACCTTGTCGACCGCGTTGTGTCGGCCCACGTCTTCGCGCAGCACGAGGAGCTCGCCGGTCTGACCGTCGAAGAGAGCAGCAGCATGCAGGCCACCGGTCTTCTCGAAGACCTCCTGGTGCGCGCGGAGCCGGTCGGGGAAGGTGGCGAGGAGTGCGGGGTCGAGAGTGAGCGCATCCGTCGCCACCTCGTAATGCGACAGTGTGCGCACGGCGTCGATGCTGGCCTTGCCGCACAGGCCGCAGGAACTCGTGGTGAAGAAGTTTCGTTCGAGGCTGGGATCGGGCGCCGGCACGCCGGGTGCGAGCGTGACGTCGAGCACGTTGTAGGTGTTGAGACCCTCGTCGGTGGCGCCGGCGCAGTATCGGGCGGCGGCGAAGTCGTCGCCATGGTGGATGACGCCCTCGGACACGAGGAAGCCGGCCGCGAGATCGATGTCGTGACCGGGCGTGCGCATGGTGATGGCGAGCGAGCGGCCACCGACCCGGATCTCGAGTGGCTCCTCGACCGCGAGAACGTCTTCGCGGATGACTCGTGATTCGCCGACCGTGATGCGGGTGACCCGGCGTCGAGCGGTGATTCTTCCCATGGATTCAGGGTAGGCACGCGCCGTGCCGCCGGGCAATCGTTGGCGGAGATTGTGAGCAGACCGACGGTGAACAGGAATTGTGATGGAGGAGACGACCGCCCGGGGCACGTCTAATGTGGAAGCGTGTTGTTCGATGCGATGGTGCTGGCCGGGGGAAAATCGTCGCGTCTGGGCGGAACGCCCAAGGCGGGGCTACGGTTCCGGGGGAGTTCGTTGCTCGCGTCGACGGTGGCGAGCGCGGTGTCGCGCGGCGCGCGGCGGGTCGTGGTGGTGGGCGGGGCCGATGCGCTCGAGATGGCGGGTGCTGCGGGAGTCCCGGGCGTTCCGCAGACTGTGCCGGGCGTTCCGTTCGATTTCGGCGATCGCGCGCCCGTGATCGTGGCGCGCGAAGAGCCGCCGTTCGGAGGCCCGGCGGCCGGGATCGCGGCGGGCTTTGCGGCGCTGGATCGGTCATCCGGGGGGCAGGAGACGTCGGACTTCGTTTTGGTGCTGGCGTGCGACCTGCCCGAGATCGACGGCGGGGTGGGCGCGCTGCTGGCCGCGGCGCGGGAGCACGCGCGACTCGACCGCGTGGATGCGGTCGAGGGAGCGGACGGAATCGTGGCCGTCGACGACGAAGGGCGACAGCAGCATCTTCTCGCGATGTATCGCACGTCGGCGCTCGCCGCGGCCGTCGACCGGCACCGTTCGGCGGGCGACCTCGACGGGCTGCCCGTTCGGCGGCTGATCGCTGGACTGAATCTCGAGCTGGCGGCGGTGCCGCGCGGATCGGCCGACGACGTCGACACCTGGGCCGACGCGGCACGGCACGGGATCGTGGAGGAAGGCAGGGCCTCCCGAACCGACCGGGGTGGTGCCGAGAAGGACCGGACGGCGGCCGACGACGAGCATCAGAGCGTCGTGTTGGCCCGATGGGTCGCGCAGCTGGCCGCGGAGCTCGGTCTCGACGGTCTCGAGGTCGAGGTCGACGAGGTGCTGGGGCTCGCGGGGGTGGCGGCGCACGCGGTGCTACGGCCGGCGGCGCCGCTGACGACGTTCGTGGTGGGATACGCCGCAGGCCTGGCGGCAGCGGGCGGGGCGGATGCTTCGGATGCGGCGACGCAGGCGGGCGAGGTCGCGCGGCGGCTGGCCGCGGAGCACGCCGCGGACGGAACAGCCGTCGCGGCCGATGACGATGGAGGCGGGCCTGCCAGCAGTGGCAGTGGCAGCGGGAGCCGCGATGGGGTCGTGGATGGCGGTGCCACGGAGAGCGACGTCGGCGGGAGCGGGTCTGTTCGCCGCGGCGGTGGCAGCGGTGGCAGTGGTGGCAGCGAGAGCCGCGACGGGGATGCGGATCGCGGTGCCACAGGGCCTGACAGCACGCGGCGGACGTGACTCACGCGAGCGTGCTGTGGCACGACGCGCGGCGTCTGGCCTACGACGTGGGCTCGCAGCGGGAGACAGAGCGCGTAGCTCTGGGCGACGCCGTCGGGCGGGTGCTGGCCGACGACCTCGTCGCGCTGATCGCGGTGCCGCATTACGCATCGTCGGCGATGGATGGCTGGGCCGTCGCGGGACCGGGGCCGTGGCGCATCCTGACCTCCGACACAGAGCGTGGCGGCTCGCTCCGAGAGGGGCGGGGTGGCGATGACGGCGGTGGTGCAGACGACGCGCCCGCTCACGCCGAAGGCGACAGTGAGGGGCGCCGCGCGGGTGGCGGCGCCATCCTCCGCGCCGGGGAGGCTGTGCCGATCGTCACGGGGGGCGTGATCCCGCCGGGAACGCGGGGCGTGCTCCGCAGCGAGCACGGCGTGGTCGCTGCCGACCGTGGTGTGGACGCGATCCCCGATGCGGGCGCGGGTGTGGACGCGATCCCCGATGCGACCCGCAGCGCTGACGTGCGCCCAGACTCGGGCCTTCTCGGGGTGCTTCCGAGCATCGATCCGGGAGAGCCCCGCGAGGGTCTGCACGTGCGACCCGCCGGAACCGAGGCGGCCGCAGGGGAGACGGTGTTCCACGCGGGGGCCCTGCTCACGCCGGCGCACGTCGCCGTGGCAGCCGGATGCGGGCACGACGAGATCGCGGTGGTGCGGCGTGCGCGCGTGGCACTCCTGCTCTCGGGCGACGAAGTCGTCGCACGGGGCATTCCCGGACCGGGATCGGTGCGGGACAGTTTCGGGCCGACCCTCCCGGCGCTCGTGTCGCGCCTCGGCGCCGAGGTCGTGGCTCAGCATCGCGTCGGCGACGACTTCGCCGCGACCCTCGAGCACTTCACGTCGTCTCGCCTGGGCGACGCTCTTCCCCCCGCGACGGCACGTTCGGGAGGCCAGGGCGCCGACGCCGCCCCCGACCTGATCATCACGACCGGCGGCACCGGCGACTCCCCGTCCGATCACGTGCGACCGGCCCTTCGCGCCGCGGGCGCCGAGTTCCTCGTAGACGGCATCGCCGTGCGACCCGGAGCGCCGGCCCTGCTCGCTCGCCTCCCCGACGGTCGGCTGGTGATCGGGCTGCCCGGCAACCCGCTGGCCGCGATGCTCGCGCTGCTGACGCTCGCGCATCCGCTCCTCTCCTCGATGCAGGGGAGAGGGATGCCCGAACTCGGCCGCATCCGAATCGCCACCTCCCTGTCGGCCGGCACAGCCCCGACGTCTCTGCGGCCGTATCGCCTCGTGGCCGGGGAGGCGCATCCGACCGCCTGGCACGGGGCAGGGATGCTGCGGGGTCTCGCCGAGGCGGACGGCGTGCTCGTGGTTCCCCGCGAAGGCGCAGCGGCGGGAGCCGAGCTCGAGGTGCTGCCGCTGCCCTGGTGAGTCGCGCCGCCGCGCACCGGGGTCGGTCGACGGGCGAGGCGGGTGCGGCCTCCCGAAGATGTGGTGGCCTCCGGAACGTTGCGGGCGGCCGCGGGCCCGCCCGCCCTGGCGCCTCGCAGGCGGGGGAGCGATACTGGGGGCGAGGGCCGTGCCGAGCGCACCCCACGATCGACGACGATTGGCGGAGCACATGACCAGCCCCTGGCTCGCCCGACCCGGCGACCTGGCCCCGGCTCGCCCCCGTCAGGTCGTGCACGAATCGTGGGAGCGTTCCCGCCGCCTCGACCTCGACCCCGAACGCCTGCTCCCCGCGCTCGAGGTCGCTGAGGACAGCCTGGCCGACTTCCGGCTGGCGCATCCGCTCGCTCCGGTGCTGCCGGTCATTCGCAAACTGCTGGTGCGCGACGCCGAAGGATCGGGCCTCCTGGTCGCCGTGGGCGACGAGATGGGGCGGCTGCTCTGGGTCGAGGGCGACAACGCCTCGAAGCGGAGCGCCGAGGAGATGCGGTTCGTCGAGGGCGCCGGATGGTCGGAACGGCAGGTCGGCACCTCGGCCCCCGGCACGGCGTTGGAGCTCGACCACGGCATCCAGATCCACGACGAAGAGCACTACGCTCTCCGGGTGCACGGCTGGAGCTGCACGGCGGTGCCGGTGCACGATCCGGAAACCCGACGCATCCTTGGCGTCATCGACATCACAGGCGACGCGCGCGCCGTCGATCCGCACACCCTTCCTCTGATCGAAGCGACCGCCGCGGCGGCCGAAGCGGAACTGATGGTGCTGCGACTGCGAGCCTTACGCGACAGCGAAGGTGCAGAACCCCGGATGCGCATCGCCGGGTTCGCGCGGGGCTCGCGACCCGGGGCGCCCCGGTCCACCGCCTACCCGCGGGAGCGCGCCGCCCTCCCGCGACCGGTATCGATGCACGTGCTCGGCCGCGACATCGGGGAGCTCACCACGCCCGCCGGAACCCTGGAGTTGAGCACCCGCCACTCCGAGATCGTGACCGTGCTCGCCTGGCACCGCGAAGGGCTTTCTGCCGCCCGTCTAGCCGACCTCGTCTACGACGACGCGGAGGCGACGGTCACCCTGCGAGCGGAGATCGTGCGGCTGCGGCGCATCCTCGCGTCCGTCGGCGGCGTGGAGCTGGAGTCGAGGCCGTACAGGCTGAGCGTGCCGATTGAGCTCGACGCGCACCACGTCATCTCGCTGCTGGACCGCGGCGCGCACCGGGTGGCGCTCGCGGCATCGCGCGGACTCCTGTTGCCGGGGTCGGAGGCGCCGGGGGTCGCCGAGATCCGCGACGTCGTGCGGGGCCGACTACGTGAGGCGATCCTCACGGATGCCTCCATCGACGTGCTCCTCGACTACGCCGCGACGGACGACGCGCAGGATGACGCCGAGGTGTGGACCGCCGCCCTGCGCCTGCTGCCCCCGCGCTCCCCGAAACGGGCCGGCGTCGTGGCCCACCTCGAGGCACTCGAGCGGTAGAGGACGATTCCGGACGATCGGCACGAGGTCGCCGACGAACGGTGCGGTGACGGATGCGCGGCGCGCGCACGCTGGAACCATGACCACCAGTGACACCCGTTCCATCCCCGTTCCCCCCGCATCGCATCCGGACACCACATCCATCTCACTCGCCGGTACCGCCGGCACCACTCCCACCCCCACTCGCGGCTCCTGGCTCGGCGTCGCCTCGCTCGGCCTCGGCGTCTTCGCCCTGGTGATGGGCGAGTTCCTGCCCGCCAGCCTGCTGTCCCGCATCGCCGGCGACCTGGGGGTCTCCGAAGGCCTGGCCGGCCAGTCGGTGACGGTCACGGCCATCGTCGCCGCGATCGCCGGCATCGGGCTCCCGGTGCTGCTGCCGCGACTGGACCGCCGCATCGTGATGCTCGGCCTGACCGCGCTCGCCATCGCTTCCGATCTGCTCGTGGCACTGGCGCCGAACTATCCCGTGCTGCTGGCCGCGCGCATCCTGCTCGGCATCGCGATCGGCGGATTCTGGGCCCTCTCGCTCGCGATGACCGCCCAGCTCGTGCCCTCCCACCACCTCGGCCGGGCGATGACCGTCGTCAACACCGGTGTCTCGCTCGCCACGGTCGCGGCGATTCCGCTCGGCACCTTCCTCGGCGAGATCTGGGGGTGGCGCTGGGTGTTCGTGCTCGCCGCCGGCATCGGCGCCGTCGCCTTGCTCGTGCAGATCGTGGTGCTCCCGTCGGTGGCGCCAAGCGGCGCCCCCGGGTTCCGCGCGCTCGGCTCGACCCTGCAGTCCCGCCTGGTGCTGCTCGGACTCGTCGCCGTGGCCCTGATCGCCGGCGGTCACTTCACCGGCTTCACCTACATCCGCCCCGCCGCCGAATCGATCGGCGGTCTCGATGCCACGGGTCTCGCCATGTTGCTGCTCGTCTACGGAGTGGCTGCCTTCGCCGGCAACCTGATCAGCGGACCGCTCGCCGACCGCTGGCTGCGCGGCGCCGTGCTGGTCTTCCCCGTCGCGATGGGCGCCGGCATGGCGGTCTTCGCGCTCGGCGGGGGCAGTGCGGGCAGCACCATCGCCTCCGTCGCGCTGTGGGGGCTCGCGTTCGGCGGCATCCCGACGCTCCTGCAGACCTGGATGGCGCGGGCCGAGCCCGAGCGGCTCGAGAGCGTCGGCGGTCTCGTGGTGGCCACGTTCCAAGTCGCCATCGCCGTGGGCGCCGTGGTCGGCGGAGTGCTGGTCGACGCCGTCGGCGTGCACACGGCCCTGGTCGTGGGCGGCATCGCGGGAATCGCGGGCGGGGTGCTTCTCAGCAGCCTCCGCCGTCGCGCCTGAGCCTCGAACGTGCCCTGAGCGCCGGCGTCACGCCACGCTCAGGGCCGCGTGCTCCCGACGCCACTCGCTCGGTGACGCCCCGGCGAAGCGCCGGAAGGCGCGGCTGAACGCGACATCCGATCCGTACCCGAGCATCGCCGCGGTCTGCGAGACGCTGAGGCCCTCGCGGCCGAGGAGCTCCATCGCCCGCGCCATCCGCACGCGTGCGAGATATTTCAAGGGCGGATCGCCGACCGTGGCATGGAAGCGTTCCGAGAAGATCGAGCGCGACGACTGCGCCACGCGGGCGAGGCTCGCCACGGTCCAGGGCGAGCTCGGGTCGGAGTGGATCGCCTCGAGGGCGAGCGCGATCTGCGGATCGCGCAGCGAGATCAGCCAGTTCGAAGTGTTCGAGCCGCAGCCGCTCTCGATCCAGGTGCGGATCGCTGAAGCCGCGACCACGTTCGCCAACGCCGTGACGACGGAGGCGGAACCCGGGCGAGCTCTCGACTGCTCCGCGCGCATCCCGGCCAGAAGCGACGCCACCAACGGCTCGCGCAGCACGAAGCCGCACGCCACCAGGAGCTCCGGCAGGCACAGACCGATGGCGGGAGCCGCGGAGGAGTCGAGCAGCATCGTGCCGCTCGAGACCTCGGCGTCGTCGGTGACCGTGAGGGTGTGTGTTCCGCCGCGCGGGAGCAGCAGGAAGTCGCCCGCGCGCACGGTGGCGGATTCGCCGCGACGGTCGATGCGCACCGACCCCGCGGCCACGTGATGGAACGTCACGGTGTCGCCCGCGAAGCTTGTGCGCGAGCCCGAGGCGAGTCGTGAGGTCTCGAAACCGGTCACCGTCCAACGCAGGCGCGCGATGAGATCGCTCAGCGGATCGCCCGACGTCGCCACAGATGTCATGAGAGAGACAAGGATGCGCGGCCGCTCCGCATTCCCGGCGCAACCGGATGCAACCTCCCGCGGCGTAGCGTCGGGCCCAGTCGACACTGTCGTCGACAAGGAGCATGCATCTCAAGGAGCAGCAATGACCCTCACCGACCGCCCCGACACCGGAGCCTCCGAGGCCGCCGCCGAGCCCACGGCCTCCCCCACCGTCTACGCGAACCCGGGAACCGCCGGAGCCGTCATGAGCTACCGGCCGCGCTACGACAACTACATCGGCGGCGACTACGTGCCGCCGGCGAACGGCCAGTACTTCCAGAACCCCTCGCCCGTGACCGGCCAGGTGTTCACCGAGATCGCCCGGGGCACCGCACCCGACGTCGACCGGGCCGTCGAAGCCGGGTGGAAGGCCTTCGGCGCGTGGGGCAAGACGAGCGTCGCCGAGCGCGCCGTCATCCTCAACAAGATCGCCGATCGCATGGAGGCGAACCTCGAACTCCTCGCCGTGGCCGAGACCTGGGAGAATGGCAAGCCGGTGCGCGAGACCCTCGCCGCCGACATCCCGCTCGCCATCGACCACTTCCGTTACTTCGCCGGGTGCATCCGGGCGCAGGAGGGCGGTATCTCCGAACTCGATCACGACACCGTGGCCTACCACTTCCACGAGCCGCTGGGCGTCGTGGGGCAGATCATCCCGTGGAACTTCCCTATCCTCATGGCCACCTGGAAGCTCGCCCCGGCGCTCGCCGCGGGCAACTGCGTGGTGCTGAAGCCGGCCGAGCAGACACCGGCCAGCATCCATGTCTGGCTCGACCTGATCAAAGACCTGCTGCCCGCCGGCGTGCTCAACATCGTGAACGGGTTCGGCATCGAAGCGGGCGCGCCGCTCGCGTCGCATCCGAAGATCCGCAAGATCGCGTTCACCGGCGAGACCACCACAGGCCGCCTGATCATGCAGTACGCGAGCGAGAACCTCATCCCGGTCACGCTGGAGCTGGGCGGCAAGAGCCCGAACGTGTTCTTCGCCGACGTGGCCGACGAGAAAGACTCCTTCTACGACAAGGCGCTCGAGGGGTTCACCTTCTTCGCGCTCAACCAGGGGGAGGTCTGCACCTGCCCGTCGCGCGCGCTCGTGCAGCGCTCGATCTACGACGGCTTCGTGGCCGACGGCCTCGATCGGGTCGCGAAGGTCAAGCAGGGCAACCCGCTCGACGTGTCGACGATGATCGGGGCGCAGGCCTCGAACGACCAGCTCGAGAAGATCCTCAGCTACATGGACATCGGCAAGCAGGAGGGCGCCAAGCTGCTCACGGGCGGCGAGCGGGCCGACCTCGGCGGCGAGCTGAGCGGCGGCTACTACGTGCAGCCGACGGTGTTCGAGGGGCGCAACGACATGCGCATCTTCCAGGAGGAGATCTTCGGGCCGGTGCTCGCACTCACGAGCTTCAACGACTACGACGACGCGATCTCCCTCGCCAACGACACGCTCTACGGGCTCGGCGCCGGCGTCTGGTCGCGCTCCGGATCGCAGCTCTACCGCGCGGGCCGGGCCATCCAGGCGGGCCGCGTCTGGTCGAACACCTACCATCAGTACCCGGCGCACGCGGCCTTCGGCGGCTACAAGCAATCGGGCATCGGGCGGGAGAACCACCGCATGATGCTCGACCACTACCAGCAGACGAAGAACCTCCTCGTCTCCTACGCCGACGGGCCGATGGGCTTCTTCTGATGACTGAGACCCCCTCCCGGGTCGAGGTGACGGATGCCGCAGCCGACATGCTGCGGCATCTCGCCGCCACGAACGGGCAACTCATGTTCCACCAGTCGGGCGGGTGCTGCGACGGGTCTTCGCCGATGTGCTTCCCCGTCGGGATGTTCCGGGTCGGGGCGTCCGACATCCTGCTCGGCACCTTGCACGTCGAGGGCACCTACCCCATCGAGGTGTACATGTCGCGGGCCCAGTTCGAGTATTGGAAGTACACGCACCTCACGATCGACATCGTCGACGGGCGGGGGAGCGGCTTCTCGATCGAGGCGCCCGAAGGCAAACGGTTCCTCATCCGCTCCCGGATGCTCGTTGACAGCGAACTCGAAGCATTCGGCCTCGCGACTCACGGGGCGGTGTCGCCCTAGTTCGGGCATCCGCTCGTTAGCCTGGGCACATGTCGACGATCAGGCATCCGGTGGGCCCGCAACCCAAGAAGGTGTACTGGCGACGGCGGCTGGTGGTGTTGCTGCTGGCGCTGGCCATCATCGCCATCGTGGTGTTGATCGTGGTGCGGCCGGGCTCCGGTGCGGCCGACGCGAGCAACGGCGGCATCCACGCCGGCCCTCCGCCCACCACGGCCTCGACGGATGCGGCCACGACAGACTCCGACGCGACGTCCACCCCCGGCGCCGTCGACGCGCCCTCCACCACTCCGGCCGGCGAGGTGGTGGCCTGCGCCGCGGGGAACATCTCGATCACGCCGGTGACGGATGCCGCCAACTACGACGCCG
The DNA here is from genome assembly GCF_024979235.1 of Herbiconiux aconitum. Lineage (NCBI taxonomy): Bacteria > Bacillati > Actinomycetota > Actinomycetes > Micrococcales > Microbacteriaceae > Herbiconiux > Herbiconiux aconitum. The sequence goes on from NZ_JANLCM010000001.1 coordinate 1,727,038, forward strand.
CCACCAAGCCGCAGCTCTCGTTCACCATCACGAACACGGGTTCCGAGGCGTGCAAGATCAACGCCGGCACCTCGCAGCAGATCTACACGATCACGAGTGGCCAGGAGACCTATTGGGTCTCCACCGACTGCCAGACCGACCCCTCCGACACGCAGGCCGTGCTCGAGCCGGGTGTCGCCGTGTCGTCCACACCGTTCACCTGGGATCGCACGCGCTCGTCGAAGGACACGTGTTCAGGCGGCGATCGCCCGCAGGTTCCGGCGGCCGGCGCGTCGTACCACCTGAATGTGCAGGTGGCGGGCATCGATTCGGTCGATTCGCAGCAGTTCATCCTCAACTGACCGATGGCCTCGGCCTGGCATGCCGTTTCGGGTCGATCGGCGTAGGTTCGTGCAGCGTGGGTAACGAAGTGATGCGAGTGTGGACGGCCACGATCCTGACCTCCGACCGGGAGGCGTACATCGCCCTGGTGGAGCGGACGGGTCTCAAGGAGCACAGTGGAATCGCGGGGCACATCCGGTCGTGGGTGCTCGCCCGCGACCTCGATGCGGGCTACACCGAGATCAAGACCATGTCGTTGTGGGAGTCACGAGAGGCCATCGAGGCGTTCGCCGGTTACGACATCGACCGATCGGTCTCGTACCCCGAGGAGGCCAGGTATCTGATCGAGAACTCGCCGTGGGCGGCCCACTACGACGTCGCCATGGACTCGTGTCAGGGCATCCCGGCGTGAGCCACTACTTGTAGAAGAGTGCTGCCCAGACCAGAACGGCCGCCAGGGCCACCAACGCGCAGACCAAGGCCACGATTCCGGCCAGGCGGAGGCGCGGGCGTGCGGTGGGGTAGTAACGGCGCTGGATTCGTCGCTCCCGGCGACTTCGCTTCGTCGAGGGCACGGATGCGACGCTACGCGCGCTCGCGGTCGGGCGGGTGACGGCTGTGTGAACGCGGGCTGGGAATCCGCTCACAGGCGCGGTTGGTCAGCCGTTCACCTGCCGGTTGTAGCATTCAGGCGTGACCGTCACGACGTTCCGCACCGGCGCCCTGGAGGTCGCCGTGACGGGCGGCGTCGTGCGCGGCGTCGAGCGCCGGAGGCTGGGGCTGCGGCACTGGCGCGGAATCCCGTTCGCGGCTCCGCCGGTCGGTTCGCTGCGATTCCGTGCTCCCCGCGCGGTCGTGCCCTGGTCGGGTGTGCGCGACGCCTCTGATTTCGGCCCCATCTCGATGCAGTCGCGCAACGGCAACTTCATCGGCGCCGCCCGCACGACCCCGATGTCGGAGGATTGCCTCACGGTCAACGTTCTGCGCCCGGCGACGGATGCGCAGGGCCTGCCCGTCATGGTCTTCGTGCACGGCGGCGCCTACAGCGTCGGGTCGTCGGCTGAACACCCACGCAACGGTGAGGCGCTGGTGCGTGATGGCGGTGTGGTCTACGTGAGCTTCAACTACCGGCTGGGTGCCCTGGGCTACCTCGACTTCACGCGCTTCTCGACTCCGGAGCGCCCGCTCGAATCGAACCTCGGCCTCCGCGACCAGGTCGCCGCGCTCGAATGGGTGCGCGACAACATCACCGCTTTCGGCGGCGACCCCGCGAACGTCACCTTATTCGGCGAGTCCGCCGGCGCCAACGCCGTCACCACCCTCATGGCCACGCCCGCCGCCCGCGGGCTGTTCGCCCGCGCGATCGCGCAGAGCGATCCGGCGAACGCCATCTACCTGCCCGAGATGACCGCGGTGTGGGCTCAGGAGTTCGTCGAGCTCCTGAGCGACTCGATCGACACCGACGGCGTCGAATCGACCTCCGACGACATCGCCGGCCAGATGCTCGCGGATGCCGCGGCCGCCGAGCTGGTGGAAGCCGCCGTCTCGCTCACCCTGAAGACCCCCGACGCGCATCCGGGAACCATCGTGCTCTCCCCGGTGATCGACGGCGACTTCCTGCCCGAACGGCCGCTCGACGCCTTCAAGGAGGGGCGAGCCGCTCCGGTGCCCCTCATCATCGGCACCAACGACCGCGAAGGATCGCTGTTCACCGGCCGACTCGACATCCTCGCCACGACGCCCAAGCGCATCCGTGCCATCTTCTCGCGCACCAAGAAGAGCGCGCGCAAGGCGATCAAGGCCGAGTATCCGGGTCTGCCGGCCAAGCGACCCGCCGCCGACTTCGGGGGCGACTACGCGTTCTGGTATCCGACCGTGAAGGTCGCCGAACGTCACGCCCGATTCCAGCCCGTGCATTTCTACCGTTTCGACATCGCGCCGCGGCTTGTGCGGATCGCGGGCTTCGACGCCACCCACGGCCTCGAGCTCTACGCCATCTTCGACCGGATGAACAGCTGGTTCGGTCGCACCATGACCTCGCTCGGCGGACGGCGTGCCTTTCTCGCCGCGAGCCGACGGATGCGCGCCCACTGGCTGGCCTTCGCCCTCGACGGGCGGGTCGACGAGACCGTGTGGCCCCGCTACGACGAAGACGAGCGGCTGACGCTCATCATCGACTCGACGGATCGGGTCGAAGCCGACCCCCGCGGGTCGCGCCGCTTGGCGTGGCAGGCCTTCGTTCCGCACGTCTGACGCCGACCCACCCAGCTCACCCGCTCGCGCCCCGTTCGAAACGACGGATTTTGGGGCCGTTCGACCGAAACGACGGAGGGTGGGGCCGTCGCTGCCGCTTTCCCCCGTCGATTCGGGCATCCGGACGCCAGGCGGCGGCCGGGGGCGGGCCAGGGGCCGAGCGGGCGCTACCCGAAGGCGCGACCGAGCGCCTTCACGAGCTGACGCACGTCGTCGTCGATGATCGTCGTGAAGCCCAGACGACGGGCTTCGGATGCGCGGGTGCGGCTCGACGAGACCGGCCGCACCTCTCCCGCGAGGCTGATCTCGCCGAAGGCCGCGAGGTCGTGTGCCAGCGGCTTGTCGTTCGAGGCCGAGGCCAGCGCCAGTGCGATGGCGAGATCGGCCGCCGGCTCGGTGAGTTTCACCCCGCCGACGGTGGAGACGTAGACGTCTTGATCACTCAGCTTGATGCGCGCCCGCCGCTCGAGCACCGCGAGAATCATTGCCACCCGCGAGGAGTCGACCCCGTTGGTGACCCGGCGCGGGTTCGGCGACGGCGTCGACACCACGAGCGCCTGCACCTCCACGGGCAGCGCCCGCCGCCCCTCGAGGGCGACGGTGACGCAGGTGCCCGACACCGCATCCGACCCTCGCGAGAGGAACAACCCGCTCGGGTCGGGCACCTCGGCGATGCCATCCGACGTCATCTCGAAGCAGCCCACCTCATCTGTCGGCCCGAAGCGGTTCTTGAGCGCCCGCACGAAGCGCAGAGAGGTCTGCCGATCGCCCTCGAACTGGCACACCACGTCGACCAGGTGCTCCAGCACCCGCGGCCCCGCGATCGACCCGTCTTTCGTGACGTGGCCCACGAGCAGCACCGGCAGCGACCGCTCCTTCGCCACCCGAATGAGAGAGGATGCCACTTCCCGCACCTGCGTGGGCGACCCGGCCGCCGAGTCGAGCGACGACGACGAGACCGTCTGCACCGAGTCGACGATGACCAGATGGGGCTGCACCGCGTCGATCTGGCCGAGCACGGTGGCCAGATCGGTCTCGGCCGCCAGCATGAGGGTGGAGGAGAGCGAGTGGGTGCGCTCGGCCCGGAGCTTGACCTGGGAGACCGATTCCTCGGCCGAGACGTAGAGCACCCGAAGGTGCTCCTCGGCCGCCTTCGCCGCGACCTCGAGGAGCAGTGTCGATTTGCCGACGCCGGGCTCGCCGGAGAGCAGGATGGCGGCCCCGGGCACCAGCCCGCCACCGAGCACGCGGTCGAATTCGCCGATTCCGGTGGCCCAGTGGGCCGCGACGTCGGAGGAGATCTCGGTGATTGGCCGGGCGATGCGCGCCGCGTCGAGCACTGTGGCGCGCACCGCACGCGAGATGCCCTCGTTCTCGGCCGACGACACGACGGTGCCCCAGGACTGGCACTCGCCGCAGCGCCCCACCCACTTCGCGGTCTGCCACCCGCACTCGGTGCAGCGATACGCGGTGGAGGTTCTGCTGGCCATGAGCAACACCCTAGAGGCGACCGCCGACATCCGATCGTCGCCTCGCGAATGGTGCAGATCCGCACCTCTTTACACAGCGCGGCGAGGACAGGATGCTGGGTCAGTGAAGATCCTCCGCGGCGCCGAACCGACCCGGCTCGACGCCCTCGTCGACGCCGCCTTCGCGTTCGCCATCACCCTGCTCGTGCTCTGGAACGACCGCCTGCCGAACGACTTCGAGTCGCTCGTGGCGATCTTCGGTCTCATCCCGAGCTTCGCGGCGAGCTTCGCGCTCATCTCCTTCTTCTGGTGGCAGCAGGTGCGCTGGTCGCGCAATCACCGGGTGGAGGACAACCTCTCCACCGTGCTGTCGCTCGCGCTGGTGTTCGTGGTGCTGATCTTCGTCTTCCCGCTACGGATCATGTCGTCGACGTTCCTCAGCTGGATCACCGCAGGCTTCCTGCCCACCCCCTTCGAGGGCGACCTCGACGGCCGGGTACTGTGCGTGCTCTTCCTCACCTACGGCCTCGCGTTCGCGAGCATGTCGGCGTGCGTGTTCGGTCTCTACCGCCACAGCCGGAGTGTGCGGATGCGCGGTGCAGCACCCGCAGACGACAGCGTCGTCGACGCCGCGGTCGGCGCATCCGTCGCTCTCGTCTTCACGGTGGTGGGCCTGCTCTCGGCGGCGCTGGCCGGCGCCTTCCTGCTGGCGGGCGTGACGAACGTCTGGGTGCTCACCATCGCGGGCTGGGTCTACTTCCTGCTGCTCCTCACCGGTGTCGTCGGCGCCCAGGTGCGCCGCCGCGGGGCAACCAGGGGCGAAACGCAGGAGAAGCCGACCCGCGCCTGATCAGCTCAGTCGTCGAGCTCGAGGTCGACGAGCACCTGACCGGCCTTGCCCTTGGCGGCCAGCGTGGCGGCCCGCTCGGCGAGGCGGCGGCGCACCTCGACCTGCGCGTCTTCGACGAACTGCGGATCGAGGGCCGCGCTCGGGAAATGCGGGTCGCCGTGGTACTTCTCGATGTAGGCGTCGAGCTCAGGGCCCGACTCCCACGAGGTGATGAGGCAGTAGCGCGGCTCGGGGCCCTTCTGCCAGACCGCGTGCCAGAAGCGCTGGGTGTCGACGATGACCTGCCGCCCGGCGGGGAGCGAGATGCGCACCTCGGTCTCGGGGTCGAAGCGGTCTTCGCGCAGGATCAGGAAGGACTCCGGGTCGTCGGAGAGGTTGAAGAAGCCGCGCACGATCCAACCGGTGCCGTCGGGGTTCAGACGGTTGTTGTCGTCTTGGTGCAGGTTGTAGAGCGCGGTGGGGTAGGTGTCGGGCTGCAATTCGATCACGCGGCAGCGGCCGATGTTCGCGCCGGGTTCCTCGGCACGGGCCTTCAGGATGGGGGCCTTCTCGACGTTCGCCTGCACCCAGACGCCGTCTTTGTCGGTGCGGGGAGGGGTGTGGTTCCAGAAGCCGTTGCACTCCATGTCGCCGAACGCGCTCGCGAGCGGTGCGAAGCGGGTGTCGCCGGAGGATTTCCAGTCGACGTATTCGAGGTCGAGCCATTCCTGGGGGTCGGCGGCCTGGTCGTAGGAGTCGAGGACGACGTAACCGGTCTCTTCGAATGCTGTCGAGCGAACGTAGCTCATCGGCGAAATGGGCCCTTCCAGTTTGAGAACAAGCGCGTTGTAACATGCTCTACTTAGGCAAGGCTAACACGCTGCCCAGCGCCGGGCAGGGGTCGAAAACAGGCGTACGTCTTCCCGTCGGGACGCGCGCGGAGGACAATGCGGAGCATGGCATCCGGAACCCCAGAAGACCCATGGCAGCTCAGCACCGCACCGGGCTCGTCGGCTTACACGATGTACCGCGACGAGGCTGCCGACCCGCCCGCGCTGGTGTGTCAGGTCGGGTCGACCACCCTGAAATATCACCTGAGTGCGATCGAGGATCTGCACGCGTGGCTGAAAGAGCAGAACGGCTGGGTGCCGCTCGGCGCGGCCGACGAGCAGAAGGTCGCGGCCGAAGGGTCGGTGGAGGCGTGGGGCCGCTCCGAGCAGAACCCGGTGGGCGGCTGGTACGGGTTGCGCAAGGGCTACCGCGGACGGTTCGGCATGTACTTGCCGCCGCTGCTCGAAGAGCTCGGACTGGTGGAGCTCACCCACGACGCCCGCAACAATTCGGTGCGCGCGCTCTAAGCGGACAGGCGAGCCGCACGAGGCGGATCGACGTAAACTGAAGTGACTGGCGACGACGGCAGGAGCACCGACACCCAGCAGACCCGCACCACTCGCTCGACCCAAGGAGGCGACTTTGACCGATGACGTATCTGGAGCCCCCCATCTCGAATCCGTATTGCGTGTCGCATCGACGCATCCGATCGCTCTCGACCGTGGCGACCTCGTTCTTCGCAAAGGCCAGCTGACCCTTCTCAACGGGCACTCCACCCCGCGGCAGTCGATGATCGAAGATCTGCTCTTCATCGCCGATGCGCTCGACGCGGCGCACGTTCCCTTCTTGCTCGTGCGCGGCAACGACGAGCGCCCGGTGCTCGCCGTGCGCTGGAGCGACCGCAAGCGGGCCAAGTCGGCGTTGCTCGAAGCCATGGCCGACGAGCCCTTCTACTCCAAGGCGCCGGGTGCACCGGCCCTCCTGGTGGCCGACGGCAAGCTCTCCCGCGATCCGAAGGCGCGCGTCATGCGGCTGTTCCGGCCCCGGATCGAGCCGATCGGGCGGCTGCGCTACGGCGTCGGGTCGGCCGTGCAGCTGGAGTTCTGGCGCGAGAACGGCGACGTCTTCGAAGCGCCGCTGGAGAACTCGCTCACCCGCCGACTGATTCCGCGCGAGGAGATGGCCGAGACCACGGTCGATCTCTTCGGCCGCACCTGGACGACCATCGAGGGCATGTTCTCAGCGCTCGCCAGCGACATCGACTTCGACGTCGACATCGTGTTCTCGTGGGTCGACGGCACGGCCATCGAGTTCCAGCGCGCGCGGGCCAAGCGCATGGCGAGCTACGTGGTGGGCGACGGCGACGACTCCGAGGCTCGCTACCGCCAGATCGACGAGCTGAAGTACGCGCTCCGCAGCGTCTACACCTTCGCCCCGTGGGTGCGCCGCATCTTCATCGCCACCGACTCGCCGAAGCCCGAGTGGCTGGCCGACGACCCCCGGGTCACCATCATGCCGAGCGAGGAGTTCTTCCGCGACCCGTCAGATCTGCCCACGCACAACTCGCACGCCGTCGAGTCGCAGCTGCACCGCATCCCGGGGCTCTCGGAGCATTTCCTCTACTCCAACGACGACATGTTCTTCGGTCGCCCGGTGAAACCCGATTTGTTCTTCTCGCCCGGTGGCATCACGAAGTTCGTCGAGGCCGACACCCGCATCGGTCTCGGTGCGAACGCCCTGCACCGCAGCGGTTTCGAGAATGCCGCGCGTGTCAACCGCGAGCTCTTGCAGCAGCGCTTCGGCCGCGTCACCACCCGCCACCTCGAGCACTGCGCGGCGCCGCTGCGCAAGAGCGTGCTGTTCGAGATGGAGCAGGAGTTCGCCGACGCCTTCGCGCGCACGGCTGCGAGCCCGTTCCGGTCGGCCACCGACATCTCGGTGACGAACTCGTTCTACCACTACTACGCGCTGATGACCGGTCGTGCCGTGGTGCAGACGGATGCGAAGGTCAAGTACATCGAGACCACGCTCCGCTCCGCGCTCAAAGAGATGGACGTGCTGCTGAAGAAGCGGTCGATGGACATGTTCTGCCTCAATGACGGATCGAAGCCCGAGATCGAGGTCGAGGAGCGCACGAGCGCGGTCATCTCGTTCCTCGAGCGCTACTTCCCGTTCCCGGCACCGTGGGAGAAGACCGAGGTCACGCTCCCGTCGGCAGCAGGATCGGCATCGTCATCGGCGGTTCTGGCGATACCCGCGGGCTGACCGCATCGGCGATCGTGACACCGAGCGTCGCGAGTCGGAGACGGGTCTCCTCGGCCGTGATGTGGTCGAGTGCCGGGTAGCTGCCCACCGGCACCACCGAGTGCAGCACGGTGTTCTCGTAGACGTGCACGAGGTTGAAGGCCTGAGCGCCGGCGCGGCCCTTCGTGCCACCGATCTGCACGTTGAGGTCTTGCGTGTAGCAGGTGGCGCTGGCGACCGAGACCGGGATGCCCGCGAAGGTGGCGGTGGTGGAGTAGTGCAGGTGACCGGCGATGATCGAGCGCACGTCGGAGCCCTCGAGCACCTCGGCGAGGCCCTTCTGATCGCGGAGCTCCACGGCGACGGCGAGGTCGAGCACGCTCGGCACCGGCGGGTGGTGCAGGGCGAGGATCGTGCCGTGCGGCGACGGTGAGGCGAGTTCCTCGGCCAGCCAGTCGAGTTGTGCGCCCGAGACCTCGCCGTGGTGGTGACCCGGAACCGTCGAGTCGAGCGTGATGACCCGAAGACCGTTCACGTCGTAGACGCGGTCGACGGCGCGGGTGCTCGGCATCTCGCCGAACAGCCCTTCGCGAAAGGCGGCGCGGTCGTCGTGGTTGCCCATCACCCAGATCACCTGGGCGCCGAGCCGCGCGGCCGCCGGCTCGACGATCGCGCGGAGCCGCTCATAGGCATCCGGTTCGCCCTTGTCGGCCAGATCGCCGGTGAAGACGATGGCTTCGGGGCGGCCACCGGAGGCCTCCAGCTCGGCGAACACCTCGCGCAGGTGGGCCTCGCTGTCGACGGTGCCGTAGAGCTTGCCACCCCCGGCGAGCAGGTGCGTGTCACTCAAGTGAAGGAGGAAATGGTTCGGCCTCGGGTACTCGGCCGTTCTGATAGTCACAAGACTTCCATTCGGATGAGGTGCGGGCTCCAGGGTTGTCGCCCGTCCGTGGTGCTGTTCCGACTCAAGCACGCGAAAGTGAACGTTTGGGTGACGTCAGGTGGCGAGTCGTCAGTGAGAGTCCTGATCGTTGCCTGGAGCGGGGTCGTGCTCCCGCTCGCGAGCGCGCGGCCGGATCTTCTCGTTGATGAACGACACGATCGTGGCTGTCGCCACGCCGAGGATGGCGACCCCGCCGAACATGAGCACGACCGCGAGGGTGCGCCCGAGGATGGTGACGGGAACGTAGTCGCCGTAACCGACCGTCGTCATCGTCACGCAGGCCCACCAGATGGCGTCGCCGAAGGTCGTGATCGTGGCCCCGGGTGCGTTGCGCTCGGCGGCGAGTTCGGCCAGCGCGATCGAATAGACGAAGAGGATCACGAAGAGTGCGGCATAGATGATGATGGTCGTGCGAACGGAGCCACCGCTGCGCCGACGGAAGTACGGGATGTCGCGCAGCCGCGTGAGCAGAAGGAACGGGCGGAACACCGGAACCAGCACCGAGAGCAGGTCGAGCGGTGTCGACCGGAAGAACGCGCCCTTGTCGGTCGCCAGCACCAGCCGCACCACGTAGTCGACGGCGAAGCTCAGCCAGATCACGAAGAGGGTGATGCTGAGGGCCAGCGTGCCCCCTGGGGCCATCTCCGGGGTCAGCACCTGCACCGTGTAGAGCACGATGAACACCATCGAGAGCACGACGAGGGGCACGGATGTCGTGGTCTCCCACTTCCGGCGTCGATCCTCGTCTTTCGCCATGTCCGTCTCCTCGGTCGGCATCAGGATGACACGGAACGGTTGCCGGAAAGAGTAAGTTGGGGGCGTGTTGGACCCGGCCCTGGAAGCGAAACGACTCGCGGTCAGTCGCGACGAGAACCTTCCTGACATCGACTGGGTGACCCCTCCCACGGGTGCGGTCACCTCCACCTTCCACGCACCGAGCGGCGATCTCGCGGTGATCTCAATGGGCGACCCGGCGCATCCGAGGGTCGTGCTCGTGGCCGGCGCCACGGGGTCGAAAGAGGACTTCCACTTCATCATGCCGGAGCTCGTGGCCGCCGGCTTCTACGTGCAGAGCTACGACCTCGCGGGGCAGTTCGAGTCGCACGCGGCGGGGCCGTGGAACCTCTCGCCGCCGCAACAGCACTACACGCTCGAGCTCTTCGTCGACGACATGATCGCCTTCTTGTCGGCGGGAACGGCGCCCGTGCACCTGCTCGGCTACTCCTTCGCGGGGGTGGTGGCCGGGGTCGTGGTGACGTCTCGACCCGATCTCGTGGCGAGCCTGACCCTCCTCGGCACGCCGCCCGATCCGGGGCTGAGTTTCGCCGGAGTGAAACGGATCGGTCGATTCGCCGATTTCGCGACGCCCGCCGCGGCGGCGAACCTGATGCGCTGGGGCGTGCAGGTGAACGTGCTGCGGGTTCGGCCGGGTCGGCTGAAGTTCGTGCGCGACCGCTTCCACCTCACGCGGCGCGATTCGCACCGCGACATCATGGACATCATGATGCAGGCCCCGGATGTCGAAGCCGCGCTCGCGGCCGTCGACATCCCGATGGCCGTTGCCGTGGGCGAGCACGACCTCTGGCCGCTCGCCCGGCACGCGCGCTTCGCGGAGGCCATCGGCGCTTCCATCTGCGTCTACCGCACGGGGCACAGCCCCTGTGAAGACGCGCCCTACGAGCTGAGCGGCGACCTGCTGGCGCTGTACGCGAAGGCGTCGTCCCGATAACTACAGAAATGCGTGCAAGCGATGCCCTATACGGCGTCGGTCTCACGCATTTGCGTAGTTACCAGCCGCGCCGCGGCTTTGCGGGCCGCGCGGCGGCGCGACCAGCGCTGCCACGGCCATTGCCCGGGCAGATTCACGCCGATGGTGCGGAAGGCCCAGCCCAGCCGCCGCATGAATCCCTTGTAGCTGTGGAACGGGCGGCCCGAGATCGGCATGACGAGGGTGGAGTCGTATTCGACGATCATGTCGGGCAGCAGGTGGTAGGTGATGTCGAGGTCGTCGTGCACCCGGCGGTCGGTGCGGTGCACGGTGTCGCGGATGCGCATCCAGGCATCCCGTCGCATCGCCATGTTGCTGCCGAACAGGGGCGCGTGGCCGAGGAAGAGGGTCATCCAGGTGACGTAGCCGCCGAGATAGAAGGTCTTGCCGGCCCAGGCGCCGGCGGCGTTGATGTCGTAGAAGCGGCCCGGTCCGGTGTAGGCGGTGAGCGCATCCGCTCGCAGGAAGGCAGCTTCGACGCGTTCGAGCCAGTCGGGCAGCGGCACGGAGTCGGCATCGATGCGGGCGAGCAGGGTTCCGGTGGCGGCGTCGAATCCGGCCGCGGTGGCGCGCAGGATGCCCTGGACCGGCTCGTCGATGAGGCGCGCGCCGTGTGCCCGGGCGACGTCGGCCGTGTCGTCGGTGCTGCCGTTGTCGACCACGATGATCTCGTCGGCGGGGCGGGTCTGCGCGGCGAGGGCCTCGAGTGCACGCCGGAGGAACTCGGCGTCGTCACGGGCAGGGATGACCACCGAAATCGAGATCGCCATGCGGCCAGACTATCGGCAGGCGCGGATTGGCGAGACGGGCTCCGCTCGCGTACACTCGTCCGGGGTACCGTGTCCGAGCGGCCGAAGGTGCAACTCTCGAAAAGTTGTGTGGGGGAGACTCCACCGTGGGTTCAAATCCCACCGGTACCGCCATTGCGAAAGCCCCGCAGTCCCCTGAAAGTACGGGAATGCGGGGCTTTTCTTATGTGGCAAACTCTGGCTTGACTACATCTCGATGAGCATCAGAGCGGGTCCAGGCGGGCCTTGAGGAGGCAGAACTCATTGCCTTCCGGGTCGGCCAGGACATGCCAGGACTCCTGCCCTGTCTGGCCGATGTCGGCCGGGCGCGCACCGAGCTTCAGAAGGCGTTCGAGCTCGGCGTCCTGATCGCGGTCGGTGGCGTTGACGTCGATGTGCAGCCGGGATTTCCCCTTCTCCGGCTCATCCCTGCGACTGAGGAAGATCGTCGGCTGCGGACCGCCGAACCCCTCGCGCGCCCCGATCTCCACCGAGCCGTCGTCCTCGCGATCGAGCACGACGAAATCCAGCACCTCGCACCAGAACCGCGCCAGCATCTCAGGGTCGCGGCAACCGAGCACGAGCTCACCGATACGACATGCCATAACAAAACCCGCTCTCAGCTTGGGGACTGCCGGGGACGCCACACGACCTCATGGGCGCCCAGCAGTGAAAACAGCTCCGCTATCGTACCGGAGGAGGCGATACGCAGGCGCCGTGCGCGTCGAGGGATCGGCTCACGTGCGGCGGGAGTGACATTCATCGCTGCGGGAAAGTCCATCTGGCGATGCCATCCACACGCCGCCCCACGAGAATCCGCGGCTCGAAGTCGACCGGCGCGGGCCGATGTGAGACCTCGTGCATCACTCCGGGCTCACGGTTCTTCGCGACGCGCACGACGACGGCGGTTCGTTCTACCGAGGCGGCTCGGCGGCGAAGCGGATGCCGAGTTCGGCCACGCGATGCGGCCGGTGCTCGATGCGCATGCGGCCGGCCCGTTCCAGCTCGCTGATGCCGTGCAGGGCGCTCCAGAACACCTCGGTCGTCGAGCCGTCGCCGCGATCGCCGATCGCCTCCGATAGCACGTCGAAACCCGCGCGCAGATCGGCAGCCGTGTCGTCTGCGGCGAATCGCGCGCCGATCGGCTGCAGAAACATGGCCTCGTAGACGGCCGGATGCTCGCTGCCGAACTCCAGATAGGCGTGGGCGACTGCCTCGATCGCCGCTCGACCGTCTCGTCCACTGAGCGCGGCGCGGCATTGCCGAGTCAGATCGACGAAGCCCTCGAGAGCGACGGCGAGCATGATCTCGGCCTTGCCGCCGGGGAAGTGACCGTAAAGCACGGGCTGGGTGTATCCGATGGTGTCGGCGAGATGCCGTGTGGTCACCGCCGCCCAGCTCTCGGCGTCGGCGCGATCGCGAGCAGCGGCCAGGATGCGTCGGCGGCGCTCATCGGTGCGTTGCTGGCGGGGCGTCTGGTCGGCCATCCGACCTCCTCTTGCAGTGCTGGTCATTCTCGCCCACCTTAGCACTGCTAGGTTATCTAGTGTTGCTAGATTCGAGAGGAACTTCCATGGCATCCGTTCTCGCCGTCATCTCCACCGTCGTCGTCGGGCTCATGGTCGGCGTCGAGTTCGCGGTGGCGTTCGTCATCAACCCGATCCTGTTGCGCCTGCCGGCCGGCGCCTCGCTGGTGGCGCGGTCCGACGGCGCGCGGATGCTGGGGCGCGCGATGCCGTTCTGGTACATCGGTTCTCTCATCCTCACCGTGGCCCTCGCCGTCGTCACCTGGGGCACGACGACCGCCACGACAGCCCTCGTCGCCGCAGTTCTCCTGGCCGCCAGCGTCGTGATGTCGATCGCGTTGCTGGTGCCCATCAACAACCGGTCGAAGACCTGGACCGCCGAGAACCACCCCGACGACTGGCGGGAGCAGAGCCAGCGCTGGGACAGGCTGCACTTCGGCCGCGTCGCGATTATCGTCGCGGCCTTCGCTCTCGTCGCGGTTTCGGCGACGACGCGCTGAGGGACGCTGGTCTGCAACGCCCGAGCAACCGTACTCGTTCGCAGAGGTCATGTCGCTACACTGCGGTCATGAAGCGGGCACTTCTCGTCCTTGGCGGCCTGGTGGCGGCTGCTGCCCTGATCGTCGGGCTGGTCGTGTTTCAGCCGTGGCTGCTGTTCAGTGATGTGCGGGTCGACGAGGCGCTGCCGACGATTCGGAGCACCCAACCCGCCGCAACCGCGGACCCTGACTCGTCCGCGACACCGATGCCCGACTCGGTGCCGGACCAAGTGCCCGAGCCGGTGCCGGTTGTCCTTGCGTCCGGCTCCTTCGTCAGCCAAGAGCACGCGACGACGGGCACAGCAACGATCATCGGGAACCCGGACGGCACGCGCGTGCTCGCGATCGAGAATCTCGACACCACCAACGGTCCAGACGTGCACGTCTGGCTGAGCGCCGCGGATGCGGTTGAGGGCCTGGACGGCTGGTTCCTGGCAGGCGGTACCGCCTACGTCGATCTCGGCGTCATCAAGGGCAACCAGGGCAACCAGGTCTATGACATCCCCGCGGAGGTTGACCTCACCGCCTATCGCAGCGTCTCGCTGTGGTGCGTGCAGTTCAGCGTCGGCTTCGGGGCTGCGCAACTGGGATAGTCACCACGCCGACCGTGCAAACACCCGCACCACATCCCCCGCCGAACCCTGTCGCTCGAGGGAGGAAGGGTGAGCGGGTTCAGTGGTCATCGCTCGTCCCTCCTCGTGTAAAGGTCACTCTCGTTCCTCAGCGACCGCGAGTTCTCGAGGATCCGCCTCTCTCGACGGCAGCAAGGTTGTCTCGGTGAGGGGCGGAATGGCCGAGGCCGGGACCGGTTTGGAGATGAGGTATCCCTGGGCGCGAGTGCAGCCGACCTCCGCGAGAATTGTCAGTTCCTCCGGGATCTGGACGCCTTCAGCGACCGTATCGATGCCCAGTTCGCGGGCCAGGGAGACGATGGATCGCACCAGGGCCCGCGCACGCGCATCGACGGTGAGAGCGGAGACGAAGCTGCGATCGAGTTTGAGTTCGGCGACGACGAGGTCGTGCAGCGACGTGAGGGAGTTGAATCCCGTGCCGAAGTCGTCGAGGGAGATGCGGACGCCGGCTTCGCGCAGAGGGGACAGGGCCGAGGCGACGCGGTCGGCGTCGTCGATGACGTGCTGCTCGGTGATCTCGAGCGTGAGGAGTGCGGGGGAGAGTCCCCGCTCGTGCAAGAGCGGCAGCACTTGGTTCACGAATCCCGATTCGGTGAGGGAGCTGCCCGAGACGTTCACGGCGACCGGCATCGAAAGACCCTGCTCTGCCCACTGTGCCGCCTGGTCTAGTGCTTCCACGAGAATGTCGTGTGTCCAGCCGGTCATCAACTGCGCGTCTTCCAGCAGGGGGATGAACTGGTCGGGTCCGAGTAGCCCTCGCGTCGGATGTTCCCAGCGAGCCAGAGCCTCGACCCCGTCGATCGTGCCGGTGGAGATGCGGATCTTCGGCTGGTACCAGAGCACGATCTGCTCCCTCCCGATCGTCGACCGTAGTTCGTGAAGGCTCCTGAGCCGGTTCAGTGCGTCCGAAGGGGGATGGTCGCTGTCGTCGCGGCGCACCTTGTGTCGCGTCCGGGTGCGGCGCACGAGAGACTCGGCGTGCTTGAGTAGCTCGACGAAGCTGTCGCCGTTTTCGGGGAAGGTGGCGAGACCGACCGTGGATCTCATCACGAGGTCCAGATCGGCGACCCTGATGGGACGGGCGATCGCCGCATGCACGCCGGTGCGGAGTGGCTCCTGTAGGTCACGGGAAAGTTCGGGTGCGAAGATCACGAACTCGCTTCCACTGAGTCGGCTGATCGTCGCGTTGCTCGGCGCTGCCTCGCGCACGCTTGCTGCCACCTGCCGTAGAACGTCGTCTTTCGTGCTGTGGCCAAGCCCTTCCGAGATTTCGCCGACATCGTCGAGTTCGATGAGGATGACGGTCGCGGTGGAGAGGAACGGCAGCGCTGTGTCGGCGCGGTGCTCGACGAGGCTGCGGTTGCCCAACCCGGTGAGGGGGTCGAGATCCCGTTGGGCGCGCAGGTGCCGGCGACGGATGGCGACCGGGGCGATCGTGCAGACGACAGTCGCCACCGCCAGGACGACGGCCACCGCGGAGCCCGACACTGCGGGGGCGATCACGAGGACCGCTAAAGCGCACACGATCGCGAGCACCGCGACAGCCGTCCCCACCCGGGACGGGAGGGTAGGGGACAGTGCGGGTTCGCCCGGCACCGTCCACAGGCAGACCCACAGAACGATCAAGAGCACTCCCACGCTCCACGCGGCGTCGAGCAGAGTTCCCACCACGTAGCCCGAGCCTGGGACATCCATGGCGTAGACGATGTCGGCGCCCGCGAAGAGCACCAAACCGAGGATGAGCGGCATCCAGGACGCACCCGACCGGTCAGAAGCACGCACACCGACCAAGGCCGCGATCAGCAGCACGTCCAGAACCGGGTACGACAACGACAAGACGGAGGCGACGGGGTCTGAGCTGACGATCGTGCTGTCAAGAACCGGTGTGAGCACCAGGGCGAGGACTGAGGCGGCGCCGAGGGAGCCCACGATGACATCGAAGACGACGACGGCACCCCGGCCTGCCAGTAGGTCCCGGGCAGCCAGGATGATTGCGGCCAGAAGCAGCAGGTAAAAGGCGAGATAGGAGAGGTCTGCGGGGGATGGGAACGGTGTCACACCATCCCCGTCGGTCGCTGCGAGAAAGAGTGAGTCGCCCAACACGGTGGCGGTCACCGCCACCGATCCCAGCACCGGGACGATCCGTTTTGACTTCATGAGCGCGAAGGCCGTCCAGCACGTGAGCACGGCCGTCCACTCCGCGATCATCGACACCCACGCATCCACGATCAGCTCGGTACCCGTCACCGGGAAGATGAGGCTGATGACGTAGACGATCTGGCCCGCGACCGCTACAAGCAACAAGACCCGCACCGGCGCTGGAAGAGACGCGAGCCTGCGTCGGCTCACGGCCACCCGCCGCGCTGGAACCTTCCACACAATGTGCCCCCAGGTCGAGAGTATTGGCCCGGCCAACGAATGTGTGCCATTTCGATGATCTGGCGTTTGCGTCCGCGAGGTTCGTGCAGTAGCACGAGCGAAAGCGCAACCGGCTGCGCCGGGTAGAATCGTGACGGCTCGTCGAAGAAGGGGACCGTATGGCCGGCGAACGCATATATCCGGTCTTGACGTGCGCGGATCTGGACGACGCGCTCGCGTTCTACGTCGCGCTCGGGTTCGTTGTCAGCTTCCATCAGCGCAGACCTTACCCATGCGCGGTCGTGAAGCTGGACGACATCGCGATCCACCTGTCCGCCATTGAGGGCTTCGACCCGGAGACGTCGTATGGCAGCGCCATCATCACCGTCTCAGAGCCCGGTGAGCGCCACGACGCGTTCAAGGCTGGGCTGCGGGAACTGTACGGCAGGGTTCCGACCAAGGGCATCCCGCGCCTGCTCCCACCGCGACGCAAGGCCGGCACCGCGACGGGGTTCTCGGTCGTGGATGTCGGCGGCAACTGGCTCCGCTTCTATCGGGAGGGTTCGTCCGAGGATGAAGCGACAGAACGTCGATCCGGCCTGGCCCGAGTGATCGACGTCGCCGCACGGCAAGGGGATGCGCGCGGCGACGACGCACAAGCGATCGCGGTGCTCGACGCAGGACTCACCCGCTATCCCGACGCCCCGCCGATCGAAGTATTCGAGGCGCTGCTCTACCGTGTGGAACTCAAAGTACGTACCGGAGCGGACACTGCCTCTGACCTCGCCGCCGCGAGCGCGTTGCTCGCCGACCATGGGCTCGGCAGAGAGGCAGAGCAAGCGTTCACGGTCGCGGCAGAGTCAGCGCGTTCCTAGGACTGGGATCGTTCGCTGGAACGGCTCGAATCAGTTGTAGGGCCGCCAGACCGTCGCGATGACGATGTTCGCGACCGTGAGTACGCCGAGCGTGGGAACAACCCAGCGGGCGACGGTTTCCCGCTTGCGGTTGATCAGGGCGATGATGAGGATGGCGATCAGGATGACGAGCTTGATGGTGATCTTCACGTTGTCGACCTCGTGACCGAGCGGGTACTGGAGGCCGACGAGCACGATTCCGGTCGCGAGCATCACCCAGGCGCCGTGCAGGATCGCCGGGATGATGCGCGCTTTTCCGAGCTTGATGGCGGAGATCTGCACGAGGATGCCGCCGAGCAGGCTGGCGACTCCGATGATGTGCAGAGCGAGCACGATGTTCTTGACGATTTCCATGTCTGGTCCTGTTCGTGTCGGGGTGCGGTGGGATCAAGTCGTGTAGGGCGAGAGCGTGCCGTCGACCATCTCGAGCACGCGGTCGCAGTGTTCGAGCACCTCGTGATCGTGGGTGACCATCACCACCGCGACATCGGCCCGGTGTGCCTGCTCGGCGAGCAGTTGCACGACCTCGTGGCTCCGGGCCCGGTCGAGCGCCGCCGTGGGTTCGTCGACGAGCAGGAGCGAAGGGGAATTGACGAGGGCACGAGCGATGCCCACGCGCTGGCGCTCACCGCCGGAGAGCTGTGCCGGGCGGCGCTTGGCGCGGTGCTTCATGCCCACCGCGTCCAGGAGCGGTGCCGGGTCGACCGACGGGTTGCCCGCCAGGCGCCCCATGAGTCGGAGCTGGTCGGCCGATGTGAGGGCCGGGATGAGGTTGCCCGACTGGAACACGAAACCGATGGTGTCGAGCCGGAAGCGTGCCGCCGCGTTGCCGCGGATGCGGCCGAGGTCGGTGCCGTGCACGTGCACCGTGCCGGAGTCGGCCTTGGTGAGGGCGCCGGCGACCGCGAGGAGCGAGGACTTGCCCGAACCGGACGGTCCGACGATGGTGACGAACTCGCCCGGCATGACGGTGAGCGAGACGTTGTCGAGAGCGCGGATGCGTGCGTCGCCGTCGCCGAGCTCCAGCGTGACGTCGTTGATGTCGAGTGCGGGTACGAGTGTGCGGGTCGTTGTCATTGCCGGCCTCCGAGCGCGGTGAGGGGGTCGATTCGGGAGATCCGGACGACGGCGAGAACCGCTCCGATGAGACCCAGGGCGATGGTGAGAACGCTTGCGACGGCGATCGGGCCGGCCTCGAGGTCGAAGGGCATCGCGTCGGGCATGATGGCGCCGAGCCCGACGCCGGCGGCGACTCCGATCGCGGTGAAGCCGATGAGGAGGATCGCGGCCTGCGCGATGCTGTCCCGCAGGAGGTAGCCGCGCGACGCTCCCACAGCGCGGAGGATGGCGATCTCGCCCTTGCGCTGGATCGTCCAGACGGTGAAGAACGCGCCGACCACCAGTGCGCAGATGGCGTAGAGGAAGACCTGGATCATGGTGAGCGTGAGCGTCTCGGCCTCGTAGCCCGGTGAGGCGTTGAAGGCCTCGGTGCGCGACATCGTCATCGTGCCGGCGGTCGCGTCGATGGCGGTGAGGTCGGTTCCCGACGGCGCGTCGAGGGCGACGACGCTCGAGTAGTCGTAGTCGAGCGCGGCGATCTGCTCCGCCGTCGGAGCTCCGGGCAGCGCCGTGTTCGACGCGATCAGCCGCCAGGTGTCGATGGGGAGGTACGCCACGTCGACGTGACCGAAGGTGGCCTGCCCTTCGGTGAAGCCGACGACCTTCAGCTCGAGTCCGATCCTGTCGAGGGTCACGACCGTGCCGAGCTCGAGTCCCTCGCTTTTCGCGGTCTCCGACACGACGATGCCGCCGAGGTCGTCGCCGACCGCGGTTCCACCGGAGACGGCGGGGTCGAGGAATCCGCCGGGTTGTATCCCGAACAGGGTCAGGTCGACCTGGTGGTCGGTGTCGGTGGTGCCGTTGACGATGCTCACGCCCATCGGCTCCGCCTGGTCGACGCCCTCGGCCTCCTGCCACGTGGCGAGCTGCTCGCCGTCGACCAGCGAACGACTGAACGCGTTGTCGGTGATCGTGCCCTCATCGAAGGCGAAGGCGGTGGCCGGCATCGACTTGAGCCCGGAGACCCCGTCGTTGACCAGACCGGAGGAAAGACCGGAGAGCAGCACCACGAGCACGGCGATCAGAGCGATCACGATACCCATCAGCGTGAACCGGCCTCGAGCGAACCGGAGTTCGCGCGCAGCGAGGAACATCATCACGTCCTAAAGGAGAGGGCATGGCAGAATGCCAACGAACCGACACAGTGTCAGTAACTTACCGACAGTGTGTCACCATCCAGGACGCGGAGCAAATCGGCGACGGCTCAGCCCTGCACGCCTCCGTCGAGGATCCCGTTGACGGAATCGATCACGTCCCCCGGCGGAACCCCATGACCCACCAACTGCATGCCGGCGTTGATGACCCCCTGCACGAGCGCCGCCTGGGCCACCGCGTTCGGGATCCGCAGCTCTTCGAGCAAGGTGCGGAGCGGCGTCGTGAGGGCGTCGTGCATGGCCATGATGGTCTCGACGCTCTTAGGAGAGAGGTCGGCCTGCTGTAGTCCGGTGGCCAGCGAGTGCTTGCCGTCGGCCGTCATCCGGATCGTCGCCGCGACATAGGCGTGGAGCCTGCCACGCCCGGGCGCAGCGGCAGCGATCGCGGCCTCCAGCTCGGCTGCCCACTCGTCGAAGGCCTGCATGGCGATCGCTGCCAGCAGGTCGTCCTTCGAGGGGAAGTACTCATAGAAGCTCGATCGCGCAAGGCCCGCCCGTTCGCAGACGGAACGCGGGGTGATCGCAGCCACGCCGCTCTCGGCGATGATCGCTTTTGCGGCCGCCACGAGGGCGCCACGCTGCGCGACGCGGTGCTCCGCGACAGTGGGGGCGGTGATCTTCGGCACCGACCCATTATCGTCCTCGTCGCCGGGGCTCACGCCCTCAGCGAACGTGAACCCGCTATGAATATGACGACACCATGTCGGTAAAGATGCGTTTCACTCATCGTTTCACTCATCAGCCATCACCGGTCCCGAATGACGGCCTGAAATCTGCAACGCGAGGGCGCGCGTCGGAGTTTGAATCCCACCGGTACCAAACCGTTGAACTCGCCGTTCCCCCCGCGTTAGTGTGGTCGCACCCCAGCCGCTCCATCGAGCGGCGAAATGTCCAGCAGTCGTCCGAGCACGGCTCGGTTCGACATGAAATCGGAGGTCGATGATGGCGTTTGTGACCACGGATGATGGCACGGAGATCTATTACAAAGACTGGGGCAGCCGCGACGCGCAGCCCATCATGTTCCACCACGGCTGGCCGTTGTCGGCCGACGACTGGGACACGCAGATGCTCTACTTCCTCTCGAAGGGCTACCGGGTCATCGCGAGCGATCGGCGCGGTCACGGCCGATCGTCGCAGACCGCCACCGGCAACGACATGGACCACTACGCCAGCGACGCCTCCGCCGTCGTCGAGCACCTCGATCTGCGCAACGCCGTCCACATCGGTCACTCGACCGGCGGCGGTCAGGCCGCGCGCTACGTCGCCCAGTACGGAGAGCCGCAGGGCCGCGTGGCGAAACTGATTCTGGTGTCGTCGGTGCCCCCGCTGATGGTGCAGACCGATGCCAACCCGGAGGGAACGCCGCTCTCGGTCTTCGACGGCTTCCGGGAAGCGCTGGCGGCCAATCGAGGCGAGTTCTACCAGGCTGTGGCATCCGGTCCGTTCTACAGCTACAACCGGCCAGGAGCCAAGCCCTCCCAGCCGATCATCGACAACTGGTGGCGTCAGGGCATGATGGGCAGCGCCTTGGCCGGATACGAGGGCATCAAAGCTTTCTCCGAGACCGACCAGACAGCCGACCTGAAGGCGATCACCGTGCCGGTGCTGGTCACCCAGGGCGACGACGATCAGATCGTGCCCTACAAGGATGCTTCGCTGAAACAACACGAACTGCTCAGCAATTCGACCCTCAAGATCTACGAGGGCTTCCCGCACGGCATGCTGACGACGCATGCCGAGGTTCTGAACCCCGACCTGCTCGCCTTCATTCAGCAGTAACCGCCTCCAGCACTGACGACACGGCGCACCCGGGGAGACCCGGGTGCGCCGTTCGCTGGTGCCAGGAGCACGTCGCGGCCCGCCGACTCGACCGGCTCGCTCTACCGAGCGGTTGAGCTCCGGCATCATCGCACCGAGACGTCGTCGATGTCGATCGAGACGAGCAGTGGTTCGGGCACGGCCCGCCCTGCCTCGTCGCGCACGAAGATCTCGCGGTGCTTCGGCAGCAGCAGCCCATCGAAGTCCGCCTGCCCGGTCATGTATTCCACCGCCGGCGATCCGCCTGCGATGTCCACGGTGTAGTCGCGTCGGCGCAGCACGCCATCCGAGTCCGCATAGACGATCTGCACCGGTGTGTGGGTGGACAGGGAGCTGGGATACGTGACCTCGAGTCGGTCCCAGACCTGCCCGTCCTCCTCCGTCCATGCGCCGATCTCCTCGGTGACGACGCCCTCGAGGGTGAACGACTGCGGTTCCGTGTTGTACGTCCACATGGCGTAGCCCGTGAAATAGGCCAGGTGGAGCGTGTTCCAGGGCGTGCTCAACTCGTGGCCGTCGAACGATGCGCGGGGGTGCGCGAGTTCCTCGACCACGCTGCCGTCCGAACGCACGATCGCCACCCGTCCCGGCGTGAAGTCGGTGTGCAACCCCGCATCGCCGAAGGAGTAGAGCTGACTGTGCTCGCGCTTCAGGTCGACCGTGAATCGCCCCTCGTCGGCGATGCCGGCGACGCCCTTGAGCGCCCAGAACGCGCCGCCGAAGTGCCGCGTGGCGGAAATCTGGTCGACCTCGTTCCAGCGGCTGCCGCCGTGCGCATCCATGATTCTCTCGAGCAGTGTTGCCATGATCGGTCTCCTCAGATCTGGTTGGTCGTGCGCTCGACGAAGGCGTCGACCAGCGCCGCGGCTTGGGTCTGCCTTTCGTGCGTCTGCATCACACGCTAAGGAGATCGGAACGAGCGGACGTGGCCCTGCTGCGGACAGCCTGCGGTCGACACCCAGCCCTGCCGATCCTCCCAATCTGCCTGTCTTCTGCATGGTCTCGATGGGGTGGCCCTGGTCACACTGGTCGCATGAACGACTTCCCGACCCGGATGCGAGGTGCATGGTGAACTCACCACTCGGCGAATACCTGAGGGCGCGCCGTGCCGCTGTGCGACCGGAGGACGTGGGTCTGACGACTATGCCGGGCCGTCGTGTCGAGGGGCTGCGGCGCGAGGAGGTCGCCGAGCTCGCGGGGATCAGTCCCGAGTACTACCTGCGCCTCGAACAGGGCCGGGGCCATCAGCCATCCGATCAGGTGCTGCGCTCCCTCGCCCGCGCGTTGATGCTCGACGCGGCAGCAGTGCGCTACATGACGCGTCTGGTGAGCCTCCAATCGGGCGCCCGGCGGGCATCCCGAACGGCGAAACTGCCGGAGGCGGTTCGGGCCGGCTTCAGCGGCCTGCTCGACCAGTGGTCATCGACCCCGGCTTACCTGACGGATCGCAATCAGAGCCTGATCGCTTTCAACGACCTGGCTCGGGCGATCCTGCCGGGAGCCTGGCGCCCCGGCGCAAACCTGGTTCTGCAGATCTTCAGCGATGACTGGCGTGCCTCTGACCGGGATTGGGAGGCCTCGGCGAATCGCGCCGTGTCGGCGCTTCGCTTCTACGGCGATCCGGGCGATCCGGTCTTCAGGGACATCGTCGGGCTCCTGTCGATGCGCGACCCCGACTTCCGGAGGATGTGGGCGATCCATGAGGCAGCCCCGCTGGTGTCGGGTGAACTCCATCTCGACGTCGGGAGATTCGGACGCGTCTCGTTCGATCAGCAGAGCCTCACGCCGGCCGGAGACGAGAACCACATCGTGACGATCCTGCACGCCGCACCGGGGTCGGTCAGCGCAGACGCCATCCGATCGCTGAAGGTGGCAGCGTGATGCCGATCGAGGTGGTCGAACGACCGATGCGCACGGGCGCGGCGGGAGCCCGCTCATGACCGACGTGCAGCCCAGAACCCGCTCGGCCACCGTGCTGGGCGAGTATCTGTGGGCGCGGCGCTCGTTGATCCAGCCGGAATCGGTCGGGCTGACGCGTGAGCCCAATCGCCGGGTGCCGGGTCTCCGCCGGGAGGAGGTCGCGAAGCGCGCTTCGATCAGTGCGGAGTACTACCTGCGACTGGAGCAGGGTCATGAGCGGGAACCGTCGGACCATGTGCTGCGCGGGATTGCGCGGGCGCTTCTGCTCGACGAGGGGGCGGAGCAGCATCTTCTCCGCCTGCGGCGCCGGCACCCGTCTTCGGCGGCGAACCCGGCGTCCGTGCCTGCCGATCTCAGCCGGCTGCTCGAGCGGTGGACGCGCATTCCGGCATTCGTGATGTCGGGGAACCTGGAGCTGCTCCTGGTGAATGGTCCGGCAGCCACGATCGGTGACCGCCGGTTCCGCCCCGGATTCAACCTCGTCGAGTCTCACTTCTCTGCGGCACGAGATGACGGATGGGAGGCGCTGGCCGCGCAGTACACGGCCGCTCTGCGCTACCACGGCGACCCGTACGACCACCGCTTCCAGCAGCTGGTCGGGCGGCTGTCGGCGAGAGACCGCGACTTCCGGCGCATCTGGGCTCGGCATGACGCGCATCCGTATCCGTCGGGCCGGATGCGAGTGGAGGAGGGCACGGCTGAGACGGCGTACGCCTCATTTCATGTGTTCGAAGTTCCCGCGCGCGAGGGAATTCTCGTTACAGTCCTGGGGGAGGAGAGTTCTCAGAAGACGGTGTAGCGGCCGGAGCGGGGGAGAGGCAGGATGGTCGGAACCCTTTCCTGACGCGTTGACCGAACGAAGAGGGAGCTCGACGTGGATGCACCCGGCCCGCTTGCGGAGCGTCTCAGGCGCCTTCGTCTGTCGGCCGATCTCACCCTCGAATCGTTGTCGGAGCGATCAGGTGTGAGCGTTCGTGCCATCAGCGACATCGAACGCGGCGTGAGCGCCGTGCCTCGGCGCAGGACCTTGCTGGCGCTCGCCGACGGCTTCTCGTTGGACGCCCACGCCCGGCGTTGGTTGCTGCAGCCGACCTCGGCCGAGCTGGAAGCGCATCCGGGGATCGTTCCGGTGTCGATCCAGGACTTCGTGGGTCGCACCGAGGAACTGCTGCGCCTGGAACACTTCGTGGGCGTCGTCGGAGGGCTTGCCGTCGTGACCGGACCACCGGGAATCGGCAAGACGACGCTGGCTGTCGAGGCGACCCGACGACAGGCCGGCGGATCACCCGTCGTCTTCACCGACCTCGTCGGCCATGGTGCGATGCCGGTTCCATCGCTCGACGCATTGCGGCGGTTGCTTCAGCAGGCCGATCCTGACGGGCCCCTTCCCTCCACACTCGAAGCCGCGGCGGCGCGCTGGCGGGGCGTGTGCGCGGTCGCGCATCCGATCGTCATCCTCGACAACGCCGGTCAGGAGAAACAGGTGCGGCCCATCCTGGTGGACGGAATCCGGTTCGTCGTGGTGACCTCCCGCCGCAATCTCGCGGGACTGACGGCGACGACCCGTGTCGCGCTGCACGCCCTCCCGCTCGCTGACGCCATCCGGCTGCTGGAACAGGTCGTTCCGGAGGGGCAGCGAACGGACTCCGCGGTTCGGGATCTCGCGCGGCTGTGCAATGGGAATCCGCTGGCATTGCGCATCGCGGGCAACCATGTCGCGAGCCGCCCGACCACGACCGCTGCCGAGTTCGCGCAGCGGCTGGTTTCGGAGAAGCGCCGTCTCCACCTTCTCGTGGCGGGCGATCTGTCGGTCGAGGCGGCGTTCGCCCTCTCGTATGACGACCTGGACCCGGCCGTCGCGGCGCTGTTCCGAACCGTCTCAGTGATCGAGGGTCGAACCTTCGATGCGCGTCTGGCCGCGGCCGGCGCGGGGGGCGATCTCGAGGTGATCGAGGATCACCTCGACGATCTCGTGGAATCGGGCCTCGTGGAGGCCACCGGGGGGAACCGCTACCGGATGCACGACCTGACCCGGCTGTTCGGGCGATCGCGCCTTGCAGAGGCCGAGGGGGAGGTCGTGGCGGCTCGGCTCCGGGATTGGCTCCTCCTGCAGCTCGGCCGATCTGCCGGGGTCTTCGTTCCTCAGTCCGATGTCGACCCGAAGTACCGCCAGCTCCAGCTGCCCTCAGTCACGGAGCACGACGCCTCGTCCTGGATCCGTCGCGAGGTCGAACACTGGTGGCCCGCGATGCAGGGCGCCGCACGCGAAGGAGAGCACGCCACCGTGACACGGCTGGCGGTGTTGCTCCAGGAGGGCTTCGCCCATGTCTGGGTCGGCTGGGGGAACTGGGTCGCGCTGTTCGGCCTGGCCGTCGAATCTGCGCGGGCGCTCGATGACGACGCCCTCATCGCCCGACTGATCGGAACCCTCCATTGGGCATCGGTGGTCGAGAAACGCGAGGAATTCGATGGCGTACTCCTCGCGTCGGAGATCATCGACCGTGCCCGGCGCGCGCACGACGGCGTGCAACTGGGCTGGGGGCACTACCACCTCGCGTGGGCACTCTTTCGTCGACATGAACTCGATGCGGCGCTCGACGCCTTGGCGTCGGCGCAACAGGAGTTCACCGCGGAGGCCGGAGTCTCCTTCGAAGGGGAGACCCTGGCGCTGGAGGCGGCGATCCGAACCGAAGCGGGACAGATCGCGGAGGCGCGGCGGGTGCTCGCGGCGGCGGCGGCCCGCCTCGACGATCAGCCCCTCACCGCGCGGCAACGGAACGGCAGGATGGTGTCGTTGGAGGAGTTGGCGCGGGTCGCGTGCGAGGCCGGCGCCTTCGACCTGGCCGTCTCCGCGGCCGACACTCAACTGGCCTTCGCCGATCAGGCGCCTTCCGACAGCCCGACGGCGCGAGCGCTCGTCAACCGGGCCAGAGTGCTCGTCGCGGCTTCTCGACTCGACGAGGCCGATACCGACGTGACGAGGGCGCGGTCGTTGGTCGACGGACCCCGGAGCGGCGCGCCGGCGTCACCCCTGCAGCGCGCCATCGCCGACCTCGCCCGAGCGATCGGCGAAGCCCGAGCCGCCGGGGCCTGAACGAGGGCTCGACATCGAACGCCGTCGCGCACCACACTGGAGCCGAAGCGATTCCATCGTTCTGTGCGAGGAGGAGGCCCCGGATGGTGTCCTCCGTCGTGTTCGTGACCTGGGATGGCGGGGGGAACGTGCCCCCGATGATCGCGGTCGCCCGCGAGGTGCAACGCCAGGGGGCGGCCGTGCGGATTCTCGGCCATCCTCGCCAGCGTGCCCAGATCGAGGCCGCCGGGCTGGCTTTCGAGTCGTTCGCTCACGCGAGGGAGTGGTCATCGCTCACCCCGCGCTCCGGTTTGCGCGCCGATCTCGGCTACGCCGCGGTCTTCGCCGACCGAGGGATCGGCCGCGACGTGTTGATCTCGGTGCAGCGTGCTCCCGCCGACCGCATCGTCGTCGACGGTCTGCTCATCGGGTGCTTGGCTGAATTGGCCGAAGCCGATGTCCCCTACTCGATCTTCGTGCACACGCTGCGCTCCGTGATGGTGCCGGCCGTGCGTCGAGGACCACTCGGTCTCATCCTGCGGACCGCTGGATTCCGGCCGGGCCTGCTCTACGAACGAGCGGAGTCCGAGGTGGTGGTCGCCGAACCCTCATTCGACCCCGGCGCGGGAGACACGGCGCCCCGCGTGCATCATGTGGGAGCTGTTCTGCCGGTTGCCGCCGCGGCGCATCCCGACCCAAGGACACCCGTGGTGCTCGTGAGCCTCAGCACCACGCATGTCGCGGGTCAACGCGAACTCCTGCAGCGCATCCTCGACGCCCTCGCCGCTCTCGACGTGCACACGGTGGTGACGACAGGACCCTCCATCGATCGGAGGCAGCTGCGGCCAGCCGCGAACAGCACGATCCACCAGGCGCTCGCTCACCCTGATGTGATGGCGACGGCCTCGTTCGTGATCGGCCACGGCGGACACGGCACGACCATGCTCGCCCTGGCGCACGGCCTGCCCCTCGTGGTCATTCCCACCAATCCGTCGTTCGACCAGCCCCGCATCGCCGAGCTGGTGGTCGACCGAGGACTGGGTCTCCGTCTCTCCAAGCGGGCCTCCGTGGGTGACATCCGCGTCGCCGCATCCGATCTCTTGTCCGACCCGCACTATGCCGACGCAGCAGGGCGACTGGGGTCGACCATGAGAGCGAGGGATGCCGCCGCCGACGCCGCCGAGATCCTGCTGGCGCGCTGAGCGGGGCCGACTTGCCGGCCGGGGCTCGTGGATGCGGGCGACTCCGTAGCGGTGCACGATGAGCACATGACGAAGGAATCGACAGTCGCCGGTCAGACCATCGTGATCACCGGCGCCTCCAGCGGGATCGGGCGCGGCGCCGCAACCAGGCTCGCCGGTCTCGGCGCGAACGTGGTGGTGGCCGCCCGACGCGGCGACGTGCTCGATGACCTGGTCTCGGAGATCACGGCCGCGGGCGGCAGCGCGGTCGCGGTGCCCATGGACGTGAGCGACCCCGAGGATGTCGCACGGCTCGCCGAGACCGCCATCCGACGGTTCTCCCGCATCGACGTGTGGGTCAACAACGTCGGCATCGGTGCGCTGGGCATGTTCTGGGACATCCCGATCGAGGCGCACGCCCGGGTGGTCGACGTGAACCTCAAGGGTCTCATCTACGGCGCTCACACCGCGCTCCGCCACTTCCTTTCCGAAGGGCAGGGGGTTCTCGTGAACGTGGGCTCGATCGACAGCGAGATTCCGCTGGCCTACCAGGCCTCCTACGCGGCGTCGAAAGCCGCCGTGCTCAGCCTGGGCCGAACGCTGAACGAAGAGCTCCGCCTCAGCGGCGTCGGCGACGCGATCGCGGTGGGCACCATCATGCCGTGGGCGGTCGACACTCCCTGGTGGGACCACGCCGCGAACTACAGCGGGCGCACCGCCCGCATGGCGGCCATGGACGACCCGTCGATCGTGATCGACGCGATCGTCGCCGCGTGCACGAATCCGAAAGAGGAGCAGCCGGTCGGCCCGAAGGCCCGCACCGCCGACATCTCCCACCATCTCTTCCCCGACCACACCGAGCGCCTCTCCGCCAAGACCGCCGACGCCGAGTCGAAGAAGGGAGCGCCACTACCCGCCACCGACGGCTCGATCCACCAGCCGACTCCTGGAGGCACGACCGTCGACGGCGGCATCCGTGAACGGATGAAGCGCGAAGCGTGAAGACCTACCAGTACGAATTCGCCAGGCGCGCTGTGGCCGTCGCGCCGATCAGGATGCCCCACTCGCGCGCACGGTCGGCCTCCTCGAAGAGAAGGATGTTGTTCTTCGAGACAAGGAAGTTCTCGGCGGGAAGCAGGCGGCGCGTCGCCCGGTGGTGCAGGGCGCGGTCGATCTGAGTGGCGGCGTTGCCGCCGATGATGACCGGCAGATCGGCGCGGGTCGCGAACGCGGCGAAGAGCGGGGCCACGACAGCCGCAGGGTCGTACACCCAGTCGCGGATGCCACGGCCGGGGGCTCCGGGTTCCAGCGTCAGGTTCTTCGCCGGGTCGAGTGTCCACTTCTCCGCTTCTGCCCGCGTGTTCGCGCGGGTCATCCCGTGCACGTGGGTGGGCCCACCGACGATCATGAGATCGACCGACGCGACGTCGACGGGGGAGACCCGGTTGACGTCGACCACGGTCACCTCGGCACGCTCGCGGAGTCCGTCGGCGATCGCCTCAGCGATCTGACGTGTGTTGCCGAACATCGATTCGTAGACGACGACTGCCCTCATGCTGGCTCCCTCTTCTGTCTCAGGATGCCTTCTCGACGATCGCGGGGGCAGAGTACTAGGTCCCGGATGCCGCCCCGGAGGGAAGCATAGAAGGCTGATACGTGGTTCCTGCGAGCGAAATCCACGGCGGAGCGTACGGTGAGGAGGAGCCATCTCAATCGAGGAGGCTCCCTTCGAAGCATGAGGATCTGAGGCGACTTCATCTTGGCCGAAGAACCGCTCGACGTGAACACAGGTCAGCGTGGCGAATCCCCCGTTCCGGCACGTGCACCCTCCGCGACCGGCGAAGCCGCGAACGGCGCGCCGCCGGCCCGACTCGAAGCGCTGCTGAGAGCCAACCACGCGGTGGTCGAGCATCTGGAACTCCCGGTGGTGTTGGAGCGCATCGTCGAGGCCGCGATGGAGCTCGTGGGTGCCGATTACGGCGCCCTCGGAGTCATCGCCGCCCACGGCGGTATCGATCAGTTCATCCATGTCGGGATGGACCAGGCGGATGTCGAGAGGATCGGACGGTTCCCCGAGGGGCATGGGCTGCTGGGCGCTCTCATCGACGACCCCCATCCGATTCGGCTCCACCGCGTCGCCGATGATCCCCGATCCTGCGGGGTGCCGGCCGGTCATCCGCCGATGGGTGGGTTTCTCGGGGTGCCGATCCGGGTGCGCGACCAGGTCTACGGAAACCTGTATCTCAGCAACCGGCGCGATGGAGGATTCAACGACGAAGACGACCGGCTCATCACGGCTCTGGCCGCAACGGCGGGAGTCGCCATCGAGAATGCGCGATTGTTCGCCGAAACGCAGCGACGGCAAGCCTGGTCGGCTGCCTCCGCCGAAATAACCTCCACTCTTCTCTCCGAAGCGCACAGCGACTCGATCGTCTTGCTGGTCGACCGGGTGCTCGAATTGTCCACCGCCGATCTCGTCTGCATGCTCGTTCCGTCCGGTCGGCCGGACGAGTTGATCGTCGATGTCGCTGCCGGGAGAGGGGCTGCAGGTCTCCGCGGGGTTCTGATTCCGATCAGCGATTCGATAGCAAGGCGGGTCATCGAGGGTCGCCGGCCAGAGCTTCTGGACGACAGCGAGATCACCCTTCCCGATGGTCGTGAGTTGGGCCCTGCCATGGCCGTCCCGCTCATCGCGGCCGGCCGGGCCGAGGGTGTGCTGGTGGTCGCCCGCATGGCTCCTGCGCTGCGATTCACCACGGCCGACCTCGACATGGCGGCCGACTTCGCAGGTCAGGCGAGCGTTGCGATGCAACTGGCCAAGGCTCGAGCCGACCGGCAGCGACTCCTCCTGCTGGAAGACCGGGGTCGCATCGCCCGAGACCTCCATGACCACGTGATCCAGCAGATCTTCGGCACCGGACTCGAGCTGCAGAGCATCGCCGGAAGCCTCGCCGGGGAGCCTGCCGCCGCTCGCATCCACAAATCCGTCGAGCATCTCGATGCCAGCATCTCGCAGATCCGAACCGCCATCTTCGCCCTGACCGCTCCCTCCGGGCCGGCCGACGACGCGGTGCGACACTTGATCCTCGACCTGGCGACCGAACTCTCCCCGCGCCTCGCCTCGATACCGCAGGTGAGCTTCTCGGGCCCGGTCGACCTCCTCGTCACCGGCGACCTCGCCCGCGACGTCATCGCCGTGATTCGGGAAGGCCTCACCAACACCGCCAAGCATGCGGCGGCCGGCCACGTCTCGGTCTCCATCGCGGTCGCTGAAGGGTGGGTGGTCATCGACATGACCGATGACGGTGGAGGAATCGTCGACCACGGGCGCCGGAGTGGGTTGGCCAACTTGACGCACCGCGCAGAGATCCGGGGCGGCACCTTTCAGCTGAATCCCGAGGCCTATCCCGACGAAGCCACGACCGGAACGCATCTGCGCTGGAGCGTCCCCTACTCGCTGGCAGCCGGCTGAGATGGGATCGCGGATGATCAGGGTCTTCCTCGTCGACGACCACGAACTCGTACGTCGGGGCATCGCCGGATTGCTTCTCGCCGAGCCCGACATCGACGTCGTCGGAGAAGGCGCCACCCTCGCCCAGGCCTGGGCACGGGTCGCCGCGACCCGCCCCGACGTCGTGCTGCTCGATGTGCGCCTCCCCGACGGCAGCGGGATCGACCTGTGCCGGGACATCCGCTCCCGCTACCCGGAGACCACCTGCCTGATGCTCACCGCCTACGACGACGATGACGCACTGCGGGCCGCGGTGCTGGCCGGCGCATCCGGTTATGTGCTGAAAGACATCCGTGGCACTGGGCTCGTGGACGCCCTCCGCAAGGTCGCCGGGGGTGAGAAGCTCCTCGACCCCAGGCTCAGCATGAAGGTCATGGAACGCATCACGGCACCTGTGCTCAGCGACCCTCGCATGGATTCACTCACATCGCGTGAACACCACATGCTCGAGCTCATCGCCGATGGGCTCACGAATCGCGAGATCGGAGCCCGGATGTCGCTGGCCGAGAAGACCGTGAAGAATTACGTTTCCCTGATGCTCAGCAAACTGGGGCTGCACCGTCGCGCTCACGCGGCGATCCTGCATCAGGACTCGCGGTCGGCGGCCGTGAGCCCCGAGCCCTAGCTCACGGGGGAGGTCATCGGCTTATCGGCTCATTCGCTCGTCGGCTCGTCCGGAATCGGATGCCGGTGATCGTTCGAGGCGTGACCTCGAAGTAGTTCCATTTGTCCGAACAGGTCATCGTGTGCAGCTCGGTCACGCCCGACTCGTGGATCTGCTCGTCGTCGTTCAGCCGTTGCGCATCGCCGCGCACGACGACACTGAACCTCTTGCCGCCGTCGGTGCCGTCGATCTCCACGGCCACCCCGGGGCGCCTGGTGAGGTCGACGATCTTCGTGCCCGGCGCGCTCCGAAAGAAGATCGACCCGGAGGCGGCGAGGAAATTGATCGGAAAGATGTCGGCTCCGAGGTCGTCGCACACGGAGAGGCGCGCTATCGGGGTCTCGGCGAGAAGACGCCAGCACTCTTCGGTTTCGAGCGCTTCGGAGTCGTCGACAGCAGCGGCTGGCCGGGGCACGTGAAGGTATGGATTCGTGGTCACTATCGGGTCCTCTGTGTTCTGTCGGCGAAGGTCGTAGTCGACTGGCTTCGGCCGTCGCAGTCACCCAAACCCGCGACGGCCGACGGACTTCGAGCGCGCGCTCGAAGTCTCAGTGAGTCCCCAATCTCAACGCATGACCCACATGCGGATCCTGCGGCCTATCACCAACACTGCCAAGTGAACACGACCCGCACCAGGGCCATTGGTCCCGAGAACGACGAGCGCCTCATCATCGTTTTCGTGGCCGAGCCGCCCGATCATCCGACCGGCGGGCGGTGCAGCGCTTCTGCGCTTGCTCGATCGCCGCGTCGAGGGTGGCGACCCGCTGCACCGACAGAGTGGCGAGCCAGAGCACCTCGAAACCCTCGGTGTCTTGGGAGACGTAGCTCACCAGCCGGCGAGTGTCGTCGGCGGGCAGGCCGGGATCGCAGATGCGCCACTCGCCTTCGCACAGGGACACCACCTCGACACGGGAC
Source organism: Herbiconiux aconitum (assembly GCF_024979235.1). Lineage (NCBI taxonomy): Bacteria > Bacillati > Actinomycetota > Actinomycetes > Micrococcales > Microbacteriaceae > Herbiconiux > Herbiconiux aconitum. Next base: position 1,759,808 of record NZ_JANLCM010000001.1, read on the forward strand.
TCGACCGTGATGCGCTTGTCGACGGTGTCCTTGGTCACGCTCGGTCCTCGCATCCGCGATGTCGGCGGCCGCTGTTCGGCGCACCTCATCGAAGAGTAGTCAGACTGGTCGGATGGGCCAGGGGCTTGACAGGCGCCCGTGCGGCGTCGAGAGCCTGGATCTGCGGAATCGCGTCAGTGCACGTCCTTGATCGTGAAGTAGGAGCCACGGATCGTGCCGGCCAGCTTCGACCTCTGACGCGCGAACTTGAACCGTGCGGCGAGCTCGTCGGGAATCTCCATTCCATCGGAGAGCTTGAAGCCCACCGCGCGTTTGCCCTCGTCGTCGAGGGTGTACATCACGTTGATCGAGAGACCGCTCTGGTAGAAGACGTAGGCCATCCGGATGCCCTCGACCTCGAACTCCGTGGCCTCGAGGGGAGGGGAGGCGATCACGATGTCGCGTTCGTCCTTCAGGATGCCGTGCACCCAATCGATGGTCTCGCCGGCCTCGCTCGCAGGTTCCACCGTGAAGACGTGGTCGTACTTGTTCTTGAAGTAGCGCGCCTCGTTCGCGCGGAGTCCGGCGAGCGCATCCACGACCGGCGACGACTCCAGACCGATCGGTGAGACAGTGATGAAGTCCACGGCATACGACATGTCGGGTATCCCTTCCTTCGGTGCTGGCCCTCTCGTGTCTCAGGCGACTGCGTCTGTGCGAGCCAGCGAATCCACTGTATCGACGGCGCGGACGACGCACTTCTCCAAAACTGCCCGATGCGTGGGGTTGCCGGGCCGCTTCATCCGCCGCCAAGCGGATCGGTCGAGCGCTCCGAATACCCGGCGACACCCACGTCGAGGTCAGGAGCCATCGCATGCGCGCAACCGAAGCCCCGCGGGCCCGAACGCGCGGAGTGAGACGGCTCCGGTTCGCCGCCCTCGCCGCTCTGGCCGGTGTAGTGAGTGCGGCCGCCCTGCTCGCCGTGGCCGAACTCGTGGCACTCGTCATCGCGCGCGACGGAAGCCCCGTGCTGGCCGTCGGATCGTTCGTGATCGACATCGTGCCGCGCTGGGCGAAAGAGTTCGCCATCGAGACATTCGGTGCGAACGACAAACTCTTCCTGCTCGCCTCGATCGGAGCCGTCGTCGTGGTCGCCGCAGCCGTCGCGGGAGTTCTCCAATGGCTCCGGCCGCCACTCGGAGCGGTGCTGATCGCGCTCGCCGGCGCCCTCGCGGTCATCGCGATCGTGACGCGCACCGGAGCGACACCGCTCGCGTCCGTTCCCACCGTGCTCGGCACCGTGGTCGGTGTCGTGCTGCTCACGGTGCTGGTGAAGCGGCTGCGGCGGTGGCGGGATGCGGTCGTGACGGATGTGCCGACGCCGGCTTCGCATCCCGTTGCCCCTTCCGTGGCCCCGCCCGTTGCGGCGTCACGACGGGCCCGCGACGGGGTCGCGCCGGTACCCGCTTCCGCAGGCTCAGCCACTCCGGGCGCGGCGGGCGAACCCGGGGAACCGCGTCGCGCATCCGTCGACCGTCGCAGGTTTCTGGTGCTGACGGCCATCGTGGCCGTGGGTTCGGCGGTGGTGGGCACGGGATCCCGGGTCGTGGCGGCCGCGACCTCGTCGCTCGCCGGCATCCGTGAGGCCCTGAAGATCCCGTCGGCGCGCACGAGTGTGGAGGTGCCTGCCGGCGCGGAGCTCGACGTGCCCGGACTGTCGTCGCTCTACACCTCGAATGCCGACTTCTACCGTGTCGACACCGCGCTCACAGTGCCCTCCATCGACCCCGCGACCTGGAGCCTCACGGTCGTCGGCATGGTCGACACCGAGCTGACGCTCTCGTTCCAGGACCTGGTCGACCTCGGACTCGACGAATACTCCATCACCCTCACCTGCGTGTCGAACGAGGTCGGCGGCGAGCTGCTCGGCACGGCCAAGTGGCTCGGCGTACCGATCCGCGACGTTCTGGCGATGGCCGGTCCGCAATCCGGCGCCGACATGGTGCTCTCGAAGAGCATCGACGGCTTCACCGCCAGCACTCCGCTCGGAACGCTGACCGACGACTCGCTCGACGCCATCTTCGCCGTCTCCATGAACGGCGAGCCGCTGCCGTTCGAGCACGGCTTCCCGGTGCGGATGGTCGTGCCGGGCCTCTACGGCTACGTCTCCGCCACCAAATGGGTCACCGAGCTGAAGGTCACCACCTTCGAGGCCGACGAGGCCTACTGGACTCCGCGCGGCTACTCCGCCGAAGCGCCGATCAAGCTGTCGTCACGGATCGACACCCCGCGCATCGACAAGCAGGTCGCCGCCGGGCCGCTCAAGATCGCCGGGGTGGCCTGGGCGCAGACGGTCGGCATCGAGAAGGTCGAGGTGTCGATCGACAACGGCGACTGGCAGGCCGCGACGCTCTCGACGGCGGTGAACGCCGACACCTGGGTGCAGTGGGTGATGGATTGGGATGCCACCACCGGCACCCACTACGTCGCCGTGCGGGCAACTGACAAGGCAGGCAACCTGCAGATCGAGGAACGGGCTCCGATCGCGCCGAACGGCTCGAGCGGGTGGCAGCGCACGCTGATCACCGTGGCATGAGGCACGGAGGCGTGGTTGCCGAGTGGGGGAGCGGATGCGCGGGTCGGGGAATCCCGCGCATCCGTGCCGTTCTGCGCAGAGTGATTCCGTTCGGTGCTTCCGGTGCTTCCGGTGCTTCCGGCATCCGCATCCGTCAGTTCGACGGTGGGCGGGGGTACACCGGGATGCCGGCCGCGATGGCCACCTCACGGTAGGCCTCGGCCAGCGAAGAGACCGACTCGTGAGCGTTGAGACCACTCGGATTCGGCACCACCCAGAGCTCGGCACGGCCGAGCGTCTCCGGCTGTTTGCCGACCACGGCGCGCGGACGGCCGAACGCCAGACGATAGGAAGTGATGCCGAGCATCGCGACCACGACCGGCTTGAGAGCGGCGACCCGCGGTTCGAGGGCGGCGGCGCCCTCGAGGAGCTGCCGGGTGCTGAGTTCGTCGGCTCGTGCGGTGGCCCCGGGCACCAGCGTGGTCAGGCCGACACCGCGAGCGAGAATGTGCTCGCGGTCGCCGGGTCGGAAACCTTCGGATGCGTCGATCAGGTGATCGACGATCCCCGCCTGGAAGAGCGCCGGGTAGAACCGGTTACCACGCCGACTGAACGGGGCTTGCACGGCGGCCGTGTGAAGCCCCGGGTTGATTCCGACGATGAGCAGCCGCAGCCCGTCTTGCACCACGTCGGGCAGCGTCTTTCCTCGGTAGGAGTCGAGTTCGGCGCGTGTGAATCCCATGGCAGCAGGCTATGCCAGCCGTGTCCGAGGGTGATGCTGTGAACACCCTGAGACCCAGCGGGATTGACGGATCAGAACGGAACTTTCCAGCCAGAACGGATGTTCTACTCAATGACCGCCGCAGCCAGTGGTGCGAATGCAAGGAGATCTCAGGTGACACAGGAGTACCGCAAGACCCCCGAGGCGTTGTCTCGCCTCACCCGCCAGCAGTACCGAGTGACCCAGGAGGACGTGACGGAGCCCGCGTTCCGTAACCAGTATTGGGACAACAAGACGTCGGGCATCTATGTCGACGTCGTGTCGGGGGAGCCGCTGTTCGCATCCGTCGACAAGTTCGACAGCGGATCGGGCTGGCCGAGCTTCACCGTTCCGATCGATCCCGCCAACGTCGTCGAGAAGAAGGACCGCAGCTGGGGCATCACCCGCACCGAGGTGCGATCGGCCCATGGCGACAGCCACCTCGGACACGTCTTCGATGACGGACCCCGGGAGGCCGGCGGCCTCCGCTATTGCATCAATTCCGCAGCTCTGCGATTCGTCGCACTCGAGGACCTCGAGTCCGAGGGCTACGGCGACTATCTCACCCTGTTCGACACGAAGGAGAACGCACGATGACCACGACCGAGAAGGCAATCCTCGCCGGTGGCTGTTTCTGGGGAATGGAGGACCTGATCCGCAAGCGCGCCGGAGTGCTCGACACCCGAGTGGGCTACAGCGGAGGCGACACCCCGAACGCCACCTATCGCAACCACGGCAACCATGCCGAGGCGATCGAGATCACCTACGACCCGGAGAAGACGAGCTACCGCGAGCTGCTGGAGTTCTTCTTCCAGATCCACGACCCGTCGACCAAGAACCGTCAGGGCAACGACGTCGGCACCAGCTACCGCTCGGCGATCTACTACGAGAACGACGAGCAGCACCGCGTGGCCGAGGACACCATCGCGGATGTCGACGCCTCCGGTCTCTGGCCGGGCGCCGTCGTCACCGAGGTCGCCCCTGCCGGCGCCTTCTGGGAGGCCGAGCCCGAGCACCAGGACTACCTGGAGCGCTACCCGAACGGCTACACCTGCCACTATGTGCGTCCCGGCTGGAAGCTGCCGCGCCGCGAGCAGGCAGCGAGCCTGTAGTTCCTGACGCGCGAGCCGCTGGGGCGTCGCGCGCTGACGTACCACCCACCCTCGGGCGTGGAGACCACCACCGGTCTCCACGCCCGTTCGCGTTCATTCGCTTTGCTTGGGTCAGTCGACGGCCAAGGCGACGACGGGGGAGATCTTGGTCGCGCGCCGCGTCGGCGTGATCGAGGCCACCACCGTCAGGAGCGCTGCGGCGGCAACCACCGTCCCGATGAGCCAGAGCGGCAACACCGGAACAATCAGCCCCGGACTGCCGTACATCGACCCGAGCAGCGACTGCGCCCCCGCCCACCCGTAGAAGGTACCGAGGGCGAGCCCAACGAGCAGGGCCGCGATCGTGAGTTGGGCGCTCTCGGCCACCACCATCGTGCGCAACTGGCGGTTGGTGAACCCGAGAGCCCGCAGCAGGCCGAGCTCCCGCGTGCGCTGCAGCACGCTCAACGACAGGTTGTTCACCATTCCGACCGCGGCGATCAACGCACTGAAGCCGAGCAGGGCCGAGAAGATGCCGACGGTCACCGTGACGAGCTGATCCGTTCCGGCATACACCTCAGGCTGCGCCAAGCGCGCCTGCGTGAGGATCTCTTGATAGCTGCCCGCCGCGACGGCGAACGTCGTCACCAGCGTCACGCCGATGACGAGCCCGATCGTGGTGCGCGAGCTGCGCTCTGGATAGCGCAAGGCGTTCTCCGCGGCCAGCCTGGCCGCTGCTCCGCGCCCGAATCCCAGGCCGACCAATCGCAGTGCGGGAGGCATGAAGTACTGTGCGCCCACGACCAGGCCAGTGAACGAGAGGATGCCGCCGACGAGCCCCGGCAGAACTCCGAGAGGCGTGGCGAAGCCGGCTGCTACGCCCAGAGCGAGCAGCCCCAACCCGATCGCGATCAAGGTGATCGCCGTCGCGTTGCGCCCGCGCCGACCCGCCGCTACTTCGTGGCGCACCTCCTGGGCGCCGCCGGTGGCTTGAATCGGCGACACGTCGAGAACCCGCCTCGACCCGATCCACGATGCCAGCCAGGTGGTCAGAACGACGGCGACGAGAGGGAGCGCGATGACGGGCGGGAGGTAGTCGTAGGCGAGGTCGGGCACGAAGTCCATGGCCACGGCGGCGCGCACCAACCCGAAGGTCGCGGCGGTGCCGATCACGAGGCCGAACACGCTGCCGGCGACGCCGACGAGAAGCCCCTCGCGGGCCACGGCTCGGCGCTGACTCGAGGCGGTGGCGCCGATCAGCCGCATCAGCGCGATCGTGCGCGTGCGCCCGGCGATGATCGTGGCGAAGGTGTTGGCCGTGACGATGGCCCCCACGTAGACGGCGATGACGATGAACACGCTCCCGACTAGCGCCAGGAGGAAGGCGACCATCCCGCTCTCGGACAGGCCGCGCGCCGAGGAGATCATGGTGGCGAGTGCCCCCGTGACCTGAAGGAGTGACACGCCGAACGCGGCGCTGAGGGTGGCGACGAGCACGCTCGGCGTGTGTTCGCGCATCCGGCTGCTCACAGCACGCCCTCCATGCCGAGCATGAACTGGCTGATCTCGGCTGCCGTCGATCGGCCGCGGTCTTCGACGATGCGACCGTCGGCGAGAAAGACGATGCGGTCGGCGAAGCTCGCCGCCACGGGATCGTGAGTGACCATTGCGATGCTCTGACCGTAGGTGGAGGCTGCCGACGCCAGCAATGTCAGCACCTCGCGGCCCGTGCGTGAGTCGAGGTTGCCGGTCGGTTCATCGGCGAAGACGAGATCGGGCCGCGAGCCGAGTGCTCGCACGATGGCCACGCGCTGCTGTTGCCCACCGGAGAGCTCATGGGGGCGGTGGCGGAGCCGCGGACGCAGCCCGAGCGTGTCGATGACGTGATCGATCCACGCCCTCTCCTCGGCGGTGGGTGCGCGACCGTCGAGTTCGAACGGCAGCAGGATGTTTCCTTCGACGTCGAGCGTCGGAACGAGATTGAACGACTGGAACACGAAGCCCACCCGTCGTCGACGGAGTTTGGTGAGTTCGGTGTCGCCGAGCGACGTGATCTCGGTGTCGCCGATCCAGACCCGGCCGGACGTCGAGGCATCCAGACCGGCCATGATGTGCATCAACGTCGACTTTCCGGAGCCGCTCGGCCCCATGATCGCCGTGAATTGCCCTCGGCGGATTCCGACCGACACATCGTCGAGCGCCGTGACCGTCGTCGATCCGCTGCCGTACGACTTGCTGAGCTGAGTGACCCTCGCAACGAGGCCGATGTCTCCTGGGCTGATTTCCATGTCTTCGACGTTACGGACGACTATTCGGGTGCGCGTCACTCCGCAGGACGACAGGGATACATCCGGAGGATGACATCTATCCGGCGGCCGGGCGGAGCAGACCGTGCGTCACCGCGAAGAGCACCAGCTGCACGCGGTCGCGGAGTTCGAGCTTGTTCAGGATGCGGCTGACGTGCGTCTTGACCGTCGCCTCACTGAGGAATTCTGCCTGCGCGATCTCGGCGTTCGACAACCCGCTCGCGACGAGCAGGAAGATCTCCCGTTCCCGGGCCGTCAGGCGCCGGTAGACCTCCGACGGGGGCATGCGCGGACCGCCCTCGGCGATGCCCGCACCAGGGGTCGTGCCGGCGCCCTCCATGAAGTGCTCGAAGAGATCGCGGGTCGCTGCGGGGGCTATGACCGCGTTTCCGGCGTGCACCGCGCGAATCGACGCCAGCAAGAACTCGGGCTGGGCGTCTTTCAGCAGGAAACCGCTCGCACCCGCCTGGATCGCTCGCATCGTGGAGGTGTCGAGGGCGAAGGTGGTCAGCACCACGACGCGGGCGGTCGCGGTGCGGGGGGCCAGGATGCGTCGGGTGGCCTCGATGCCGTCGAGCACCGGCATCCGTATGTCCATCAGCACCACGTCGGGGCGGGTCTGCTCGACCATCATGACGCCCGTGGCGCCGTCACCCGCCTCGCCCACGAACTCCAGGTCGGGTTGTGACGAGACGATCTGCCTGATGCCGGCACGGAACAACGGTTGATCGTCGACCAGAGCGACGCGGATCGCGCTCACGCGGGCTGCGCCGTCGTGTCGGAAACGGGAATCGTCGCGGCCACCACGAACTGGCCTGCCTGCTGCGACGCGCTGAAAGCGCCGCCCACCAGTGCGGCGCGCTCTCGCATGCCGGCGATGCCGTGCCCGGGGCCGACGGCTCGCACGGCGTGGGCGGGCAGCCGGCTCGAGACGCGGAGGTCGAGCGCCTCCGGGCGCCAGGCGAGACGCACCGTGGCGCCTGACCCCGGCTCACCGTGCCGCATCGCGTTGGTGAGGGCCTCCTGCACGATCCGGTAGACGGCGAGCTGGCTGCCCGCCGGCAGCGCAGCGGGCGCTCCCGTCTCGACCACCTCGACCGGCAGACCGGACGCGCCGATCTGCTCATAGAGCCGCCCCAGATCGGCGAGTGCCGGCTGCGGTGCGGTCGGCTCGTCGTGCCGGAGCTCGCCGAGCAGCACGCGCACATCGGCCAGAGCGCTCCGCGCCGTCGTGGAGATGGTGGTGAGTGCGGATTCGGCGGCACCGGGATCCGCCGCCATCGCGTATCGCGCGCCGTCGGCCTGGGCGATCACGACGGCCAGGGAGTGGGCGACGACGTCGTGCATGTCGCGAGCGATCCGGTTGCGCTGCTGCTCGACGGCGACCTTGTGTTCGGCCATGACCTGCAGCATCCGGCTCTCCCGCGCGGTGCTCCAGGTCTTGGCGAGCAATCCCAGCGTCCAACTGAGCACCAGGGCCGCGATCGCGGCGAACAGATAGGCGAAGAAGGTCACCACCACGCTCATCGGAGCGGGTGATTCGACCGTGCCGAGCATGCCCGCAAAATAGGTGCCGAGCGTGACATAGAGCGATGCAGAGAGAGCGCCCAGGACGGCCGATGCCAACCCGACCCATTTGAGAACGCGCCCTCCGTAGCGGGCGGTGGAGTAGAGAACCGGGAGGATCGCGAGGTTCGCGACATCCGGCTGCAATGAGGCGGCCATCTGAACGATCGCGAAGACCCAGGCCGTTCCGAGGGCCAGGGCGGGGCTCACCCGCCGCAGTGCAAGCGCGAGACCCATCCCGATGATCACGACGGCCAGAGCGACGTCAGGTGAGCCGAGAGGCACTCGCACCCCCACGCAGAGCACAGCGAGACCGACGTCGAAGCCGAGCTGGTAGGGCTTCAGAGGGCGGAACATCTCTCCACGGTAGACGTCCGGGCCGCGGGAAACGAGCGGATCGACGCGATCGCGCCGCCCTCGAGCCAGAGATCATCCTTGCGATGTATTTCGCGCGCGCTCGCCGCCGAAGTCAAGCCGTTCCGGGCCGCGGCCGGGCTCCGCTAGCATCGGGGGAGAGCGGGGGGCGCCCCCCTTTATCCCGGTTGCGCTCCCCGCTCACCTTCGAACGTACTCCGGTCTGCGACATGCAGCCGCGACCTGAATCCGCCGGCCCACCGGTGGCCGAATCCGTGTCAGCGCACCGACTTGCGCTCGTAGATCGTCATCGACCAGACGTAACCGGCGATGGTGAGCACCGCGCACCACCCGATCGCGAGCACGGGGCTCCAGCCGAGCGGCGTGCCGAGCAGCAGCCCGCGGATGGTCTCGATGAACGGGGTGAACGGCTGGAACTGCGCGAATCCCTGCAACCCTGCCGGCATCGAGTCGGTCGGCACGAATCCGCTGCCGAGGAAGGGCAGGAAGACGAGCACAACAGGCAGGTTGCTCGCCGTCTCGACCGACCGCGCCTGCATGCCCATGGCGACCCCGATCCAGCTGATCGCGAACGCGATGAACGCCAGGATGCCGGCCGCGGCGATCCACTCTGTGAGTCCGGCTGTCGGGCGGAATCCGATCAGAAGGCCCACACCCAGCACGAGCGTCACGGCGATCAGCGCCTGGATGGTGTTGCCGAGCACGTGCCCCGCCATCACTGCTGCTCGCGAGATCGCCATCGTGCGGAACCGCGCGGTGATTCCTTCGGTCATGTCCATGGCGACCGTCGTGGCCGTGCCGCCGGCGCTGCCCGCGATCGTGATCGCCAGGATGCCCGGCATGACGTAGGCGACGTAGGCGTCGCGACCGGCTCCCGGATCGACGCCGGGCAGGCCCGCGCCGAGCGTGCCCCCGAACACGAATACGAACAGCAACAGGATCACGACCGGGCCGAGGATCGTGAAGACCGACAAGCCGGGATAGCGCACCATGTGCAGCAGGTTGCGGCGCAACATCGTGATCGCGTCGGCGACCACGTGCGAACGACGAGCGGCGGCTCCGGCGGGCGGACGGGGAGATCTCCGTGGGGCAACAGTCGTCATGATGCGGTTCCTGTCGTGTCGACCCGAGTCGACTCGTCCTTCTCACCGGTCAGGGCGAAGAAGACGTCATCGAGATCGGGGGTATGGACGCTGAGGTCGTCGACTTCGAGGGCGGCCGCATCGAGGCGGTCGAGCAGCGCGCGCAACGCGCCGACCCTGCCACCGTCGGCCTCGGCGAAGGGCACCTCGAGAATGAGCGCCGCTTCGTCGCGACCGGATTCGCCGAGGAGGGCCGACGCCGAAGCGAGCGCCGCAGCATCCGCGAACCGGAGCCGGATGTGACCGCCGGGCACGAGGCGTTTGAGTTCCTCGGGCGTGCCCTCGGCGACGACGCGGCCACCATCGAGAACGGCGATGCGATCGGCGAGCTCATCGGCCTCGTCGAGATGCTGGGTCGTGAGCAGCACTGTCGTGCCGTCGGCGACGAGGCTGCGCACGATCCCCCACATGGTGTGGCGGCTTCGCGGATCGAGGCCTGTGGTGGGCTCGTCGAGGAAGATCACGCTCGGCGAGGTGACGAGGGTCATCGCGAGATCGAGCCGTCGCTTCATCCCGCCGGAATAGGTGGCGAGGGGCTTGCGGGCCGCATCGACGAGATCGAACTGCTCGAGCAGCTCGGCCACCCGGGATCGTGATCTTCTTGCCCCGAGATGGCGCAACCGGGCCATCAGCAGGAGGTTCTCCTCGCCGGTGAGCAGGCCGTCGACCGCCGAGAACTGCCCGGTGAGACCGATCGCGGCGCGCACGCCATCGGGGTCGCGCACCACGTCGCATCCGTTCACCGTCGCGGTGCCGCCGTCGGGCCGCACCAGAGTGGAGAGGATGTGCACCGTCGTCGTCTTGCCGGCGCCGTTCGGGCCGAGCAGCGCGGTGACGGAGCCGGCCATCACCCGGAGGTCGACGCCATCAAGCACGACCTTGTCGCGGTAGGACTTCCGGAGACCTCGAACGTCGATCGCCGTGCTGGTCATGTGTCTCGTTCCCTTCTGTCGGATCGTGCTGCCTGTTGCTCTGCGGGAGAGCGCCCCTTCATCGGGCATGCCGGATCACGATGTCGCCGTACTGCGTGCGCGCCCGCACCGCGACGGTCTGCTCGGACGCGTCGGGTGCCCGATCGTTGTCGAGCTCGTTGCGTACGCGGCCTTCTTTCGATGACACGTCGAGCCAGGCGGGCACGCCGTGTCGCACGCCGATGGTGATCTGGCCGTATCCGCTCTCGACCTGGATGGAGCCGCCGGAGACCTCGTGCAGCTGGATGGCGCCGTAGGCGGTCCTCGCCGCGACCGAGGCCCGTGCGTTCGAGATCTCGAGGTCGCCGTAGGAGAGTTTGGCTTCGACGTCGCCGCCGGATTCGCCGATCATGATGGTTCCGTGGGAGGCCTTCAGCACGGCATCTCCCGTGACGACGCCCAGCCGGATCTGGCCGTGGTCGGCCGTGACCTCGACCCCGCCGTCGGCGGTTCCGACGGTCGCGTTACCGTGCGAGGCGCGCAGCCACAAGTCGCCGACGGCGTCGAGTTCGACCGGGCCCGTCGAGCTCTTGACGCGAGTGGCTCCCAGGCGTCCGACGGTGCGCACGCCCCCGACCGCGATCTCTGCGGTGAGCCGAGAGCCCGCCGGCAGTTCGACCTTCAGGTCGACCGACTCGGTCGGTCCGATCCAGCTGAGGCGGGGCTTCGGGCTCGTGACGGTGAGTCGTCGTCCGTCGAAGTCGATCGTCGTCTCGTCGGCGCTCCGACGATCGATCGCCCGGGTGGGGTGGGTCGGAGTCACGGTCACGACCGCGTCGGAGCGCTCACCGGCGACGACCTCGATGGCGCCGACCTGCCATTTGACGGCGAGGTCGATGGGGGTGGGGGTGGGGAATGCAGGCATGCTGGCGCCTCCCTTTCAGTGGGCCTTGGAGCTGCGAGGTGGTGTGGTGGGCGGTCTGGCCGCTAGCGCAGGGGTGCGGTCATCGCGCCCAGCCGGCGAAGTCGTCGCCGGTGCGCAGCGCGCGTTGCGCCGATCGTCGGTGCTTGGGCTGGAGACCGGCCGCGATGGCACGCACCAGCCAGGTGTTGACGGACAGGCCGTCGGCCGCCGCCGCGTCATCGACCTGCGCCTTGAGCACGTCGGGCAGCCGGAGGGTGGTGCGCGACGTGCTGGCATCGTTCAGGTCGACGGGGGCGGCCAAGCCACTGTCGTTATCGGATTCAGCGGCCGGCGCGGCGACGACGAACTCGACCTCTCGCCCACGCAGGCGCAGGTCGACCGACCCGGGCGCGAGGTCTCGTGTGATCTCACCGGCGGCGGCCGACAAGACGTCGAGCAGCACCACCCGTGCCGCCGCATCCAGCGCGCCGACGAGGCGCTCGGCCACGGCGCGGGTGTCGTCCGATCCGTTCTCCGCAGCATCCACCAAGTGGCGCTGCAGATCGCTGACGTATTCTCCGAGTTCCATGCCACCAGAATGACACCACAATGGTGTCATGTCAAACTTGGGTGGTGTCAAGCCGCGACTGGTGGCTCCTTTTGGCGTGTCGCAATTGCCTGCGCGAGAGTGGGAACTCGAACATATCTTCGAATGTCTGGAGGCTCCCATGACGACCATCGACCTCGCCGAGATGGCGACACTCTGGCTCGACGACGCTGCTGTGCCGGTGCGGATGCTCTGGCGCGGTCGCCGCTGGAAGGTCACCGACCGGCCCACTGAGCCCGAGGGGCTGTACTGGTCGACGCACGCTCCCGATTTCGTGGCCTGGCGCTTCCAGGCCACCGATGAAGACGGCGTCAGCCGCGTCTTCGATCTGGTGCGGCACAACGGTGGTCGGCACTGGAACGTGGCACACGTCTACGACTGAACTGCCGAGGGAGCAGACGGCGCTAACGCGTGAGGGTGGCGAAACGGTAGCGCAGGCCCGTGCGCGAATCGAGCCATCCGGATGCGGGCGTCGTCGTTCGCTGCCAGCCCCCGCCGATCACGGGTGCGAACGTGTCGCCCTCGATGTCGAGGTCGACTTCAGTGATCTCGAGTCGATCGGCCTGGGCGAGCGCCTGCTGGTAGATGTCGCCGCCACCCATCACCCACACCCTCTCGTCACGGGCTCCGGCCAGGGCCGCATCCACCGAGTGCACGACGTCGGCACCCGGCGCCTGCCACCCGGCCTGCCGGGTGACCACCACGTTTCGGCGCCCGGGGAGCGGCCGGAACCGGTCGGGGAGGGATTCCCACGTACGGCGACCCATCACCACCGTTCCACCACTCGTGAGCTCCCGGAACCGCGCGAGATCTTCGGGCAGATGCCACGGGATGCTCCCGTCGAGGCCGATGACCCCACCACTGGCCTCCGCCCAGATGAGCGCGACGCTCATACGGCGACGGCGGCGCGGATCGCGGGGTGGTGAACGTAGTCGACGACTTCGAGGTCGTCGTATTCGTAGTCGAAGACGCTGTCTCGATCACGCGCGATCCGCAACGTCGGTGAGGGGAAGGGTGACCGCTCCAGCTGAAGTTCGACCTGCTCGACATGGTTGTCGTAGATGTGGCAGTCTCCGCCGGTCCAGACGAAGTCGCCCACGGCCAATCCGGTCTGCGCCGCGATCAGGTGGGTCAGGAGCGCATAGCTCGCGATGTTGAAGGGCACCCCGAGAAACAGGTCGGCGCTGCGCTGGTAGAGCTGGCAGGAGAGTTTGCCGTCGGCCACGTAGAACTGGAAGAGGGCGTGGCAGGGGGCCAGTGCCATCTGCGGAATCTCGGCGACGTTCCAGGCCGAAACGATCATGCGGCGCGAATCCGGGTCGGTCTTGATCGTCTCGATCACCTGAGAGATCTGGTCGATGTGCTCGCCCGTCGGCGTGGGCCAGGAGCGCCATTGCACCCCGTAGACCGGGCCGAGCTCGCCGTCGGCATTGGCCCACTCGTTCCAGATCGAGACGCCGTTCTCCTGCAGCCAGCGCACGTTGCTCTCGCCGCGGAGGAACCAGAGCAGTTCGTATGCCACCGACTTGAAGTGCACCCGCTTCGTGGTGATGAGCGGAAACCCTTCGGAGAGGTCGAAGCGGAGTTGGCGCCCGAACAGGCTCCGGGTGCCGGTGCCCGTGCGATCGGACTTCGGCGTGCCCTGCTGGAGGGTTTCGCGGAGGAGGTCTTCGTAAGGCGTCGCGATCGTCATCACACCGAGCGTAGAGGCAATTCGCGCCGTCGGCGAGATGCGCGCCGCGCGAGGACGCGTACCCTGGGATCGGAGAAGGGTGGTCGACGATGAAGCGGATCAACATCCTGTACGACGGGAAGCAGTATTCGGTCTCCGGTCGAGACGTCGACGAGATGAAAGAGGAGATCCGCGCCGCCGTCGAGTCGGCCGTGCCGACGTGGCTGGAAGTGAACGTCGGCGAAGGGAAGTACAAGCGGGCCGACATCCTGCTCACCCCCGGAATCACGATCGCCGTCATCGGCATCGACGCCGACGACTGACGCGTCCGATGCACGTCGAGCCTCTCGCGCGCAACGCCCCACCCCTCGTCAGCGGTGCTCTGCACGAGCAGGACTGGCAGTCGCTGACCTTCTTGCACTGGCGGGTGGACCCCGCGACGGTGGCTCCGCACCTGCCGGCCGGCACGCATCCGGACATCTTCGACGGCTCGGCCTGGGTCGGGCTCATCCCTTTTCGTCTCGCGAACGCCACCGCGCCGGGTGCACGAGCACTCGGCCCGATCCCGTATGCCGGAACTTTTCCCGAGATCAACGTGCGGCTCTACTCCGTTGACGACCGGGGCCGGCGGGGAGTCGTGTTCGTCTCGCTCGAGTCGTCGCGGCTCGCGGCCGTCTCGGCTGCTCACCTCCTGTTCGGACTCCCCTACCGTTGGGCCCGCATGAGCATCTCGACGGCGGCCGACGGCACCATCAGTTATCGCTCCGAACGTCTCGGCGACAACGGATTCGGAGGTTCGCCCGGGCCACACAGCCGGGTGGATGCCCGACCCCGTGACCAGGATCGTTCGAACGATGAGCTCGCCGTGTTTCTCACCGCCCGATGGGGGCTGCACGTGGCCCGAAGAGGCCGCACCCGATTCATCCCGAACGAACACGAACCCTGGCGGATCGTGGATGCCGAACTCCGCTTTCTCGACGACGAGCTGCTCGCCGCCGGCGGCTTCCCCGGACTCGCCGATCGCCCTCCCGACTCGGTGCTGTTCTCGCCGGGGGTGCACACCGCGTTCGGCCGCTCGCTCGACGAGGGGCGAGGATAATGGGCGGGTGACCTCACCCGCTCCCGATTTCGGTCTGCTGCTCGACGTCGACGGCCCGATCGCCAGCCCTGTGGCCCGGACGATCGCGATCCCCTCGATCGCCTCCGATCTCGTGACCCTTGCGAACGCCGGGGTGCCGATCGTATTCAACACCGGGCGATCCGACCGATCTCTGCAGAAGGGCGTCGTCGGGTACGTGGTCGACGGCGGACTGAGCGAAGACGCGCGAGTGTTCGGTGTGTGTGAAAAGGGCGCGGTGTGGTTTCGCATCACACCCGCTGGAATCGGTGATCTGTCCATCGATGAAACCCTCGTTCCTCCTCCTGAGTTGGCCCGTGCCGTCGACGATCTGGTGGCTACGCGCTTCTCTGATTGGATGTTCTTCGACCATTCGAAGCGCACCATGATCTCGGTCGAGCAGCGCACCGACGTTCACTCCGACGACTATCTCGCGAAGCAACCCGAGTTCGACCGGGCGGTGCTGGATCTGTGCAGAACTTTCGACTTCGGCGTGATGTGGAGGAACGAATCGTTCCGGGCGGCGGATGGTCGGGTGCTCTTCCGGATCGATCCCTCGATCATCGCGACCGACATCGAATCGATCCGTGTCGGCAAAGACCTCGGCGCCGAGCGCGCCCTCGCCCTCCTCGCGCGCACGGGGCACGTGCCCCACACATGGCGCACGATGGGTGACTCCCGCAGCGACTACGCGATGGCGGATTGGCTGCACAGCCAGCGCTACGACGTCGTGCACATCGACGTGCGGCCGACCGAGGGACCTCCGGAGAAGGAGTATCGGGTGCTGACGCCCGAAGACGGTGCGACGAACGATGCGGTGGGTGCGGTGTTCCTCCGCCGCTGGGTGCAGTCGATCGTCGACGGCATCACGCCCGACGGTCCGGCCTGAGGAGTCCGCGGGCCCAGGGCCCTCAGCCCCGACGGATGAGCGCGCTGCGCCCCGACACCGCGCGCAGCAGATCGACCGGTGCCAGTTCGATGTCGAAACCGCGTCGTCCGCCCGAGACGAAGATGGTCGCGAACCCGAGCGCCGACTCGTCGAGGACTGTCGGCAGCGGTGTCTTCTGCCCGACCGGGCTTATTCCGCCCACGACGTAGCCGCTCTTGCGCTCGGCGACCGCCTTGTCGGCCATCGCGGCGCGCTTTGCGCCGAGTTCTGCGGCGAGAGCCTTCACATCGAGCTGGTCGCGCACCGAGAGGATGCCGATGCCGAGCCCCGCATCCGTGTCGACCATCAGTGTCTTGAACACCCGCTCCGCCTCGACTCCGAGTTCGCGCGCCGCCTCGCCACCGAAGTCGGTGACTGCCGGGTCGTGCACGTAGACGTGCCCGGTGAAGGGGATGCCGGCGGCCCGCAGAGCGACCGTGGCCGCCGTCGTCGGAACGGCGCCGCCTTCCGCACCTCGCGGTTTCTTCGCCATCCGGAGCCCCGTCAGTCGGCCGGAACCTGGTCGACCGGATCGACCGGCAGCACGCCACGGAGGAACGCCGACACATCCGCCAGCTCCTGAGGCGAGATCCCGTGGCCGACTCCGGGGTACAGCGCTGCGGTGACGGTGAAGTACTCGGGCACCCACGCTGCCGTGCGGAGGATTCCGGATGCGGCGATCACCGGATCGGCCTCGTCGCGCCCCCAGAACAGCGGCGGCCGACGCGTTGCCAACTCGGCGTCGCCCGGGAGAGACCCGGACGCGCTGAATCCGGAGAGATTCACAGCGGCGGCGAAACGGTAGGGAGCCAGTCGCATCAGGTGCACGGCCATCGCCCCGCCTTGCGAGAACCCGAGAACGGCGACGGCGGGCGGCGCCCCGAACGAGGCTTCGACCCGGTCGAGCCAGGACAGCACGGCGTGCCCGGCGGCGTCGATCGTCGCCATCGACGGATCGGCGGGTTCGCCCGGCGGAAACCAGCTCCAGCCACCGATCCCGTACGGCGCACCCGGCAGGGGCGCCCGCAGCGAGGCGTACACGACCCCCTCGGGCAGCAGCGGAAAGAGCGCCGCGAGGTCGTTCTCGTCCGACCCGCGCCCATGCATCACGACCACGAGAGGCTCGTTCGAAAGCCGCTCAGACACCTCTTCGCGCGGCACCGACCACACCACGACATCATCGTCCAGCGACAAGTTAGCGGATGCGTTCACCTAAGAACTGTACCGAGAACGAACGCATCGGGCCGCACCCAGTGCGTTCACCAAGCGCCCTAACGCGAACGAACCGCAACAGGCCCTACTCGACGACCCACGGTGACGGCGAGGCCGCGTCAGCGACCTCACCGGAACATGTCGCGGAGCGCCGGGCAGGGACCGGCGCGACCCGTGGAGCGCGCGCGAAGCACGCGCCCCACGGCAACTAGCCCTGACACACAGGGCACCAATACGTCACCCGCTGCGACAGTTCGTTCGCCCCCAGCGACCCGCGGCGGATGCGCGTGCCGCAGCGTCGGCATGGTTGCCCGTCCCGCCCGTAGACCCAGGTCTGCCGCCCCGGGCGGAGGTCGCCGGTCGTGGTGCGTTCCACGCGGTCGCGGTTGGCCAGAATCAGCCGGTGCGCCAGCGCCACCACCCCGGGCAGGTCGCGCACCTCAGCCACCGGCCGGTGCGGCAGTATGCCTCGCAGGAAGCAGAGCTCGTTGGCGTAGACATTGCCGAGTCCTGCGAGATTGCTCTGGTCGAGCAGCGCGACATCGATTTCGCGGTCGCCTTTCACCGCCAGGCGCCGCACGGCTTCGTCGGGGTTCCAGTCCGCACCGAGCAGGTCGGGGCCGAGGTAGCCCACCACATCGTCTTCGCGCTCTCGTTCGATCACTTCGACGAGCCCGAGTTCGAAGCCCACCGTCACCCATTCCGTGTTCTCGAGCACGATCCGAGCCAGGTAGGCCGGCCGCCGCCAACGGGTGCCGTGACGGTAGATGTGCCACGACCCCTCCATCTTCAAATGGGTGTGGATGCTGTAGTCGCCCACCCGGGTGAGCAGGTGTTTGCCGCGCGAGACCACCCCCTCCACGGTCTCTCCGACCAGGTCGACGGATGCGTATTTCGGCACCCGCACGTCACTGACGGTGAGTGGACGACCGGCCAACGCCTGGTCGAGGTGTTGCGCGGTGCGAAAGACGGTATCGCCCTCAGGCACGCAGTCTCAGTCCTCTCGGCGTGCCGGTGAATCCGGCGGTCTCGAGGGCGCCTCCGACCGCGGTGCCGAGCACGAAGTCGCCGTTCACCCGTTCGACCGCGAGCCGGTCTACCCGGCCCGAGGTCACCGCCTGAGCGACCGATCGAGCCGCGATCTCGAGCACCGCGGAGTCGGTGCTGAAAGAGAGCGCGGTCTTTCCGCCGCGCTCGAGATAGAGCACGAGTTCCCCGTCGACCAGCGCCACCAGCGCGCCGGCCTTCCGGCCCGGCTTGTGGCCCTCGACACTCGGCCATGACAGTGCCGCGCCGAACGGGTTGGCCGGGTCGGTGGCCGCGAGGGTGAGCGCCTCGGGTGGCCGGTCGCGCCCGCTGTCGCGACCGACCGCATCCGGAGCGAACCCACGCAGACGGTCGACCGTGCCGCCCGTCGCGAACTGGGCGGCCCCCAGCGTCTCCACGAAGTAGCCCCGGCGGCAGCGCCCGCTCTCCTCGAACTGACTGAGCACCCGGTAGGCCAATGCGAAGCCGCCGGGGATGCGTTCGTTCACGACCGATCCGCGCGTCACGATGCCGTAGCGGTCGAGCAGCAGCTCGGCCGTCGCGTGCGCCCGGAGGGTCGGATCGCTGTTCGGCTCGGGCAGCAGCGACCAGCGGCCACCCGCGGTCGGCGGGCCGACCCGGGTCTGCATCGAGGCGCGGGCGAAGCCGCGGCCCCGGTACATCCGGGTGCGCGGAGCAGGCCGTTTCGTGCTGTGGCTCGACTTTCCGGAGCCGGTGAGCGTGCGGAGCGGCGCGACGGTGTCGTTCGTGACGTAGCCGGCCCACACGAGATCCCAGATGGCGCTCACGATGGTGGCGTCGTCGACCGCGACCGAACCGGACGGGAGTCCCGCCCCCGCGACGGCGGCGGCTGGATCGTTCGCCTCCGCCATCACGGCCCCCGCAACCTCGTCGGCCAGGGACCGGAAGAAGTACGCCCCGCCGCGGGAGAGCGCGGCGAGCAGGGCCCGGTGCACGGGCGTCTCATCGAGCTCCTCCGGTGGCGTCGACGACATCGGCAGGGTGTCGAGGGTGTGGAACGCGACCCATCCGTCGCTACCCGGCAGGCTCCCGCGCCCCGACCAGACCACCTCACCCGCGGCGGTCAGTTCGTCGAGCATGGCCGGGCTGTAGTCACGCACTCTCGCGGGCAGCACGAGGGTCTCCCATGCCGAGGCCGGAACCGGCACCCCGGCCAACTGCTCGATCACGGTGAGCACCCCGTCGGCCCCGCGAAGGCTCCCGCCCACGTGCTGCCAGGAGGGCAGGAAGCGCGCGAGCGTGGTGGTCGTCACCGGTTCGACCTCGTGCCGCAGCGCGGCGAGCGAACGGCTCCGCAGGCGCCGGAGCACCTCGGCGTCGCACCATTCGGTGCCGCCGGCCTGGCCCACGCGCGCGACGTCGGCGGCCAGGCCGCTCGGGCGGAACTCGCCCTCGATCACGCGCCGGTCGGCCGCCAGCCGGCGGAGCGCATCCGTCACCACCGAGACGCCGAGACCGAAGCGCTCGGCGACTTCGTGGGCGAGGAACGGCCCGTGCGTGCGGGCGTAGCGGCTCACCAGGTCGAGCACCGGATGCTCGACCGGTGCGATGAAGGCGTCGGGAACGCCGAAGGGAATCGGCACCCCGAGGGCGTCGCGCAACCGCCCCGCGTCTTCGATCGGCGCCCACCATTCGGTGCCGGCGAAGTTCACCCGCAGGGCACGGCGCGTGGTGAGCAACTCCTCGAGCGCACCCGCCACATCGAACTCGAGCGATCGCTCGCGCACCTCGGCCGTGGTGAGGGGTCCGAGCATCCGGAGCAGGTCGGCGACTCCCTCGACGTCTCGGGCGCGCCGGTCGGGTGCGAGACGTTGCAGTTCGCGCTGCGTGTCCTCGATCACTCCCGGGTCGAGGAGCTCCCGCAGCTCGGCCCGCCCGAGGAGCTCGGAGAGCAGGCTCGGATCGAGCGAGAGCGCCGCAGCCCGTCGCTCGGCGAGCGGACTGTCACCCTCGTAGACGAAGGAGGCGACGTAGCCGAAGAGCAGCGAGCGCGCGAACGGCGACGGTTCGCCCGACTCGGTCTCGACCACGCGGATGCGCCGCGCTTCGAGATCGCGCGCGATGCGCAGCAGGGCGGGCAAGTCGTAGACGTCTTGCAGACATTCGCGCACGGTCTCGAGGATGATCGGGAACGACGGGTACTTCCGCGCCACCTCGAGCAGCTGCGCCGAACGCTGCCTCTGTTGCCAGAGCGGCGACCGCTTGCCCGGGTTCTGCCGGGGCAGCAGTAATGCTCGAGCTGCGTTCTCGCGGAAGCGTGACGCGAAGAGCGCCGATCCGCCGACCTCGTCGGTCACGATCTGCTCGAGCTCCGTGGGGTCGAAGAGGAACAGTTCGGCCGTGGGCGGTTCGCTCTCGGTGTCGGGCAGCCGCACCACCACTCCGTCGTCGCTCGCCACCGCATTCGCGTCGACCCCGAGGCGCTCCCGGATTCGCGCGTTGATCGCGAGCGCCCACGGCGAGTGCACCTGCATGCCGAATGGGGAATGCAGGATGACGCGCCAGTCGCCCAGCTCGTCGCGGAACCGTTCGACCACCAGCGTCTTGTCGCTCGGAACGTGTCCGGTCGCCTCCCGCTGCTCGGTCACGAAGGCCACGAGGTTCGCGGCGGCCCAGGCATCGAGCCCTGCGCTCTCGGCGAGCTCGGCTGCGTCGTCGGGTGAAGCGGATGCGACGGTGCGCGTGAACTCACCGATCGCGGCTCCCAGCTCGGCGGGCCTGCCGAGGCCCTCTCCGCGCCAGAACGGCAGGCGTCCGGGTTGCCCGAACGCCGGCGTCACGAGCACCTGGTCGTGCGTGATCTCCTGGATGCGCCAACTCGTCGCCCCCAGGGCGAAGACGTCGCCGACGCGCGACTCGTAGACCATCTCCTCGTCGAGCTCCCCCACCCGGCGGCCCGGTGCGGAGCGGGCGCGGCCGGTCGACGGATCGGCATCCGTCGGCTCACCGCCCATCATGAAGACGCCGAAGAGCCCGCGGTCGGGGATGGTGCCACCGCTGGTCACCGCGAGACGCTGGGCGCCGGGGCGGCCGGTGAGGGTGCCCGCATCGCGGTCCCAGACAAGGCGGGGCCGCAGCCCGGCGAACTCGTCCGACGGGTACAGCCCCGCCAGCAGATCGAGCGTCGCGTTGTATGCCGAACGCGGCATGGAGCTGAACGAGGCGCTCCGACGCACCAGGTCGAACCACTCCTCGACGTCGATCGGTTCGAGGGCGCACGCGGCGACGGTCTGCTGCGCCAGAATGTCGAGCGGATTCGCCGGGATCGCCAACGTCTCGATCAGCCCCGCGGACATCCGGATCGATACCACAGCCGAGTGCAGCAGATCGGCACGATGCTTCGGGTAGAGCAGGCCCTTCGAGATCTCGCCCACCTGGTGGCCGGCGCGCCCGACGCGCTGCAGCCCGCTCGCGACCGAGGGCGGCGCCTCGACCTGGATGACCAGGTCGACGGCGCCCATGTCGATGCCGAGCTCGAGACTCGACGTCGCGACCACGCAGCGCAGCCGCCCGCTCTTCAAATCGTCTTCGATGAGGGCCCGCTGTTCCTTGCTCACAGAACCGTGGTGGGCGCGGGCGAGCACCGGCTCGGAGCCGGAGGTCTGGCCGGCCTGCCCCATCATCTGCGCGGGCGGGCGCGACACGGATGCCGGCGGCGAAGGGGTCGACGACGAGGCAGGCGGCGACAGGGCGGCCGAGGGCCCGGCGGCCGACGGCTGGGCGGCCGGCGGCCCTGCATCCGCACCGTCGGCTTCTTCGCCGTCGTTGTCGAACACGCTCTCGGCCTCGGAGTCGGTGTCGTCGAACGGCACCGGGATGACGGCGCCCTCGATCGGCTCCTCCCAGAGCTGTCGCCCCGCGTAGATCTCGTTCAGCCGGGCGGTCAGCCGCTCGGCGAGCCGCCGTGAGTTGGCGAAGACGATCGATGATCGGTGCTCGAGGATGCGGTCGACGATGTCTTCTTCGACGTGCGGCCAGATCGATCCCTGTTCAGGTGCGGAGGCGCCGGCAGCCGAACCCTCGAGCGACGACGCGGCCTCCGAGGGCGGGATCTGCGTCATGTCCTCAACCGGCATGATCACCTGAAGGTCGAACTTCTTGCTCGACGGCGGCGCCACGATGGTCACCGGCCGCCCGCCGGCCAGGAAGCGAGCCACTTCTTCGCGCGGCCGCACGGTCGCCGAGAGGCCGATCCGCTGGGCCGGCTGGGGAAGCAGTTGATCGAGCCGATCGAGGCTCACCGCGAGGTGCGCCCCGCGCTTCGTGGCGGCGACGGCGTGCACCTCGTCGACGATGACCGTCGTCACCGCCGCGAGCGACTCGCGGGCCGCCGACGTGAGCATGAGAAAGAGCGACTCCGGCGTCGTGATGAGGATGTCGGGGGGATTCTTCGCGAGGTTGCGCCGTTCGGCTGCCGGAGTGTCGCCCGAGCGTACGCCCACGGTGATCACCGGGGGAGCCGCGCCCATCCGCTTCGCCGTCTGCGTGATGCCCACGAGCGGAGACCGCAGGTTGCGTTCGACGTCGACCGCCAGCGCCTTGAGCGGCGAGACGTAGAGCACGGACGTGGAGCGGGGTTCGCCCGGAGTGATGGTGGAGGAGAGCCGGTCGATCGCCCAGAGGAACGCCGCCAGCGTCTTGCCCGAACCCGTCGGCGCGACGACGAGCGCGTGGTCTCCGCCGGACACCGCGTTCCACGCACCGGCCTGCGCCGCCGTCGGGGCCGCGAAGGCGCCGAGGAACCACTCGCGGGTCGCGGGAGAGAATCTGTCGAGCACGTCGCTCATGCCTCAATACTCACCCATGCCCCTGACATCGGCACCGCCTCTCGCCGTCGGCGTAATCGGGGGCCTGTCGCGCGCCCCGGCACCGGGTGAGCGGGTAAGAATGGACTATGAGCGTTCGCACCCCCGACCCCAACTCCGGCTGGCTGAGCGACAGTGAACTCGCAGAGATCCGGCAGCGCCTCCCGCTGCTCTACGTCGAGGCCGTGCCGGTGCGGGTCGACGGGCTCGGCCAGGTGGTCGAGGTCGGCGTTCTGCTCCGGGTCGGATCGAGCGGCACCATCACCCGCACGCTCGTCTCCGGCCGCGTGATGTACGGCGAGACCCTCCGAGACGCGCTCTTCCGCCACCTCGAGAAAGATCTCGGGCCGATGGCGTTCCCGCAGCTTCCGGCAAGTCCCGTGCCGTTCCAGGTGGCCGAGTACTTCCCGTTGCCGGGCGTCTCGACCTTCTACGACGAGCGTCAGCATGCGGTCTCGTTGGCCTACGTCGTGCCGGTCACGGGCACCTGCGAACCGCGGCAGGATGCGCTCGAGCTCACCTGGATGACCCCCCACGAAGCGGCCTCCGAAGCCATCTCGGCCGAGATGGAGGGCGGTCGGGGCAGCCTCCTGCGCTCGGCTCTGGCCTCTGTCGGACGTCTGCCCTAGCCTCGGAGTCATCCGACGGGAGGCGCATCATCGACGAACGCGACATCCACTACTTCGACGACGCCGCTGCCTGGGAGGCCTGGCTCGCCGAGAACTTCGACTCGTCAGACGGGGTGCGTCTCGCCATCGCCAAGAAGGGGAGTGCGCACACCACGGTGAGCCACCTCGAGGCGCTCGACGTGGCACTCTGTCACGGCTGGATCGACGCGCGCCGCAACTCCTTCGACGACGACTTCTTTCTGCAGACCTTCACCCCGCGGCGGTCCAAGAGCCTGTGGTCGCAGATCAACCGGGTGAAAGTCGCGACGCTGATCGAGGCGGGCCGGATGCGCGACGGCGGCTTCCGAGAGATCGAACGCGCGAAGGCTGACGGCCGGTGGGAGGCGGCGTACGCCTCATCGAAGAACATCGAAGTGCCCGACGACCTCGTCGCGGCACTCGACGCGAACCCCGAGGCGAAAGCGTTCTTCGCCACCCTCTCGAGCCAGAACCGCTACGCGATCCTGTTCCGCACCGTCAACGCCAAGCGCCACGAAACCCGCGCCCGCCGCATCGCGACCTTCGTGGCGCAACTCGCCCGCCACGAGACGGTCTACCCCCAGTCCCCACCCAAGCCCTGAGTGAGCCTCCGAATCGAGTGGGCACGATTCGTCGCACGAACGCGTCGATGGCGACAAATTGTGCCCACCCGATGACGCGAAACGGCCCGCCTCCGAGGAGACGGGCCGTTCGGGAGTGAAGCGGATGCGCGACTAGCGCGAGCGGCGACGGCCGCCGTTGCTGCCGGCCGAGAACGACGCCGCCGACGAGCGCGGACGGTCGGAACCGGCCGAAGCCGCGCCGGAGCCGCCCTGGCCGCCACGGCGTCCGCCGCCCTCGCCGGAGCCCGAAGCCGGGCGATCGGTCGAGGTGCTGTAGAAGGAGCGGCTGCCGCCACCGGCGCTTCCGCCGTTGCCGCCGCGACCGCGGCCGCCCGCGCCCGAACCGGCACCCTGGCGCGAACCGGCGCCCTGACCCTGGCCTTCACCGTCGCGGCCGGCGCGCTTGCGCTGAGCGTTGGCGCCCTGTGAGCGCCCGCCACCGTTGCCGCCGTTGCCGCGACCGGAGCCGCCGCCCGACCCGCCACCGCGGCGCGGCTGCCCGGATGCCGGGAGCGCGTTCGTGGTGCGCGGCGCCGGCTTCACATAAGCGGCGACCTCACCGGTGAGCGCGTTGACCGACGCGGAGTCGGCGTTCACGGCCTCGGGGGTGACGTTGATGGCTGCCTTGCGGAGCAGATCCTTCACGTCCTTGCGCTGCGCGGGCAGCATGATGGTGACGACGTCACCGGCCGAGCCGGCGCGAGCCGTGCGGCCCGAGCGGTGCAGGTATGCCTTGTGCTCCGCCGGCGGGTCGACATGGATGACGAGTTCGATGTCGTCGACGTGAACACCGCGGGCCGCGACATCCGTGGCCACGAGAACGCGCACGGTGCCGGCCGAGAAAGCGGCGAGGTTGCGGTCGCGCGCCACCTGAGAGAGGTTGCCGTGCAGGTCGACCGAGGGGATGCCGGCATCCGTCAGCTGCTTCGCGAGCTTCTTGGCGTGGTGCTTGGTACGCATGAACAGGATGCGGCGGCCGGTGCCCGAGGCGAGCTTCTCGACGAGAACGCGCTTCGACTCGACCGACTCGGTCTCGAACACGTGATGGGTCATGGCGGCGACGGGGGAGTTGGCCTCGTCGACCGAGTGCAGCACCTCGTTGTGGAGGAACTTGCGCACCAGCTTGTCCACGCCGTTGTCGAGCGTGGCGGAGAAGAGCAGACGCTGACCCGACTGCGGGGTCTTGTCGAGGATGCGGGTGACGACGGGCAGGAAGCCCAGGTCGGCCATGTGGTCGGCCTCGTCGAGCACGGTGATCTCCACGGCGTCGAGCGACACGAAGCCCTGCTTCATGAGGTCTTCGAGGCGGCCCGGGCAGGCCACGACGATGTCGACGCCGGCCTTCAGGGCAGTGACCTGACGGCCCTGCGAGACGCCTCCGAAGATGGTGGTGGTGGTCATGTTGTAGACCTTGGCGAGCGGCGCGAGCACCGCGTCGATCTGGGTGGCGAGCTCGCGGGTCGGGGCGAGGATGAGGCCGACGGGGTGGCCCGGGCGGCGCTTGCCACCGGCGAGCTGGCCCGCGAGACGGGCGACCATCGGGATGGAGAAGGCCAGGGTCTTGCCGGAGCCGGTCTTTCCGCGGCCGAGAACGTCGCGACCGTTGAGCGTGTCGGGAAGCGTGTCGACCTGGATGGGGAAGGGCTCGACGATGCCGCTCGCGGTGAGCGAGGCGACGAGGGGAGCGGGCACGCCGAGCGCGCCGAAGGATGAGGGGGTGTTGGACAACGTGGTGCCTTTCAGGCATCAGTCCGGTGCGCACAGCTGGAAAGAAGGCTCACTCGGATGTTTGGCGAACGCACCGACGGTGCATCCGTTCGCCGCAAGAAGTATCTGCAATTGATCCGCCCCGCCGGTCTCAGCGATGCTGACGGCGGTTCCTGAATCAGAGTGAAGAGGGAGCGTTCTTTCGACGCACGGGACTCTCAATCGAGCCCTCGAGTGACTTCAGTCTAGTGCACGTCTCCCGGGTAGCTCTCACCGACGGGTATTTGCACAGGCACGCGGTTGCCCGGTTGGGCCAGCGGGCAGGCCCAGGCCGGGTCGTAGGCGCAGGAGGGGTTGTAGGCGAAGTTGAAGTCGAGCACGAGGGTCGAGGTGCTGCCGACGCCCAGCACGACGTTCTGGTCGAGGCTTGCGCCCTTGACGGTGTCGACGAGGTAGCGGCCGCCGCCGTAGGTGCCGTCCCGCTTGCCGGCCCGCGCATCTTTCACGGGCACGAAGAGGCCGCCGCCGTAGGAGGTCAGGCGCCAGACGTCCAGCGTGCCCACGCCCTCGAGGCGCGCGATGCCGAGCAGGTCGAACGGCACGACTCCGTCTGTTCCGGTCTCGAAGTCGAAATGCCGGGGACGCGGGTCGTCGTCGGCCACTTCTTCGATCTCGACCTCGAAGCTCCAGGCGGGGTCGTAAGGCGCGATCGGCAGGCCGCCGAAGCCCTCGAGGTCTTCAGGGAGAAGCGGGGAGGCCGGATGCAGCCGGAACAGGTCGTCGCGCGCCTCGCGCCAGAATTCATGGGCTTCGACGGCATCCACTCCGCGCAGGCGGCGCACCTCTTCGTAGAGGCTGAACACGCGCCGGCGCCAATCGGCCGTCTCGAGTGCGGTCGTGGCGCGTGCGTTCATGTCTTGTCCTCCACAGATGTCTCCTCCTGCACAAGTTCTGGTGCGGGAAAGTCGTAGGCCCAGCTGGGCGCGAGGGCTCGCAGCTTGCGACCGCGCCACTGCCAGAACGCCCAGAGGCTGTACCAGGCGATGGGGGTGATCAGGCCCGCCTTCACGATCAGCTGGTCGCGGTAGAGCGTCTTCCCGGTGCCGGCCGGATCGGGTGACACGGCCATCCGGTGATCCCAGAGCCGGATGGCGCTGACCGCTCCGGTCACGCCCTGACCCGAGTCGTGCAGGATGCGCACGTCACCGCGCTGCGCGGATTCGAAGGTGAGCCGGATGATCTGCTTGCCCATCGGGATCACCCCGCCTCCGCGCATGACGACCGGATGCTGACCCGGCTCCCACACGGTCGGGAAGCCGTCGGCCGCGAGCGATTCGATCTCCACCAGAGGGCTCGACACCTCGCGAAAAACGGCGGGACTCCGGATGGCGCGCCACGCCGCATCAGGGTCGCAGTCGAGGATCATCTTCAGCAGCACGCGCACCTCCCCAGTCTCTCCCGGTCGGTTCGCTCGGCCAAGCTCCGGACTCGTAAAATCGACGGATGCACAGCCAGACCGATGCCGCCGCTCCCGTTCCCGTCGCCCCGCACAACTCGCAGGCGCGTTATCAGGTGCGGTTGCACATCGGAGTGCCGATGTCCGATCCGGCCACGATCGCTGCGCTGGTCGCTGACGCGCACGTCGTGGTGTTCGCCGACGCGCTTCGGGAGGAGGAGAGCGCAACGACCCTCTCGTCAGGCGTTCGTGACGCTCTCGTCCTCCCGAGCGACTTCCGGGTGCGCACCGCGGTCGCGCGCGCCGTGCTCGAGGAACAGGCGCGGCGGGGCGACCGGGCGATGGTCGCAATCGTCACGCCGGCCCGAGCCGACGGCCAGTTCGCGGTCGAGGACTTCCTCGTGGCGGGCGCCATCGTCGACGCCCTCGCGTCGCTCGGCATCGACTTCTCCTCGCCCGAGGCAGCCGCGGCCTGCGCGGCCTTCACCACCCTCCGGGGAGCGGTCGGGCACCTGGTCTCGGCGTCAGCGGCCGGTCAGGAATGGATCGCGCAAGGCCGCGCCGCCGAGGTCGCCGCCGCATGCGCGATCGACAGCTCGGATCGGATCGACAGCCCCCACGCCGCGCACAAGGCGTAGCGTTGAGGTGACATTGGAGGTCACCATATGAAGGCAGTCCTGGGCGGCACCGTCATCGCCGAAGCACCCAAAGAAGACCTGATCGCGATCGAGGGCAACTGGTACTTCCCGCCCTCGAGCGTCAACGCCGAGCTGCTCGAGAAGAGCCCCACTCCCTATACCTGCCCCTGGAAAGGCGAGTGCCAGTACTTCAACGTGAAGGACGGCACCGCGTCGCTGCAGGATCGGGCGTGGACCTACCCGCACCCCTACCCCACCGCGTTCGACCGCGTGGGCAAGGACTTCACCAACTACGTCGCCTTCTGGAAAGAGGTCCAGGTCACCGACTAGTTGCTCAGGCGGAGCGCTGCGCCGTGCGCACGGCGCTCCGCCGGACACCGGCGACGTCGCGACGCGTCCAGGTGATGAGGTGCGCCGAGCTGAAGCCGCGCGCGCAGAGGCTGCAGGAGAGCCGTGACGACGGCCGGCGGTGTCGATAGAACTCGTGGCCGGCCGGGCAGCGTCCCACCCACGGTGCCAGTTCGTCGGCGCGCGTGCCGTCGTGCAGCCGCGACCCCTCGTAGCCGATCGATCGTGCGAGCTCCACCCAGCGCGGCCCGTGGGCGGCAGACGACCCGGCCAGCGCGTGCGCGACCTCGTGCAGCAAGATCTGGTGGATCTCGTCGTCCTCATACCGCGCCGCCAAGTATCGCGACACCGTGATGCGATGCGCCGTGTAGTTGCACTGCCCGGCGCGCGTCTTCGCGTTGTCGAAACCGAACGACCACACCCGGGCGTCCAGATGCAAGGCGATCAGGGCGTTCGCCCAGGTCGTCACTCGCAGAAGATCAGCCACCGCAGAAGCCTACGACGAAAGGAATGATTCGGTCACGGCGACCGCCACCAGCGAGCTCTCCAGCTGGTCGATGGATGCGCCGAGTCGCTCCATCAGAAAGACCGCGGCCTTGAAGTCCGTCAGCGCCGGCTCGAACTCCCTCATCTCGAAGTGCACTTTGCCGCGGCTCAGTGTGGCGGTGGCTTCGAGGGAACCCCACTCGTGGGTCTGCGCCTCTTCGACGCAGAGGCTCAACTCCTGCAGCGCGGCCGTGTACTTGCCCTGATACTGCTGCACCTGCGCCCGACGGATGCGCGCCCCCAGCGCCTGCTCCCGGTCACCCGAGAAGCGCGCCTGCCGCACCGCTTCGTTCGCGATGACGAAGGCGTCGTCGAGTTGCCCGCTGAGGCGCAGCAGAACGACCTTCTCGTTGAGTGCGGAGAGGCTCCGGAGCTTGCCGAGTTCCTCGAGCCGCTCGCTCACGGCGTCGAGATCGACCTTCTCGCGAAGGGTGGTCATGTCGTAACCGGTGATGATGCTCAGTTCGTGCTCCAGGGGCTGTGTCGGGGTTTCGGGTCCCGTCGCGTCAAGGGTACTTGCCACTCCCCGATCGGGGGTGGCGACTCACCCCGCCGGCACCAGATTCACTTGGTACAACACGTCGTCGCCGGGTCGGGGCGAGCCGCGCCCATCCGTGTTGTTCGTGAGCAGGTACACCGTCGACCCGGGCCCGCGCACCACGTCTCGCAGTCGGCCGAGCTGGCCGCCGCCGTACCATTCGGCCGACGCGCCGTCGAAACCGACCGTCCAGAGGCGTTCGCCGCCGAGCCCGGCCATGAAGATCGTGTCGCCCACCACGGCGATCCCCGACGGCGACGCATCGTCGGTCGGCCACTGCGCGATCGGGTCGACCAGCGCAGGATCGCCTGCGAGGCCCTCGACGATCGGCCACCCGTAGTTCGCTCCGGGGGTGATGCGGTTCATCTCGTCCCAGGTGTCCTGCCCGAACTCGGCAGCCCACATCGTGCCGTCGGCGGCCCAGGCGATCCCTTGCGGGTTGCGATGCCCAAGCGTCCAGACCGGCGACCCGGGGAACGGGTTGTCCGCAGGCACCGCCCCGGTCGGTGTGAGCCGCAGGATCTTGCCCCCGAGCGAGTCGAGAGTCTGCGCGTTCGACCCGGTGCTGGCATCTCCGGCCGTGATGTAGAGCATCCCGTCCGGCCCGAACGCCATCCGCCCGCCGTCGTGGTTCGACGCTTTGGGTATCCCGCTCAGCACGACTTCGGGTGCACCCAGGGTGTGGGCTCCCGCGGCGCCGGCCAGCGGCATCCGCATCACCCGGTTGTCGCCGGCGGAGGTGAAGTAGGCGTACAGATAGCTTCCGGATGCGTCTTCCAGCGCTGCGAGGCCGAGGAGTCCGCCTTCTCCCGCGGCCACGACCCCCGGAACAGTCGTGAGAGGCACGGCGGCAGCGCCGACGATCTCGGCGATCACGCCGGTGTCGCGCTCACTCACGATCAACGACCCGTCGGCCAAACGCGCGATCGACCACGGAGCGGCCAGGTTCGACGCGATCACCACGGGATCGCCCGACGGCACCAGGGGTCCGAGATCTTCGACGGGCGCGGCCGTCGGCGTCGGAGTGGGTGACCGTGAGGGCGAGGCGGAGGGCGTCGGAGAAGCCGTCGACACCACCGAGGCCCTCGGTGCCGCCGTGGGCTCCCCGCTGCAGGCTGCGAGGAACAGCGCCGCGACCGCGGCGACGGATGCCCCGACACCGGTTCGAGTGCGCATCCGATCGTCGTCCTTCCGTCGCCCTAGGTCGTCTTCTTCCGGTCTACCTGGAAAATGCTCCGAGCGGGAGCCGGAGACGGCGTCGACGTCTGATCGGTCGACACCGGGGCGCCGGCGATGAAGTTGCGCAATTCCCGCCCCGCGACGACTTTCGCCGGCACCGGATCTCCGGCGACGAGCCGCGGCAGCCCCTCGAACGGCAGGGGAGCGGATGACGCGAACGCCACGACGTTGCCGAACCGCCGTGCCTTCAGCATCTGCGGATCGACGACCAGTGCCACCTCAGCGAACACGTGCGACAGCGTGGCTGCCTGGCTCCGTGCGAAGGCCAGCCCAGCGCCGTCGGCCACGTTCACGGCCACGATCCCGGAGGGCGAGAGGACGCCCGCCACGGCCTCGTAGAACTCCGCGCTCGTGACGTGGGCCGGCGTCCGGGCGCCGGCGAACACGTCGACGATCACGACGTCGACGGTTCCGCGGAGCCCCGGCGGGAACTTCGACAGAACCTCACGAGCATCCCCGTGCCGCACCCGGATGCTCGCCGAACGCGGGAGCGGAAGGTGCGTCCGCACGAACTCGACCAGCGCGCTGTCGATCTCCACCACCTGCTGACGGGAACCGGGTCGCGTCGCCTCGACGTAGCGGGGGAGCGTGAACGCACCGCCTCCCAGGTGAGCCGCCGTGATGGGCGCACCGGGTGGGGCGACGAGGTCGATGCCGTGCCCGATCCGCCGCACGTATTCGAACGAGAGGTAACCGGGATCGTCGAGGTCGACGTGCGATTGAGGGGTGCCGTCGACGACGAGAATCCGGGAGCCCGGCCGGTAACGATCGTCTTCGATCGCGGCCATCAACCCGTCCTGGAGTCGCACCGAGGGGTGCGAGGGTGGAGGCGATCCGGTGTGCTTCACGCGGTTATACCTGAGAATTCCGAACTGGTCAAGGAAACGACTGGACAGGCGTGTCGCAAACACCTATAGTGGTTCTTTGCGCTCCCAGAAAACCCATGCCTTCATATTGTGGTCGGCAGCCGCGCGGACAGGTTCCACACCATACCGTGCAGCAACACTCTAGAACCATATTGCGGGTTCAGACCATGTCTGCGGAGTTCTCGTCACCACTCGACCGTAAGTAACACAAGGCCCGACGGGGCCCACGGAGGTTATTTCCTTGGCTGCTGCGCGCAACGCAACCACCAATTCACCCAAGAACGGTCGGGCCGCATCGCGGCTCTCGTTCGCCAAGATCACCGACACGCTGACGGTTCCCGATCTGCTCGCTCTGCAGACCGAGAGCTTTGACTGGCTGGTCGGGAACGACGTGTGGAAGGCACGCGTCGCCGAAGCC
This sequence comes from Herbiconiux aconitum, assembly GCF_024979235.1. Lineage (NCBI taxonomy): Bacteria > Bacillati > Actinomycetota > Actinomycetes > Micrococcales > Microbacteriaceae > Herbiconiux > Herbiconiux aconitum. Next base: position 1,791,852 of record NZ_JANLCM010000001.1, read on the forward strand.
AAGGCCGCTGGTCGTCAAGACCTGCCGAGCCACTCGGGTCTCGATGAGATCTTCGAGGAGATCTCTCCGATCGAAGACCTCGGCGAGACCATGCAGCTCAGCTTCACCAGCCCGTTCCTGGAGCCGGAGAAGTACACCATCGACGAGTGCAAGGAGCGCGGCAAGACCTACGCGGCTCCCCTCTACGTCGAGGCCGAGTTCATGAACCACCAGACCGGTGAGATCAAGACCCAGACGGTCTTCATGGGCGACTTCCCGCTCATGACCGAAAAGGGAACGTTCATCATCAACGGCACCGAGCGTGTCGTCGTGTCGCAGCTGGTCCGTTCTCCCGGCGTGTACTTCGAGCGCACCCCTGAGAAGACCTCCGACAAGGACATCTACTCGGCCCGCATCATCCCGAGCCGCGGTGCCTGGCTCGAGTTCGAGATCGACAAGCGCGACCAGGTCGGCGTTCGCATCGACCGCAAGCGCAAGCAGTCGGTGACCGTCTTCCTCAAGGCCCTCGGCCTCACGAGCGAAGAGATCCTCGAGGAGTTCAAGGGTTACGCCTCCATCGAGGCCACTCTCGAGAAGGACTCCATCCTCACCAAGGAGGAGGCTCTCAAGGACATCTACCGCAAGCTCCGTCCGGGCGAGCAGGTCGCCGCCGAGGCCGCGCGTGCGCTCCTCGACAACTTCTACTTCAACCCGAAGCGTTACGACCTGGCGAAGGTGGGTCGTTACAAGATCAACCGCAAGCTCGGTATCGACGCCCCGCTGAGCGACTCGGTTCTCACGAACCAGGACATCATCGCGACGATCAAGTACCTGGTGGCGCTGCACGACAACCAGACCACGCTGAACGGCGTGCGCGACGGCAAGCCGGTCGAGATCCGTCTCGACGTCGACGACATCGACCACTTCGGCAACCGCCGCATCCGCGCGGTCGGCGAGCTCATCCAGAACCAGGTCCGCACCGGTCTGTCCCGCATGGAGCGCGTCGTTCGCGAGCGCATGACCACGCAGGACATCGAGGCCATCACACCGCAGACCCTGATCAACGTGCGCCCTGTCGTCGCCGCGATCAAGGAGTTCTTCGGAACGAGCCAGCTGTCGCAGTTCATGGACCAGAACAACCCCCTCGCGGGTCTGACGCACAAGCGTCGCCTTTCCGCGCTGGGCCCGGGTGGTCTGAGCCGTGAGCGTGCCGGCGTCGAGGTGCGAGACGTTCACCCCTCGCACTACGGCCGCATGTGCCCGATCGAGACCCCTGAAGGCCCGAACATCGGCCTGATCGGTTCGCTCGCATCGTTCGCGCGAATCAACTCCTTCGGTTTCATCGAGACCCCCTACCGTCGCGTCGTCGACGGTGTGGTCACAGCGAACATCGACTACCTGACCGCGTCGGAGGAAGACGAGTACATCGTCGCCCAGGCCAACGCGCCGCTCACGGCCGACGCCAAGTTCGCCGAGCCCCGCGTGCTCGCCCGTAAGAAGGGCGGAGAGGTCGACCTCTTCCCGCACGAGGACATCGGCTACATGGATGTCTCGCCGCGCCAGATGGTGTCGGTCGCGACGTCGCTCATCCCGTTCCTCGAGCACGACGACGCGAACCGCGCCCTCATGGGTGCGAACATGCAGCGTCAGGCCGTGCCGCTGCTCCGTTCGGAGTCGCCGCTGGTCGGAACCGGTATGGAGGGCTTCGCCGCCATCGACGCCGGAGACGTGGTCACCGCGAACGCCGCCGGTGTGGTGCAGGAGGTCTCCGCCGACTCCGTCACCGTGCTGCTCGACGACGCCGGAACCGAGACCTACTACCTGCGCAAGTTCGACCGCTCCAACCAGGGCACGTCGTACAACAACCGCGTCATCGTCGCCGAAGGCGAGCGGATCGAAGCGGGTCAGGTTATCGCCGATGGCCCGGCCACCGAGAACGGCGAGCTCGCGCTCGGCAAGAACCTCCTCGTGGCGTTCATGCCGTGGGAGGGTCACAACTTCGAAGACGCGATCATCCTGAGCCAGAACCTGGTGAAGGACGACGTGCTCTCCTCGATTCACATCGAAGAGTACGAAGTGGATGCCCGCGACACCAAGCTCGGTAAAGAGGAGATCACCCGTGACCTCCCCAACGTGAGCCCGGAGCTGCTGGCCGACCTCGACGAGCGCGGAATCATCCGCATCGGCGCCGAGGTTCGCCCCGGCGACATCCTGGTGGGCAAGGTCACGCCGAAGGGTGAGACCGAGCTCTCCGCCGAGGAGCGCCTGCTGCGCGCCATCTTCAACGAGAAGTCCCGCGAGGTTCGTGACACGAGCCTCAAGGTGCCCCACGGTGAAGAGGGAACGATCATCGACATCAAGGAGTTCTCGGCCGAGAACGACGACGAGCTCGGCTCGGGCGTCAACCAGCGTGTCGTGGTCTACATCGCCCAGAAGCGCAAGATCACCGCGGGCGACAAGCTCGCCGGCCGTCACGGCAACAAGGGTGTCATCTCGAAGATCCTCCCGGTCGAAGACATGCCCTTCCTCGCCGACGGAACTCCGGTCGACATCGTGCTCAACCCGATGGGTATCCCGGGCCGCATGAACTTCGGTCAGGTTCTCGAGACCCACCTCGGGTGGATCGCGAAGCAGGGCTGGGACGTCGACGGCAAGGCCAAGTGGGCTGCGAACCTTCCGGTGGAGGCCCGTTCGGCCGCCCCGGGCACGAAGGTCGCCACCCCGGTGTTCGACGGTGCATCCGAGGAAGAGATCGCGGGTCTGCTCGACTCGACGACGCTCACCCGCGACGGCGAGCGTCTGATCGGGTCCTCCGGTAAGACGCAGCTCTTCGACGGCCGCTCCGGCGAGCCGTACCCGGAGCCCGTCTCGGTCGGCTACATGTACATCCTGAAGCTGCACCACCTGGTCGACGACAAGATCCACGCGCGTTCGACCGGACCGTACTCGATGATCACGCAGCAGCCGCTGGGTGGTAAGGCGCAGTTCGGTGGACAGCGTTTCGGTGAGATGGAGGTGTGGGCGCTCGAAGCTTATGGCGCGGCGTACGCACTGCAGGAGCTCCTGACCATCAAGTCCGACGACATCCTGGGCCGCGTCAAGGTCTACGAGGCGATCGTCAAGGGTGAGAACATCCAGGAGCCGGGCATCCCGGAGTCCTTCAAGGTGCTCATCAAGGAGATGCAGTCGCTCTGCCTGAACGTCGAGGTGCTCTCGGCCGACGGCACCGCGGTCAGCCTGCGCGACACGGACGACGAGGTCTTCCGTGCCGCTGAAGAGCTCGGCATCAACATCTCCAGCCGCTTCGAGTCGTCGTCCATCGACGACATCTGAGCCGGCAACCACTAGAAGACTTTTTCCAGGAGAGAAGGAAAATTGCTCGACGTAACAACTTTTGATGAGCTGCGGATCGGCCTCGCAACGGCCGACGACATCCGCAAGTGGTCGCACGGTGAGGTCAAGAAGCCCGAGACCATCAACTACCGCACGCTGAAGCCCGAGAAGGACGGCCTCTTCGGAGAGCAGATCTTCGGGCCGAGCCGTGACTGGGAGTGTTCCTGCGGCAAGTACAAGCGAGTGCGCTTCAAGGGCATCGTCTGCGAGCGCTGCGGCGTGGAGGTCACCAAGAGCTCCGTCCGTCGTGAGCGCATGGGCCACATCGAGCTCGCCGCTCCGGTCACCCACATCTGGTACTTCAAGGGCGTTCCCTCGCGCTTGGGCTACCTGCTCGACATGGCGCCGAAAGACCTCGAGAAGGTCATCTACTTCGCCGCGTACATGATCATCTCGGTCGACGAAGACGGTCGCCACGCCGACATGCCGGGCCTCGAGAACGAGCTGCGGCTCGAGATCAAGACCCTGTCCGACCAGCGTGACGTGCGCATCGCCGAGCGTCTGACGCGCCTGGAGACCGACCTCGCCGAACTCGAGAACGAGGGCGCCAAGGCCGATCAGAAGCGCCGCACGAAGGATGGCGCCGAGAAGGAGATGGCCCAGGCCCGCAAGGCCTACGACGACCAGATCTCCCAGCTCGAGCGGGTGTGGGAAGACTTCCGCAACCTCAAGGTCGGCGAGCTCAAGCCGGAAGACGCGATCTTCCACGAGCTCCAGGACCGCTACGGGATGTACTTCGAGGCCTACATGGGCGCCGAGGCCATCAAGAAGCGCCTCGAGGCCTTCGACCTCGTCACCGAGGGCGAGAACCTGCGCCTGCAGATCTCGGAGGGCAAGGGTCAGAAGAAGATCCGCGCCATCAAGCGTCTGCGTGTCGTGAGCTCCTTCCTGGCCACCGGCAACTCGCCGGCCGCCATGGTGCTCGACGTGGTGCCGGTCATCCCGCCGGAGCTGCGCCCGATGGTGCAGCTCGACGGTGGCCGCTTCGCGACCAGTGACCTCAACGACCTCTACCGTCGTGTGATCAACCGCAACAACCGTCTGCGTCGTCTGCTCGACCTCGGGGCTCCCGAGATCATCGTGAACAACGAGAAGCGGATGCTGCAGGAGGCCGTCGACGCACTGTTCGACAACGGCCGCCGTGGTCGCCCCGTCACCGGAACCGGCAACCGCGCCCTGAAGTCCCTGAGCGACATGCTCAAGGGAAAGCAGGGTCGTTTCCGCCAGAACCTGCTGGGCAAGCGCGTCGACTACTCGGGTCGTTCGGTCATCATCGTCGGTCCGCAGCTGAAGCTGCACCAGTGCGGTCTGCCCAAGCAGATGGCTCTGGAGCTGTTCAAGCCGTTCGTGATCAAGCGCCTGATCGACCTGAGCCACGCTCAGAACATCAAGGCCGCGAAGCGCATGGTCGAGCGCAGCCGTCCGCAGGTGTGGGACGTGCTCGAGGAGATCATCCGCGAGCGCCCCGTTCTGCTGAACCGTGCACCGACGCTTCACCGTCTCGGCATCCAGGCCTTCGAGCCTCAGCTCGTGGAGGGCAAGGCGATCCAGCTGCACCCGCTCGTCTGCGCCGCGTTCAACGCGGACTTCGACGGTGACCAGATGGCCGTCCACCTTCCGCTGTCGGTCGAGGCCCAGGCCGAGGCCCGCATCCTGATGCTCGCGTCGAACAACATCCTGAAGCCGTCGGATGGCCGCCCGGTCACCCTGCCGACCCAGGACATGATCATCGGTCTGCACCACCTCACCACGATCAAGGAAGGGGCGCTCGGCGAAGGCCGCGCGTTCTCCTCGATCGCCGAGGCGATCCTGGCATTCGATCAGAAGACGCTCGACCTCAACGCCAACGTGCGCATCCGTCTCACCGACGTGCACTTCCACGATGAGGAGCGCCCCGAGGGCTACGTCGACGGCCCCGTGCTGGTCGACATCTCGCTCGGCCGCGCACTGTTCAACGAGGCCCTCCCGGCCGACTACCCGCTCACGCGGGACGTCGCCGACAAGGGGATGCTGTCCGGGATCGTCAACGATCTCGCTGAGCGCTACCCCAAGGTGGAGGTTGCTGCATCTCTCGACCGCATCAAGGACGCCGGTTTCTACTGGGCCACCCGCTCGGGTGTCACGGTAGCGCTCTCCGACATCCTGACTCCGCCGAACAAGCGCGAGATCGTGGCGGGCTACGAGAAGCAGGCCGCCAAGGTGCAGGGCCAGTTCGAGAAGGGTCTCACGACCGACCTCGAGCGTCGCCAGGAGCTCATCCAGATCTGGACGAAGGCCACCGAAGAGGTCGCGCAGGCCATGCGCGACAACTTCCCGAAGGACAACACCATCAACCGCATGGTGTCCTCCGGTGCTCGTGGTAACTGGCTGCAGATCCGCAACATCGCCGGTATGCGTGGACTCGTGAACAACCCGAAGGGTGAGATCATCCCTCGCCCGATCATCTCCTCGTACCGCGAGGGATTGTCGGTGGCGGAGTACTTCATCGCGACGCACGGTGCCCGTAAGGGTCTGGCCGACACGGCCCTCCGTACCGCCGACTCGGGTTACCTCACGCGTCGACTCGTCGACGTGTCGCAGGACGTCATCATCCGTGAGCCCGACTGTGGCACGTCGAGGGGTCTCGACCTCCCGATCGCCATCGAAGAGGCTCCGGGTGTCTGGGTTCGCGACGCCAACGTCGAGAACTCGGTCTACGCCCGCTCGCTCGCCGCTGACGCGGTGAACGAGAAGGGTGAGGTCGTGGCCGAGGCCGGAAGCGACGTCGGAGACGTTTTGATCGACAAGCTGGTCGCCGCGGGCGTGCGCAACATCAAGGTGCGCTCCGTGCTGACCTGCGAGTCGGCCGTCGGTGTCTGCGCGACCTGCTACGGCCGGTCGCTGGCCACCGGAAACCTCGTCGACATCGGAGAGGCCGTCGGCATCATCGCGGCCCAGTCGATCGGCGAGCCCGGAACCCAGCTCACGATGCGTACCTTCCACACCGGTGGATCGGCTTCGGCCGACGACATCACGCAGGGTCTTCCCCGTGTGCAGGAGCTCTTCGAGGCACGCACCCCCAAGGGTGCGTCGCCCATCGTCGAGGCCGCCGGTCGCGTCACCATCGAAGACACCGACCGCAGCCGCAAGGTGATCCTCACGCCCGACAACGGCGACGAGCCGATCGCGTACCCGGTGCTGAAGCGTGCCACCCTCCTCATCGAGGACGGGCAGCACGTGGAGCTCGGTGAGCAGCTCATCATCGGCGCCGTCGACCCGAAGGAAGTCCTTCGAGTCAAGGGCGTGCGCGAGGTGCAGAAGCACCTCGTGGGCGGTGTCCAGGGCGTCTACCGTTCGCAGGGTGTGCCGATCCACGACAAGCACATCGAGGTCATCGTCCGACAGATGCTCCGCAAGGTCACCGTCGTCGAGCACGGCGACACCGACCTGCTCCCCGGTGAGCTCGTCGACCGGTCGCGGTACACCGAGGTGAACCGCGCCACGCTCGCCGAGGGCAAGAAGCCCGCATCGGCTCGTCAGGAGGTCATGGGTATCACCAAGGCGTCCCTCGCGACCGAGTCGTGGCTGTCGGCCGCGTCATTCCAGGAGACCACGCGTGTTCTCACGCAGGCCGCCATGGAGGGCAAGTCCGACCCGCTGGTGGGCCTGAAGGAGAACGTGATCATCGGAAAGCTGATCCCGGCCGGAACCGGTCTCCAGAAGTACCGCAACGTCACCGTCGAGGCGACCGAAGAGGCCAAGGCCGAGCGCTACCCGAACCGCATCTTCACGGATGACTCGGTGTTCTCGGAGGCGGACCTGTCGTTCGTCGACTTCGATTCGTTCTCGAGCGACGACTACACACCGGGTACCTACAACTAGTAGGCGACCGCGAACCAGGAGGGCCCTCGCCGTTGGCGGGGGCCCTCACTCGTGTTTGAGGTTCGCAGACCCGCCGTGTGATAAATGAGTATACTTCGCTAAGTGACTATTGAGTTCGATGTCGCGGCGCTCCAAGCGCCCGTCAGTCGTGGCGACATTCGTCGATTCAGGGCTTCGAGCCGCGGCGGGGTTTCCAGTCGGAGCAGCACCGCCGGGACTTTCACTCCCTTTCTCGTCTTCTGCTGCTTCATCCTTCTCGCGTTACCGATGGTTTCGTGGCTCGTCGATTGGTCAGGGGTTCGAGCGATCGGCCCGTTCGGAACGGTCGAGCTCTTCATTCTCACCGCAAGCGCAGCGGCAGCAATCATCGGTCTGACGGCGATCTGCGTCATTCCCCGCGGGCGGTGGCGTGCATGGAAGCGGCGGTTGCGCCTCTCGCGTCTGGCTGAGGCGAACCACTTCGCGTACACGATGGAAGCATCGATGCCCTCCAGCGGCTACCCGAGCATTCTCTTCGGCGTGCATCAAGTGAACGTTCTTATCGACAGGTTTCGCGTGCTCCGTGGGGATCGACTCGAGATCGGAAACCACCGCGGCGTAGATCGCGGAGTGACCGGCAATGCGTCTTACTCGAAGACGCGCGGGTACGTTTGCGTGAAGCTCGAACGGGCCGAACTTGACGGGGTCCTCCAGCAGGGGCGTGGACTCCGCTTCGAAGGCGCGCCCCTCGTCTTCGACGTCGAGGTCGTCGACGACCTCTTGTTCCTCCGTTCCTCGAAGGCATTCGCCTTCGAGGATTCCGCCACCTGGACCGACCTGCAGCGGGTCGTCCGCGCTATCGGGGGTGGCTGAAACTCCGATCCCGCTCGCTCGCCCGGCGCGCGTCCCCACCCCCAGGCCGGTCCCGTTGTAGCGTGGCGCCATGAGCACCGACGATCGTCAGGAAGACCGCCCGGAATTCCCTGTGCAGGGGGAAGGCGAGGCCGCGCCCGCCACACCTCCGCTGCCTGATCTGCCCGCGTGGGAGGCCCCCGCTGCCGACGAGACGGGTGCGGATGCGCCGAGCGAGCG